>LNDO01000057.1 GCA_001465025.1 Pseudomonas sp. Ga0074129
TTGCTGCTGACGCAAACCCTCACCGATGGCGACGGCGACAGCGCCAGCGTGTCCATCGACCTCGGCGTGAAAGGCGTCTTCAACTTTGAAGACGATGCACCGCTGGCCCGACTCAACGTCGAAGCTCGACCATTACAAGCCGCCATCGTTGATGAAAGCCTGATCAGCCTCGGGGGTACTGGCAGCGACGGCGTGGCCAGCGCGGTGCTGAGTGCAACAGTGGTACAGGATCAATTCAACAGCCAATACGGCGCGGACGGTGCCGGTGCAGACGGCACCGTTTACCGCTTGGAACTGAACGGCGACGATGTGCCGAGCGGTCTGTTTGCGGTGGATGCCAGCGCTGCCGATGGCAAAGGCGAGCCAATCGTTCTCAACCAAGTGGGCAATGTCATCACCGGCAGTGCCGGCGGCGTGGCCTATTTCACCCTGACCATCGACCCGGCCAGCGGCGCTGTGACGCTGAACCTGCTCGATAATCTCTGGCACAGCGATGCGACCAATGCTGACGACAGCCAAAGCCTGAACCTCAGCGAGGGCACCTTGCTGCTGACGCAAACCCTCACCGATGGCGATGGTGACAGCGCCAGCGTGTCCATCGATCTGGGCACAAAAGGCGCTTTCAGTTTTGAAGACGATGCACCGCTGGCCCGACTCAACGTCGAAGCTCGGCCACTGCAAGCCGCCCTCGTCGATGAAAGCCTGATCAGCCTCGGTGGCGCTGGCAACGATGGCGTGGCCAGTGCAGTGCTGAGTGCAGCAGCGGTACAGGATCAATTTAATAGCCAATACGGCGCGGACGGTGCCGGTGCAGACGGCACCGTGTACCGCTTAGAACTGAACGGCGACGATGTGCCGAGCGGTTTGTTTGCGGTGGATGCCAGCGCGGCTGATGGCAAAGGCGAGCCAATCGTCCTCAACCAAGTGGGCAACGTCATCACCGGCAGCGCCTGCGGCGTGGACTATTTCACCCTGACCATCGACCCGGCCAACGGTGAAGTGACGCTGAACCTGCTCGATAACCTGTGGCACAGCGACGCGTCTAACGCGGACGACAGCCAAAGCTTGAACCTCAGCGAAGGCACCTTGCTGCTGACACAAACCCTCACCGATGGCGACGGCGACAGCGCCAGTGTGTCCATCGACTTAGGCGTGAAAGACGTGTTCCGCTTTGAGGATGATGCGCCGACTGCCGGCCAACTGACCGCTCAGGTTGTGCTGGATGATGAGGGTTTGGCGGGCGGTATCAATGGTGGTCCTGGGGATGTCAGCGGTGCGGCGACCAGCCTAAGTGGCAACCTTGTATTCACAGCCGGTGCTGATGGCTTTAAATCGTTGGCATTAAGTGGGCCGGCGACGCTTGGAACAGAAAGCGTGACCTCCAGTTGGGCGGAGGCCACACAGACCCTGACCATCAGCTCCGACCGGGGCGTTTTGGTGACGGTGCAGCTGACCGATCCTGCAAGTGGGGCTTACACACTGAATCTGCTTCAACCGCTGATGCATCCAGTCACCGGCACCGAGGACGACATCAGTCTGAACATTGGTTACACGGTTACTGACGGCGATGGCGACTCGGCAATGGGCTCGTTAGTGGTCAGCATTGATGACGACACCCCTACGATTCAAGCCGGCAGCATTGGCGTGAGCTCATTCGTGACTTTCCAAGGCACTAATGCCGGCTTCCACAACACCTATGGCTACTACAACAAAGCCGCTGATGGTACGCCGCTGGACGGCCAGGTGATCTGGGCTAACGTCAAGCTGCAATCCGTCGGTGCGGTGGCAGACCTGAGCGGCCTTGATCCTGCCAGCACCGGCTTCTTTATCATCCCCAATGGCGCGGCCAATCTGGCATTGAGCAATGGCGCGAGCCTCACCTTCGAACAGGTGGGTGGTAAGTGGACCGCCATGCTGGGTGGTCAACCGTTGACCGGTGCTGATGGGGCGAATGTGTTGTTCAGTGATGCGAGCCTCAACCCTGGCGGCTCGCATCTGCAAGACACCAGCAGTGCGGGTAATCAGAACTGGGAAGACCAGACCCTGACCTCTGATTTCGATTACAACGATGTCAGCACCAACGTCACTTGGGGCTCTTCGTTGCAGGTCGATGAGTCCAATCTGGCGTTTAATGCCACCGCTAATTTCAGCGGTGTATTCAATGTGCAGGCCGGTGCTGATGGTCTGAAAAATCTCAGCTATGACTTGAGTGTGCAGAACGCCAATTCAGGGCTTGTGGATGCCGAGACTAACGAGGCAGTGGTTCTCAGCTTGAATGCAGGCGTGATTGAAGGCCGCACCGCTGGCACAAATGAGCTGGTGTTTACCTTGAGCGTGAACGATTCCGGTGCAGTGACGCTCGATCAGATTCGCGCCATCGTTCACCCAACGGGCGACCCGGATGAAGCTAAATTCTTAGGTGCTGGACACGTCAAGCTGAACGCAACTGTCACCGATGGCGATGGTGATCAGGCCAGTGCCAGCATCGACATTGGCGCGGTGATCAGCTTCAAGGATGACGCGCCGCGCGCGCTACCTAATGCCCCCGTGCAACTGGATGACGACGCTTTACCCGGCGGGATTGCCGGTGGGGTGGGCGATGATGTTGAGTCAACCCTCACCAGTGGCACCTTGGGTCATCATTTCGGTGCGGATGGCGCCGGGAGTATGCAGTGGTTGGTCGGTGGTGCACCTGCGGGGTTCACCTACCAGACTTCGGGTAGCTCACTGCTGATTAAGCAGGGGGCTACCACCGTCCTGACTGTGACGCTGAATCAGTCAAACGGTGCTTATACGGTTACTCAAAACGCGCCCATCCAACATGCCACGGCTGATCAGGAAAACAACCAAGCCTTTACCCTGACGTATCAGGTGATTGATAAGGATGGCGACACCGCCACGGGTAGCTTGTCGATCAATGTTGACGATGACACCCCGCAAGCCCGGGACGACGTTGCCACCGTCCAGGCCTCGCAAGGCAAGGACTTCAATGTCGCCTTTGTGCTGGATTTCAGCGGCAGCGTTGATAACGCCGAACTCAATACCATGTTGCAGGCCGTTCGCGCGGCTGGGCAGGCCTTGTTCAATGGCACCTCGGGCGATGTCGTAATCAAGGTCGTTGCTTTCTCCGGGACTGCTAAATCCTTCGCTGCCGTCAGTGATTTTGCCGCTTTCTCAAATTTGATTGGTAGCCTCAATCCTGCAGAGAATGGCAGTCGTCCGTTCAATGGGCAGACGGACTTTACCGCCGCGGTTGAGGAAACCATGGCCGTCTATACACCGGTTGCCGGTGCGAGCAATCAGGTGTTCTTTATCAGTGACGGCAACCCTAATGAGCAGACGGGCACTAACGGCAACTCATTGTCAGACAGTACGGCGCAAGCCTGGCAAACCTTCCTCAGCAGCCATGCCATTGGAGTGACTGCGGTGGGCGTGGGCAGTGGCGTCAATATTGAGCGGTTGCAGGATGTTGATCTCGATGGCGTGGGCGCACCCATTCAGGTCGGCGATTTCACGGGCCTGATTGATACCTTACTGAGTCAGATCGGTGCGCTGGTCAGCGGCAATGTTTTGCTGGGTAGCGATGGTGTTGCTGGTGGTGGCGATGACGATGCTTTTGGCGCTGACGGGTCGGGCTATATCCAGTCCATCGTGATCAATGGCATCACCTACGTGTGGGACGGCGCAGGCACTATCGATCCGAGTTCTGGGCCTAACATTGCCGGCAGCCAGTTGAGCAATATCACGACGCCTGAAGGCGGCAAGCTGAGCTTCAACTTCAGCACCGGGGCGTGGACCTACCAGGCACCTATAAATGTCACCGGTGATAAGACCGAGGCCTTCACCTACAGCATCGTTGATAAGGACGGCGACCCCTCCAGCGCCAATCTGACCGTTAATGTGGCGGACATCAGCCCGGTTATTGCCAGGGTTGACGAGGACGAGTTGCCCGGCGGTATCACCGATAATGATGTGATTACCACGGTTGCCACCGGCAATGTTGGCGAACTGGTTGTGGGTTCGTCTGCGGGTGTTCAGTTCAGCCTCTCGGGCAGTACCGCAGGCCTGCAGCCAGCCAGTTCCGATGGCGTGGGCCTGGTCTACAGCGTTTCAAACAATACCCTGACCGCAAAAGCAGGCGCTGCTGGCCCGACCATCTTTACCTTGCAGGTGCAAACCAACGGCGACTACACCTTCACCCTCAGTGGCCCGCTGGACCATCCGGCGGCTGGGCGCGATGACAACGCGTTGCTGGTCATGAACTTTGCCAGCCTTCTGAAGGCCAGCGTTGGCGTGGATCCGGTTGCTCTGCTGGGTGATTTCTTGGTGCTTATCGAGAATGACATACCGACTGTCAGCGCCGGCTCGCCTGTTGCCGATTCCTTGCAGGTTGATGAAACCAATCTGGCGACCAATGCCAGCGCCGGCTTCGCATCATTGTTCTCTACCAACTACGGTGCCGATGGCCCCGGTAGTGCCACCACCTACAGCCTGCAAGTCAGCGTCAATGGTGTGGACAGCGGTTTGGACGATGTCGCGACCGGCAGCAATATTCTGCTGTACCTGGAAAGCGGTCAGGTCGTAGGTCGTGTTGGTGGTACGACAGGGGCTGTATCTTTCACCGTATCCGTAAATGCCAGTGGCGTGGTGACGCTGGATCAACAGCGGGCTATTGCGCATGCACCGAACACGACGGCGGATCAGGAGTCCAGCTTGGCCAGTGCCAATCTGGTGCAACTGAGCGCCACTGTCGTCGATGGCGATGGTGATTCCAGCAGCGCCATTTTGAATTTGGGCAGTGTCATCAGTTTCAGAGACGACGGCCCAAGCATAAGTGCTGGTGTCGCAACGGCTGATTCGCTGCAGGTGGATGAATCCAACTTGGCAACCAATGCCAACGTCAGCTTCGCCGGAGCATTTACGTCGAGCTACGGCGCTGATGGGGCTGGCACCATCACGTATGCGCTCACTGTCAGCGCCGCTGGGGTAGACAGCGGGCTTGATGACTCTGCCTCGGGTAGCAACATCCTCTTGTTCCTTGAGGGGGGTAATGTGGTGGGGCGTGTGGGCAGCGAAACAGGCGCTGTGTCATTCACTATTTCAGTGAACGCCAGCGGCGTGGTCAATTTGGATCAGCAACGCGCAATCATACATACGCCCAACAACGGGCCGAATCAGGAAGTCAGCCTGGCGTCTGCCAACTTGGTGCAACTGAAGGCGACCATCACTGATCGTGACGGCGATGGCAACAGTGCGACCATTAATCTGGGTGATGCTATCAGCTTCCGGGATGACGGGCCGAGCATCAGTGTCACTACCGCCGGCAACGATCGTCTGCAAGTGGACGAGAGCGACCTGGCAACCAATGTGACGGTTAACTTTGCGGGCTTGTTCACAGGGAGCTACGGTGCCGACGGTGCTGGCACCACCACCTATGGCCTGAATGTCAGTGCCGCTGGCGCAGACAGTGGTCTGGATGACTCTGCTACCGGCAGCAATATCCTGCTGTTTAACGAGGCGGGCGTGATTGTTGGCCGTGTAGGCAACGCCGGTGGCGCGGTGTCGTTTACTGTCTCGGTCAATGCGAGCGGTCAGGTCACCCTTGATCAACAGCGGGCGATTATCCATACCCCGAACAGTGAGGTAGATCAGGAGTCCAGTCTGGCAGCTGCCAACCTCGTGCAACTGAGCGCCACCATTACCGACAAGGATGGCGACACGGCTACGGCTTCGGTCAATCTGGGTAGTGCTATCAGCTTCCGGGATGATGGGCCGAGCATCAGTGCCACTGCCGCCGGCAACGATCGCCTGCAAGTGGATGAGAGCGACCTGGCAACCAATGCCACGGTTAACTTTGCGGGCTTGTTCACAGGCAGCTACGGTGCCGACGGTGCTGGCACCACCACGTATGCGCTCAACGTCAGCGCCGCTGGGGTAGACAGTGGTCTGGATGATTCTGCTACCGGCAGTAATATCCTGCTGTTTAACGAGGCGGGCGTGATTGTGGGCCGTGTAGGCAACGCCGGTGGCGCGGTGTCATTTACTGTCTCGGTCAATGCGAGCGGTCAGGTCACCCTTGATCAACAGCGGGCGATTATTCATACCCCGAACAGTGGGGCAGATCAGGAGTCCAGTTTGGCAGCTGCCAACCTCGTGCAACTGAGCGCCACCATTACCGACAAGGATGGCGACACGGCTACGGCATCGGTCAATCTGGGCAGTGCTATCAGCTTCAAGGATGACGGCCCGAGCATTAGCTCCAATGGGTTGGCCGCGGACAGTCTGCAGGTTGATGAGACCACTCTGTCCGGCAATACCAGCACCAGTTTTGCGGGTGCATTTACATCCAGTTATGGTGCCGATGGTGCCGGCACCACGGTTTATAGCCTCAATGTCAGTGCGGCAGGCGTGGACAGTGGTTTGGATGATTCGCTCACGGGTAGCAATATTCTGCTGTTCCTGGAGGCCGGCAGTGTGGTCGGTCGTGTGGGCAGTGCGGCGGGGGAGATTTCTTTCACCGTTGCAGTCAATGCCAGCAATGGCACCGTCTCCCTGGATCAACAACGGGCGATCATTCATACGCCCAATAGCGGGCCGAATCAGGAGGCCAGCTTGGCGGCAGCCAATCTGATCAAACTCAACGCCACAATCACCGACAAAGACGGAGATCAGGCCACGAGTTCGATTGATCTTGGGCATGCCATCAGCTTCTTGGATGATGCGCCAAACGCCGTCAATCAGGTCCACAGTGGTCAGGCGTCGACCCAGCTTAATACCAACCTAGTCATCATTCTGGACGTCTCGGACAGCATGAATAATGACTCGGGCGTTGGCGGCATGAGCCGTTTGCAAGTGGCCAAAAACGCGTTGCTGGAACTTTTGGAGCAGTACGATGCGCTGGGTGAGGTGAAGGTCAGCTTCACCACCTTTGCCACCAATGCTTCAAGCGCCGCGACTTGGTTGACACTTGATGCCGCGAAGGCGGCCATCGTGGCGGCCACTACCGGTTCGGTCACCAACTACGACGCGGCATTGATCGACGCCATCAACTCATTCAGTGAAAGCGGCAAACTCACCATGGGCAGCGTGCAAAACGTGGCTTACTTCCTCTCGGATGGTTATCCCAACCGACCAACGGGGGATGCAGGCATTTCAGATGTGGCGGGTACTGCGGCTGGTTGGCCGGCACCCTATGCCAATGGCGGTGTGTCAGAAGAACAGGCGTGGATCAACTTCCTCACGGCCAATAATATCCGGTCTTATGCCTTAGCTATGGGCTCGGGTGTGGATGCCGCAGCGCTGAACCCGATTGCCTACGACGGCACTAATGGCGGTAACAATACGGCTGCCACTGTCGTGGATGACTTCAACGATCTGACTGCAACCTTGGTGGCAACAGCCCAAGCGTCTCCCATCACTGGCAACCTCACAACCGGCGGCAGTTTTGGCAGTGACGGTGGTTTTGTTCATACGTTGGTGGTTAATGGCACGACCTACACCTATTCCAAATCGTCCAATACCGTTGTGGCGTCAGGAGGCACCAACAACGGCAGCCTAACGGGCACTTCGTTGAAGGTGCTGATGGGCTCTGGCTCTGACATCACCGTAAATATGCTCACCGGTGGCTACACCTATACACCGCCCAATACGATTACCACGGCCATTGCCTTGAGCATTGGTTTTACCCTGATCGATAACGATGCGGATGCCACTGCTCTGGGCAGTCTCAACATCGCGATCAGTCCGGACTCTGCCCCGTTGGTTGTGCGTGATGACCTCGTGTTGACCAATGTAAACACCCAGGACGGCAATGATGTCATCGCTATCCCAACCTGGGCATTGCTTGCCAACGACAGCGGGCCTAACAGCAGCCTGTTATCAGTATTAAACGTGGTAGGGGCTGTGGACGGCAGTGCAGCGCTGGTGGCCGCTACAGCGCGCTTTACTGAGGAAAGCGCAGGTGCAGCCGATGGTGGCAGATTCGCCTATGGTGCATCCATTAATGGCAGCACGGTTATAGATACCGGAGTTGTCGATGTTGTGCGCAGTGCCGATTCCACTTCGCTGACAGGTACTTTCCGCAATGAAATCCTTTTGGGCCGTGATGGTGGCAACGACACCCTTAGTGGGGGTGATGGCGATGACATTTTGATCGGCCTTGGGGGTAACGACACCCTGAACGGCGGTAATGGCAACGACATCCTGGCCGGTGGCGCCGGCAACGACACGTTAAATGGCGGAGCAGGTATCGATACTGCAAGTTATATCGATGCGGGCTCGGCTGTAACCGTCAGCCTTGTTGTTGCCACTGCGCAGAATACCGGCGGTGCAGGGACTGACACCCTCAATAGCATCGATAATCTGATCGGTTCCAGCTTTGGCGACACGCTAACGGGTAACGGCAGCGCCAACCTACTGTTTGGCGGCGCGGGTGGTGACACGCTAGTCGGTAATGGCGGTGATGACATCCTGATTGGCGGGTTGGGCGGTGACACCATGACCGGTGGCACCGGTAAAGACACCTTCCTTTGGCAAAAAGGCGGTTTGGGTGGCGGCCTGGATCACATCACAGATTTCACCATCAATACCAATGGCCTCAACTCCGACATTCTGGATCTGTCGCAGTTACTTTCAGGCGTTGGCACCGATCCAAATGTCCTGCAGGACTATCTGGATTTTGCCTTCTTGGGGACCACAACCACCATCAGCATCAGAACGGTTGCCAGTGGGCCGGTCGAGCAGCAGGTCATGCTTGATAACGTCAACCTCTCCACGCTTTATGGCAACAGCAATGAGGCGACGGTGATCATGAACATGCTGGATGACAATGCGCTGAAAATTGCCTAGCCCGTTTGCCCGGCTTATCGCCCTGCGATAAGCCGGTGGCAGGCATATTGTCTGTAATCGTCTGGATAAAAGCCGTCTAGGCGGTCGCCTGTTGCATCAGCCTGAGGTTTGTCGGGGCTTACGGCGTCTGCAACTGCCGCAGATAAGCCACCACATCTGGCGCCCCAGCCAGGCGCAGTCCCTCACCCAATGCAGTGGCTTCGGCCGAATGTTTGGGCAGCAGGAGAAACTCGGGTGAGCCCGCTCCAGCCAACAGTGACAACCGTGCATAAGGCAGGCCGCTGTCGAGCAGCAGCGCCATAAATGCTGGCTCGCTCCAGGCTGCATGCGGCATGGCCAGCACGTGGTAGTGCTGTTGCAGGTTATCCAGGCCGCTGTCACTTAAGCGGTAGTGGCTGATGATGGCCGGCAGGTTGACTTCCAGTCCGCGCATGCGCGCATACGCAATGGCGCAGGCAAAGGCTTCAGCGTGATGATCACCGCTCCAGAACAGCCGGTTATTGCGCCAGCTGGCTTGGCGCAGGCTGATTGCATCGCCTGCAAGAAAGCGCGGTAGGGCCAAACTGATGGTTTTGACGAAATCCTTGTAGCTGATGATCCGCACGGGGCGACATGACGTGCTGGCGGCGAATACCTCGAAGCTGGCATAACCCGCTTGCTCGGGGTTAAAACTGGACACGCCTTCAATCAGGCGCATATCAAGCGAACCCAGCGGCTGTTCCTGCGCCTCGATTATGCGCACTAACGTTGCGTGGGCCTGGGCTTTGTCCTCTTGTACGGGGCCGGAAAGCGCATTGCGCGGCAGATCTACCAGGCGCTGAAGCTGCAGGCCGTCTTGCCAGCAAATACTTGCACGCGGGGCGGGCAGGGGGCTGAAAGGCAGGCGTAGCTGACTGGCCCGATCAAGTATCTGGCGTTGGCCGCGACCGATAAAACCAAGGCGCTGTGCCAGCGCGCTTAGGCGAGCACTCAGGGTGACGTGCTGTTCAGACAGGCTCATGGTTGCCTCGTCATACGCCAGCTCCTACATCTCGCTTGCCGCTCGTGCTGAGCGCGAGCATTTTTGCGACAGTTTTCATGCCGAGCACGCGCGCCGTATATGGCAAGATTGCTGCAGTCAGTTGCAAAGGTGCCTCCATGCCCACTCTGGTGTTTGATATTGCGTTATCGGCCGAGCGCTTGCGGGTTGTGTATCAAGGCCATGCCAACCGGATATTAGTGCAAAGTCGCGATGGACGAAGCGTCAGTGTGCCAGCCCACTACTTTCGGCAATTTCTGACCCATGATGGCGTCTATGGTTCCTTCGAGCTTGAGTTCAGCACCGCCGGTAAACTGCTCAATCTTAAGCGCTTGGGCTGAGCGCCGCCGTGTGCCTCGCCTATCCGCTTCGCAGCCGGGTATAATCGCCGCCTTTGTAACTCTATCGAGCTAAGCCTGCCCATGTATACCCTGGCCCGCGAGCTGTTGTTCAAACTTTCCCCGGAATCGTCTCATGAACTGTCCATCGACCTGATCGGTGCTGCAGGTCGTTTGGGCCTTAGTGGGCTGCTGACCAAGCAGCCCGCTGCATTGCCGGTCACGGTAATGGGACTGGAGTTTGCCAACCCCGTCGGCTTGGCGGCCGGCCTCGACAAGAATGGCGACGCTATCGACGGCTTTGCCCAGTTGGGCTTTGGTTTTGTTGAAATTGGCACCGTGACTCCGCGTCCGCAGCCAGGCAATCCCAAGCCGCGTCTTTTCCGCTTGCCTGAGGCAGAGGCCATCATCAACCGCATGGGTTTTAACAACCTGGGCGTTGATCACCTACTGGCCCGTGTGCAAGCCGCCCAATACAGGGGTGTACTCGGCATCAACATCGGCAAGAATTTTGACACACCGGTCGAGAATGCCGTGGATGACTACTTGCTGTGCCTGGACAAGGTTTATCAGCATGCCAGCTACGTGACCGTTAACGTCAGTTCGCCCAATACCCCAGGCCTGCGCAGCCTGCAGTTCGGTGACTCGCTCAAGCAATTGCTTGAAGCGCTGCGCCAGCGCCAGGAAGACCTGGCCGCGCAGCATGGCAAGCGCGTACCGCTGGCGATCAAGATCGCCCCGGATATGAGCGATGAAGAAACCATTGAAGTGGCCAACGCTTTGGTTGAAGCCGGTATGGATGCGGTGATCGCCACCAACACTACGCTGAGCCGCGAAAGTGTCCAGGGGCTGGAGTACGCCGACGAAGCCGGTGGTTTGTCTGGCGCGCCGGTGCGTGACAAGAGCACCCACATCGTGAAAGTGCTGGCCGGTGAGTTGAAAGGTCGTCTGCCGATTATCGCCGTGGGCGGCATCAACGAGGGCAAGCATGCCGCAGAGAAGATCGCTGCCGGTGCGAGCTTGGTGCAGATTTACTCTGGCTTTATTTACAAGGGCCCTGCGCTGATTCGCGAGGCGGTTGATGCGATTGCGGCGCTGCCACACAAGGCCTGATAACAGAACAGCGATTAGCGTGTGCCATAAAAAAGGGCTCCTTAACGGAGCCCTTGGGCCTACGCCCGCCGCTCGGATGGAGCGCGCTTGGTGAGTCGGTAGGTTCCTGAATCAGCCGACGGCGTGAAGTTCGTTGAGTCGATGGATGCCGGCGGTGCCGGTCATGCCGTCCCAGTTGTCACCGCGACCTTCGCGCCAGCCGTTTAACCAAGCTTGGCGGACAGAGGGAAGGGTAAATGGACAGAGTTCGCGGGATTTGCCACTGATGCCGTATTGATAACCGCGCAAAAAAGCTCTTTCTAACGGATCACGCTTAAGTCTTCTCATAGGGTGTAGCCCTCAATGTTGACTGTTATGTCCCTTAGACCTTGAAGCAAGGTCAGGCAGAAATGGTCTGCCTACGGAGTTCGCTGCCGGCGTCGCGAGCCTCCTTGCCAGCGCCGTTGCAGCGCTGACCTAGGATGATTTCTAACCAATGTGCGGTTGCCTGTGAATGACCGTTTCGTCATAAGGCCGTAATGTTTTTGCGGGTCAGGCCATAAGGCGTTGTGGCAAGCACGTCGTTTTTTCGCGCAAAGGCCTATGCTGTGGGCGTAGGCGGGGCATGTGCTGTTAACGTGCTATCGCGAATGAATAGCGATTGAGACTATTGATTATTCCGACGAAGGGTCGCTCTGCGACTCGATAGTCACTTATTTTGGACGTGCTGAAAGCTCTGCACGCCGTTGATTGCCTTAGGCACTGGAAACCCCCATGTCGGATCGTTACGAACTCTTCCTCACCTGTCCCAAGGGCCTTGAAGGCCTGCTAATGGATGAGGCAACCCAGCTTGGCCTTGAAGAGGCGCGCGAGCACACCTCGGCCATTCGTGGCATGGCCGACATGGAAACGGCTTACCGCTTGTGCTTGTGGTCGCGCCTGGCCAACCGCGTGTTGTTGGTGCTCAAGCGCTACAGCGTGCAGGACGCTCAAAGCCTCTATGAGGGGGTGCTGGAGGTCGATTGGTTCGAGCACCTGGAGTCCACTGGCAGCCTAGCGGTTGAGTTCAGTGGCAATGGCTCGGGTATCGATAACACCCATTTCGGCGCGCTGAAAGTCAAAGACGCCATTGTCGATAAGCTGCGCCTGAAAGACGGCACCCGACCCTCGGTGGATAAGATCAACCCGGATTTGCGCGTGCACCTGCGTCTGGATCGCGGCGAGGCTATCTTGTCCCTCGACCTGTCCGGTCACAGCCTGCATCAACGTGGCTATCGCCTGCAGCAGGGTGCTGCACCGCTGAAAGAAAACCTCGCCGCTGCCGTGTTGATTCGTGCCGGCTGGCCGCGTATTGCAGCTGAAGGCGGCGCGCTGGCTGACCCCATGTGTGGCGTCGGTACCTTCTTGGTCGAAGCGGCGATGATCGCCGCCGACATCGCGCCGAACATGACCCGCGAGCAGTGGGGCTTCAGTAAATGGCTAGGCCACGTACCGGCCTTGTGGAAGAAAGTCCATGCCGAGGCCGAAGAGCGCGCAGCAGCGGGCATGGCCAAACCACCGCTGTGGATTCGCGGTTATGAAGCCGACCCTCGGTTGATCCAGCCCGCGCGCAACAACATCGAGCGTGCCGGTATGGGCGATTGGGTCAAGGTTTATCAGGGCGAAGTGGCGACCTTTGAGCCGCGTCCGGATCAGAACCAAAAAGGCCTGGTGATTTGCAACCCACCCTACGGCGAGCGTTTGGGTGAAGAAGCCAGTTTGCTGTACCTCTACCAGAACCTCGGTGAGCGTCTACGTCAGGCTTGCATGGGCTGGGAGGCGGCGGTGTTTACCGGCGCGCCGGACCTGGGCAAGCGCATGGGCATTCGCAGCCACAAGCAATACGCCTTCTGGAACGGTGCGTTGCCGTGCAAGTTGCTGCTAATTAAGGTGCAGCCCGAGCAGTTTGTCACGGGCGAGCGTCGTACCCCTGAGCAGCGTGAACGCGAGCGCGAACAGGCTGAGGCCGACAAGGCACCGCTTGAGCCGCTGGAGCGTCAGTACAACAAGAACGGCAACCCGATCAAACCCGCGCCAGCACCGGCGCCTGTGGTTGAGCAGGCGCGCTTGAGCGAAGGCGGGCAGATGTTTGCCAACCGCTTGCAAAAGAACCTCAAGCAGCTAGGTAAGTGGGCGCGTAAAGAGGGTGTTGAGTGCTATCGCTTGTACGATGCCGACATGCCGGAATATTCCATGGCGGTGGACTTATACGGTGATTGGGTGCACGTGCAGGAATATGCCGCGCCCAAGTCGATTGATCCGGAGAAAGCCAAAGAGCGTATGTTTGATGCCATCGCCGCGATTCCGCAGGCGCTGGGTGTTGACAAGAATAAGGTGGTGATCAAGCGCCGTGAACGCCAGAGCGGTACCAAACAGTACCAGCGCCAGGCCACGCAGGGGCAGTTCCTCGAAGTCCGCGAAGGCGGCGTCAAACTTTTGGTCAACCTGACCGACTATCTGGATACCGGCTTGTTCCTCGATCACCGGCCGCTGCGCCTGCGCATTCAGCGAGAGGCCGCCGGTAAGCGCTTCCTCAATCTGTTCTGCTATACGGCCACCGCCACTGTGCATGCGGCCAAGGGTGGTGCGCGCACCACTACCAGTGTCGATTTGTCGAAAACCTACCTCGACTGGGCGCGGCGCAACCTGTCGCTCAACGGCTACTCGGATAAGAACAAGCTGGAGCAAGGCGATGTAATGGCTTGGCTGGCCGAAGGCCGTGGTGAATACGAACTGATCTTTATCGATCCGCCGACCTTCTCTAATTCCAAGCGCATGGAAGGCATCTTCGATGTGCAGCGCGATCACTTGCAGTTGCTTGATTTGGCCATGGCTCGTCTAACCAAGGATGGGGTGCTGTATTTCTCCAACAACTTCCGCAAGTTTGAGCTCGATGAGAGCCTGGCCGCGCGTTATCAGGTGGAAGAAATCAGCGCGTCGACCCTTGATCCGGACTTTGCCCGTAATCCGAAAATCCACCGCGCCTGGCGGTTTAGCCTGCGCGGTTGAAATCGCCATGCCTTGTGGGAGGGGCTTTAGCCGCGAATAGCGCTTCCGATGGGCTTTGTCGCGGCGCGCCTCAACGGAACGCCGCGCGACCTAACCTACGGTTTATTGCGGATCAGCGTACGCAAGGCAAAACGATTCGGGTGACAGGCCTGTGCCACATCGACAGGCACGGGTAGCGGTTCGTCGTTTAGCCAGGCCGCAATCAACTCTCCGGACAGTGGCGCGGTAATTAGCCCACGTGAACCATGCCCGCTGTTGATATACAGGCCGTCGAGCCACGGACAGGTTATGTTCGGTACTTGGCGGGCATCCTTGCTCAGCACGGCATAGGCATCGGCAAATGCCGTGGCGTCAGCGAGTGGGCCAACAATCGGCAGGTAATCGGGGCTGGTGCAGCGAAAGGCGGCGCGGCCTTGCAGGTGCTCGTGATCAAGTGCTGCAGCATTCAGTGAGCTGGAAAGCGCTGGCGAAATTTCTTCCAGCAGTTGCAGATTGCTCGCGTGGTCGGCGCTGTTCAGTGTCAGGTCGTCACTGTTGAAGTCGAAGCTTGCACCTAGGGTGTGTTCGTCTTCGCGTACCGGCGCGATATAACCTTCAGCGCATACCACAGTGCTCAATGCGCGGCTGGTGGCTGTGGCGGGCAGGCGGGTGATCTGGCCGCGAATACGTTTGAGTGGCAAGTGTGCGGCCTGTTCAAAGCCTTTGATCTCTGCGGCGCTGGCCAGGATCACCACACTGGCGCTGGCCAGCAACTGCTCACCGTTCCAGGCGTGCCACTGGTCGTCAACCCGACGCAACTCCAGCGCTTGCTGATGCAGTTGCAGGTCAATGCTGGGCTGCTGACTCAGCCACTGGCACAGCGCTGGCGGATTAACCCAGCCCGCCTCGGGATAGAACAGACCGCCACTGGTCAGGGCAATGTCGGCTTTATCTTCGGCCTCGGCTTGCGTTAGTTCCACCAGCAAGTCGGCGGGGAATGCGGTTGCAAGCTGCGCCTGACGCTGGGCTTCCTTGGCATCAAAAGCCAGTTGCAGCACACCGCAGTTGTCCCAGTCCTGACCCTTGTGCAGGTGCTCCAGCACACGACGCGTGTGGCCGTAGCCGCTGACAATTAAGCGTGATAATGCGGTGTGATGGGCGGACAGCTTGAGGTACAGCACACCCTGCGGATTGCCCGAGGCTTCCTGGGCGATGCCATGGTGACGCTCCAGCAAGGTGACCTGCCAGCCGCGCTGCGCCAGGCTGGCGGCCGTTGCGCAGCCCGCCAGACCCGCGCCGATCACCAGCGCTGTGCGTTCACCTGTGACCGGTGTGGGGCGGGCGAACCAAGGTTTTCCTGCCGAGTCAGCGGTGCCGATAAAAGTGCCTTTAAGCACTTCCCATTTTTTCCCCAGGCCCGGTACGCGCTTCATCTTGAAGCCAGCGTCATTGAGCCGGCGGCGCACATAACCGGTGCTGGTAAAAGTGCCCAGCGTCGTATCGCTGTGGGACAGCCTGGCCAGTTGAGCAAACAGCTCCGGCGTCCACATGTCCGGGTTTTTCGCCGGTGCGAAACCGTCGAGGAACCAGGCATCGATCTTGGCGTCCAGTTGCCCGAAGAGCTCCAGCGCATCACCGATCAGCAGCGTCAGTACGATGCGCCCACCCGCCAGCACCATCCGTTGAAAGCCCGGATGCAGGGCCACGTACTGCGCCAGCAACTGTTCGGCGTAGGACGCCAGCTCTGGCCACAGCGCCAGTGCGCGTTGCAGATCGGCTTTGCTCAGGGGGTATTTTTCTACGCTGACAAAATGCAGGCGTGCGCCCGCCACCGCGTGCTGCTCAAACAATTGCCAGGCGCAGAGAAAATTAAGCCCCGTGCCGAAGCCGGTTTCGCCGATCACAAATTGCTCATGCGCCGTGAGCGCGTTGAAGCGTTCGGTTAATTGGTTATTGGCGAGAAACACATAGCGGGTTTCCGCCAGTGCGTTTTCGTTGGAGAAGTACACATCGGCGAACTCGCTGGACAGCGGTTGACCCTGCTCATCCCACTCAAGGCGGGCGTGCGGTAAGGCATTATCGGGGGCGGGGGGCATACTAGGCTTGGTCACGGGTAATCGATGGCCACGATGTACCAGGTTTTCTCGCCGGTGGGGGTGTGCACCCGCACTTCAGCGTCCAGGCCTTTACCAACCAGCGCGCGGGCCAGTGGCGAGTCGATGCTGATCAGGTGGTTTTTCAAATCCAGCTCATCCGGGCCGACGATGCGGTAGCGCGCTTCAATACCGTCTTCGTCTTCCACAGTGACCCATGCGCCGAAATAAACTTTATCCGGATCGCTGGGGTGTGTGCTGACCACTTTGAGGTTTTCCAGGCGCTTGGTTAGAAAGCGCACACGGCTGTCGATTTCGCGCAGCATCTTCTTGCCGTAGGTGTACTCGGCATTCTCTGAGCGGTCGCCCTGGGCGGCAGCCTCGCTGACGGACTGGGTCACTTGCGGACGGCGCACATGCCAAAGCTCATGCAGTTCGGCACGCATACGCGCTTCGCCTTCGGGCGTGATCAAAGGCGTGCCGGCGGAGCGGGGTGGGCGGTAGCGACTCATGGGTTCCTGTTCAACATCGGCTGCACGTCGAACCTACTGTTTAGTCAGTAGGTTCGACGGCATGAGAAAAATGCAGGCGCGAGTCTATCAGCCCTCGCGCAGCACCGTCAGCGGGCTGACGTTGAGTGCGCGGCGAGTGCCCATCACCCCGGCAGTGCCGACCAGCAATGCGCCGATCAGCGGCAACAGCAGCAGCCAAGGGTGCGGTTGCCAGACGAGGTCGAAAGCAAAGCGATACAGCAGAAAGCTGATCAGTTCACAGCCCACGGCTGCCAGCAGACCGCTTGACGCGCCCAGCAAACCGAATTCAGCCCGCCGCGCCTTGATCAACAGCTTGCGCTCAGCGCCCAGCGCGCGCAGCAGGGCGCCTTGGCGAATACGCTCATCAAGGGTGGCTTGCAGGCCGGCGAACAAAACAGTCAGCCCCGCAGCCAGGACGAACAGCAAGACGAACTCGATGGCCAGGGTGACTTGCGCCAAGATGCTGCGCAGTTGCTCAAGCAGCGCTTCCACCTGCAGCAAGGTCACGGCCGGGAAGGCGCGCGACAGCTCAACCAGTTGCTGCTCTTGATTGGGCGGCAGGTAGAAGCTGGTGAGGTAGGTCACGGGTAAGTCCTGCAACGTGCCAGGCTGGAAGATCATGTAGAAGTTGGGCTGAAAATTGTTCCAGTCCACTTCGCGCAGGCTGGTGACCACGGCTTCGCGGTTGAGCCCGCCAATGCTGAAACTCAGCCGGTCGCCCAGCTGCAGTTGCAGGCTTTCGGCCAGTTCGGATTCCACGGAAACGCCCGGTAATTCGCTGCTGTTGTTGTCTGACCACCAACTGCCGGCAATCAGTTGGTTGTCGGCGGGCAGGTCTGCGGCCCAGGTCAGGCTCAGATCACGGCGAATGGCGCGTTCGCCTTGCGATTCCTTGGTCACCGCTTGGCGCACGGGTTCGCCATTGATCATCACCAGACGGCCCGGCACTACAGGGAACAAGGGCGCTGGATGCGGCGAAAGTGCGTTCAATCGCGCGGCGAAGGCGTCTTGATCAGCCGGCAGAATATTCATCGCGAAGTGATTGGGGGCGTTTTCCGGCAGCTGATCCTGCCAGGTGTCGAGCAGTTCGCCGCGCAGCAGGGCAATCAGGGCCATGGCCAAAATGATCAGACCAAAGGCCAGCGACTGACCTGCAGCGGCAAGCGGGTGACGGAGCAATTGGCCCAGCCCCAGTCGCCACGGCAATGAAGCTTTGGCCAGCAAACGGCGCAGACTCTGCAAACCGACTAACAGCAGGCCACCGAGTATCACCGCTGTGACCAAGCCACCGCCCAGCAAAGCAAAGGTCAACGGCAGGTCCAGGCTCAAGCGCCACATGATCAGGCCCAGCGCGAACAGCGCAGCCCCATAAACCAGCCAGGAACTGGCCGGCACCGGCAGCATGTCGCGGCGCAGCACGCGCAGCGGCGGCACACGGCCAAGGGCTGCCAGTGGCGGCAGGGCAAAGCCGGCCAGCGCCACTAAACCGGTAGCCATGCCGGCGAAGGCGGGCCACAGGCCTCCGGCGGGAATCTGGGCGGGCAGCAAGTCCTGCAGCAGGTGAAACAGCGTGAGTTGCGCCAGCCAGCCGAGCAGCGCGCCAATCAGGCTTGCGCTGATGCCGAGCAGAGCCAGTTGCAGACTGAACAAGGCCAATGCCTGGTTGCGTGACAAGCCCAGGCAGCGCAGCAAGGCGCTGGCGTCAAACCGACGGGCGGCAAAGCGCGCGGCGGAAAGCGCAACGGCCACCCCGGCCAGCAATACTGCAGCCAGACTGGCCAGGTTGAGATAACGTTCAGCGCGGCCCAAGGCGTTGCCTACTTGGCGATTGCCGTCTTTGGCATCTTCCAGGCGCTGGTTGGGTTCCAAGGTGAGGCGTTGGCGATACTGCGCCAGCACCTCAGGCTCGCCACGCCACAACTCCTGATAACGCACGCGGCTGCCCGGCTGGACCACGCCGGTGGCGGCGAGGTCATCGAGGTGCATCAGCAGGTGCGGTGTCAGGCTGTAAAAATCGCCGGCTTCATCAGGCAGAAACGTCAGTACTCGGGTCAGACGAAGGGTTTTAGTGCCTACATCAATACTGTCGCCGGGCTTGAGGTTCAGGGCGACAAACAAGCGTGCTTCGGCCCAGGCTTCACCGGGCTTTGGACCGGGACTAATTTGCTCGGTGTCATACAAATTGGCGGCACTTTTAAGTGCGCCGCGCAGTGGGTAGGCGCTGCCCGCGGCTTTGACGCTGGCCAGTTGAATGCCTGCGTCACTGGCGATCACGCTGGAAAACTCCACCAGTTGGGCGTGATCAAGACCCAGTTCCTTGCCCAGGCTGATTTGTTCTGGCGTATTAGGTGAGCTGCCGGTTAGGCGCAGGTCGGCAGCGAGAAACTCGGTGGCGCGCATCAACATGCCGTCGTTCAAACGTGCGCTGAAGTAGCCAATGGCGGTGCTGGCCGCCACGGCAATCAGCAGCGCAAAGAACAGCACACGCAATTCGCCCGCACGGGCGTCGCGCAGTAACTGGCGAGCAGCCAGCGAAACAAGACGAGGCAGCGGTAAGTGGTTCATCAGGGTTCAACCTGATCGACCAAATGGCCGCCTTCCAGGCGAATCAGGCGCTGGCAGCGATGCGCCAGACGTTCATCGTGGGTGACCAGCACCAGTGTCGCGCCGCGTTCCTTATTCAATTCGAAGAGCAAATCGCTGATGCGCTCGCCTGTGTGGCTGTCGAGGTTGCCGGTGGGTTCATCGGCAAACAGCACCGCAGGCTCTGCGGCAAAGGCACGTGCAATGGCGACACGCTGTTGCTCACCACCCGACAATTGGCGTGGGTAATGCGTCAGGCGTTGCCCCAGGCCCACGCGCTCTAGCAGGGCGCGGGCGCGTTGGCGGGCGTCGGCATGGCCTTCAAGCTCAAGGGGCAGCATGACGTTTTCCAGGGCATTCAAACTGTCGAGCAACTGGAAGGACTGAAATACAAAACCCACATGCTCTGCTCGAACGCGGGCGCGCTGATCTTCATCAAGGGCGGCCAGGTCATTGCCTGCCAGTACCACGCTGCCGCTGCTGGGCAGATCAAGCCCGGCCAGCAGGCCGAGGAGGGTGGATTTACCCGAGCCGGAACTGCCAACAATCGCCAGGCTGTCACCTGAAACAAGTTCCAGGGACAGGTCATGGAGTATGGTTAGCTCGCCTTCCGTGCTGGGGACCACTTTGCTAAGGTTTCGCGCGGTGAGAATACTTGAGCTCATGGAGAATCCAATGCGTGCGTGGTTGATAGGTACTGCTCTAAGTCTGCTGTTGTGCGGCTCGTCGGCGTTTGCGGGTACCTTACTGGTCGTCGGCGATAGTATCAGCGCGGCTTTTGGCATGGATACCCGGCAGGGTTGGGTAGCTTTGCTGGAAAAACGGCTGGATGAGCAGGGTTTTGACCATCAAGTTGTTAATGCTTCGATCAGTGGTGACACCAGTGCGGGCGGTGCCGCGCGGCTGCCTGCGCTACTTGCAGAGCACCAGCCGGAGCTGGTGATTATCGAGTTGGGAGGCAACGATGGTCTGCGTGGCCAGCCTCCTGCGCAATTGCAACAAAACCTTGCGGCCATGGTTCAGCAGTCACAGAAGGTTGGGGCCAAAGTGCTGATTTTGGGGATGCAACTACCGCCTAATTACGGTGTGCGATACACAACAGCTTTCGCCGATGTGTTCCCCAAGGTTGCCAATGAGACTGGCTCAGCCTTGGTGCCTTTCGTGCTGGAGGGCATAGGTGGCGTGCCTTCCATGATGCAGAGTGATGGGATTCACCCTACTGCTGAAGCTCAGCCTCGGTTGCTGGATAACGTCTGGCCGATGCTGAAGCCGTTGCTCTGAAGTAGTCCCTGAGCTGGTCAGGAAGCGGCATATTAATGTTCGCCTCCGGGTGCCTGTCAACCGTGATTTGTCACACACTTGTGCCCCATTTGTGCCAGTCCACTGGGGCCCCGAGGGGGTAGTGGGCGGGCTTTGTATATTAGATGGGGGCTCGGATTTTTGACCCATTTTCTCAAGGACAACCACACGACAACCCTGAGCAACAATGCAGCCCCATAGATCAGCATCAGGCTACTCATGGTAAGTCCTACTAAAATAGTCGGGTATTGCAAAAAGAAGCCCTGAGACCCATTAGGTGCTCAGAGCTATCAAGGTGGTTCCTCAAGAACCAGTGTCCGCCAGTCGTCGGCATAAGGACTAAGTAGGACGGCCCCAGGTGTTCCCAGGGCTCATTCCTTGATGATGGGCAGGGATGGTTAAACAACCACCCTCTATCCCTACAGCGAATCACTGCGAGCCTTTACGGGCCTACAGGTGGGGCAGGCTGTTCTGCCAGGACAAGCTGTTTGACCAGTGGCAGCGCTACCTGTGTGGTCTCCCAATCAGAGCCGCCTACCTTGACTTCAACCATTGCGGTGGCCATTACGTCCACCACTGCGGAGACCTCAAGTTCCCAGCTCAGCAAGGAGCTATTGCGGGATAGCTCAACGCGCCACACGTCCCCTTCACTGTTCTCTCGGAAGGACAGCATGGCGAACGCCTTGGGAACCAAGAAGATGCCACGGTCTGTGCCGCTATAGACCTGCACACGGGTGCCCACGAGTTCGTCAATGTCCTCCAGGCCAGCCCGTTGGGCCGCACGGTTGAGCACAGGGCGAAGGCTTACCGGCACCAGCACGCCAAACTCTGAGATGTCGCGGCCCCAGTAGGTGTCCAAGTGAACAGCAATGAGGTCAAGGACATCCTCTGCCTGTGCGGTAGGTGTGCCAGTGATTGCCCCTGCGTAGACCTTCGACACAGAAGGCTGACCTTCCAGGCTCTCGGCGATCTTGCTCGCCATGCTTAGCTCAAGATCATTCAGTAGTTTTTCGCCTGTCTGCGCCATGCTTCGTTCAGTGAATCCAAACTGCACTGTGTGGTCGAGAATGGAGATGCGACCCGACACCAGAACGCCGACCTCTGGGGCCTCCATCGACACCAGCGAGCCCGCTACAGCTTCACCCTTGGTCACGGTGCGGCCATCGTAGGTCTGGCGAGGATCGAAGGTCACCGAGCGGTTATCCATCAGGGCCACTTGGGGGCACGTTGGGACTGAGCCGAACGGGCGAACCTCAGAGGGGAAAGCGTTATCCATGTTCTCACGCCACTCAGCGCCGTTAAGGTGCTCGTCGGCGACTTCCTGCATTGCCTGGGCGTAAACCGCTGGATCACTGGCTGCCATCTCCTGGGCGCGAACGTCTGAGCTGTGGAAAGACACCTGGGTCAGTCCAAGGGATGCCACGGATTGGGTGTAGGTGCGGTCTGGTGCTTTGTATTGAAACGGTTTCATGGTCTGTAACTCCTAATGGTCTAAGTGAATGGCTTTCAGCGGCCAAGCTGGCTGCGGATTTGTGCCCCGTGGTCTCGGATGGCCTGTGCCTTGCGCTCACGTTCGGCTTTGCGCTCTGCGATCTCTTTCGGTGTCGGGATATGGCAGCGGGCGGCGTGTGCCTGAGATTCAGCAAGTCGGCGGGCCTCAAGCTGCGCCTGTTCAGCCAGATGATCCCGATAGACACGCATGGTCATAGGGCTTGCCTGCAAGGACAGACCCGCACTGGCGAACGCCTGGGCCACCTTGAGGACGCCTGACTGGTCTTTGCCTTGAGCGGCTACGGGGCCTGAAGCGAAGGTAGTAGCGGCCATGCCTGCGGAAGTGCCAAGGCTTAGCGAGCTGTGTGGTCAGCTTGAGCGGCGCGATTTGTAACAGACTTGTGCCACTTTGGGCATTCGATTTGGCGGTCATTGGCTGGAACCCTTGAGTTTGTGGGGTTCCTGACCAGTGGGTGGGATTGCAACAAAACCTTGCGGCCATGGTGCAGGCCTCGCAGCAAAAGGGCGCCCAAGTGCTGATTTTGGGGATGCAACTGCCGCCTAATTACGGCCTGCGTTACACCACAGCGTTTGCGGCGGTGTTTCCACAGGTTGCCAGCGAGTTCAGCGTGCCGCTGGTGCCGTTCGTGCTGGAGGGCGTAGGGGGTGTGCCTGAGATGATGCAGGCCGATGGTATTCACCCCACTGCCGAAGCGCAGTCCAGGTTGTTGGAGAACGTCTGGCCAACCCTGAAACCTTTGCTCTGACAGGCTTTTCTGCCCTCGACCTTTCGGCTAATGTGGCGACCCTGTTCTGGAGCCCCCGATGCCGCGTCCTGCTTGGTCTTTGCATGCCTATCAATTGATCGAGCCAGATGAGCAGCTTGACCTGTTTGCCTGCCGAGAAGTACGTGTGCATTTGTTGGCGCGCCAGCTTGAGTTGGGCGAGTTTGCTGATCGAACGCTGTGTGGCAGTTTGTTACCGGCGCAGCCTGTGTGGCGTGTTCTGGACAAAGCAGGCTTACGTGATCAGCGTTTGTGTTCGGCTTGTAAGGTTGTGCTGGACGCGCAAAAGCGCGGTGAGCGCCCGTCCATTTAGCTGCAGTGGGCTTTCCAAGCGATTGATCAATCGGTGTACAATCGCGCTAAATATTACCAACCTTTTACGTCAGGAATTCCCGGATGTTGTCGCGTGCCTTTGCCGTCACCCGTTGCCTGCCTCTGGCGGCCTTGTTTGCCGTTTCATCTGCAAGCGCTCTTGAGTTGCCGTTGCCTCCACCTGGCGAAGACATCGCGGGTGAAATCCGTGTGCACAAAGCCAAGTACGAAGACACTTTCGCTGATCTTGGCTCGGCCAACGACTTGGGTTACTTGGAGATGGTCGCAGCCAATCCTGGCGTTGACGCTTGGCTTCCTGGCGAGGGCACAGACATCATTCTGCCTACCCGCTTTATTCTGCCGCCAGGCCCACGCGAAGGCATCGTGATCAACTTGGCTGAATACCGCCTCTATTACTACCCCAAAGGTCGTAACGTGGTTTACACCTACCCGTTGGGTATTGGTCGTGAAGGCTGGAGTTCGCCGGTAGCCAACGCACGTATCACCGCGATGACGCCTAACCCGGGCTGGACGCCGCCTAAATCAATTCTTGAGGAACATGCGGCCAACGGTGATCCGCTACCTGCCTACGTACCGCCAGGTCCAAACAATCCGCTCGGCCCGTATAAGATGGGTTTGTCTGTGCCGGGTTATCTGATCCATGGTTCGAACAAGAAATTTGGTATTGGCATGCGGGTCAGTCACGGCTGTTTCCGTATGCTGAACCATAACGTTTTGAAACTGGCCACCATGGTTTCGGTTGGAACCTCGGTGCGCATAATCAACGAGCCGTACAAATTTGGTCGCAGTGGCGGCAAGATCTATCTAGAAGCGCATGCACCGCTCAGTGATTCTGGCGAGGCATCAGTAGTTGATAAGCACACAGCGGTGATCAACTCGCTACTTAAGAATGATGAATTTGCCAACCTTCGCCTGGATTGGGAAATGCTTCGTGAAGTTGTTGCTGCTGAGGACGGTCTTCCAGTTGAAATCGCTCAGCCAGGTCAGGCTTTAGTCTCGACTGACCCTGCAATCTGATTGCGATCATTTGTATCAAGCCCGTCACGCCGCAAGGCTGACGGGTTTTTTATTGGCCCTAGAAATTGGCAGGCAATAAAAAAGCCGACCCAGAAACTGGGTCGGCTTGGCATAGCCTTGTGGGCTATTACTTGCGGCTGGCTTTTTCCAGCATACGCAGAGCGCGCTCGTTGGCTTCGTCAGCAGTTTGCTGAGCCTTCTGAGCGGCTGCCAGAGCGTCATCAGCCTTGCGGTAGGCTTCGTCGGCACGGGCTTGAGCGCGAGCTGCTGCATCTTCAGTTGCAGTCAGACGAGCTTCAGTTTCTTTGGACATGCTGCTGCAACCGGTAGCCAGAACTGCGGCCAATGCCAGAGCAGAGAATTTCAGAACGTTGTTCATCGTGTTCCCCTTGAGGTGGAGTTTTTCCATAAAAGCAATTTCCAGAAGTTAGGAAATTAGCCGGCGTACATACTACCTGTAACAGCTCGTAAGTAAACGGAGGCAAAGCTAGGAGGGGACATTTTTTTCGAGTTGATGTGATCTTTAACAGCTCCTGAGCAGTTTTTGGTTAAAAAACAATCAATAAGGTGTCGGTTACTGTTTCTAACAGGGTCTCTATGTGTTCAAGGTAGATACCGTTGAGGCTTGCTAAAAATATCGAGTTATCTATCGCGAGTTGCGCTGGCGAAAGCCGTTTACGTTTCATGGCTATCTGCGTTACGTGGCACGGGGCTGGCTGGCCTGATAGGATTGTTACAATTTCTTTAGACAGCCTGTTGAGAAGCGGGCTTTGACTTATTAACAGAGGGGTTGCAATGAGCGAGGAGTTGTCCATTCACCATGACTTGGTCAGTCACCATTTCGAGACCACGCTGGACGGTGATCGGGCGTACCTGGCTTACATGGATCTGGGAAAGCAGACGCTGGATATTTACCGCACCTTTGTGCCCAACTCGCTGCGGGGCCGGGGCGTAGCGGCGGCCTTGACCGAGCATGCACTCGTTTACGCTGAGCGTCTGGGCTATACGGTTATTCCTTCCTGCTCATATGTTGAGCGTTATATGCAGCGCCGTCAGCGTTCAGCCAGCTAGCGGTTGCCGTGCTCAATAAAAAGGCCAGTCTGACTGGCCTTTTTGTTATCAGTGTTTCGCAATCAGGTTTCCGGCGTGGAGGCCGCATTCCTTTTGCGTGGCTTCCTCCCACCACCAGCGCCCTTCGCGCTCGTGTTGATTGGGCAGCACGGGGCGCGTGCAGGGCTCGCAGCCAATGCTGATAAAGCCGCGTTCATGCAGGCTGTTGTAAGGCAACTCCAGCATGCGGATGTAAGCCCAAACGTCTTCACTGCTCATCTGCGCCAGTGGGTTGAACTTGTAGAGCGGGCGGCCTTCAGCAGAAAAGGCGGCATCAAGCTCAATTGCTGCCACCTGGCTGCGGGTGCCCGGGCTTTGATCGCGCCGCTGGCCGGTGGCCCACGCCTTAACCGTGGACAGCTTGCGGCGCAGTGGTGCGGTTTTGCGGATGCCGCAGCACTCGCTGTGCCCATCCTTATAAAAGCTGAACAAGCCCTTATCCTTGACCAAGGCTTCAAGCGCAGCTGTTTCAGGCGACAGAATGTCGATGCTGATGCCGTAGTGTTCGCGTACCTGATCGATAAAGCGATAGGTCTCCGGGTGCAGGCGGCCGGTGTCGAGGCTGAAGACCTTGACGTTTTTATTGATCTTCCAGGCCATGTCGATCAGCACGACATCTTCGGCCCCGCTGAAAGACAACCAAAGATCATCGCCAAAATGCTCGAAGGCCAGTCTGAGTATGTCTTGTGGCGACTTATTGGCGTAGTTTGCCGCCAGTTCGGCTGCATCGAAGGGTTGGCTCATCGGGCTGTATTCCTAGTTATGGTGACGCTGCGCGTCTTGTGCGGCGATGGTAGCAAACGCGAGTTATACGCCTAAATAACGATGTGCCAGGGTCTACCTTTGATTTGGGTATAAGGCTTGCGTTGCAGAGCCTTGGGTGAGTCGCTAGAGTGCCGCCTTCTTAGATAAATCCAAGTTAGGAGTGTCCTGTGGAAATCGCGTGTCTCGACCTGGAAGGCGTGTTGGTCCCGGAGATCTGGATTGCTTTTGCAGAAAAAACCGGCATCGAATCGCTAAGAGCGACCACCCGGGATATTCCGGATTACGACGTGCTGATGAAGCAGCGCCTGCGCATTCTGGATGAGCACGGCTTGAAGCTATCCGATATTCAGGCGGTGATCGCCACCCTCAAACCGTTGGACGGCGCGGTGGAATTTGTCGACTGGTTGCGTGAGCGCTTTCAGGTGGTGATTTTGTCTGACACCTTCTACGAGTTTTCTCAGCCGCTGATGCGTCAACTGGGCTTCCCGACGCTGCTGTGCCACAAGTTGATCACTGATGAAACTGACCGCGTGGTGGATTACCAACTGCGTCAAAAAGATCCCAAGCGTCAGTCAGTGTTGGCATTTAAGAGCCTTTATTACCGTGTGATTGCAGCTGGTGATTCGTATAACGACACCACCATGCTCAGCGAAGCTAATGCCGGCATCCTGTTCCACGCACCTGAGAATGTCATCCGCGAATTCCCGCAGTTCCCGGCTGTGCATACCTTTGAGGACTTAAAACAAGAGTTTCTCAAGGCATCTAATCGCTCGTTGAGCCTGTAATACGCCTTCACGTGGTATGTAATAAAAAGCCGATGCCGGGTAACTGGCATCGGCTTTTTGTTGCGCTAGGCTCAGCCAAACAGCGGTTTCGCTGCGGCTAATCGCAGCATTGCTCCAGGGTGTCGAGCAGCACTTTGACCTTGGTGATGGACTCTTGGTATTCGGCTTGGACGTTTGAGTCCGCCACAATACCGCCGCCGCCCCAGCAGCTGATTTGCCCGTCTTTAGCCAACAGGCTGCGGATGGCAATCGAGCTGTCCATTTCACCGCGTACATCCAGATACAGCAGGGAGCCGCAATACAGCGCTCGGCGCGTAGGTTCCAACTCATCGATGATTTGCATGGCGCGGATCTTCGGTGCGCCGGTGATCGAGCCACCTGGAAAGCTGCCAGCGATCAGGTCCAGCGCATCTTTGTCTGCCGCCAACTCACCGGTCACAGCGCTGACCAAATGGTGCACATTGGGGTAGCTCTCCAGCGCGAACAGTTCTGGCACTTTGACCGAGCCCGTGCGGCATGTGCGGCCCAAATCATTGCGCAACAGGTCAACAATCATCAGGTTTTCAGCGCGGTCTTTAAGGCTACCGAGCAAGTCTTCCGCTTGGGCCTGATCCTGAGCCGGTTCCGCGTGGCGAGCTCGTGTCCCTTTTATAGGGCGCGTTTCGACCTGGCCCTTGCTGATGCGCAAAAAACGCTCGGGCGAGAGGCTGATAATGGCGGCGCCATCCGCTAACACCTGATAACCCGCAAAAGGCGTTGGGCACGCTTTGCGCAATGCCAAGTAGGCGTTCCAGGGTGAGCCTTGATAGCGTGCGCGAAACCGTTGGGCAAAGTTGACCTGGTAGCAATCGCCAGCCTGGATATAAGCCTGGATGCGCGCGAAGCTCGCTTGATAGTCAATTTCGCTGAGGTCTGATTTAAACCGCTCCAGCAGCTTGAACGGCTGTGTAGCGGCGGGCTGACCACAGCTAAAAAACTCAAAAAGCCGCTTTTGCTCGGCATCGCTCACGCTCGGATGAACGACCAACAGGCTGCTTTGCTGTTGGTGATCGGTGATCAGTGCCCAGGCATACAGCCCAAAGCGCGCATCCGCCAGGTTGAGGTCATCCACCGCCAAGGCGGGCAGGTGCTCCACGCGGCGTCCGAAGTCATAGCTGAGATAACCAATCAATCCGCCGACAAACGGTAAATCAAGATCATCCGGCGCATGACACTCACCAAGAACGCCAAGGCTCTGCCGCAAGCGTTGCAGGAAAGCGTTGGCCGTTTCGTCGGCGCTTGGTGCCAGTTCTGCCAATGGCCAAGCGCTAAGAAGATCATAGCGTCCGCGCTGCGCCGTGGGCCGGCCTGCATCGAGCAGGACGGCACCCGGCGCATCGATGAGCATACTGAAGTAAAGGGAAGGGTCTGCGTGATAGGGCAGAGCCTGTACATGACAAGTAGGCATATGACACGTTCACAGTGTGCGAAGGCTGATTGTAGAGCCTCGCCCACATTCATCCTAGCGCTGAAGATGGGTTTACTCGGAAGCCTTACGCTCATTAGTATGAGTGCAGCCCCGGATATTCACGCAACGCCTAAAACAATAATGACTACGGGATAAAGGCAATGGATGACGTTATGGATCCAGCCGCTGGAAGCCTCCTGCGTGCCAAATTGATGCCTCCTCAAGCTGTTTCGGACAATCTGCTCCGGCCGCAGTTGGAAGCAGCGCTGTGTGCCAATGTTCATGCCCGTGTGCTCTTGCTGGCCGCTCCCGCGGGCTTTGGTAAAACCAGTGCCCTGGCCGCCTTGGCGCGGCTGCGCAAAGAGCAAGGCCACAACGTTGCCTGGCTGTCGCTCGGGCCTGGCGATGACGAACCCTCACGTTTTCTTCTGCAGCTGATTGAGGCGCTGTGCAGTGCCTTGCCGAATTTTGGTAATGAGGCTCTGGCTTACCTGCAGAACACCATGCGCGTGCCCGTTGCTGCTGTTATGGAAAGCCTGCTGGCGGAGTTGGTGCAACTGGAAGCACCGCTGCTACTGGTGGTGGATGATCTGCATCTGATTCAGGACACCGAGTTGCTTGCTGCGCTCAATCGACTGATCAAGTTCGCCCCTGACAGCTTTACCCTGGCCATTGGCAGCCGCTCTCAGCCGGCGCTCAACTTGGCGACGCTGCGCGCTAAAGACCTGCTGGTAGAAATTGGCGAACAAGAACTGCGGCTGAGCAAGGCAGAAACTCGCGATTATTTGCAGCGCAGTGGCCTGCAATTGGATGCGGTGGCGTTTTCGGCGCTGTACAGCCAGACCGAAGGTTGGATGGTGGGCGTGCACCTTGCCAGCTTGTGGTTGCGCCATCAGCCCCAGGCCGCCGCGCAGATTGCTGATATGGGCACTGATCAGGTGGCTGTGGGCGACTATTTACTGCGCAGTGTGTTTGAACAGTTACCGGTGCAAAAGCAGGAGTTGCTATTGGCGCTTGGCATCGCGCAGCAGCTCAGCGGTGACTTGGCCAATGCCCTGACGGGGCGGCAAGATGGTCAGCAACTGCTGGAAGAGCTTGAGGCGATGCAGTTGTTTTTATTGCCCCTGGACCGTGAGCGGCTGTGGTATCGCTTCCATAATCTCTTCGCTGATTTCTTACGCAATCGTTTAAAAGAGCGTGACCCCGAACGCTTTAAACAACTGCATTTCAATGCCAGCCTCTGGTTCACCAATCACCATATGCAGAATTTAGCCATCGAGCATGCGTGCCTGGCTGAAGATGCTGAAATGCTGGCGGCCTTGGTAGATGGCTGCGGTCTTGAGTTGATCAATCGGGGTCAGCTCAATTTGATCTACAAGTGGCGCCAGCATGTGCCGGATGAGATTGCCGAGCGCTTTCCGATATTGGTCTTGGCCGATGTGTGGATCCGCGCTGCCGAGCTGAGTCTTAACGAAGCCAACCGCATGCTTGATGAGTTGCTCGATCACTGGAATGAGAGCAAATCCAGCGGACCATTGAGCGATAAAGTACTGGCCACCATGGCGGTCAAATCGGTTATTGCCCTGCAGAAAGATGATCTGCCGTCTTGCATAAGCCTGGCGCGGCGTATTGAAGCGCAATTGGGTCAGCACAGCGCTTTTCTCGAAGTGGCCATGTTGATCGTCGGTGCGCTGGCCAGCGTCATGAGCGGTCAGCCGGATCAGGCCAAACGTTTATTGGCCCTGGCGCAACAGCGCAATCACTTTCTCGAAGGTCGCTACCTGGATATGCAGTTGGCTAACGTCGAAGTGTTGATGAGTCTTGAGCAGGGACAGGTTCGCCAGGCTGAATTGTTGTTTGCACAACTGCGTGCCCGTGTAATGCCTTGGTTTTCGGATCGCTCACGGGCCTTGGCGTTGCCAACTATCAGTGAGGCGCTGATTGGTTATGCGCAAGGGCGCTGGGAGGGCACCGAAGAGCGCCTTCGCTGGGCCTTATCCACTGTTGATGTGATCAACCCAGTGGATATCTATGCGCAGGGCATGTTGTGCATGGCCCATGTGCAGCGCATACAAGACAATCCTAAAGACGCTCACGCCACGCTGGTGCTGATGCAGAACCTCGCAGCGCGCAATCAATCGTGGCGGTTTTATGCCCAGTCAGTGGGCGATGAAGTGGCGCAGATCCTTCAAGAGCCTGCCGCTGATCGTTTCAAACGCGCTGAGCTACGCCTCAAATCAGTGGACTGGAACAAGCTGGCTGAGCATTACCCGCACATGCGCTTGAATCCCGTGCTGTGGGTGCGTGGCCTCACGCGTATTCGCTTGCAGCAGGCGCGCGGGCATTACAGCGAGGCGTTACATGAAATTACTCAACTGCGCAGCACCTTGCTCGACAACTGGCACGGCCTGCAGCGCTTGCGTCTCGACCTGCTGGCGGCGCTGAGTTATCAGCGCTTGGGGTACCAGGAGCGTGCGCAAAGCCTGCTGGTGCAATGCCTGATTGGCGCTGAGCGTGAAGGCGTGCGCAGCCTGTTTATCGAGGAAGGCGAGTCCATCCGTTTGCTTCTGCAACAACTTGAGGCCGCCGAGCGTCAGCCTGCCTTGCAAGGCTTTATTCGTGGGATTTTGCTGATTTGGCCTGGTAGCAGTGGGCGGCAATCGCTAGAGGTGCTGGAGGAGGGCCTTACCGAGCGTGAGCGCGAAGTGGTGTGTTTGGCCGCGCAAGGCATGTCCAACGAAGAAATTGGGCTGCAACTTTCCCTGGCGCTGGGAACGGTCAAGTGGCACCTGCACAATATTTACGAAAAGCTCAAAGTGCGTAATCGCACCCAGGCCATCCGGCGTGCCCGCGAACTGAGTCTTCTGGACCTATGAACAGTCAATTTTCGCCCGCCCAGGGCACACTCCCGTTGCTGCGTACCAAGCTGTTCCCGGCGGAGTCTGCCGGGCGCCCTTTGCTTGAACGCTCGGTTTTGCTGGATCGCTTGTTCAATGCCCGCTCGCAGCGGCTGATTCTGCTAAGTGCGCCCGCCGGGTTTGGTAAAAGCACAGTGCTGAGCCAGTTACGTTTGCGCTTGCTGCAAACCGGTGCCTGTGTAGCGTGGCTGTCATGTGATGAGGCCGACAGCGAGCCGCAGCGTTTGCTGCATTACCTGATTGCCTCGATTGAAGCGCAGTTAACGGGCTTTGGTGTCAGTACGACGCGTGTGTTGCGCGATGACATGAGTGCGCTTAACGAAGTCTTGCTGGACTCTTTCATCGCCGATCTAAAAAAAGTTCAGGGTGAGTTGTACCTGATTTTTGATGATTTTCACCGCGTGCGTCACGCTGACCTCGGGCCTTTGGTCAAGTATTTCTTCCAGCAACTGCCGGCGAACGTTCGCGTCATCGGCAGCATGCGGCACAAACCCAAAGCGCCGGAGCAAGCCCCGCTCAGCGGATCCTGGTTTACGTGGATTCAAGCCGACGAGTTGCGACTCAGTCGCGCCGAGACGCAAGCCTACTTTAGTGATCTCAAGCAGATCGAGCTCAGCAGTTCTGAACTGGACTTGCTGTATCGGCGCACCGAAGGCTGGGTGACGGCGTTGCACTTGGTTGCTCTGGCCCTTGCGCGGCATCCGGATCGCAGCAGTTTTCTCAAGCGGCTCTCTGGTACGGAGCGCAATATCGCCGATTATCTGGCTGAGGATGTGCTAAGTCACCTGCCCGCTGAGCAGCAGCAGTTTCTTGAGCAAACTTCGGTGCTCGATGAATTTAATGCCGAGTTATGCAATGCCCTGACCGGGCGCTCCGATGCTGAGCAAATGCTTAAACGTCTGCAAACGGCGCAGCTGTTTGTGATTGCGCTGGATGAGCAGGGCGAATGGTTTCGTTATCACCATTTGTTTGCTGAGTTTTTGCAAGGCCGCTTGAGCCGTCAGGGTGATCCTACCCATTTGCTGCATGCCGCCGCGCGTTGGTGTGACAGCCACGAGCTGACCGATAAATCCGTCAAATACGCCTTGCGCGCGCGTGATTACGCTTTTGCTGCTGAATTGCTCGAGCGTCAGGGTGCCACCCTGATCGCCGGTAATCAGGTGTACGGCATTTTGGCGATTCTCAAGGATGTACCGGCTGAAGTGATCCGCGAACATCCGGTCTTCCAGATTTACTACGCCTGGCAACTGGCATTCGAACAGAAATACGCCGAGGCCGAAGCGCTGATTGAAGAGGTGAGTTCGCGTCTTATGCAGGGCCGTGGCAAACCGATGCATTTTGGTCTGGCGGTTTTGTTGGCGGTGGCGCAAGTGCTTAAAGCGTTGGTGCTGCTTTACCAGGACAAGCTTGAGGCCGCTCTCAAGGTGGCGCGCCACTGGCTGGCGCTGGTGCCGGATAATCAACCGGTTTTCCGTGCCAGCATGTCCTGTATTCAAGCCGCCGGCTATGCGTTGCTCGGTGAGTTTGGCGATGCGGCCAAAGCCATTGCGGTGGCCCGGGCCAACCTGGAGCGGGCTGACAGTGAGTACTTGCATGCGGTGGTCAGCCTTATCGAATCGTTGATCTGTAAAGAGATGGGGCAGCCCGAGCGTGGGCGTCGCTTGGCGGAGGCTGCTAGAGCGCGCGTCGAACAGGTATTTGGTCGTCGCAGCCGTGTCGGCGGACCGCTCTCTTTGGCGTACGCAGACTTGCTGTACGAACAAGATCGGCATGCGGCGATTCTGGCCGAGCTGCCTCTGGCCACTACCTGGCGTGATGTGGCTACGCCTGTTGAATTGGTCAGTCGCGGCAAATTGGTCATGGCCAAGGCACGTTTTTTTGCCGGCGAGGGCGAGCAGGCGCTGGCTGATTTAGATGAATGGCTAGCGGGGTTGCATGGGCCAGGCTATGAGCGGGTTTACGCGTTGGCTATGGGTTGCAAGGTGCATTTTCTGCTGTGGTTAAGTCGACCGAACGAGGCCGAGCGTACCTGTATGCAGTTGCAACGACACTTGGCCGTATTAACGCCTGGCCGTTACAGCGACGTTGAGGCCGCTTTAGCGCTGTGTGAGGCGCGGCTAGCCCTGACTGAGCGGCGTGCTGACAAGGCGCAGAGCACGCTTGAACTGGCCCTGACCAAACAGTCGGCGGAACACCAGCGCGACCGGCGTTTGCGCCTGGCCCTGTTACTTTCTGTGGCGTACTGGCGCAAAGGTAACAGCGATAAAGCCTTCGCCCTGTTCCGTTCAACCCTCGAAGACGCTTGGGGATGTGGTTACCGACGAATCTTTCTCGATGATGCGCTGTGGTTGTTGCCGCTCTGGGATGCGTGGTGCGCGGCAGAGCCTGGCCAGGCGCATGCATGGCAAGGGCTCGCTGAACAGTTGCGCGAGCAGTGCCGTAGGCTGTCTATAAATTTAGAAAATATCGATGATAATCAAGATGTTAGTCATCGTGAGCGAGAGATATTGCGATTGGTGGCGGCTGGTTTGTCTAACCGTGACATCGCCCAGGCTGTGCATTTGTCAGAAGCGACCATCAAATGGCATCTGCACAATCTGTTCGCCAAGCTGGGCGTGCGCAGCCGCACGCAGGCTGTTCTAAAAGGCAAAAGTTTGGGGCTGTTGAGTGAAGCCTGATGACCGCGCTCATCCAGCTTGCTCGTTTGGCGCTCCATCCCTTGGATGGGCTGCCAGCCAAGGCTGAGGCCAGTAACTTTGTTACAGGACGAGAAGCATGGTGCTTCACGATTCCAAGCCTGGCACGAATAGGGAAGCAGTGTCAGACCTGGTGAGTGGCGTGAGCTGCTGTAGCTGATACGGACAGGAGTCCGGTGCAGCCTGCCGGGGACAACCCATTAGTGAACTGTGGAGACAATAACAATGAAAACCCTCAAACAACTGGCTCTGGCTACCGCTGTTCTGGCTGTTCCTTTCATGGCTCAAGCTGAACTGAAAGCTATGGATGACAACGCTCTGTCCAGCGTAACCGGTCAGGACGGCATCAGCATTTCCGGTAGCTTCAACGGCTCTATCGGCAGCGTTGTGTACACCGATGGCGATACCAACGGCGGTTCGCTGCGTCTGGAAACCATTGCCTTTACTGGTTTCAACATTGCCGATAATGCTCCGGTCAAAGTTGACGTTGTGACCACTAGCATCACTCCTTCCGGTGGCGGTACAGCGGTTGCCACTCAGCAACTGCAAATCAGCCTGCCGACCATCACGGGTCAGCTGAGCGTTGGCGCAATCAAAGTTGGTGGCGCGGGCGCTGCTAGTATTGGTTCCTTGGCTGTCAACGACATGAACATGGCTGGCACCACTGTAAAAGTCTGGGGCCACTAAGTTCGCTTAGCTGCTTGATGTTCTGAAAAGTCTTATCGGTTTAGGCCGGTAAGGCTTTTCTATTGGGGTTTAGGGGTGCAGTAAGCCAATGGTTGAGATTTTATTGGGCAGTCTGATCAGCGTATGGGGGTTCACCGAAGCGGTGGATACCAAGCCGCCTGCTCCGGGCACCGTGTATATCAACCAAAACGGGCTACCCAACGGACCTTTGCGTGAATCGGTCACGCTCGAGCCCATGAGCCAGATGCAGTTTCGCAACGTGATCCGTCAGGCCTATGACTACAGTTGCGGGTCTGCAGCACTGACATCGCTGCTAGATTATTTTCTCGGGCTTAACTTGCAAGAGCGCCAGGTGATGGAAGGGCTTTTGCAGTTTGGTGAGGCCGATAAAATTGTTGAGCGACGCGGTTTTTCATTGCTCGATATGAAACGGCTGGTCACCGCGCTGGGTTATAAAAGCGGTGGTTTTCGCGCTGAATTTGCCGACCTTGATGCACTTGAACACCCGGCCATCGTGCCGATTGAGTACGCTGGTTTTAAGCATTTTGTGGTCGTGCGTGATGTGTACAACGATCACGTCTTTGTTGCCGATCCGGCGCTGGGTAACATCAGCTTTACCCGCACCCGTTTCGAAGAGGTGTGGGATCAGAACGTGCTTTTTGTAATTTTCCCTAACGGCAATGAACCGCCCAATGCTCTCGCATTAAGCGAGCAGGATTTACGCTTGGTCGATGACAGAACAGTCAGCTTGCTGGCATTTCGCGAGTTTCCGGAAATGACCAAATTTACCGACAACCAAGCCACAGAGTTGGGGTCGCAGGGCGATCTTCGGTATATCCGTCGTAAATAAACCGCCCGATATAACAATAAATATGTGGGGGCTTTGCCATGAAAGTGTTGCCTTGTGTATGGCTGGCCATTTTGGCGGGTACTGTTTGTATTAAAGCGAATGCCGACACAGCCTCGGTTGACGATGCCCGTGAGGCGCTGAGCAAACAGGAAGACGATGCCGACAGTGCCAAAGCGCTGGAGCAAGTGTTTCAAGCCGCTGAAAAAAGCTACACCCTGCTTAAAAAGGGTGAGCGCACCCTGACCTATGGCGTTGACTACTCTTTGGTGCGTGACACGCTCATCGAGACTGTGCGTACCAGCAATAACAATGTGTTCAGCGTAATAGGTCAGAGCGAGGCGCAGCACACCTTCACCAACTCCTTCACGTTTGACTATGGGGTGTGGGACAACCTGACCTTCAGTGTGCGCCTGCCACTGGTTGCCAAGTACGACACCGAGCGTGACCTTAACGCCTACAGCCTTGGCGATGTGTCGGCCAGTTTACGTTGGCAGCCATGGACATCGTTACGCGGCAAGCCGGTCACTACTCTCTACGCCACATTGGGTTTGCCCACGGGTAACAGCCCCTATGACATCAATACGCAGAGCGATCTGGCCACCGGCAGTGGTGCTTACAGCCTGGGCGTGGGTGCCAATCTTTCTTATGTGATCGACCCTGTGGTGCTCTTTGGGTCGCTGGGTTACACCTACAACGTTCCCATAACGGGTATCGGCCAAGTGCGCGGTGGTCGGTTACTGGAAGAGGTGGATCCCGGTTCATCGTTCTCGCTGAGTATGGGCTTCGCTTATGCCTTGTCCTACGACGTGTCACTGGCCACCTCCTATCAAATGTCGCATTCGCTTAAGCCCACCTTCTCGTTTGCTGATGGCGACGCTGAAGGGCGAGGGCAAACCAGTGCAGTGATGAACTTTTCGCTCGGTTTGCGAACCTCGCCAGAGCGCATTGTTAACGTCAATGCGGGCTTTGGTATGACGGAAGATTCGCCGGATGTGTTGCTGGGCATCTCGATGCCTTTGGACATCAAAGGCCTCAAGGCCCAATAAAGGCGAGCGAACTCATCATGATTAAGCGAGTTTCGCTGCTTGCGCAGGCGATTGCCGGGGCTGCTGCGCTTTATGCCGGGCTGGCCGATGCTCAGTTGGCGCAGAACCTGACCATTGGCAGCCCCAAAGCCATGGCATTAGGCAATGCCATCACGGCCGACTTTAGCGGTATTGATGCCGTGCATTACAACCCTGCGGCTCTGACCAAGCTCAAAGGTCGGCAAACCACCATGAAATTCATCACAGGCATGATGGACATCCGGGCTGAGTTTGATGCGCCAGCGGGGTACGGCAGCAATTTCCTAGGTCTCAATGATGACCCTGTGGCCAACTCATCCAGCCGCGCAGGTTCGGCCATGATGTACCTGCCGGGTGTCGGTGGTGCTGTCGAATTGCCGATGCTGTTTGCGCCCTTGGCCGGGTTGTCGATAAACCCTCCGGGTTCCAAGATTACCTTCGCCACCAACGTGTATACCCCGCAAGCCCTCGGCTTTGCCCGTGAGGATGACGATCCTGGTCGTTATCAAGGTAAGGAGTTGGTGATTCAGCGGCTGACCTATTTTTCCCCGTCGGTGGCTTATCAGGTAAACGATGAGCTGTCTGTCGGGCTATCAATCGGTTTCTCACATCAGGCCATGGCGCTCAACCAAGACTTCCGTGCCCCTGGTGTTCTGACCGGCTTTACCGGCGTTGCGCAAGATGCGCTGTGTACGGTGCAAGGCAACCCCTTCGAGTTGTTGCTTAATTTGTGCGGTGGCGATTTGGGGCCGTTCACTGATATTGCCAATATCGATATCGACATGCAGCAAAGCCTTTCACCCACCTGGAATATTGGCTTTCTCTGGGAGCCGACTGACTGGTTCGCCTGGGGGGCGGTTTACCAGAGTGAAGCCAAGATGCGTCTCAAAGGTCGTTATGTCGTTGAGTACTCCGAGGACTGGCAGGGCTTTTGGCAAGGTCTTGATTCATCACTTATAGGCGCAATCTTTAATAGTCTGACGCCCAGCGGCGTGTTCAACGAGGAAGTCGGTAATGTCTCGCTGGACATGACCTATCCCGCGCACTTTTCAACGGGCCTGAAACTCAAGCCGCATGATCGCTGGCAGATCAATTTTGATCTGAAGTGGACTGACTATGCTGCGTGGGACAAATTTGAGCTCGAGTTTGATCGCGAACTGGATGTCCTGACCATTGCCAAGTTGTTTTCGCCCAATAATGCAACGTCCACCAGCATCATCTTGGATCGCGGTTATGAATCGGTCTGGAGTTGGGCGGTGGGCGTTGAATACCAGGTCAATGATCGCCTGAGCCTGCGCATGGGCTACGAGCCGCGTCCCTCTGCCATTCCGGCTAACAAGGCCGATGTGCTAGCCCCATTAGGGGATGCCAATTTGTATGGCCTGGGCGTGGGGTATCAGTGGGACAAAGATACCGTCATCGATCTGGGTTTCAACTACCTGGTCAGCAAACAAGACATCCCCGCCCGCTCCAGTTGCAACATCAACTGTTCGACCATCGACAGCATGGTGTACAACCCCTATGCCGATCTTGATGTTAAAACCCGCGTCAAAGCTTATGTCTTGGCATTGACCTATCGCACCACTTTTTAGGGCCAGGGTATGCGTGCTTATTGGGTGCTATGCAGTCTGTTGGTCAGCCTCGATGCGACAGCCTCCGGTCGCTACCTAACGTGGGTGGATGATCAGGGTCGAGTGCACAATACCTTTGTCGGCGAGCGTTTGAATGCCCATCAACGCTCTGCCGCCAGCACGATCCAGCGCACGGATGATGCGCGAATGAATGAGCCAGCCAGTGGTGGTTGGCCCGGTAGTTCACGTAGCGGGGAGAGCAAGCGTCGCTATTTCACGTGGGTTGATGCCAGTGGCAATCTGCAAAACAGCTTTTATGCCGGACGTCAGGTACAGGCCGGTGGCAATGAAATGCTGCTGGATACCGGCGAGCAGGCAGACGCATTTATCAGCTCTGACGTACTGGAGGGGCGTGATTTCGCTCGCAGCGAAGAGGATGGCCGCTATTTCACCTGGGTGGACGAACAAGGACGTATGCGCAACTCCAAGGTTGCCGCTCAGGGTGCCGTAACACAGCCGCCAGGGATGCGTACTGTTGTGCCCACGCAAGGCCGCGAAGTGAGTTTTGCCGCAAGGCCGCAGGCCTTGCCAGGGCTCGACGGCCAGCCGAATGCCGCTATGCAGGCGCTGTTGAAGGGGGCTGATGGTCGCCAGAGCGGTCGCTACCAGGCGCTACAGGAGCGTTGCTGTGGCCAGTTGAACGATGATAATTTTTCTGTGCTCAGTGCAGATGAACCCCGCTACGAAGAGCTCAATCGCTTCTCGCCCAGCCTGGATTTCCCCATGGGTAAAAGCTACTACGCCGCGTTGAGACTGCCGCGTTCGCAGTATGACTACGGATTGCGCGTGCGCAGTTTTGCCAATAAAAAAGTGGCTTATCCATCGCTATTGTTTCTTGACCAGGCCAAGCAACCCACACGCTTGGTAAGCGATGCGGTTTATCAATTGCATGCAGAAACTTGGTATCGCTATGCGTTTATCGAAGGCACCGTACCGGTGCGTGCAGCAGCGGGAGAGCAGTACGTATTGCTGTTGACCACGGACGAAGATCGCAGTTTGCAAACGCTTGATAACAGGCCTTTCAAACGTCCGCTGCAGGCTCTGACTGTAGATGAAGAGGGCATGCAGGCCCATGCACACAGCGAAGAAGGTGCCTTCGAATTGGCGGTCGTGCGCTAGCCATCGCATTGAGTCCGCTCGCAACGCAGTAGGTCTTGCCAGCCATCGATAATCGGATGCTGAGCAATATCTATTTGACTGCGCCGGAGCCTCACATGTGTCACCAGGAATGTGATCAGCTGAGCGCTATCCATCCCATCCCCGTCGTCAACGGAAAGCCCTGTGTCAGGTCATACGTCGATAAGCAAAAAGCCCGGAGGTTTTCCGGGCTTTTTGATGTTACAGAGACTCAGATCTGAGCGATGGAAACGTGACCAAAGAGTTCTTGAGAGAAGCGCACACGCTCTTCAGGGGTTTCCACAATGCCTTTCTTGGCCAGTTCTGCAATGCGCGCCTCAACAGCGTGGGCGCGGTGGGTTAGGCCACAGTCATTGGCGATCTGAATGTTCAAACCAGGACGGGCGTTAAGTTCGAGAATCAGCGGGCCTTTGTCCTGATCCAGCACCATGTCTACGCCGATATAACCCAAGCCGCACAGCTCATAACAGCCCGCAGCCAGTTTCATAAAGCCATCCCAGTTCGGCAATTGCACACCATCAACAGCGTTGGCGGTGTCCGGGTGCTTGCTGATTTTGTTATTTAGCCAAGTCCCGCGCAGCGTAATGCCTGTCGCCATATCAACACCCACACCGATCGCGCCTTGGTGCAAGTTGGCCTTACCGCCGGATTGGCGGGTGGGCAAACGCAGCATGGCCATCACCGGATAACCCATAAGCACGATGATGCGAATGTCTGGCACACCTTCATAGCTGATGCTTTTGAAGATCGGATCAGGGGTGACGCGATACTCGATCAGTGCGCGGTCGCGGTGACCGCCGAGTGAGTAAAGGCCCGAGAGAATGCTGGAAATCTGCTGTTCGATCTCTTCGTGGCTGATGATCTTGCCGGAGACGGTCTTGTACTTTTCCTCAAAGCGATCAGCGATGACCAGAATGCCGTCACCGCCGGCACCCTGGGCAGGCTTCACCACAAAATCAGGGCGCTCGCCGATGATGTCGCGCAGTTTTTCAATGCCCTTTTCCGTGTCGATGATGCCGTACATTTCCGGCACATCGATGCCGGCTTCGATGGCGCGCATCTTGGTGATGATCTTGTCGTCGACAATCGGATACAGGTGCCGTTTGTTGTACTTCAGCACGTAATCCGCGTTGCGCCGGTTGATACCCATGATGCCTTTGGCCTCAAGGGCTTTCCACGTCTTGATCAGACCGAACATGGCATTAATCCTTGAGGAAGGCTTTAAAGCGGAACAGCTCAGTCAGGCGGTAGCCACGGTAGCGACCCATCGCCAGCATGAAGCCCACCAGAATCATGAGAACGGCCGGGAAGGTGAAAATAAAGTAATTCAGCTCCGGTACGCTCATCAGCAGGTGCGCCAGGGTGGCGGCGAACAGGGTGCCAATAGCCACTTTAAAGGCGTGCGAGCCGCCTCGCTCTTCCCAGGTAATCGACAGGCGTTCGATGGTCATGGTCAGAATCACCATTGGGAACAGTGCCACCGACAGACCGCGCTCAAGGCCCAGCTTATGGCTGAACAGGCTGATGGCCGCGATTAACACCACCACAAACGTTAGCACTACCGAGAGTCGTGGCAGCATTTGCAGTTTGAGATGTTCCAAGTACGAGCGTAGCGACAAGCCGAGGGCAGTGATCACAGTAAACAGGAAAATACCAAAGCCCAGTTGCGTTTCGCGGAAGGCCAGAGCAATCAGCACAGGGGTAAAGGTTCCCAGTGTCTGAAGGCCGCCCAGGTTACGCAGGATCAGAATGACCAGCACACCGATCGGGATCATGACCATGACCATAAAGGTCTGCTGCGTTTGCAGTGGCAGGCCATAAAGGCTGTATTCAAGGAAGTCAGCGTCAGTGTTTTCGTCGGTCAGCTTAGCCAGGCGTATGGCATTCATTTCGCTGTTATTCAAGCTGAAGCTAACTTGCGCCTGCTTACCACCTTCAAGGGTCACCAGGTTTTCGTCACCAATCCACCACACCAAACGGTCAACTGGCAGGCCTTGTTCGCCGGTTTCCGGATTGAAGTAAAGCCATTTTTCACCGTTGAAACTGCGCAGCCACAGTTCAGGGCTTTGCTGGATTTCAGAAGCCAGGCGAATGGTGTGCACACGCTCCATAGGGACGTGAGCGATAGACAGCAGCAACTCAATGGCTTTTGATTTGTTGGATGTTGACGCATCGCCGCCAAGCAACAGTTTTACGTTGTCATCGTTGGGGTTGTTGACGCGTTTGATGGTTTCACTGATGAAGGTTTCCACATCCGCAGAGTGCTGACGGATGGGGGCCAGCAGGGCTTCGGCCGCAATTTTTTCGGCACCTTCGACTGGGATGCTATCGCGGAAGATCGGTCCCTTCGCCTTGGCTTGTTCACCGCTATAGCGCTTGGTCAGCACCAGGCGGTAGTACAAGGTTTGTTTACCGTTGGCGCGACGGGCTGACCAGGTCACCTTACGGTTTCCGTCCGCGCGGTTGATGCTCACACCGTAGTTATTGGAAATGAAGCTTTCATTGAGGCTGACATAATCCTGAGCCAGGGGCGGCACAAACATCTGCAGTTTGACCGGCTCGCGCGGGCTGGCCTGGAATTCGACTTTGGCGTCGATGTTCCAAAGATCATCAGTCTCATCGGCGGTCATGGGGATGCCGAGGATGAAAATCTGGTAGGCCGTGATCAGAACGCCCAGGCTCACAAGGAGAATAATCAGGACTTTCAGATGAAGGGTAAGAGAGCGCATGGGAATTACTCGCCAGGGTTTGCGTCAGGGGTGCAAGCAGGCTTGCCTGCTGCGTATTTAAGGCTGGGGTCGACTACTGCTGAGAAACGCGTCAGTGCATCGGAGCCTATCAATAATGGGTATTGGAATGCACTGCGGTCAGTCAAGTTCACTTCAATGCTGCGCAAGGTTTGCCCCATGCACACGTCCATCTCGATAACGGGACGCGCTGTATAGGTTTTGCCTTCTTCAGGATCATAGTCGCCTGCGCGGCGTTTGATTTTGCTGATGCGCGCAAGCGGGCGTTCAATTGGGCTGCTCTGGGCTTGATCAATGCCTAGGTAGAAACGAACCCAGGTTTCACCGTCACGTTTGAAGCGTTTGATATCGCGCGCACTGAGCGAGGCTGTTTTGGCGCCAGTATCGAGTTTGGCTGCAAGCTTTAGATCCAGATCCAGCAGGCGCACATATTCATTGAGCCCATATACGGTTTTTTGCTCGGCCACGGCTGTGCCGAAGCCAGTAGCAATCAGTAGGCACAATAGAAGGTAGGTGGGTTTGAGTGTCATAGAGCCTGTAGGTATCGGGGTAGGGCGAAGAGGTGCGGTGTATTACTGAATAGTATTGCTGACGTTGAGTCTAGCAGGCGTGACGGATTTACCTTCGGGCCTTCAGCGGGCGGCATTCTATCATGGGCTTTTTCAGTGCGGACAGGCGCTTAGACGCCTTTATGCAAGTAAAGATGGATGTAAGGTTCGACTAAAGTCAGTACGTATATTGTCGACACATTGTTGCTTTTAATTGACTGATTTGGATCTTGAGGGTAGTTTTAGCCTATAAAATCAGGCTGGTGTCGACAATATGCTGGAAGTGATTGAGCCTATCGATACGCTGCAGGAGGATTCCGAAACCCTCTCGGAGCAGGTTTTTCGGCGCATTCAGGCGGCCATCGTCAAAGGAGAGATCGCGCCGGGCAGCAAAATATCTGAGCCTGAGCTGGCGCGTACCTATGGCATCAGCCGAGGTCCGTTGCGTGAGGCCATCCATCGCCTTGAAGGGCAGCGGCTGCTGGTGCGCATTCCGCATGTCGGCGCACGGGTGGTTTCGTTGTCTCATGCCGAACTGATTGAGCTGTATGAAATTCGCGAATCGCTTGAGGGAATGGCCTGCCGCCTTGCCGCTGAGCGCATGACGCAAAAGGAAATCGATGAGCTGCGCCAAGTGCTGGACCTGCACGAGCAGGATGAAGCATTTAAGGCGGGCGTCGGTTACTACCAGCAGGAAGGTGATTTTGACTTCCACTATCGAATCATTCAGGGCAGCGGCAACAAGACGTTGACGCAAATGCTCTGCGGCGAGCTGTATCAGTTGGTGCGCATGTACCGCTTGCAGTTCTCCGCTACGCCCAAACGTCCACGCCAGGCCTTTGCCGAACACCACCGTATTCTCGATGCCATTGCTGACCGCGACGGTGAGTTGGCCGAGTTGCTGATGCGTCGCCATATCGGCGCTTCCAAACGCAATATTGAGCGTCACTTCACCCTCAGTACGGGGCAGGGCGCACCTTCCAAGACAGCCAAAAACCGAGGTGAGTTATGAGTCAGCTTTCTCCAGGTCAGCGTTTCCGTCAGGCCCTTGCTATCGAGACGCCATTGCAGGTTATCGGCGCGATCAACGCCAACCATGCGCTTTTGGCCAAACGCGCAGGCTTTCGGGCTATCTACCTGTCGGGTGGCGGCGTGGCGGCGGGCTCCCTTGGTTTGCCGGATTTGGGCATCAATACGCTGGATGACGTACTCACTGATGTGCGTCGCATCACCGATGTCTGCGATCTGCCGCTGTTGGTCGACATCGATACCGGTTTTGGTCCCTCGGCCTTCAATATTGAACGCACTATCAAGAACCTGATTAAAGCTGGCGCCGCTGCCGCGCATATCGAGGATCAGGTGGGGGCCAAGCGTTGTGGTCATCGCCCTGGCAAAGAAATCGTAACCTGCGAAGAAATGGTCGACCGCGTGCGCGCTGCCGCTGATGCCAAAACCGACCCGGATTTCTTTCTGATCGCCCGTACTGATGCCATCCAGGCCGAAGGTGTAGACGCAGCGATTGAGCGTTGCCAGCGTTACGTGGAGGCGGGTGCCGATGGCATTTTTGCCGAAGCCGCCTACGACTTGCCAACCTACAAGCGCTTCGTCGACGCGCTGAATGTGCCGGTGCTGGCCAATATCACCGAATTTGGTGCTACGCCGTTGTTTACCCGCGACGAATTGGCGTCGGTTGGCGTGGCCATCCAGCTTTATCCGCTGTCGGCGTTCCGCGCGGCCAACAAGGCGGCTGAAAGTGTCTACACCTCGATTCGCCAGCAAGGCCATCAGCAGGATGTGATCGAACTGATGCAGACCCGTGCCGAACTCTATGACCGCATTGGCTATCACGCTTTTGAGCAAAAGCTTGATGCCCTGTTCGCGGCAAAAAAATAAGACCGGACTTGAGGAGATAACCATGAGCAGCGAAACCACCCCAGGCTTCAAACCGAAGAAATCTGTGGCCCTCTCCGGCACCGCCGCCGGTAATACGGCCCTGTGCACCGTAGGCCGTAGCGGTAACGACCTGCATTACCGTGGCTATGACATTCTGGATGTCGCCACCACCTGTGAGTTTGAGGAAATCGCTCACTTGCTGGTGCACGGCAAGCTGCCCAATGTGGCCGAACTGGCCGGCTACAAAGCCAAGCTAAAAGCCCTGCGTGGCTTGCCGGCGGCGTTGAAAACCGCCTTGGAGCAACTGCCACCTTCGGCTCACCCGATGGATGTGATGCGCACGGGTGTTTCCGTGCTTGGCTGCCTGTCGCCCGAGAAGGACGACCACAACCATCCCGGCGCGCGTGATATCGCCGACAAGCTGATGGCGTCGCTCGGTTCCATGCTGCTGTACTGGTATCACTTCAGCCACAACGGCAAGCGCATTGAGGTGGAAACCGACGACGATTCCATCGGTGGTCACTTTTTGCATTTGCTGCACGGTGAAGCGCCGCGTGAGTCTTGGGTGCGCGCCATGCACACCAGTCTGGTTCTCTACGCCGAGCATGAATTCAATGCATCCACGTTCACCTCGCGGGTGATCGCCGGCACCGGTTCCGACATGTTCAGCTGCATTGCCGGTGGCATTGGCGCGCTGCGTGGGCCCAAGCACGGTGGTGCCAACGAAGTGGCCTTCGAGATTCAGAAACGTTACGACAACGCGGATGAAGCCGAGGCGGATATCCGCGCGCGCGTGGAGAAAAAAGAAGTGGTGATCGGCTTCGGTCACCCGGTTTACACCGTCAGCGACCCACGCAACAAGGTGATCAAAGACGTGGCCCGCGAGCTGTCGGCTGAGCAGAGCAACATGAAGATGTACGACATAGCCGAGCGCCTGGAAAGCACCATGTGGGAAATCAAAAAGATGTTCCCCAACCTCGATTGGTTCAGTGCCGTCAGCTACCACATGATGGGCGTGCCGACCGCTATGTTCACCCCGTTGTTCGTCATCGCCCGCACCTCGGGCTGGTCCAGTCATGTGATTGAGCAGCGTATCGACGGCAAGATTATTCGCCCGAGCGCCAACTATGTAGGCCCCGAAGACCTCACCTTCGTGCCGCTCAAGGACCGTAAATAATGAGCACCTCACTGAATACTCAATACCGCAAGCCGCTGCCCGGCACGTCGCTCGATTACTTCGACACCCGCGAGGCGATTGATGCCATCGCCCCCGGTGCCTACGCCAAACTGCCCTACGTATCCCGCGTTCTGGCTGAGCAGCTGGTGCGTCGCTGTGAGCCGGCCGCGCTGACTGATTCGCTCAAGCAGCTGATCGAGCGCAAGCAGGACCTGGATTTCCCCTGGTACCCGGCTCGCGTGGTCTGCCACGACATCCTCGGTCAGACCGCGTTGGTCGACCTGGCCGGCCTGCGTGATGCCATCGCCGAAAAGGGTGGTGATCCGTCCAAGGTCAACCCGGTAGTGCCGACCCAGCTGATTGTCGACCACTCCCTGGCCGTGGAAGCGCCGGGCTTCGATCCGGACGCCTTCGATAAAAACCGCGCTATCGAAGACCGCCGCAACGAGGACCGATTCCACTTTATCGAGTGGACCAAGACCGCGTTCAAGAACGTCGACGTGATCCCGGCCGGTAACGGCATCATGCACCAGATCAACCTGGAGAAAATGAGTCCGGTGATTCAGGCGCGTGGCGGCGTGGCCTTCCCGGATACCTGCGTGGGCACCGACTCGCATACCCCGCATGTCGATGCTCTGGGTGTGATTGCCATCGGTGTTGGCGGTCTGGAAGCTGAAACCGTGATGCTCGGCCTGCCATCGATGATGCGCCTGCCCGACATCGTCGGCGTGCAGCTTACTGGCAAGCGCCAGCCTGGCATTACCGCCACCGATATCGTCCTGGCTATCACCGAGTTCCTGCGCAAGGATCGTGTAGTCGGTGCTTGGGTCGAGTTCTTCGGCGCGGGTGCGGACAGCCTGTCGATCGGCGATCGCGCGACCATTTCCAACATGTGCCCGGAATACGGTGCCACCGCGTCGATGTTCTACATCGACCAGCAAACCATCGATTACCTCAAGCTCACCGGTCGCGAGCCGGAGCAGATCGAGCTGGTAGAGAACTACGCCAAGACCACCGGACTCTGGGCTGATGCCCTGGTCAGCGCCGAGTATGAGCGCGTACTGAGCTTCGATCTTTCCACCGTCGTGCGCAACATGGCTGGCCCGTCCAACCCGCACAAGCGCCTGCCGACTTCAGCGCTGCATGAGCGCGGTATTGCCGATGAAGCCAAGCTGGCCGCCGGCAAGCTCGAAGAAGCTGAAGGCCTGATGCCCGACGGCGCGGTGATCATCGCCGCCATAACCAGTTGCACCAACACCTCCAACCCACGCAACGTGGTGGCTGCCGGCTTGCTGGCGAAGAAGGCTAACGAGCTGGGTCTGCTGCGCAAACCGTGGGTCAAAACGTCCTTCGCTCCGGGTTCCAAGGTTGCCAAGTTGTACCTGGAAGATGCTGGTCTGCTGTCGGAGCTGGAAAAGCTCGGTTTTGGCATCGTCGGTTATGCCTGCACCACCTGTAACGGCATGTCCGGTGCTCTGGATCCGGTGATCCAGCAGGAAATCATCGACCGTGACCTCTACGCCACGGCGGTGCTGTCCGGTAACCGTAACTTCGACGGTCGTATCCACCCCTACGCCAAACAAGCGTTCCTGGCTTCACCGCCGCTGGTGGTGGCTTACGCGATTGCCGGCACCGTGCGTTTTGATATCGAGCAGGATGTGCTCGGCCACGACCGCAATGGCAATCCGGTGACGTTGAAAGACCTGTGGCCAAGCGATGAAGAAATCGACGCGATTGTTGCCGCCTCGGTGAAACCTGAGCAGTTCAAGCAGATCTACATCCCGATGTTTGATCTGGGCACCATTCAGGAAGCAGAAAGCCCGCTGTATGACTGGCGTCCGATGTCCACCTACATCCGCCGTCCGCCTTACTGGGAAGGTGCGCTGGCCGGTGAGCGCACGCTCAAGGGCATGCTGCCGCTGGCGATCCTGCCAGACAACATCACCACCGATCACCTGTCGCCGTCCAACGCGATCCAGATGAACTCAGCCGCCGGTGAATACCTGCACAAGATGGGCTTGCCCGAGGAGGACTTCAACTCCTACGCCACCCACCGCGGCGACCACCTGACGGCGCAGCGCGCTACGTTCGCCAACAAAGAACTGGTCAATGAAATGGCCGTTGTTGACGGTGCGGTGAAGAAGGGTTCGCTGGCGCGTGTCGAGCCGGAAGGCAAGGTCATGCGCATGTGGGAAGCGATCGAAACCTACATGAGCCGTAAGCAGAACCTGATCATCGTTGCCGGGGCTGACTACGGTCAGGGCTCGTCGCGTGACTGGGCAGCCAAGGGCGTGCGCTTGGCGGGTGTGGAAGTGATCGTGGCCGAAGGTTTCGAGCGCATCCACCGCACCAACCTGGTCGGTATGGGTGTGTTGCCGGTGGAGTTCAAGCCGGGAACCACCCGCCTGACCCTCGGTCTGGATGGCACCGAAACCTACGACATCGAGGGCGAGGTATCGCCGCGTTGCGAACTGACCCTGGTGGTCAATCGCCGCAATGGCGACGTGGTCAAGGTGCCGGTGATCTGTCGTCTGGACACCGCTGCTGAAGTCAACGTCTACAACGCCGGCGGCGTGTTGCAGCGCTTCGCTCAGGACTTCCTGGAAGGCGCGGTGGCTTGAGTCTGTAGGGCGGATCACGCTTCACCCATCCACCGTTGAGTTCTGCTTGGTGGATGGAAAGCGTCATCCGCCCTGCGTCTAGGTTTGGCGTTGTAGGAGGGGGCTTTAGCCGCGATTTAGCGTTAAGAAGCTCGCGGCTAAAGCCCATCCTACATGCGCAGTCGTCACATAATTTGGAGTAGGTATTACCCATGTCCAACGCCCCCCAAATCAAAATCCCCGCCACTTATATGCGTGGCGGTACCAGCAAGGGCGTGTTCTTTCGCCTTGATGACCTGCCCGCCAACTGTCAGGTGCCGGGCGCGGCTCGCGACAAACTCTTTATGCGCGTTATCGGCAGCCCTGATCCTTATGCCGCGCAGATCGACGGCATGGGCGGCGCGACATCGTCCACCTCCAAGTGTGTGATTTTGAGCAAGAGCAATCAGCCGGATCACGACGTGGACTATCTCTATGGCCAAGTTTCCATCGATAAAGCCTTTGTCGATTGGAGCGGTAACTGCGGCAACCTATCGACTGCAGCAGGTGCTTTTGCTCTGCAGGCTGGTCTGGTCGATCCGGCGCGTGTGCCTGAAAATGGCGTGTGTGTGGTGCGTATTTGGCAGGCCAATATCCACAAAACCATCATCGCCCATGTGCCAGTCAGTAACGGGCAGGTTCAGGAAACCGGCGATTTCGAGTTGGATGGCGTGACTTTTCCGGCAGCGGAAATTGTCTTGGAGTTTCTTGACCCCTCCGATGATGGCGAGGCGGGTAGCTCGATGTTTCCCACGGGCAATCTGATCGATGACCTCGACGTGCCGGGTGTTGGCATCTTTAAAGCGACCATGATTAGTGCCGGGATTCCAACCGTATTCGTTAATGCCGAAGACATCGGTTACAGCGGCACAGAACTGCGCGAGCAGATCAATGGCGACCCCGCGCAATTGGCGCGCTTTGAGGCGATTCGCGTTGCTGGTGCGTTGCGCATGGGGCTGATCAAAACCCCTGAAGAAGCATTGACTCGCCAGCACACACCCAAGATTGCCTTTGTCGCCAAGCCAAAAAGCTACAACGCCTCAAGCGGTAAGCTTATCGAAGCTGGTGAGGTTGATTTGCTGGTGCGGGCGCTGTCGATGGGCAAATTGCATCACGCCATGATGGGCACCTGCGCAGTGGCCATTGGTACGGCCGCGGCGGTGCCAGGGACGCTGGTCAATCTGGCCGCCGGTGGCGGTACGCCTGATGCCGTGCGCTTTGGTCATCCTTCCGGCACTTTGCGCGTGGGCGCGCAAGCGGCGCAGGTAGATGGCCAATGGACCGTGACCAAAGCCATCATGAGCCGCAGCGCACGCATCCTGATGGAAGGCTGGGTGCGCGTACCGAGCGATTCTTTCTGACGGCTGTGTAGGGTGGGGCGCTCAGAAAGGGCGGCGAGTGGCTTGAATCAACCCTCGCGCCGCCAAACCTGGCTACTTGAGGCGGCGCTCTACACCTTTTTCCACGAGAATCTTCGCGGAGATTTCCTCCACCGAGAAATGCGTGGAGTTGATGAAGTTGATGTTCTCGCGGCGGAACAGGTTTTCCACCTCGCGCACTTCGAATTCGCATTGGGCGTAACTGGCATAACGGCTGTTGGGTTTGCGCTCGTTGCGGATGGCGGTAAGGCGATCTGGGTCAATGGTTAACCCAAACAGTTTGTCCTTGTACTGTTTAAGCGCCGCAGGCAGTTGCAAACGCTCCATGTCGTCTTCCGTGAGCGGGTAGTTGGCGGCGCGAATACCGTACTGCATGGCCATGTAAAGACAGGTTGGCGTTTTACCGCAGCGCGAGACACCGACCAAAATCAGATCAGCTCTATCGTAATAATGCGTGCGCGCGCCATCGTCGTTGTCGAGGGCAAAGTTCACCGCATCGATACGCTCCATGTAGTTGGAGTTATGGCCAATGGAGTGTGACTTGCCGACTGAGTAAGACGAGTGTGACGTCAGTTCTTGTTCGAGCGGCGCGAGGAAGGTGGAGAAGATATCGATCATGAATCCATCAGATTCAGCGAGGACATCACGGATATCTTGATTGACGATGGTGTCGAAGATGATCGGGCGGGCGCCGTCTTGCTCTGCCGCCTTATTAATTTGTTGTACCATGGCCCGTGCTTTTTCGACGCTGTCGATATAAGGACGGGTCAGTTTGGTGAAATTGATGGTTTCAAACTGAGCCAGCAGGCTTTGCCCCAAGGTTTCGGCGGTGATGCCGGTGCCGTCGGAGATGAAGAAAGCGGTTCGTTTCATTTGCACCCTAGGCCTTAAGCTGGGAAAGAATCTTGGCTATCATAGGCCCGCCTTTGCAGGGCCGAACTGGCTGGCATTGTTACTTATTTTCCAGGGACAGGCCACAATCGAGCGGGCACAGACCGCCGAACCACCCAGCTCCTGAGTTTTTCCAACACCGTTAGTGGAGAGATCACCTTGGTAGAGTACGTAGTTTCCCTCGATAAGCTCGGCAATCACGATGTTGAGCACGTAGGGGGCAAGAACGCATCCCTCGGCGAGATGATCAGCAACCTTGCCGGTGCCGGAGTTTCGGTGCCTGGCGGTTTCGCCACTACGGCCCAGGCCTATCGCGACTTTCTCGAACTGAGCGGCTTGAACGATCAGATTCATGCGGCGCTTGACGCGCTGGATGTCGATGACGTCAACGCCCTGGCCAAGACCGGCGCGCAGATCCGTCAGTGGGTGATGGATGCTTCTTTCCCTGAAGAGCTGAACACGCAAATTCGCACTGCTTTCGCAGCCATGGCCAATGGCAACGAAAACATGGCTGTTGCTGTGCGCTCCTCGGCCACTGCCGAAGACCTGCCGGATGCCTCGTTTGCCGGCCAGCAGGAAACTTTCCTGAACATCCGTGGTGTGGAAAACGTCATTCGCGCCGCCAAAGAAGTGTTTGCCTCCTTGTTCAATGACCGCGCCATCGCCTATCGCGTGCATCAGGGCTTTGACCACAAATTGGTCGCCCTGTCTGCCGGTGTGCAGCGCATGGTGCGCTCGGAAACGGGAACCGCTGGGGTGATGTTCACCCTGGATACCGAATCAGGCTTCCGTGATGTGGTGTTTATCACCGGCGCGTATGGCCTTGGCGAAACCGTGGTACAGGGCGCGGTTAACCCTGACGAATTCTATGTGCACAAGCAGACGCTGGAAGCCGGTCGCCCGGCCATCCTGCGCCGCAATCTGGGCAGCAAAGCTATCAAGATGATCTACGGCGACGAGGCCAAGGCCGGTAAGTCGGTCAAGGTCGTCGATGTAGATCGCGCTGAGCGCGCACGCTTCTGCCTGAGCGATGCCGAGGTCAGCGAGCTGGCCAAGCAGGCGATGATCATCGAGAAGCACTATGGCCGCCCGATGGATATCGAGTGGGCCAAAGACGGTGATGACGGCAAGCTGTACATCGTCCAGGCTCGCCCTGAAACGGTGAAAAGCCGCACCAATATCAATGTTATGGAGCGTTACCTGCTCAAGGAAACCGGCACTGTGTTGGTTGAAGGTCGCGCTATCGGCCAGAAGATCGGTGCCGGCAAAGTGCGCGTGATCCATGACGTTTCCGAGATGGACAAGGTTCAGCCAGGCGACGTACTGGTTTCGGATATGACCGATCCAGATTGGGAGCCGGTGATGAAGCGCGCCAGCGCAATCGTCACCAACCGTGGTGGGCGTACCTGCCACGCCGCGATCATCGCGCGTGAGTTAGGTATCCCGGCCGTGGTCGGTTGCGGTAACGCCACTCAGGTGCTGAAAGATGGCATGGGTGTCACCGTCTCCTGCGCCGAAGGTGATACCGGCTTTATCTTCGAGGGTGAACTGGGCTTCGACATCCGTAAGAACTCGGTCGACGCCATGCCCGAACTGCCGTTCAAAATCATGATGAACGTCGGTAACCCAGACCGCGCATTCGACTTTGCCCAGCTGCCGAACGCCGGCGTTGGCCTTGCGCGTCTGGAGTTCATCATCAACCGCATGATTGGTGTGCACCCCAAAGCGCTGCTGAACTTTGCCGGCCTGCCGCCAGAGATCAAGGACAGTGTCGAGAAGCGTATTGCCGGTTACGACGATCCTGTTGGTTTCTATGTCGAAAAACTGGTCGAAGGTATCAGCACCTTGGCAGCGGCGTTCTGGCCGAAGAAAGTCATCGTGCGCCTGTCGGACTTCAAGTCCAACGAATACGCCAATCTGATCGGTGGCAAGCTGTATGAGCCCGAAGAAGAGAATCCGATGCTGGGTTTCCGCGGCGCTTCGCGTTACATCAGCGAGTCGTTCCGTGACTGCTTTGAGCTGGAATGCCGCGCGCTGAAAAAAGTCCGCAACGAGATGGGCCTGACCAACGTCGAGATCATGGTGCCGTTCGTTCGCACCCTCGGCGAAGCCAGTCAGGTGGTCGAACTGCTCGCTGCCAACGGCCTGGCCCGTGGTCAAGATGGTCTGAAGATCATCATGATGTGCGAGTTGCCGTCCAACGCCATTCTGGCTGAAGAATTCCTTGAGTTTTTCGACGGCTTCTCCATTGGCTCCAACGACCTGACCCAGCTAACGTTGGGTCTGGATCGTGACTCTGGCATCGTCGCGCACCTGTTCGATGAGCGTAATCCTGCAGTGAAAAAACTGCTGAGCAACGCGATTCAGGCCTGTAACAAGGCGGGCAAGTACATCGGTATTTGCGGTCAGGGCCCATCGGATCACCCGGACTTGGCGCGCTGGCTGATGGAGCAAGGTATCGAAAGCGTATCGCTCAACCCCGATTCGGTGCTTGATACCTGGTTCTTCCTGGCTGAAGGCCAGTCGGTTTGACGACGGTTTAACCTCTTGCTTTAAAGGGCGGGTTTAACCTGCCCTTTTTTGTGTTCAGTACGTGCCATTGTGCTGAAAACCGTTTTGAGTTTTACCCTCCGGGTCGTCGCGTGCGGCGTGAATGTGCTCCCGGCAACTGGATGTACCAGAGCGAAGATAGATGCAAAGCAGCAGTGATCTTTTTCCCGTCGCCTTGATCAGCGCGGAGTTTCGTGGCGACCTGAGTGAGGACGTTTATCGTCTCAAACCGGGTAACAGCCCCGACAGCAGTGTTGAGTTGGCCTTGACGCGCCTGGGGCGCGCTGGGCATGAGCAAGCACGTGGTATTCCCGTTATTTTGATCCCCGGCAGCTTTTCCAATCGACGGTTTTGGTATTCGCCCAACTGCATTGGCCTGGGGCCATTTTTGGCGCGTGCCGGGTTTGATGTATGGATCGCCGAAATGCGCGGCCATGGCCTGTCACCGCGCAATCGAGACTATGAGTGCAACACAGTCAGTGATTATGTGCGTTATGACGTGCCTGCCATTGCTGACTTTGTCTTCGAGCAGAACCCACAAAAAGCTCATTGGCTGGGGCATTCGCTGGGCGGCATTGTTTTGGCCGGTGCCCTGGGTGGTCATTACCTGGATCAAACCCGGGTGGCTTCGAGTGTGCTGTTTGGTAGCCAGGTCAGTCGGGTTTACTGGCCGCTGAAAATACCACCGGTGGAGTGGGGCAGTCGTTTTCTGCTTAAGCGTTTCTCTGTGCTGTCTGGCTCGCGGTTAAAGCGTGGCCCTGAGGACGAGCCGATCGGCCTGGCTGTCGAAAGCCTACGTTGGCATGGGCTGTTCGGTCGCTTTGGTGATGCCGACCGCGATTGGTGGCAAGGTTTGGCTGAGGTGTGCGTGCCGGTAATGGCGGTGGCTGCACTTGGCGATCACCAAGACCCTGCATGGGCCTGCGAGAAGCTGCTCAAACAATTCGGCTCACCTTTGAGTGAGTTTCTGTGTTTGGGCAAAAAACATGGTTTTACCAACGACTTCGGTCACGTTGAAATGCTGATCAGTAAGGAAGCGCAGCGAGAGGTTTGGCCGCTTGTTGAGCAGTGGCTGCGCAAAAGTCCTCAAGTGGCTGCCGAACTTGAACGTGAACGTGAGTCTGCGCCTGAGTGAGCGTTGTATATCTGATGCTGATGTGCCCCGTTCTGGTATCGGCGCGGGCGTGGCAGTAGAGTGACCGTTGCGTTGGCTGGGTTTAAGTTTTTTAAAGCTGCGCGCAATACCCGCGATCTTTCAGTAAATGATGCTTAACAAGGAGATTTCTCATGCATTACATCACCCCTGATTTGTGCGACGCCTACCCAGAACTTGTGCAGGTTGTTGAGCCGATGTTCAGCAATTTTGGTGGGCGTGACTCCTTTGGTGGCGAAATCGTTACCATCAAATGCTTCGAGGACAACTCGCTGGTCAAGGAGCAGGTCGAGCAGCCTGGCAAAGGTAAAGTCATGGTGGTGGATGGCGGCGCGTCCATGCGTCGTGCGCTACTCGGTGACATGCTTGCTGAAAAAGCCGCCAAGAATGGTTGGGAAGGCATTGTGGTGTACGGCTGCGTGCGCGACGTCGACGTGCTGGCGCAAACTGATCTGGGTATTCAGGCGCTGGCCAGTCACCCAATGAAAACCGACAAGCGCGGCATTGGTGATCTGAATGTCGCCGTGACCTTTGGTGGCGTCACTTTCCGCCCTGGCGAGTTCATTTATGCCGACAACAATGGCGTGATCATCTCCCCATCTGCACTGCAAATGCCGGAGTAAACCGCCTTGCAGGAAACCGTGATGCGTGAGGAAGACAATGCCCAGTGGGGCTTGGTGCATGCCTTTGTCCTGAACGGGCGCGGCGGTGCGCGCGGCATCACCCGCCAAGAGTTACAAAGCCTCGTGCTGCAGGAGCAAGAGAGCCTTTGGTTGCACTGGGATCGGGGGCATCCGTATACACAAAGCTGGCTGCGGGCGCAGAGCGGGCTCAACGAGTTCGCCTGCAACCTGCTGCTGGAGGAAAACACCCGACCGCGCTTGCTGGCGCTGCCAGAGCAGCAATTGCTGCTGTTTTTGCGTGGGCTCAACCTCAACCCTGGGGCGGAACCGGAAGACATGGTTTCGGTGCGTATTTTTGCTGATGCGCAGCGGGCCATTACCTTGCGTTTGCGGCCGCTGCGCGCCACAGAAGCCTTGATTGAGGATTTGCTGGCTGGCCGTGGGCCAAAGAACGCGGCTGAGTTGATCCTGCGGCTTGCGCATTATCTGACGGATAAAATTGAGCTGTTGATTGGCGAGTTGTCTGAGCAGATCGACGAGCAAGAGGAGCGCGCCGACGCTGCTCAGACTCGTATGCTGGACCATGCCGATCTGCTGCAGATGCGCCGTCGTGCAGCCAGTTTGCGGCGCTTTTTGGCTCCCCAGCGCGATATCTATGGTCAGCTCACCGCCAGTGCTCAATCCTGGTTTGTTGGCACCGACAGCAGTCACTGGAATGAGCTAAACAACCGCCTGACGCGTTACCTGGAGGAGCTTGAGTTGAGCCGTGAGCGCGTCAGTTTGTTGCTGGAGGCCGAGAACCGCCGCATGGACGAGCGCATGAACCACACCATGTACCGTTTCGGCATCATCACCGGCATTTTCCTGCCAATGAGTTTTCTCACCGGTCTGCTCGGCATCAATGTTGGCGGTATTCCGGGCGCAGAAAGCCCCTATGGTTTTCTGTTGGCTTGTTCGCTGATGGGGGCTGTTGCGCTCGGTCAATGGCTGCTGTTTCGTCGGCTGCGCTGGATCTGATGTGACTTACCCTGATTACCCCTCGTCTAGCCGTCACATCCTGTGAGGTGCGCCATGCACGATCCCTTTGAAGAATCACTGCGCGATTTGCTTAAGTCGCCCGCCTCAAATCATGACGATGATGCTTGCTTGCATCGTGTGCTGAAAACCGCAAACCGTCAGGTCGGTGCGGGTGACCTGTTTGCCCTGATGGGGCACTGGCTAAGCGCGCTGATGATTGCCCTGAATAATGGCTCATCACACCTCGCACCTGTTTCACGCCAAAAACCTTCAAACCGCTCGACTGATAAGGCCGACTGAAATGGAACTTGATCCCTGGACTCAAAGCCTGATTGCCGCCATGACCGCGTTATGGACCAAGGTGGCCGGCTTTATTCCAAACCTCTTCGTTGCACTGATTCTGGTTCTGCTGGGGTTTGTGGTGGCGAAACTGCTCGACACTCTGTTGTCCAAGCTTTTGGGCAAAATTGGTTTGGACCGTCTGATGACTGGGACTGGCTTGACCAAGCTGCTTGGTCGTGTCGGCATTCAGGTGCCGGTGTCGACGCTGATTGGCAAGATCATTTACTGGTTTGTGTTGCTGATCTTTTTGGTCTCGGCCGCAGAGTCCCTTGGCCTGGAGCGGGTCTCGTCGACGCTTGATGTGCTGGCCTTGTACTTGCCAAAAGTCTTTGGCGCAGCCTTGGTGTTGCTGGCGGGCGTGCTGCTTGCGCAACTGGTCAGTGGGCTGGTGCGTGGCGCGGCAGAGGGCGTTGGCTTGGAGTACGCCCATGGTTTGGGGCGCATTGCGCAGGGGCTGGTAATTATCATCAGCATCTCTGTTGCCATTGGCCAATTGGAGATCAAAACAGACCTGCTCAATAACGTCATCGCCATTGTGCTGATTTCGGTAGGTCTAGCAGTGGCCTTGGCGCTTGGCTTGGGCAGTCGGGATATCGCCAGTCAGATTCTGGCGGGCATTTATGTGCGTGAGTTGTACCAGGTTGGGCAACATGTTCAGGTGGGCGCTGTCGAAGGCCAGATCGAGGAGATTGGCACGGTGAAAACCACCGTGTTGACGGACGCGGGTGAGTTGATTTCCGTGTCCAATCGCACCTTGCTTGAACAGCAGGTAAACAGCCGCTAAGGCGATTACCTGTTATTGTATGCGGCCAAATCGCAGTCTGATTTCAGGCTGTGTTGGCTTTTGTCCTGACTGTCGGCCCGACTCGTTTTGAATAAAGCCCATCCTGTCTCTGTGCGTTACGATCCCCGCGAACTCTCGGACGAAGAGTTGGTGGCTCGTGCGCATGACGAACTGTTTCATATTACCCGCGCGTATGAAGAGCTGATGCGCCGCTATCAGCGCACGTTGTTTAACGTGTGCGCGCGATACTTGGGTAATGAGCGCGACGCTGACGATGTGTGTCAGGAAGTCATGCTCAAAGTCTTATATGGCTTGAAGAACTTTGAGGGCAAGTCAAAGTTTAAAACCTGGCTATACAGCATTACCTATAACGAATGTATTACCCAATATCGCAAAGAGCGGCGCAAGCGACGTCTTATTGACGCCTTAAGTTTGGATCCCTTGGAGGAAGCCTCCGAGGAGAAGATGCCCAAGCCAGAGGATAAGGCCGGTCTTGACCGCTGGTTGGTGCATGTCAACCCGATTGACCGTGAAATTTTGGTGCTGCGTTTTGTCGCAGAGCTGGAATTTCAGGAAATCGCCGACATTATGCACATGGGCCTCAGTGCAACAAAAATGCGCTACAAAAGGTCGCTTGACCGGCTGCGTGATAAATTTTCGAACAATCCCGAAACTTAGTTAGGGTATTGGCGTCCCATTTTATGGTTAATTCTGTTAGAGTTAGCGGCTGAGTTGTCTTGCGTCTGTCAGACAACTTACTGACCACCAAGATAGGTATTTACGTGATGAAACTGAAAAACACTTTAGGCGTCGCTATTGGCTCGCTGCTGGCCGTATCTTCCCTCAGCGTCATGGCTCAGGGTCAAGGCGCTGTAGAAGTGGAGGGTTTTGCTAAGAAGGAAATCTTCGATAGCGCTCGTGACTTCAAAAACAACGGCAATCTGTTCGGCGGCAGCATCGGCTACTACCTGACTGACGACGTTGAACTGCGTCTGAGCTACGACGAAGTGCACAACGCCCGTGGCGAAGATGGCCGCAACATCAAAGGCTCCAACACTGCCCTTGACGCGCTGTATCACTTCAACAACGCTGGCGACGCACTGCGTCCTTACGTTTCTGCAGGTTTCTCTGACCAGAGCATCGGTCAGTCCGGCCGTGACGGTCGCAATGGCTCCACCTTTGCCAACGTAGGCGGCGGTGCCAAGTACTTCTTCACTGACAACTTCTACGCCCGTGCAGGTGTTGAAGCGCAGTACAACATCGACCAAGGCGACACCGAGTGGGCTCCAAGCGTCGGTATCGGCATGAACTTCGGTGGCGGCAGCGCGCCTGCTGCAGCGCCTGTTGCAGTAGCGGCTGTTGAGCCGACTCCTGAGCCGGTAGTTGCTGCTGAAGAGCCGGTTGAACTGGTTCGCGTTGAGCTGGACGTCAAGTTTGATTTCGACAAAGCTCAGGTTAAGCCTGAAAGCTACGGCGACATCAAAAACCTGGCTGACTTCATGAATCAGTACCCACAAACCACCACCGTGGTTGAAGGTCACACTGACTCCAAAGGCAGCGACGCTTACAACCAGAAACTGTCCGAGCGTCGCGCAAGCGCTGTTCGTGACGTACTGGTTAACCAGTACGGTGTAGACGCTTCGCGCGTTAACGCTGCTGGTTACGGTGAGTCCCGCCCGGTTGCTGACAACGTTTCCGATGCTGGCCGCGCTGTAAACCGTCGCGTAGAAGCTGAAGTAGAAGCTCAGATCAAGCAGTAATCGATCTGGCTACATAAAAAAACCCGGCTTCGGCCGGGTTTTTTTATGCGCTGGATAATCTGCGTTCTTCAAAGAAAATCCGCTAAAAGCCCACGTACAGCGGGCGAGCGAAGCGTGAAGAGCTCAGGCGCTGATAGCCGCTAGTTGCAAGTTAGGTTGCGCGGCTACCTCGCCAATCACCAAGATGGCCGGGCTTTTCAAGCGGAAGTCCTGAGCAGCTTGCTGCATGCTTGCCAGGTTACTGCGGCATTCGCGTTGCTGCGGCAGTGAGGCGTTTTCGATCAGGGCCACCGGCATGTCTGCACGCATCCCGCCCGCCAAAAGGCTTTCGCGGATCTCAGCCAGTTTGGCTACGCCCATATAGACCACCAACGTCGTGCCGCTTTGAGCCAGAGCTTGCCAATTCAGGCTGCTGTCATCTTGGGTGTGGGCGGTGATCAAGGTGACGCCACGGGCTACACCGCGCAGCGTCAGTGGAATGCCGCAGTGGGTGGCTCCGGCCAGGCCCGCCGTGATGCCGTTGACTATTTCCACCTCTATACCGTGCTGGCCGAGCCAGTCGGCTTCCTCGCTGCCCCGGCCGAAGATGCAAGGATCGCCGCCTTTGAGGCGCACCACGCATTGACCTTGGCGCGCATAGCGCACCATCAGGCGATGAATAAATGCTTGCGGTGTCGAGCGGCAGCCACCGCGTTTGCCTACGTGCATGATGCGTGCGTGGGGACAGTGTTCGAGCACCGCTGTGTTGACCAGGTCATCGATCATGACGATATCGGCTTGATGCAGGGCTTTGACAGCCTTGAGCGTCAGCAAGTCGGGGTCGCCGGGGCCTGCACCAACCAGCCAAACTTTAGCGTTCATATCGGATACCTCTATGCGTTGACGGCGACTGGCTGGGTGGCCAGCAGGCGTTTGATTTCGGGGACGCAGGAGCCGCAATTGGTGCCGCACTTGAGTGTTTGTTTAAGGCCATTGAGGTCTAAGCCTTGAGCGATGCCTGCGCAGATAGCTTCGTGACTGACATTCAGGCAGTTACACAGGGTTCTGCCGACGGCTGTGGTGGCGCTGTTCTCCGGCGGTGTCGAGCGTGGCGCGAGCAGCCAGCGACGTAATTCGGTATCGGCACTGCCGCTCTCCCAGATGCCCTTGAGCCAGTCACGGGCGGCGGTTTCGCCGGCCAAACGAATGGCAGTGATGCGCCCGTCCTCGATGCGTACGCGTTTACCCACGGCCTTGCGTGGGTCGTCGTAAGCCAGCACAGGGCCGTCGCTAAGCCCGAGGGTTTGATCAATTTGCGCCAACACTTCAGGAGCAGGTGCTATGGCGCAGGCTGCACGAATCAACAGGGCTGGCCGCTCACGCCCCGTCAGCGTCAGGTTGGCATAGGCGAAGTCTTCAAACAGTGGGCGCAATGCCTCGAAGCGCGTTTGCACCTGACCTTCAACCAGGGCAAAGAAATGCCAAGGCAGTTCGACTTTATCCAGCTCGATGCCAGCATGTTTCAGCTCCGGCTGTTTGGATAACGGATCGAATGCCGGTTGGGTCAGCACGTTGGTGCCCAGACCTTTCAGAAAGCGATTACCCCAGTGCATGGGCAAGTAAGCCTGGCCGCTGCGCACGGCGTCATCGGCCTGCACGGGCACGATCAGACTGCCGCGACGGCTGCGTATTTTCACCAGATCACCGCTGTTCAGCCGCCGTCGGCGCAGCTCGTCCGGGTGCAGGCTTAATAGTGCTTCGGGTGCATGGCTAAACAGCCGTGCAGCCGAGCCGGTGCGGCTCATGCCGTGCCATTGATCACGCAGGCGGCCGGTGTTGAGGGTCAGCGAGTAGCGAGTATCGCGCTTTTCCTGAGCGGCGCGGAAGGGTTCGGCGATGAATTGCGCACGACCGTTAGCGGTGGGAAAACGGTCATCGCCATATAGACGTGGCGTACCGCCGGTGGCGCCGGCCGGAAAGGGCCATTGCTGAGGGCCTTGGTTGTCCAGGATCGCGTAGCTGAGCCCCGAGAGGTCGAGGTCACGCTGGGCGGTCAGGTGTTTGTACTCCTCGAACAGCGCTTGCGGGCAGTCGAAGGCGAACAGGCTTGGCAGGCCGGGGCGTAGCAGTTGTTCTAAGCGGCGGGCGAAATCGGTGGTGATGGCCCAATCCGGCCGCGCCTCAGCCGGTGCGGGGACGGCGCGGCGCACATGGCTGACGCGCCGTTCGGAATTGGTCACGGTGCCTTCTTTCTCGCCCCAACTGGCGGCGGGCAGCAGCAGGTCAGCATAGTGGCAGGTTTCGGTGGTAAAGAAGGCTTCTTGCACGACGACAAAGGGGCAGGCGGCCAGGGCTTCATGCACCTTGTTTTGGTCTGGCAACGATTGCGCCGGGTTGGTGCAGGCGATCCAGAGGGCTTTTATGTGCCCGCTGCGCACGGCTTCAAACAGCTCAATGGCCGTGAGGCCGGTGGTGTGCGGCAGGCTGTCGACGCCCCAATAATCGGCCACTTCCTGGCGGTGCTCAGCATTCGCGGCTTCGCGGTGACCGGGCAATAGATTGCTGAGGCTACCGGTTTCGCGCCCGCCCATGGCATTGGGTTGGCCGGTGAGGGAGAACGGGCCGCTGCCCACTTTGCCGATTTGACCAGTGGCCAGGTGCAGGTTGATCAGCGCGCTGTTTTTTGCGCTACCCGCCGTGGATTGATTCAGGCCCATGCACCACAGCGAGAGGAAACTCGGCGCGTTGCCGATCAGCCGTGCACATCGCTGCAGGCTGTCCACGCTGATGCCGCACAGTTCGCTGACCATCTGCGGGTTATAGGCGTGCACCAGACTTTTAAGCGCTTCGAAGCCCTCGGTGTGGGCCTCGATAAAGCGCCGGTCGGCCCAACCTTCCCAGAGCAGGATGTGCAGCAAACCGTGAAACAGCGCTACGTCACTGCCGGGCAGTATTGCCAGGTGCAGATCGGCCAACTCGCAGGTATCGGTGCGCCGTGGATCGACCACAATGATTTGCATGTGAGGGCGCTGGGCCTTGGCTTCTTCCAAGCGGCGAAACAGCACCGGATGGGCGAAAGCCATGTTGGAGCCGACTATCAGCACACAATCGCTTTGCTCGATGTCTTCGTAATTGCATGGCGGCGCATCCGCACCCAAGCTGCGTTTGTAGCCGACCACGGCTGAACTCATGCACAGGCGTGAGTTGCTATCGATGTTGTTGGTGCCTACCAAGGCGCGGGCCAGCTTGTTGAAGGCGTAGTAATCCTCGGTGAGTAATTGGCCGCTGATATAAAACGCCACGCTGTCCGGGCCGTGTTCGCGAATGGTCTCGGCAAATACGTTGGCCGCGTGATCCAGGGCGCTGTCCCAGTCTGTGCGCGAACGAGCCAGGCCTTTGCCTAAGCGTAATTCGGGGTGCATGGCGCGGGCATCAAGGTCGCCGGTCAGGTGCAGCGTCGCACCTTTGCTGCACAATTTGCCGAAGTTGGCCGGGTGCTGTGGATCGCCCTGTACGCCGAGGATGTGCTCGCCGTCGTGCTCGATCAGCACGCCACAGCCCACGCCGCAGTAACAGCAGGTTGATGCGGTGATTTGGCTTTGGGTAGGCATGGGACTCGACTCCGTGATTTGCGGCCTGCTGTAGGAGCCAGCTTGCTGGCGATCCAGGCCGCGAAAAGCATCGCCAGAAGAACTCGGTGTCCACCTGGCTCCTACAGGTTTACGCGCACTTTTCGGCGCAATTAAGGGCCAGTAATACGCGACCGTTTTCAACCTTGGCGTTATGCCGGTGAGCGCAGCCCACGTCCGGCGCTACGGCTTCACCGCTGTCCAGTTCGATCTGCCAATTGTGTAGCGGGCACGACACGCGTTTGCCAAAGATCAAGCCCTGCGACAGCGGCCCACCTTTATGCGGGCAGCGGTCGTCGAGGGCGAACACCTCATCTGTTGACGTCCGGAAAATCGCGATATCGCCTTTTGGCCCGGCCACGATGCGCGAGCCCAGTACGTTGATGTCTTCCAGCGCGCAGATATCCAGCCAGTTCATAGCGTGGCCTCCTCAAGTTGCACGAGCTTGATCGGTTCAAATTCCTTCTTTAACAGCGGTTGTTCGATGCGTTCCTTCCACGGGTCTTGCTCGAACGAGAGAGCGAACTGCAGCCGTGCGGCCAGTGCTTTGCGGTTGGCCTCATCTTCCACAACGGCTTTTTTGATGTACGCCATGCCCACGCGTTGCAGGTAGTGCACGGTGCGCTCCAGATAGAAGGCTTCTTCGCGGTAAAGCTGAAGGAAGGCGGCGTTGTATTCGCGCACGTCGTCTGCGGTTTTCACTTTGACGAAGAACTCGGCCACCTCGGTTTTGATCCCTCCGTTACCGCCGATGTACATCTCAAAGCCCGAGTCCACACCGATGATGCCGACGTCTTTAATACCGGCTTCGGCGCAGTTGCGCGGGCAACCGGAGACTGCCAGCTTGACCTTGTGCGGCGACCACATGTTGAACAGGTCGTGCTCCAGATCGATGCCCAACTGGGTCGAGTTCTGCGTGCCAAAACGGCAGAACTCGCTACCAACACAGGTTTTCACCGTGCGGATGGACTTGCCGTAGGCGTGGCCCGAAGGCATATCCAGCTCTTTCCACACCGCCGGCAGGTCTTCCTTCTTGATGCCGAGCAGATCGATACGCTGGCCACCGGTGACCTTGACCATGGGCACCTTGTACTTGTCGGCCACATCGGCAATGCGGCGCAGCTCGGACGGGTTGGTCACGCCGCCCCACATGCGCGGCACCACGGAGTAGGTGCCGTCCTTCTGGATATTGGCGTGGGCGCGTTCGTTGATCAGGCGCGACTGCGGGTCGTCCTTGGCTTCGCCCGGCCAGGTGGAAATCAGGTAGTAGTTGAGCGCCGGGCGGCAGGTGGCGCAGCCGTTGGGCGTGCTCCAGTTAAGGAAGGCCATGGCCTGGCTCAGGCTGGTCAGGTGCTCATCGCGGATGGCTTTGCGGATCTGCCCGTGGTTGAGATCCGAGCAGCCGCAGATGGCCTTCTCGCTCTTGGGTTTGACATCCGCGGCGCCGCCGACGGTGCTGATCAGGATCTGCTCGACCAGGCCGACACAGGAGCCGCAGGAGCTGCCGGCCTTGGTCTGCTTCTTCACGTCATCCACCGAGAACAGGCCGTTTTCCTGGATGGCCTTGACGATGGTGCCCTTGCATACGCCGTTGCAGCCGCAGATTTCCATGCTGTCGGGCATATTGGCGGTCTTGTCGGCGCCCTGGTGGCCGACGTCGCCGATGGCGTTCTCGCCAAACATCAGGTGGTCGCGGATCTCGCTGACGTTGTGGTTCTCGCGGATCTGGCGGAAGTACCAGCCGCCGTCGGCGGTGTCGCCATACAGGCAGGCGCCGACCAGCACGTCATCTTTGATCACCAGCTTCTTGTACACGCCGCCGATGGGGTCGGAGAGGGTGATGGTCTCGGTGCCTTCACCGCCCATAAATTCGCCGGCGGAGAACAGGTCGATGCCGGTAACCTTGAGCTTGGTCGAGGTCACCGAGCCCTGGTAGCGGGCGAAGCCGAGCTGGGCCAGGTGGTTGGCGCAGACCTTGGCCTGCTCGAACAGCGGCGCCACCAGGCCGTAGGCGATGCCACGGTGGCTGGCGCATTCGCCGATGGCGTAAACGCGAGGGTCGTAGGTCTGCATGGTGTCGTTGACCAGAATGCCGCGGTTACAGGCAATGCCGGCGCTCTCGGCCAGGTCGCTGTTGGGGCGAATGCCGGCGGCCATCACCACCAGATCGGCGGGGATCACTTCGCCGTCCTTGAATTTCACCGCGCAGACGCGGCCTTCGCCGTTGTCCAGCAACTCAGCGGTATGCTTGGGCAGGAGGAACTTCAGGCCGCGGTCTTCCAGGGATTTCTGCAGCAGCTCGCCGGCAGTGCGGTCGAGCTGGCGCTCCAGCAGCCAGTCGCCCAGGTGCACCACGGTGACGTCCATGCCGCGCAGCTTGAGGCCGTTGGCCGCTTCCAGGCCGAGCAGGCCGCCGCCGATGACCACCGCGTGCTTATGGATCTTGGCGGTGTCCATCATCATCTGGGTGTCGGCGATATCGCGGTAGCCGATCACGCCTTCCAGGTCCTTGCCCGGAATCGGCAGGATAAAGGGATTGGAGCCGGTGGCAATCAGCAGGCGATCGTACTCGGCCTCGCTGCCATCGTCGGCGATCACCAGGCGCTTCTTGCGGTCGATCTTGACCACCTTGCGCCCGAGCAGCAGCTTGATGTCGTTTTCCGCGTACCAGTTCAGATCGTTGAGCACGATCTCCTCGAAGGTCTGCTCGCCGGCCAGCACGGGGGAGAGCAGGATGCGGTTGTAGTTGGGGTGCGGCTCGGCGCCGAACACGGTGATGTCGTAAAGGTCGGGGGCGAGCTTGAGCAGCTCTTCGAGGGTGCGCACACCCGCCATGCCGTTGCCGATCATCACCAGCTTGAGTTTTTGCATGCCGGCCATCTCCTGAGTCATTGATCACGGAAAAACAAAAAAGACGTCCCGCTAGTCACCTAGCGAGGACGCCTTTGTCCAAGTCCCGTTCTATCGGGAAGTGCAGCCTTCTACGTTGAGGGCCGCGCTTTTATTACATTGTGTCTGGGGTAATGCAGACCTTGTGCCAACTTGTGCCAGCTTATGAAAAGCCGCGTTTTTTCTGGCTTTTCAGCCACTTGCAAGGAGCTTTTGGGCTAAGGACTGCACCTTTATCAGGCGCCTTGCGCTTCTTTGGTGCGTGCGCCAGTGTGGTGCACGCTATTTAAGCAGCCAGAACAGCAGGGCCAGATTCAGCAGCAGGGAAACCAAGGCCACGCTGCGCCAGACCAGCAATGGCTCGCGCTCCAGCAGCGGCCGCGGCGCGCTGCTGAGGGACTGGCGCTCGCCGCTCTCCAGGGCCAGCAGCCATTCTTCGGCGGTCTCGAAGCGTCGCGCCGGGTCGGCGGCCAGGGCGCGTGCCAGTACTTCATCGAGCCAGGCCGGCAGATCCGGGCGATAGCGGCTGGCCGGGGCCGGCTGGCCGAAGCGCGGGTGCTGGAAGGCCTCGATCTCGCCATAGGGGTAGTGGCCGGTGAGCAAGTGATAGAGCGTCACGCCGGCGGCGTAGAGGTCCTGCTGGGCGCTGGGGGCGCTGCCGCTGAAGGCTTCCGGGGCGATATAGCTGGGTGTGCCGGGCAGGCTGTGGGCTTCGTCGCGGGACAGGCCGGGGCAGTAGGCCAGGCCGAAGTCGAGCACGCGCAGCTCGCCATCATCGCCCCACAGCAGGTTTTCCGGCTTGATATCGCGATGGAGGATATTGCGCCGGTGCAGCAGGCCGACGGCCTTGATTAGGCGCGGGGCGATATCCAGCCACTCGGCCAGCTGCAGCGGGCCGCACAGGCGCAGGTGCTCGGCCAGGGTCTGGCCGCTGTAGGCACGCTGCACGTAGTACAGGTGCTGGCGCTGGGGCACGGGGTGCAGCTCGGGGAAGTGGCGCCCGGCCACCCGGCGCAGAAACCATTCCTCCAGGAGCAGGGCCGGGCCAGCCTGGGGATCGTGGGCACGGCTGGCCGGCAGGGTCTTGAGCAGCCAGCTGCGCTGCTGCTCATCGCGTACCCGGTAGACCAGGGACTGGCGCGACTCGGCCAGCAGGCGCTCGATCTGCCAGCCTTCGAACAGACTGCCCTCGCGCAGGCGCGGCGGCACCGACCAGTGGCTGAGCTGGGCCAGGGTGTCGGCCAGATCACTCTCGGGCAGGGCGTCGATGCGCACCAGCAGGGCGCTGGCATTGTCCTGGCTGCCGGCCTGATGGGCGGCCGCGACCAGGGCCTGGCTGGCGGCCTGCAGATCTTCGTGCTGCTGCAGGATACGGGCGATGGCGCGGTCGTCCAGGCTGGCCCAGACACCGTCGCTAAGCAGCACGAAGCATTCGCCCTGGCGCAGTTCGCCATCCAGATAATCCATCACCAGGTGCTGATCCAGGCCCATGGCGCGCTTGAGCACATGCTGCATGCCCGGCTGCTCCCAGACATGCTCCTCGCTGATCGGCTCCAGTTGCCCGGCCAGCCAGCGGTAGACCCGGCAGTCGCCGACATGGGCCAGGGTAAAGCGCCGGCCGCGCACGACCAGGGCACTGAGGGTGGTGAGCAGCGGCTGGCCGCCGCTGCCGGCCAGCAGCCAGCGGTTGTGGGCCACCAGCACGCGGTCCAGGGACTGGCTGACCGCCCAGGTTTCCGGGGTGGAGTAATAGTCCAGGGCCAGGGCCTGCAGGGTGGCGCGCGAGGCCAGGCCGCCATCGGCGCACTGGCTGACGCCATCGGCAAGGGCGAACAGGTAGCCCTTGCTCGCAGCCAGGGCCGGCGCCGGAGTGACCAGGCGGATGGCGTCCTGGTTTTCCGCCCGCGGGCCGGTGGCGCTGGTTTCGCCGAAGCTCAGTTGCAAGGCCATGGCCGGTTCCTGAAACAAGGTGAACGAGAAGGGCTGAGGCAAAGGCGGGACCTTGGCCGCGATGCACGAGTGCGTCGTTGCCGACTTAACTCGCCTTTCCTGACCAGTGCAATGCCGCGCGGCCGGTCGGTCCCGCCTTCGCCTCAAACCTTCAATCTGGGCGTAGGGTGGATCGCGCTTTACCGATCCACCGTGGCCATCAGGTGGATGAGAAATGCGTCATCCACCCTACGTATCGGGTCAGACCCGGGCGGCGGTCACGGCCGCGCTACCCCAGGTGGTGCGCCAGCGCTTTTTCACTCCATACAGGCCGAACCAGGCCAGTACGCCGAGGCTGGCGAACAGCCACAGGCCCAACTGGTAGTCGCCGGTGTGCTGCTTGATGGCGCCCAGGCCTGCGGCCAGGAAGAAGCCGCCGATGCCGCCGGCCATGCCGATCAGCCCGGTCATCACGCCGATTTCCTTGCGAAAGCGCTGCGGCACCAACTGGAACACCGCGCCGTTGCCGGCACCCAGGCCGAGCATGGCGGCGACGAACAGGGCCAGGGCCGCAGCGGAGCTGGACAGGTTAAAGCCCACGGCGGCGATGCACAGGGCCGCGACGGTGTACATCATCAGCAGCGAACGGATACCGCCGATGCGGTCGGCCAGGGCACCGCCGAGGGGGCGCATCAGGCTGCCGGCGCAGACGCAGGCGGCGGTGTAGTAACCGGCGGTCACCGGATTGAGGCCGTACTGATCACTGAAATAGCCGGGCAAGACGCTGGCCAGGCCGATAAAGCCGCCGAAGGTGACGCTGTAGAAGAACATAAACCACCAGCTATCGCGGTCACCCAGGGCCTTGAGGTAGTCGCCCAGGGCTTTGGGTTGCGGGCGCTCGGGGGCGTTCTTGGCCACCAGGGCGAACACCACCAGGGTGATCAGCAGGGGAATCAGGGCCCAGCCAAACACGTTCTGCCAGCCAAACAGCGCCGCCAGGCCTGGGGCGAACAGGGCCGCCAGCACGGTGCCGGAGTTGCCCGCACCGGCAATGCCCATGGCCTTGCCCTGGTGCTGCGGCGGATACCACTGCGAAGCCAGGGGCAGGGCGACGGCAAAGGCGGCGCCGGCAAAGCCCAAGAACAGACCCAGCAGCAGCGCCTGCTCATAGCTGCCGATGCCGATCTGCCAGGCGCAGAACAGGGCCACTATGACCACCACCTGGCCAATCAGGCCGGCAGTCTTGGGCGACAGGCGATCACAGATAAAACCCATCAGCAGGCGCAGCACGGCGCCGGCGAGAATTGGCGTGGCGACCATCAGGCCGCGCTCCTGGGCGCTCAGGCCCAGATCGGTGGCGATCTGCACAGCCAGCGGGCCGAGCACGTACCACACCATAAAACTCAGGTCGAAATAGAGAAAGGCGGCGAACAGCGTCGGTGCGTGGCCGGATTTCCAGAAACTTGTATTCATCGAACACCTCATTCGGCAGTAAAGGGTCCCGGCCGGGCGCGGCGCACCGTGGTCGTGGACACGGCGGCCGCAACCCGCCGGGGAGGTGCGGTGCTTGTGGCGCCACACCCTGGGGCCTGTGATCTGTTTACGGGGGTAAGCAGGTCTGGCCGCAGCTGGGTTGAATAAGTACAGGCACAAGCCCTGGATCACAGGGCAGGCACCGGCCCCGAACACTGGGGCATAAAACGCAAAACGCCGCATAAGCCGTGCGCCCGTGGGCGTGGTCTATACGACGTCTTTGTCGTTTATCGGGCAGCCGCCATTGGCTACTTGTATGGGGGTATTAGCAAAGGCTGCGCCAACTTATGGCGCAAGACGAAGAAAATGCGCTGCGCCTGGGCGTGCCTCGGCCAGAATCGCCCCGCAATAGCCCGCGTGGGCCCGTGGATGCTCCTGCAGAGCGCATGACGCGGGGCTTTGCGTACAGTGCCAGCGGGCGGCGGGGCTGACTGGCTTAGGGGCAATCAGTTAAGGAGCCTAGGGGCTGGTAAGGTAGTGGGCTGCACCGCAGCAGGGCATGCTGGGCTTGGGAGGGGTGGGCGGTGCTGCAAAATAAGGCGTCAGAGGCTCTCCTGCACCCGGATAAGGCGCAGAGAAGGCGTGCAGGCCAGTGGGCTGGCCTTAAATCTGGATTAGCCCTGCTGGTGCTGGGCTGCCCGTTCGCGGCTATTCGGATTGGTGCCGTCTGCCTGGGTGGGGAGCGGGAGGGTGAGAAGGGCGATGGCGAGCAGATTGCTCATGCGCCCGGCCCGGCGAATATGGCTGCGCGTGGATGGCATAGCGATTCCCCTGCTGCTTGTTGTTATGAACTAGGCGTAGCAGAGCATTGCAGCCTTGTCACGGCGCTGGGGAAATCTTTATTCGGGCTTGATCGTGCGGCCAACCGCCAGGGTAAAGCCGCCATTGGCGGTTATCTCGGCTCAGTCAGCCAATTGACCTTGGCAAACTTGGCGCTGAATTCGGTAGACATTGGTACCACTTTGCCAAGCCGGTAGTTGAAGAAGACAAACCCGGATTTGGCCATTGCCACCAGGGCGCCGTCGGCCGGGCGGGTGATGCGGAAGGTGATATCACCGCCGTACTTGTTAAAGTCCATGACCCCGACCTCGAACAGCAACTGGTCGCGGGCATGGGCTTCGGCGCGGTAGGTGGTGGCCAGGTCCGTGACGATAATGCCTACACCCTCGGCGCTGGTTTCCTCGATGCCGAACTCGAACAGAAAACGCGCCCGGGCCTCGGAGATCATCGAAATCATCGAGTCGTTGCCCAGGTGGTTGGCACCGTTGATATCGGTCACGCGCACAGTCAGGTGGGTGCTGTAGCAATATTGATCTTCGGGAAATTCGAGCGTCAGGCGGGCCATGGTCGGTTCTCTATGGGGGCAGCGGGCATTCTACCGTCGGCATCGACCAACGAAAGCGTTTGGCGGTAAGGAACGTTCGTATTCAATCGCTATTGGCTAATCAACATCTGACAAAAAAGCTATCGCGGGCCCTGCTTATGCTGATGAGCCCGTGTGGGCTTCTCAACGCTGAAGCCTCTAAACAGTCAACGCTTCACAACCCTGCGGCACCCATCCCTGAGCCACCATTAGGGCTCCACTTTCCTTTTCACCATATGCCGCAAATACTCGAGCAAGTCCCCCAATTCCTTGTCACTCAACACCTCAGCCGCAAATCCGGGCATTTTGCCCTGCGGCCAGCGCCGCAAGCTCTGCGGGTCGCGGATGTAGCGGGTGAGGAAGTCGCCGCTGAAGTATTCCGTTGGGTTGTAGGGGATGTTCAGGTCCGGGCCGAATTGCGAGTCGCCTGCGCCATTCAAACGGTGGCAGGCCATGCAGTTCTTTTGGTAGTGGGCAAAACCCGCCTGCACGGCTGGGCTCGAATCGGCGGCGGGTAGCAGTTGCGGGAAACGCTGCGCCACGGGCGCCAGGGTGCGGATGGTGATGAGCTGGAAGGGCCATTGTTCCGGGCCGATCTGGCTGGCGGCCGGGTTTTGCCAAACCAGATAAAACGGCCCCGCGCTGGGTTTGCCCGCGCCCAGGGGCGGCCAGGGTTGCGCAGGGTCTTCAATGGCCAGCCAGGCTTGGCTGCCGGTTTGGCTTAACACGGGCGCGGCGGACAGTTCGGCAGCAAAACCATCACTGGCCACCAGTTGCAGGTGATCACCCGGCGAGACCCCCGACAACAACGCGGCCAACGGCACGGCGTGATAGCGCATGTGGCGCTTGTAGCTGACATCGTTGGGTATTTCGATCTGCTGCACCTTCGGATGAGCCAGCAATTGCGCGCTGCTCAGTGTTTGGCGTTGACTGCCGAGGTTTAGCTGCAACTCGGCCGCCTGGATCACGCTCAGCGGCAGCAGGGCCAACAGGCTGATGAAAGCGAGGTGGCGGATCAATCCTGCGACTCCAGAGCCACTTTCAGCTCTTCATAACCGCCGCCATTAATCAGGTTGCTGTAGCCCAGGGCACGCAGGCTGTCTTCGGCGATACCTGAACGACGGCCGCTGCGGCAGTAGAGAACGATGGGCGTGTCTTTATCCGGGGCCAGTGCGCTGATGCGGTTGGCAATCTCCTCGTGGTCGATTTGCTCGGCACCGGTCAATGCGCCCTCAGCGAATTCAGCCGCCGTGCGCACATCAATCAATACGCTGTTCGGGTTTTGCAGGGCGCTGATGGCGGCATGCAGGTGGGCGTCGTTGGCCATGACGGGCAAACAAACGAGCAGGCCGAGTGAGGCGAGAAGTGTGCGCATGGTGAGCTCCTAGGGTGAATAAAATCACCCTAGCACAGCTCGCCCCAGCAGCGATGTCGGCACACACCTGTCGCCGCCAGCGCACACCACGGTGGCTGGCAGAGCAGGGCGGTTGTGGTGGCGCTGTGCATGTACAGGGCACACAAGTGCGCAGCGTTCAGGCTTAGGTGATCAAGCGGGTCAGGTTGGGAAGGATCAGCAGTAGGGTGGTGGCAAAAACGATCATGCCGGCTTGGCGCAGCTTGATGGGGTTGAGCATGGCGGTTGGCCTTCTTGTTTTTTACGGCGGGTCGTCACGGCCTTGCTGCACTACGCGGTGGTGACGCCACGTCTCTGAGTGGTCAAACATGCTGTCCCGGCAAAACCCGGCGACAACGCCTACAACCAGCGGCCTGCGGTGATGCTGCAGGTGGCGTTTTTCAACTGTAGGGGCATGCTTGGCATTGCAATAGATGACTTGATTACAACGACTAGCGGGCTTGCTACCCGCAGTTATGACGCAACCCCAATCGACCTTAAGCAGCCCTTGAGCTAGAGGCGCTGTTGCCTGTTTGCCCCGTGCGTAACCGTTTGTCTGAGCTGAGCGGTCAATGGCCCTGAGCGCTTCGGTCATTGAGCCTGCCGGTGTGCGGCGTATGGTGACAGCACTCAACAAAAACAGGCGCGGGCCTCACCTGCGCCATCAGCCACCCTCCATTGGAGGTCTGAGGACGCCATGACCGAAGCATATATTTTCGATGCCGTGCGCACGCCCCGCGGCAAGGGCAAGAAGGACGGCGCGCTCTACAGCGTCAAGCCGGTCGACCTGATCGCCGGCCTGCTCAAGGCCCTGCAAGCGCGCAATAACCTCGACACCAGCCAGGTTGATGACATCGTGCTCGGCTGCGTGACGCCAGTGGGTGATCAGGGCGCGGACATCGCCAAAACGGCCGCCATGGTCGCCGATTGGGATGTCAGCGTGTCGGGCGTGCAACTCAATCGTTTCTGCGCTTCGGGTCTGGAAGCGGTGAACATGGGCGCGATGAAGGTGCGTTCCGGCTTCGAGGACCTGGTGGTGGTAGGCGGCGTCGAATCAATGTCGCGCATTCCCATGGGCTCCGACGGCGGTGCCTGGGTGATGGATCCGGCCACCAACATGCACACCCACTTCACCCCGCAGGGTATCGGCGCCGATCTGATCGCCACCCTGGAAGGTTTCAGCCGCACGGATGTCGACAGCTTCGCCCTGCGCTCGCAGCAAAAGGCCGCCCGCGCCAGCAAAGACGGCTCATTCAGCAAATCGCTGATTCCGGTGGCCGACCAGAACGGCATCGTCCTGCTTGATCACGATGAATTTATCCGTGGCGAATCCACCCTCGAAGGCCTGGGCAAGCTCAAACCGAGCTTCGAGATGATGGGGCAGATGGGCTTCGACAGCACCGCGCTGCGCGTCTACAGCCATGTTGAACAAATCAACCATGTGCACACCCCGGGCAACAGCTCGGGCATTGTCGATGGTTCGGCCCTGATGCTGATCGGCTCCGAAGCCAAAGGAAAGGAACTGGGCTTGAAGCCGCGAGCGCGCATCGTCGCCACGGCGGTAACCAGCACCGACCCGACCATCATGCTCACCGGCCCGGCACCGGCCACGCGTAAGGCCCTGGCCAAGGCGGGGCTGAACGTCAATGACATCGACCTGTTCGAGGTCAACGAGGCGTTCGCTTCGGTGGTGATGAAATTTATGAAGGACATGGGCGTCAGCGAGGACAAGGTCAACGTCAACGGCGGCTCCATCGCCATGGGCCACCCGCTGGGTGCAACCGGCTGCGCCATCCTTGGCACCCTGATTGATGAGCTGGAGAAGCGCCAATTGCGCTATGGCCTGGCCACACTCTGCGTGGGTGGTGGTATGGGTATTGCCACGATTATCGAAAGAATCTGATCAGGCGTAGGAGCGGGCCATGCCCGCGAAGCCGACGTTGCGTTGATGATCGCGGGCATGGCCCGCTCCTACGGTTTCTGCGTTGCCCACCCGTTGAGTGCAACTGCCAGTAAGAAAGGAATTAAATAATGACTGACGCCATCCGTTACGAAAAAGGCCAGGACAATATCGTCGTTCTGACCATGGACATGCCCGGCCAGAGTGCCAACACCATGAACGCGGTGTACCGCGAAGCCATGGGCAAGATCGTCGAGCGCCTGGAAGCCGAAAAGGATTCCATCGCCGGGGTTATCCTCACCTCCGCGAAGAAGACCTTCTTCGCTGGCGGTGACCTCAATGAACTGATCAAGGTCACCAAGGCCGATGCGCCGGCCTTTTACCAGATGATCCTCAATATCAAAGGCCAGCTGCGCCGCCTGGAATGCCTCGGCAAACCGGTGGTGGCCGCCATCAACGGTGCAGCCCTGGGCGGCGGCTGGGAAATTGCCTTGGCCTGCCACCACCGTATCGCCCTGAACAACTCCAGCATCCAGCTCGGTTTGCCGGAAGTGACCCTCGGCCTACTGCCGGGCGGCGGCGGTGTGGTACGCATGGTGCGCATCCTTGGTCTGGAAAAAGCCCTGCCGTACCTGGCCGAGGGCAAGAAGGTACGCCCTGATGCAGCGCTCAAGGCTGGTCTTATTCATGAACTGGCCGCTGACAGCGATGAGCTGCTGGCCAAGGCACGCGCCTTTATCGCCGCCAACCCGACGGCTGTGCAGCCGTGGGACGTGAAAGGCTACAAAATTCCCGGTGGTACGCCGTCCAGCCCGAATGTGGCGCAAATGCTGGCCATAGCACCGAGTGTGTTGCGCGACAAAACCAAGGGCTGCTTCCCAGCGCCGGAGAAGATCATGTGCGCTGCCGTCGAGGGTGCCCAGGTCGACTTCGATACCGCGCAGATCATCGAAGCACGTTACTTCACCGAGCTGACCACCGGGCAAGTGGCGAAGAACATGATTGGCACCTTCTGGTTCCAACTCAATGAAATCAACGCCGGTGGCTCGCGTCCGCAAGGCTTCGCGCCCTACGTGACCAAGAAGGTCGGCGTACTCGGTGCCGGCATGATGGGCGCAGGCATTGCTTATGTGTCGGCGGTGGCGGGCATCGATGTGGTGCTCAAGGACATCTCCATCGAGGCCGCTGAGAAGGGCAAGGATTACTCGGCCAAGTTGCTGGACAAGAAGGTCAGCCGTGGCCAGATGAGCGCCGAGAAACGCGATGGCATCCTGGCGCGGATCAAACCGACGGTCAGCGATACTGATTTCGAAGGCTGCGACCTGATTATCGAAGCCGTGTTCGAGGACCGTGACCTCAAAGCCAAGGTAACTGCTGCCGCTGAATCCGCTGCGCTGGCAGATGCAGTGATCGCCTCCAACACCTCGACCTTGCCGATCACCGGCCTGGCCACTGCCGTGCAGAAGCAGGACAAGTTTATCGGCCTGCACTTCTTCAGCCCGGTGGACAAGATGCCGTTGGTGGAAATCATCAAAGGCGAGCACACCAGCGACGAGACCATGGCGCGTGGTTTCGACTACGTCATGCAGATCAAGAAGACCCCGATTGTTGTCAACGACAGCCGTGGCTTCTTCACCTCGCGGGTGTTCGGCACCTTCACCAACGAAGGTCTGGCCATGCTCGGTGAAGGCGTGAGCGCGGCGATGATCGAGAACGAAGCGCGCAAGGCCGGCATGCCCGTCGGCCCTTTGGCGATCAGCGATGAAGTGTCGATGAGCCTGATGAACCATATCCGCCAGCAGACCATCAAGGACCTCGCTGCCGAAGGCAAACAGATCCCCGAGCACCCGGCGTTCGCCGTGATCGACATGATGCTCAACGAATACAAACGGCCGGGCAAAGCGGCTGGGGCTGGTTTCTATGATTACCCTGCGGCCGGCGCTCCGGCTGGCGGCAAGAAGCACCTGTGGCCGGAGCTGAAAGCGCGCTTTGAAAAAGCCGAGGCGCAGATTTCACAAGAAGACGTGCGCGATCGCATCCTGTTTATCCAGTCCATCGAAACCGTGCGTTGTGTGGAAGAGGGTGTGCTCAAGTCCGTGGCCGATGCCAACATCGGTTCGATCTTCGGTATTGGCTTTGCCGCCTGGACCGGCGGTGCGTTGCAGTTCATCAACCAGTATGGCGTGCAGGACTTTGTCGCCCGCGCCAAGTACCTGGCCGAGCAGTACGGCGAACGCTTCCTGCCGCCTGCTTTGCTGTTGGAGAAGGCTGCGAAGGGCGAAACCTTTTAAGGGTGTCTCCAGCTGTTAAAAAGCCAGCCTTCGGGCTGGTTTTTTTATGACGATGAGGCGCTGCGGTAATGCTTTTATCAAGAGGATCTGCCTACTTTAAAGCCCATAAAAGGCGTATTAATGCTGTGGCTTATCCGCGTGCCAGTTGAATTTACCTTTTTTACCCTGCAGCCCTTGCGCCTATTGCCTTGTAGCCCTTCGGCAGGCAGGCTTGCGCGCTGAAAATCCACCCCTTTGCGCCTTAGGTAACCGCCCATATGCCGCTGCAAATTTGCATCTTGGAAACCGATATCATCCGCCCGGAACTGGTCGATCAGTACGACAGTTACGGTCGCATGTTTCAGCAGCTCTTCGCGCAGCAGCCGATTGCGGCTGAGTTCAAGGTGTACAACGTGGTGGATGGCCATTATCCGCCCGACAGTGAGCAGTACGATGCCTACCTGGTGACCGGCAGCAAGGCCGACTCATTCGGGCCAGATGCCTGGATTCAAACCCTGAAAACCTTCCTGCTGGAACGCTACAGCCGTGGCGACAAGCTGCTGGGTGTGTGCTTTGGCCACCAATTGCTGGCCTTGCTGCTCGGCGGTAAAGCGGAGCGTGCCGAACAGGGCTGGGGCGTCGGCACTCATCAGTACCGTTTGGCGCATAAAGCCGAATGGATGAGCCCGGATTTGGAAGATCTGACCCTGCTGATCAGTCATCAAGATCAAGTCACGCAGCTGCCGGAAAACGCCACGCTGCTGGCCAGCAGTGATTTCTGTCCGATTGCCTCTTATTGCATTGGCGATCAGGTGCTGTGCTTCCAAGGCCACCCCGAGTTTGTTCACAGCTACTCGCGCGCCTTGCTTGACCTGCGCCAACAGCACATTGGTGAACCCACCTACACCCGAGGCGTTAACAGCCTTGATCGTGATCACCAGGGACATACCGTCGCCGAGTGGATGATGCGTTTTGTTGCACATGGCAGGGCTGGCTTGGCCGTGTAAGCAGCCGTTTTGGGAAAAACTTATTTAGAACGAGTTTTTATAGCCAACCTGAGCGCTTGAAGCTGGCGAAAAGCCCCACGCAGCCAGTGATTATTACGCTCAGCACGCCGAAGTAGCCGAACTGCCAAGTGAGTTCAGGCATGTACTCGAAATTCATTCCATAAATACCGGCTACTGCTGTGGGAAAAGCTAGGATTGCCGCCCAAGCGGCGAACTTGCGCTGAGTGATGCTTTGTCGAGATGACTCAAGTAGCAGGCCGATTTCGATAGCATGGTCTGCCATCTCGCGTAGAGCGGTGAGATCTTCGAGCAGACGGTTGACGTGAATGGCTACGTCGCGGAAATAAGGGCGCATGTTTTTATCGATAAATGGGAAATCCAGGCGCTGCAACTCCTGGCAAATTTCTGCCAGCGGTCCGATATAGCGGCGTAACCGTAAAAGGTCGCGGCGCAGGCCTTGGATTCGTTCAACATCGGCTTGATTCAATGGATTTTTCAGCACGTGGTGCTCCACCTCTTCAAGTTCGCTGTGATAACTGTCCATCAGGGGGCGGTAGTTCTCTATAACAAAGCTAAGCAGGGCATAGAGCACAAAATCTTCGCCATGTTCGAGCAGCAGCGGGCGTGCCTCGCAGCGTTGGCGCACCCGGGAATAGGGCGCGGATTCGCCATAGCGGGCGCTGATGATGTAGCCGCTGCCTGCAAACAACTGGGTTTCGATAAAAGTCAGTTCGCCGTTTACTCGGATGGGCGAATAGAGGACCAGAAACAGCGCATCACCGAAAGTTTCAAGCTTGGGGCGAGTATGCCGTTGCAGTGCGTCTTCCAGCGCCAACTCATGTAGATCGTATTGCTGCTGCAGGCTTATCAATTCGACAGAGCAGGGGTCATGCAGGCCGATCCAGACGAAATGCCCTGGCTTCTTCGACCATGGCTTACCCTCATCCAAGCTGATGTCCGTGACCTTTTTTCCCTTGCTGTAAACTGCTGCGGCAACAACGCGACCCATAACGCTTCCTTCTTAATTGGTGACATCGGCGTGCAGTTTAGCGGCTCGCTCCGGTGCGGTGCGGTGCGGTGCGAGTGCGCGGCTCAGCTCGTATCTGGCATTTAAGAACTCTGCGCATGGATGTGTTGCGGTTGTATCAGGCACGCTGGCTGATCTGCTGGTCCATCTCGTTAATGCACTGCTGCATTTGCTGGCGGCAGGTTTCAACCAGTTGCGGCAAGTCGTCTTGCGTCAGGCCCGCCGTGGGGATTGGCGGCAGCGAACGGATCATGATCTCGCCACTGTCCCAGCGGTTGAGCTGGATGTGGTTGATGTAGGTGCTCACACACACCGGAATAATCGGCACACCGGCGGCAATCGCCATCTGGAACGCGCCTTTCTTGAACGGCAGCAACCCCTTGCCCAGGTTGCGCGTGCCTTCAACAAACACCCAGATAGAGGTGTCTTTATTACGCAGGGTTTCAGTCGTGGTCAGCATCGACTGCTTGGCGCTGGCGGCATTGCCTCGGTCGAGCAGCACATTACCGGACAGCCAATAGAGTTGGCCAAAAAACGGCACCCACTTGAGGCTTTTTTTACCGATGCTCACGGTGCGTTCAGGCACCACGCGACCGAGCACGTAAAGGTCGTAGTTGGACTGATGGTTGGCGATGATCACGCAAGAGCGCTGATGCTCCAGCAGGCCTTTCGCATCGGCCTTCAGCCGCCAGCGCAACAGCCACTGTGCTGGCACGCTGTAAAGGCGCGCGCAGAGGCGGCTGTTGTCTGGGTTGAACGGGCGGCAGATACCCAGCAGCAGGCCCAGAGTGCCCGCCAGAATGAAATGCACGCCCATCGCCAGCATGCGCAGTAGAAAAAGCATCAGGTACGCCCGTCTTAGGAAAAAGGCGCGCAGTGTACGGGCGTGCACTGCTTTGGGCAATTGATGCTGATCAGAGGTCGTAACAGGGCAATTCAGCAGCCGCATCAAACCGGTTGTGAGTGATGTGCAGGCGAGCGCGGCAGTGCGGTATATACATGAAGTGCATAAAAAAGCCGCGCAGTGTATGGCCATGCGCGGCTTTTAAAGGGCTCGTCCGCCGAGCCATCAAGCATCAGGCGGGCGGCGGATGCGTTGAGCGTTTAGCCCAGGTGTTGCTTATCCTGCTCGATGGCCGCATCCAGCGCGTCCAGCAGCCCTTTACGCACTTTCAGCTTGGTGTTGCGGTGCGCTGTCATGTTGATCTTCTTCATCTGCTTGGCCACGGCCAGCGCGGTTTCATGCAGTTGCTCAGCCGGCACCACTTTATCGAGGAAGCCTGCATCCACAGCGCCTTGTGGATCAAACATCTCACCGTTGATTACCGAGCGGTGGAAGGCCGACTTGCGCAGGCGATCGCGCGCCAACTCGATACCCGCGTGGTGCATGGTCATGCCGATTTGCACTTCGTTCAGGCCGATGGTGAACGCACCCTCGACGCCAATGCGGTAGTCGGACGACAACAAGATAAAGGCACCCTTAGCCACCGCGTGGCCTGGGCAGGCGACGATGATTGGGAAAGGGTGAGCCAGCATACGGCGCGCCAGGGTGGAACCTGCTGCCACGAGATTGATGGCGTTTTGCGGGCCGGATGTCATGACTTTAAGGTCATAACCACCTGACAGAATCCCCGGTTGGCCGGTGATAATCACAATCGCCTTATCCTGCTCGGCGCGATCGAATGCGGCATTAAAGGCTGCGATCACGTCCGGGGAGATGGCGTTCACCTTGCCATTGCTGAGGGTCAGAGTGGCAATGCCATCGTCGAGTTGATAACTGATCAGGTCGCTCATGCTGGGGTTCCTTGTGCTGAAGTGCAGCAGACGTTACTCATCCGCATCGGTCAGGTAAAGCACGGCGGCTGACTGGCCGGTCAATGCTTACGGTTGATCAGCCTATCGTCATCATCAAGATCAGCAATTGGCTGGCGTCACAACATCCTCGTTAGTCTGGCCACCTCAACCAACCATCGAGGCCGCCATGCGTGGATTCCCCCGACTGCTCAGCTTCTGGCGTGTCGCGATTGCTTTGCTGCTGCTCATCGCCTTGCTCTGGCTCGCCACCGATCCCCACAGCCAAACCCCGGCTGGGGTTCTCGGTCTGTTCGCGTTCAGCCTGTTTATCTCCCTGGGCTTTATCTTGTTTGGCCAACAACGATTTGATGCCAGCCCCGGTGCAACCAAGCCCGAAGACCAGCATTTTGCATAACCACATGAATCTTTTGAAAAAAGATTTTGCCTTTGGCGTGCTCTTCGGCTACATTTGCGCGCCTCGACAGACAGCAATGTCAGACGAGACCCGGTGAAGTGTCCGAGCGGTTGAAGGAGCACGCCTGGAAAGTGTGTATACGAGAAATCGTATCGTGGGTTCGAATCCCACCTTCACCGCCAGACCCAGAAAACCCCAGAAAGAGCGATCTTTCTGGGGTTTTTGCGTTTTGGCTGTGCGCATCGTTGCGTTTGTTCAATGTTGCTGGCCAATGCCCGGCGTCAGCCTTCTTTGGCGCGGTAGGCGCCGGGGGTGAGGCCGGTCCATTTTTTGAAGGCGCGGTGAAAGGCTGAGGGTTCGGAGAAGCCGAGTTGTTCGGCGATGTCGTGGATGGCCAGTTCGTCACGGCCCAGGTGGTAGATGGCCAGGTCGCGGCGCAGGTGGTCTTTGAGTTCTTGGAAGCTTGAGCCTTCTTCGCGCAGGTGGCGGCGAAGGGTTTGTGGGCTCATGTGCAGTTGTTGGGCGACGGCGTCCAGGTCCGGCCAGTGGCTGCAATCGCGGCCGAGCAGGCGACGGATCTGGCTGATCAGGCTGTCGCCGCCATCCGGGCGGGCGAGCAGGTCGGCGGGCGAGTGCTGGAGAAATTGCTTGAGCGTGCGTTCGTCCTGCAGCAGTGGCATGGCCAGGTAACGGGCATGAAACAGCAGGCTGGTACGGCCAGCGCAGAACCTTCGGGTGCAAGGGAAGAGCAGTTCGTATTCGCTGGCATGGCCGGGTTGGTTGTAGGTAAAGGTGGCCTCCTCGAGGCGGATGCGTTGGCCAATCAGCCAACTGCCGAGGCGATGCCAGATGACCAGCAGGCTTTCCACCAAAAAGTGATCCGGGTCCCACAGGGTGGAGTCGTCCACGCTCAGGCGCGCCCAGTCGCCTTCGCGTTGGATGCTAATAGTCGGGGCCTCGGGAAACAGGCTGTAAAACAGCGCGCCGCGGCCCAGCGCTTTTTCCAGGGAGCGGCAATGAATGATGGCGTAACACATCATGGCGAAGGTGCCGCGTTTGCTGCGCAGACGACCGAAGCCTAGGTATTCGTCGTCCAAACTTTCCCACAACAATTGCACCAAGCGGGCGAACTGCTCCGGGGCGACGCGGGCGCGGGGTTCGTCGAGCAGGGCCGGTTGGATGCTCAGTTGGCGCAGCAGTGGGGCGCAATCATGGCCGTGACGCTCTGCACCGCGCAGGGCGGCACGAACAAAATGGCTGGCTATGGTGCGTTCGCGCATGGGGCTCGCTCGTCAGATGGGCGCGCCGATGGTAGCCACAGGTGCGCCTGCGCAACAAGCTCACCTTTTGCTCGGTGGGCATGCAATCAGTGTTTGATTTCTCCGCGCTGCAATGCGGCATGCACGGCTTGTGCGGTGGTGGCGACGCCCAGGCGCAGTCTGGCGCGGCGCAGGTGGTTTTCGACGGTGCGTGGCGATACACCGAGGATGGCGGCAATTTCCGTTTGCCGACGGCCGCTGGCAATCCATTGCAACACTTCGCGTTCGCGCAAGGTGAGGCTCGGTGGGTACTCGCGTTCCGTATGTTCAAGCAAGCGCTTGGCTTTGCGAAAGCCGTGTTGACTGACAATTGCCAGTTGCAGGCGCGTGTCGGCGCTGCTGTCGAGGTGGTGGCCGCCAAGGCTCACGGCACCTTCAAGGCCGTTGCGGCCGAACACCGGCACCTGCAAGCCATTGATGCCAGGGCCTGAAGGTGTTTGCACAATGCGGTACATATCTTCGCCGGCCTGGTTGTTTTTGCTCCAGAAGAAAGCTTCGTCAGTGTGCAGCACGTGCTGGGTGGCGGGGCAGCGCTGCACGTATGTCGTGGCATCAACGCTGCTGCCGTCAGCAAACCAGTCGCCCTCCAGCCAGTAAATTCGTCCGATTACCGCGTCCGGAATGGCTGCCATGGAAAACATGGCAAACATCTCATAGCCCAAGGGTTGCGCGATGTGCCTGATAACCGCCTGCACATCGGCCATATGCTGGCTTTTATCGATGCGCAGGAGGCTGTCGAGCAGGGCATCTGTGTGTTTGGCGGGCGGACGGCTTACCGACATGTCAGCGTTTTGCCACGTCGCTGAGCAATGCCTGAGCCGCCAGTTGACCCACTTTGTTGGAGGCATAGGGGCTGTCACCGGTGATCAGTTTGCGGTCCTGATGGGTGTGGCCGGCGATGTCCTGATTGATGATCTCAACGCCCAGCGCCGTCAGTTTTTCGCCCATAAACCACTGCATCTGGCCGGGCATGTAGCCCAGTTGCGGTGTTTGTGCGTCCAGCGTGTCGGGGAAGGCGCAGATTTTGTAATCCTTGAACAAATAATCCTGCGGCGCTTCACCCACGCCAGCGGCCAACAGGGCAGCGGGGCCATGGCAGAGGGTGATGATGTGGCGGTCGTGTTGCACCGCCCAGTGCAAGGCAGCTTTGACATCGGTGCTGTGCGGCAGGCCGATCAGCGCGCCGTGGCCGCCGGGGATAAACAGCGCAAGATAGTCCGAGTCGTCACCCAGGCCTTGGGCGAGCACGTCGGCCAGCTTCAAGGGTTGCTGGAACTGCGCCAGGTACTTGTCGTGGATGGCTTTGACTTCAGCATCTTCGCCGGGGAAGGCCCAGTACTCGAACTTGACCGGGTTGCCCGACAGCGTGGCGACGTCAAAAGCAAAACCGGCTTTGTCGAGGTGGTACATCGGCAGCAGCGTTTCGATGGGGTGGTTGCCGGTGGAAAACCGCGTACCGTTCTGCATCGGCAGGTAGCGCTCATCGGCGGCGATCATCAGGATTTTCCAGCGTCCGCCCTTGTACGGCTGTGGATAGTCAGCACCGCTCAAATCGGACTTGGGCGAGGTGAACTGCGACAGCGAATAGGGTGACGGGAAAAAGGCGTTGTACTCCGCCCTATCGGCGGTTGGGCGTTTGTCATCGCTGCTGGGGTGCATAGCAAAGCTCCTGCTGAATGGATGGGGCTGTGAACGAGCATAGGGCAGATTCGGCCCACCTCCCATGAGGGAAATCCCCTCCCTTTGATTGGTCGCGCAGCCTTGGCGTGCTCTGCGCAGCGCATGACCGATTGAGTCAATCCAGGCTGAGCGCATGGGTCATTGAGGCCGCAGGCAAGCGCGGCCTAACCTGCAGCACGACTTCAGCCCAGGGAGCAACGCCCCATGCAACGCATTATTTTCGACACTGAACACAACATGTTCCGCGACGCCTTCGCGGCCTTTTTGAAAAAGGAAGTGGTGCCGCATCAGGATGAGTGGGAAGCCGCCGGCGTGGTCAGTCGCGAGGTGTGGAAGAAGGCCGGCGACATGGGTTTTTTGCTGCCGTGGGCGGATGAAGAGTATGGCGGCTCCGGGCTTAAAGACTTCCGCTATGAGCAGATCATGTGTGAAGAGTTGGCCAAGATAAACGAGCCGGGTTTTATGCTGCCGCTGCATTCGGCGCTGTGCGGCCCTTATATCGCTGAATATGGCAATGCCGAGCAAAAGGCGCGGTTTATGCCGGGCATCATCAGTGGCGATCTGATTCTTGCCGTGGCGATGACCGAGCCGAGCGCCGGTTCCGATCTGGCGGGCATGCGCACCAGCGCGGTGGATCAGGGTGATCACTACGTGCTCAATGGTTCCAAGGTGTTTATCTCCAATGGCCTGCTGGCCGATGTGGTGATTGTTGCGGCCAAGACCGACCCGGCGAATAAACACGCCATGGGGCTGTTTTTGGTTGAGCGCGGCATGGAAGGCTTTGAGCGCGGCAAGAACCTGGAAAAACTCGGCATGAAGAGTCAGGACACCGCCGAGCTGTTCTTCAATAACGTCAAAGTACCCAAGGCCAACCTGCTGGGCGACGCCAAGGGTGGCTTCTTCTATCTCATGAACATGCTCGCCCAAGAGCGCCTGACCAACGCCTGTGGTGCGGTGGCGGCGGCCGAAGCGGCGTTGCAGGTGACCATCGATTATGTGCGCGAGCGCAAGGCGTTCGACCGGCCGATTTCGCACTTCCAAAACACCCGCTTCAAGCTGGCGGAAATGCGCACGCAGATTGACGTGGCGCAGGTGTTTGTCGATCGCTGTGTGCAAGACCATAACCAGAAGAAACTGACCCCGGAAGTGGCGGCCGAAGCCAAGCTGTTCACCACTGAACTGCTGTGCAAGGTGGTGGATGAAGGCGTGCAACTGCATGGCGGCTGGGGCTATATGTGGGAGTACCCGATTTGCAAGATGTACGCGAACGCGCGCATTCAGCGCATCTTCGCCGGCACCTCGGAAATTATGAAAGAGATCATCAGCCGAGGGATGAAGCTCTAAATAGCGGCACTTGTGATCGGGATTAGGTAGCCGTTACCGGGCGTAACCCACCACCGTCTCAAGGTGCTCCATCGCCGTGTGGGTTATGCGCCGCACTAAGAGCGTACTTTGATTATCTAGCCGTATTCGGCGTCGCTAACCTGCGTATACAACGCGTAACAGTTAATGCCTTGGGCGTTAATCCGAACCCGTGCCGGAGTGTTGCTCAGGGGCTAAGGTGTATCTCGGTAAAACAATAAGAACGAGGGATTGCGATGACTGAACAACTGCCTCTTAAGCGTCTGGCGCACTGGGTTGAGCACCGTGCGGATGCGGTCTGGCTGAGCCAGCCGGTCAATGGTCAATGGCATGATTTCACCTGGGCGCAGGTGGATGATCAGGCGCGGCGCATGGCCAGCGCTCTGCAGGCACTGGGTTGCGCGCCGGGTGACCGCGTGGCCTTGCTGGCCAAGAACTGCGCCGAATGGTTGATTGCCGACTTTGCCATCATGCTCGCTGGGCTGGTCAGCGTGCCGCTGTACCCGCTGCAATCTGCGGAAAGCATCGACTATGTGCTGCGCCATTCGCAGTGCAAGGCGATCTTTCTCGGCAAGCTGGATGAGCCGGAAAAGCTCGCCGCTGGCATTCCCGCCGAGGTCGTGCGCATCGCCATGCCTTACCCCACGATCAAGGCCGAGCACGGTTGGCATGCGTTGCTGGCGGCGCATCAGCCGTTGGCCGTGGGCCATGAGCAAACCGCAGGCGGCCTGTTGAGCATCCTCTATACCTCCGGCACCACCGGCCAGCCCAAAGGCGTGATGCTGTCGGCGGAGGCGTTTGCCATTGCCGGCAGTCGCTCGGTCGCAGAACTGGGAATCACCGAGGCGGATCAGTACTTTTCCTACCTGCCGCTGTCGCATGCCGCCGAGCGTTTTCTGGTGGAGATGAATGCGTTGTACAGCGGCGGGCGCGTGGCCTTTGTCGAGTCGCTGGACACCTTTGCCAGCGACCTGCGCCATGTGCGGCCCACCGTGTTCTTCTCCGTACCGCGCCTGTGGACGCGCTTCCAACAGGGCGTACTGGAAAAACTGCCACAAGCCAAACTCTCGCGCTTGCTGCGTATCCCGCTGCTGGGCCGTTTGGTCGCGCGCAAGATTCGTCAGGGGCTGGGGCTGGATCGGGCGCGGATTCTGGTCAGTGGCGCGGCGGCCATCCCGCGCGCTTTGCTGGAGTGGTACCAGAGCATCGGCATGACGGTGTGCGAGGGCTACGGCATGACCGAGCACTTCGCCTATGGCTGCTTCAACCGTCCGGGGCAGGTGCGATTTGGCACCGTGGGGCGACCGATGCCGGGCAATGAACTGCGCATTGCCGACAGTGGCGAGATTCTGCTGCGTTGCCCTTGCCTGATGCTGGGTTACTACCTGGATCCGGAGAAAACCGCCGAAACCATCGAAGACGGTTGGCTGCACACCGGTGATAAAGGCGAGGTGGATGCGCAGGGCTACCTGAAGATCACCGGGCGGGTGAAAGACATCTTCAAAACCAGTAAGGGCAAGTACATTGCCCCGGCCCCCATTGAAGGTGAGATTGCCAAGAACTTATGGGTTGAGCAGGTCTGTCTGATGGGCAGTAACCTCGATCAGCCGTTGGCGCTGATTGAGCTGTCACCCGCCGCCCGCGAGCAGGCCCGCGAACAGGTTGCCGCAGATTTGGCGCAGACCCTGGCGCAGCTCAATGCCCAACTGGAAGCCCATGAGCGCCTGAGCCATTTCATTCTGGTGCGTGAAGCCTGGACGGTGGACAACGGCTGCATGACGCCGACCATGAAAATCCGCCGCAATGTGCTGGAGGCGCGTTTTGCCGATCAGTTGGGTGAGCTGGACGCCAAGCAGCCGCTGCATTGGCAATAACGCGTGTGTTGATATTCCCCGGATTGCATCCGGGCTACGGGAGTGAGATCCCTGAGGAGTTGTTATGCAAGGCCCGCTGTCGTCTTTGAAAGTGCTGGATTTCTCCACCCTGCTGCCGGGGCCGTTTGCCTCGTTATTGCTGGCTGACATGGGCGCTGAGGTGCTGCGCGTGGAGTCGCCTACGCGCATGGACTTGGTGCGTGTATTGCCGCCGCATGATGACGGCGTCTCCGCCAGTCATGCCTACCTCAACCGCAACAAACGCTGCATCGCTCTGGACCTGAAAAAGCCCGAGGCCGTTGAGGTGGTCAAACAACTGGTGGCCGAGTACGACATTGTGCTGGAGCAGTTTCGTCCGGGTGTGATGGATAAATTGGGCGTGGGTTACGAAGCGCTCAAAGCGATCAATCCGAAGCTGATTTACGTCTCCATCACCGGCTATGGCCAGAGCGGCCCCTATAAGGACCGCGCCGGTCACGACATCAACTACCTGGCCCTGGCCGGTATCGCCAGTTACACCGGGCGGCGCGAAAGTGGGCCATTGCCCTTGGGTATTCAGGCGGCTGACATTGCCGGTGGTTCACTGCACGGAGTGATCGGTTTGTTGGCGGCCGTTATTCAGCGCCAAGTCACGGGGTTGGGCCAGCAGGTGGATATCAGCATGACCGACTGCGCCTTTAGCCTGCATGGCATGGCCGGCGCAGGCTATCTGGCGGCGGGTGTGGAGCCGGACATGGAGAATCAGGCGCTTAATGGTGGCAGTTTTTACGACTACTACCGCACCCGCGACGGCCGTTGGTTCTCCGTCGGCAGCCTGGAGCCGCAATTTATGCAGCAGTTTTGCGCCGCCATTGGCCGGCCGGAGCTGGCGGCGCGCGGCCTGTCGCAGCGCCCTGAAGATCAACAGGCGTTGAAGCGCGAGATTGCTATCGAGTTTGAAAAGCGTGATTTCAGCGAGTGGAGCGATGTATTCGCCGCCCTCGATGCCTGCGTCGAGCCCATGTTGTCGCTGAGCGAGGCGGTGAGCCATCCGCAGATCCAAGCACGGCAACTGGTGACGCAGGTGCCGCGTGCGGGCAAACCCGCACAGGCGCAAATGGCCTGTCCGATTAAATTCTCGCAAGGGCTGCCACCGCCCAAACACATCGGCGCAGCCTTGGGCGCCCATACCGCAGAGGTATTGGCCGCACTGGGTTACAGCGCTGAAGACATTCAGCGTCTAAAGGCGGGCAAGGTGGTGGCTTGATCCGCTTGCAGGGCCGTAGTGCTTAATTCAATCACCGATGAAAAGGTTGCTCGTCATGCGCTGTTTTTTGCGGCATAAGCCTGGGTCTTAATGCCGTTTGGCGCTTGCGAAGGTTGTGTATGTATCACGGTGAACGATTTAACGCCTGGACCCATCTGGTCGGTGCTGTACTGGCCTGTGCCGGTGCAGTCTGGCTCTTGGTATTGGCCAGCCTCACAGGTGAGTTGCGCATCATTGTCAGCGTGGCGATCTACGGCCTGACGTTGGTACTGCTCTACAGCATCTCCACACTGTATCACAGCGTGCAGGGCCGCGCGAAAGTGCTGATGCGCAAGCTCGATCACCTGTCGATTTATTTGCTGATTGCCGGCAGCTACACGCCGTTTTGCCTGATCACCTTGCATGGCCCGTGGGGTTGGACGCTGTTTGGCATCGTCTGGACGCTGGCGGTCATCGGCATGTTGCAGGAGATCAAACCGCGTTCTGAAGCGCGGGTATTGTCGATTGTGATTTATGCAGTGATGGGCTGGATTGTGCTGATCGCGGTTAAGCCCTTGATCGCAGCGCTCGGTATGGAAGGGTTTATTTGGCTGGCTGGTGGCGGTGTACTCTACACCGTGGGCATCATTTTCTTTGCCTATGACAGCCGCTTTCGCCATTGGCATGGGATTTGGCATTTATTCGTTATGGGCGGCAGCCTGATGCATTTCGTTGCGGTGCTGCGCTACGTGCTCTAAACCGGCCATTTAGTGTTTGGATGCGAGCTGAGTGATGTTCACTCGTGGCGTTGTTCGCCGGTAAAGTTCAGGGTGGCTTTACAGCGCCGACAAAAATAGCGCCTGCCTTTACTGACCAGCGCATGGCGCTGAGCAGAGAAGGGGAACTCGCCATCCGGGCAACTGCAACGGTAAATAAACCGATTCACCGTACGACGCTGCACGGCGTAGGTGTGGCAGCGATTGGGCGCTAATTCATATACGCCGCGCATGATCAGTTGCCACTCGTCGCCGTGCGGCTGGATTTTTGCGCCGAAGAGTTGATGGGCAATCATGTGCGCCACTTCGTGGGGCACGGTCTGCTTGAGAAAATCGTCGCGGTTTTCCCGGTACAGCTGCGGGTTGAAGCGCAGCTTATTTTCCGTCAGGTGCGCCACTCCGGCTTTTTGCCCACGCAGTTTGAAGCTGACCTCAGGGCGTACAAAGGTGCGCTTGAAGAAGGTTTCTGCTTGCTGGTAGCAATGTTCTACACGGATCAACAGGTGTTCGGACATAACGGCAGCGATCAGACTTTGGGCGCACGATTATGCCCAAGCACGCGACTGATCACAGCCCAGAAACGACGAAACCACCCGTAGGTGGTTTCGCAGTGTTTCAGGTACGCCTTAGCTGGTGTAAACCGGGCCTACACCAAAGCCCCAGAGGATCACCGACGCGGCAATCATGGCCACCAGCACCACCAAGCCCACAGCGAGCACGGAGCTGGAGAACATAAAGCCTTCATCTTCCGGAATGCCCATAAAAGTCGGTATCCCGACATAAAGCAGGTAAACCGTGTAGCAAATGGCCGCAGTACCAATCACCATAGCCAGCCATAGGTGTGGGTAGAGCGCAGCCAAACCACCAATAAACAGCGGTGTGGCGGTGTAAGCAGCAAACACAACGCACTGGGTAAAGTTTGGATTGGAGTCGTAGGTGCGCGCCATCCAGTGGATAAATGCGCCCATCACCGCTACGCCAGCCAACATGGCCAGGTAGGTCATAACCGTCATTTGCAGGGCGCTGGCTTCGGTGAGCATCACTGGCGCTCGGTCACCGATGGCCCAGCCAACTTGGGTGGTGCCGATGTAGGCGGATACGGCAGGTATGGCGGCAAGCACTAGAATGTGGGTGAGATACATGTGGCTGATGGTTTCTTCTTCGCCACGGATTTCTTGCCATTCCTGATCGGGATGGGTGAACAGCCCCAAAACATGATGGATCATGTCAGACCTCCTGTTGTTATACCGATCGCCCCCCAGCGCAACGCCTGATCTGCGTGTGCAGCAACATCAGGTGTAAGCCGAACCTATGCGACCTTATGTCGCAGTATAGGCAGTGAATGGTCGCAGCCAAGGTCGGGCTTTAGAGCAAATCGGACTCTCAGGCGCGTCCGTAATAGCGTTCCAGCACTTCCATGGCCTTGTTGATCGACTGCAACCGCTCTGTGCTGCCGCCTCGGTCAGGGTGATGCTGACTGACCAATTGGCGGTAGCGGTGCTTGATGGTGGCCAGATCAAGCGTCGCGCTGTGGTCGGCCAACTCAAAGAGCTCAAGCGCCGCCTGTTTATCGTCACCGCTGTGCAGGCGCGTCCAGAAGCTTTGCAGCAGGCGCGTGACGTCCTGCGCGCTGGTCTGCTCAAGTTGCGACAGGTCGAGGTAATAGTCGCGCAGTGGGTCATGCTCGGTCAGTTCATGGCTGCCAGGCTGATAGGGCTGCAGTTGAATATGCAGCGCGCTGATCTGCAACGAGCCGCTCTGAGTCGCCCAAAGCTGGTCGCGCAGGCGGTAAAGTGCGTTGAAGAGCAAAAAGTGTGTGCGAAACAGCACCAACGGATCGCTCAGCGGTAAATCAGGGATGTGTTGGCTGTGGCACGCTTGCAACTGTTGGATGAGCTGGTATTCGCTGAGTCCGGCGGGGGCGCCTACCAGCAAGTGGTGCAGTTGCGTTTGCAGGTCAAGGCCCGCGCTACAGGGGTCGTTCATCGGGCTAACTCGGTTGCAGTCCCGGGTCACCCTAACATTTCTCTGAATGGGGTAGGGCACTTGCCGCTTTCTGCGTAAAATGCGCGACTTTCGTAAGCTTCCGGATTCCAGCGCACCATGGGCACCCTTTCGGTCAATCAGAACAAACTGCAAAAACGCCTGCGTCGTCAGGCTGGCGAGGCCATTGCCGACTTCAATATGATCGAAGACGGCGACAAGGTCATGGTTTGCCTGTCCGGCGGCAAAGACAGCTACACCATGCTTGATGTGCTGCTGCACCTGCAAAAGGTCGCGCCGATCAAGTTCGAGATCGTGGCCGTCAACATGGACCAGAAGCAGCCCGGCTTCCCTGAGCACGTGCTTCCGGCCTACCTGGAATCCATTGGTGTGCCATATCACATCATCGAAAAAGACACCTACTCGGTGGTCAAAGAGAAGATCCCGGAAGGCAAAACCACCTGCTCGCTGTGTTCGCGCCTGCGCCGTGGCACGCTCTACACCTATGCCGATGAAATCGGCGCAACCAAGATGGCCTTGGGGCATCACCGCGACGACATTCTGGAAACCTTCTTCCTCAATATGTTCTACGGCGGCACGCTCAAGGCCATGCCGCCGAAGTTGCGCGCCGATGATGGTCGCAACGTGGTGATCCGCCCGCTGGCTTATTGCAGCGAAAGCGACATTGAGGCGTATAGCGTGCTCAAAGAGTTTCCGATCATTCCTTGCAACCTGTGTGGCTCACAGGAAAATCTGCAGCGTCAGGTGGTCAAGGAAATGCTGCAGGACTGGGAGCGCAAATCACCTGGGCGCACTGAGATCATGTTCCGCGCCCTGCAGAACGTGGTGCCGTCGCAGTTGGCCGACCGCAACCTGTTTGACTTCAAGAGCCTGAAAATCGACGAGAGCGCCACGCCGCGCTTTGTCGATGTGATGAACCTGTAAGGGCGATAAGCCCCGAGCGACACAGAACAAGCAAAGGCGAAAGACGATGCGCGATTACAAATGGCTCAATGAATTTTGCCTGAACCGCTTTGGCTCGGCAGCCGCGCTGGAGTCAATGCTGCCGCAGCCGCGCAGCTCCGACGCCTTGCGCGCCATCACGGACGATCGCTACCTGTCGACGTTGAGCCTGCGCATCTTTCGCGCCGGTCTCAAACACAGTCTGGTGGATGCCAAGTGGCCAGCTTTTGAGCAGGTATTTTTCGGTTTTGACCCGGAAAAAGTCGTGCTGATGGGCGCCGAACGCCTGGAAAATCTGATGCAGGATGCGCGCATCATCCGTCACTTAGGCAAGCTCAAAAGTGTGCCGCGCAACGCGCAGTTCATCCTCGATGTGCAGAAAGAGAAGGGCAGCTTTGGCGCGCTGATCGCCGAGTGGCCCGAGCGCGAAGTGGTGGGGCTTTGGAAGTACCTGGCCAAGCATGGCAGCCAGTTAGGTGGTTTGTCCGCTCCGCGCTTTTTGCGCATGGTGGGCAAAGATACCTTTGTACCGACTGATGATGTGGTGGCTGCGTTAAAGGCACAGAACATCATCGACAAGGCGCCGACCAGCCTTAAAGACTTGGCAGCCGTGCAAGCGGCCTTCAACCATTGGCAAACACAGAGCGGGCGACCGCTGTGTCAGTTGTCTGCGATGTTGGCGTTTACCGTCAATCATTGAGGGGCTGGCGTTGTTGCGGTGGACGAATAAAGCGTCGTCCACCCTACGCATGAGGATTCGCAATGGACGAGCGTATTGTCCGTGTTGCCCAAGTCATCAAACAGGCTGAGCGCATTCTGCTGGTTACCGGTGCAGGCTTATCCGCTGACTCGGGCTTGCCCACCTATCGCGGTGTCGGCGGTTTGTATAACGGCCACACGGCCGAAGGTCTGCCGATTGAAACGGCGCTGTCCAGCCACATGCTGCAACGTGATCCGGCGTTGTGCTGGAAGTACCTGGCCGAACTGGGTAAGGCCTGCTTAGGCGCACAGGCCAATGCCGGGCATTACGCCATAGCCGAACTTCAGCGGCGCAAGCCGCAGTGTTGGCTGCTGACGCAGAACATCGACGGCTATCACCGCGCGGCCGGCAGCCCGATGGACAGGGTGATCGAGATTCATGGTGAACTGGCACCGTTGTATTGCCAGTCATGCGGCGCGGTGGATGCTGAATTGGCAGCTCATCTTGAGCGGCCGCTGCCCCCGCTGTGCAAACAATGCGCCGGCGTGTTGCGCCCGCCGGTGGTGTTGTTTGAAGAAATGCTGCCCGAACAGGCCATCGGCACGTTGTATGACGAGGTGCGCAAAGGCTTCGAGGTGGTCATCAGCATTGGCACCAGTGCGAGCTTCCCTTACATCGTCGAGCCGTTGTTGCGCACCCGTCAGGCAGGCGGCTTCACCGTGGAAATAAACCCGCAACGTACGGACTTGAGCGGTCGCGTCAATGTTCACCTGCAAGGGCGGGCGTTAGATGTTTTGCCGGAACTGCTGAGTCACATTTAGCGCCATAGAATTTGCAAATGTACGCCATAGAGGGCATAGTCGGTTTCTTATGAATTTAACCGACACGGTCGTGCCCATGCTAAAACGCCTCGCACCCCTCGTGCCTATCGCACTTACCCTCGCCTTAACTGGCTGCGCTAATCACGCGCCGCAGCCTGAATTGCCACTGGAGCAGCCGGTGTTCTCCTCGACCGATCTGGTTGAGTTTGACGAACAAGCCAAAGAGGCTGCGCTGGGCGACTTCACAGAAGACAAAGCCTACGAATTGCCGCAACTGGCTGACAGTATCCTGTCTCACGGCCTGTCGTTGGTCGGGACGCGTTACCGCTTTGGCGGCAGTTCGGTGACCTCCGGTTTCGATTGCAGCGGCTTTATCGGTTACCTGTTCAAGGAAGAGCTGGGCATGAAATTGCCACGCTCCTCCCGCGACATGATCAATATCGACGCACCGTTGGTGTCGCGCGATGAGTTGGAGCCGGGTGATCTGCTGTTCTTCAGCACGGCCGGGCGTAACCGCGTCAGCCACGCCGGTATCTACATGGGTGATAACCAGTTTATTCACTCCAGCAGCAGCCGCAGCGGCGGTGTACGGGTCGATAGCCTGGATGATCGCTACTGGTCGCGCACCTTTATCGAAGCAAAACGCGCCCTTGCGCTTGCTCCCAGCGATTCGATTGCACGTCACCCCTGAACCCTGTGATCTGGCGGCTAATGTTGTTTAGCCGCCATCGTCTTGTTCATCTCGATAGTTTTCAACAACCTGCCAAGCAAAGCTAAAGCTTGCACTGCAGTGTGCAAGCCTGCACAGTAGTCGCCATTCCGGCTTGGGGTGGACGTATCATGGCTGCTATCGCCCGTTTAAGTATTTTGCTCGCCGCCGCGCTGCTCAGCGCGTGTTCCAGCCGCGCCCCTGCGCCGGTCGCGCCTCCCGCTGCGCCGCCCGCTGTTAGTTATTCCTACGGCAATGCCAATGATGTGCTGTTCCGCGCCCTTGGCCTAGTCGGCACACCGTATCGCTACGGCGGCAATACACCGGATGGCGGCTTTGATTGCAGTGGCTTGATTGGCTATGTGTACCGCGACGCCGCCGGGATCAGCCTGCCGCGCTCAACCCGCGAGATGATCAGCATGCGCGCGCCTGCCGTAGGGCGTGATGCGCTGCAGAGCGGTGATCTGGTGTTCTTTGCCACCAATGGCGGGCGTCAGGTCAGCCATGCGGGCATTTATGTAGGCGACGGACGCTTTGTCCATGCGCCTTCTACCGGCGGTACGGTGCGCTTGGACAGCTTGAGTAATACCTACTGGCAGCGCACGTACCTCAATGCCAAGCGGGTGTTCACCCCGGAGTTAGCCAGCAATCCCTGACGCACATCCTGCCGGGTTCAGTTGCCATGACCAATCAAACCCTCAGCCTCGATGCTGCCCTGTATCACTACCTGCTGGATGTCTCCTTGCGTGAAACGCCGCTGCTCAGCCAGTTGCGTGAAGAAACTGCAAAACTGAGTACCGCTCGTTGGCAAATAGCGCCCGAGCAGGGGCAGTTTATGGCCCTGCTGGTGCAACTGCTGGGCGCGCGGCAGATTGTTGAAGTGGGCACCTTCACCGGTTACAGCGCACTGTGTATGGCGCAAGCGATGACCGCCGATGGCCGTTTGATTTGCTGCGATATCGCTGGCGACTACAACGCCACGGCGCAGCGCTATTGGCATGCCGCCGGTGTGGCAGAACGCATTGAGTTGCGCTTGGCTCCGGCGCTGGACACGCTGACGGCCCTTGAGGCAGAAGGACTAAGCGGTCGTATTGATTTGATATTCATCGATGCGGACAAGGCCAACTACCCGGCGTATCTGGAACACGGCCTGCGGCTGCTGCGTCAGGGCGGGTTGTTGATATTTGACAATACCCTGTGGAGCGGGCGCGTGTTGCAGGCCGAACCTGAGTGCGCCGACACCCGTGCCATTCAAGCGCTGAACCTGATGCTGCGCGACGACCCGCGTATCGATCTGTCACTGCTTCCGCTGGGTGACGGGCTGACCCTGTGCTGCAAACGCTGACATGCCCCCCGTTATTCGTCTGCCTGAACAACCTGATGCCTGTGAACTGTGCGCCCGCACCATGCCATTGACGCGCCACCACCTGATCCCCAAAGCGCTGCACAATAAGCCCTATGTGCAAAAACGCTTCGACAAGGTAGAGCGCATCAGCGCCACGCTCTGGGTGTGCCGCGCCTGTCATAACCAGATCCATCGCCTGTTCAGTGAAAAGGAACTGGCACTGACCTACAACAGCCGCGACAGCTTGCTCGGTGATGAGCGCTTGCGCACCTTTGTTGAGTGGCTGGCGAGCAAACCGCCAGGCTTTACGCCGAGGCATTGAGTGGTTGCTGTAATCAGCGCTTCAGCTACGACCTCACTGTTTCAGTCGCGCCGTTAAGCGTTGACGCTCTGGTTGCAACTCTCTACCCTGCGCGCCTGCAACAGGTGCCCCCGACGCAGTGCGTCAGAGGGGTGAAACAGGGAAGCCGGTGCGTTACGTGATGTTCACGCAACTATTCCGGCGCTGCCCCCGCAACGGTAAACGAGTTAAGGATCGCCATTCGCCACTGTGCCCTCGGCATGGGAAGGCGCGATCTGGGAGCCCTCAGGTTCCACTCGTAAGCCCGGAGACCGGCCTGCTGCATCCACGGCATGCGGAGGGCGTTGTCGGGTGGTTGCGGCGTTCTGCCGTGCCTGCCTGTGTCGTTTTCCCATGCCTTTAATCGGCAGTGTCGCGCGGGTGGCGCGACGGAGAACAGACCTTGCAGCGCATCTTCCGTATGTGCCCGCTAGCCTTTGCGCTGGTGGGCAGTAGTCCTTTTTTCGCGGCTCAGGCAGCGACCCTCAACCTTGATAATCAGATCGTCACGGCCACGCGTACTGCGCAGTTGACGGCCAATACCATTGCCGCTTTTACTCTGATCGAGCGTGAGCAGATCGAGCGCAGTCAGGCGCAGTCACTGCCGGAGTTGCTCAAGCGCGTTCCGGGGCTTTCCCTGAGCAATAACGGCGGGCCGGGCAAGTCGACCGCGTTGTATATCCGTGGCAGCAATTCCAATCATGCGCTGGTGTTGGTCGATGGCATCAAGATCGGCTCGGTCAGCAGTGGCGGTGCAGCTTGGCAGGATTTGCCCATTGAGCTGATTGAGCGCATTGAAGTGGTGCGCGGGCCGCGCTCCAGCCTGTATGGCTCGGAGGCGATTGGCGGGGTGATTCAGATCACCACGCGTAAACCTCAGCAGGACGGCTTCAAACCCTTTGCCTCGGCCGGTTACGGCAGCCAAGACACTTATCAAGGCAGTGCCGGTTTCACCGGCGCGGCCGGGCAGGGCTGGTACAGTTTGGGCGTTTCGGGCAGTGATACCGATGGCATCAACGTCAAGCCGGTTAATGCCAGCGGCTACGAGGCCGACCGCGACGGCTATCGCAATCTGTCGCTGGCCGCGCGCGCCGGTTATGCCTTTGCCAATGGCTTGGAGCTGGACGGCAACCTGCTGCAGGTTCACTCCCACAACGACTATGACTCGGTCAACACTCGGCGCACGGCTGGCTTTTCAGCCCATGCCGACAACGTGCAAAAGGTCGTTGGTGGGCGCGCCCGTTTCAGCCCCCTGCAACCCTGGCAGGTTACGTTGCAGGCCGGGCGCAGTGAAGATAAATCCGATGCCTTTCAAGACGCGCGCTTTAACTCGCGCTTTGACAGCCGCCGTGATTCGCTCAGTTGGCAGAACGACCTGACCGTGGCTGAGGGGCATACCTTGACGCTGGGGGCCGACCATCAGCGTGACGAGGTCAACGGCACCACTGCCTACGCCGAAGACGCCCGCGACAATCAGGGCGTGTTTGCCCAATACCTCGCCCAACTGGGCGCGCATGATATTCAGCTGAGCCTGCGCCGCGATGACGATGAGCAGTTTGGCCAGCATCACACGGGCAACCTCGGCTGGGGTTATGCCTTCAACGATGAACTGCGCCTGACCGCCAGCTACGGTACGGCGTTCAAAGCGCCCACCTTCAACCAACTGTACTTCCCCGGCTTCGGCAACCCGCAACTGGATGCCGAGCAATCGCGCAGCCTTGAGCTGGGGCTGGCTGGGCAACACAGCTGGGGGCATTGGGCTGTGAATGCTTACCGCAGCGAGATCGATAACCTGATTGCCACGGTCAACACCGTGGTCGGCGGGCAAACTCAAAGCCGCGCCGAGGGCGTTGATCTGGCGCGTATTCGCGGGCTGGAGTTGCAACTGGGCAGCGAGTGGCTGGGCTGGCAGTGGGCTGCCAATTACAGCTTGATGAGCGCCGAAAACCGCTCCGAGCGCAGCAGCCGCACCGGTATTGCTTACTACGGCAAGCAACTCAACCGACGGCCGGGGCAGCTGTTCAACCTGGCTATGGATCGTGCCTTCGGTGCCTTCAGCGTCGGCGCCAGCGTATACGCGCAAAATTCCACCTTCGATGACCTAGAAAACCAGACCGAGCTGTCCGGCTTTGCCACCGTCGATCTGCGTGGTGAATACCGCCTCACGCCCAAATGGCGGCTGCAGGCGCGTGCCGCCAATCTGCTGGACGTCGATTACCACACCGTCGAGGGCTTCAATCAGCCAGGTCAGGCGTTTTACCTGACGGTGCGTTACCAAGCCCTTTAACCCATTCGGCCACCCATGCCGGGTGGCCACTGCTGCAGGAGCCGCTCCATGCCCGTGCTTTCCACCCGAACTCAGGTCCTGATTGGTATCGCGTTGGCGCTGCTACTGGCCATCACCCGCGGTAATCACTTCGCCAGCCTCAACCTGCCCAGCGCCAGTTGGGCGGTGTTCTTTCTGGCGGGTGTGTTGCTACGCCCACTCTGGGTCTTTGCCGGGTTGTTTGCGCTGGCCAGTGCCCTGGATTTTTCCATGATGAGCAGCGGTACTGTCAGTGATTGGTGCCTGTCGCCGGCCTACTGGATGCTTGTGCCGGCCTACGCCAGCCTGTGGCTGGGCGGCCGTATGTATGCCCGCTGGCACAGCGATGGCTTGCACAGTTTATTGTTGCTGGCGGTGCTGGTGATCAGCAGCGCGTTTGTTTGCAACCTGCTCTCGGGCGGTGGTTTCTACTTCTTCTCGGGGCGCTATCCAGAGCCCACGCTGGCCGGCTGGTTGCCGCGCATTGCTGAGTACTACCCGCGCTTTCTGGCGTCCATGACGCTGTATGTTGGCATGGCCAGTGCGTTTTACATCGCGGCACTGGCGCTGAAAGGGCCACGTCGCGCCATGGAGATCCAATGATGAGTGAGTCCATTGAGCGCGATGAGCGTCACCGTGCGCGCATGCAGCGTAAAAAAGCCCTGATCGATGAAAAGATCGCCGAGGCACAGGACGAATACGGCCTGCTGCTGGTGCACACCGGCAATGGCAAAGGCAAAAGCAGCAGCGCCTTTGGCATGGTCGCCCGCGCCCTTGGTCACGGCTATAAGGTGGGCGTGGTGCAGTTCATCAAAGGCGCGGCCAGTACCGGTGAAGAGGTGTTCTTTCGCCGTTTTCCCGAGGAAGTCAGCTACCACGTGATGGGCGAGGGCTTCACCTGGGAAACCCAGGATCGCCAGCGCGACATCGACAAGGCACGCGAAGCCTGGGCGGTGGCGGTGCAATTGCTGAGTGATCCAAGCATTGCCTTGGTGGTGTTGGATGAGCTGAACATCGCCCTCAAATATGGCTACCTCGAACTGGAGCAGGTGCTGGCCGACATCGAAGCGCGTCCGTTGTTGCAGCACGTGGTGGTCACCGGGCGTGGCGCGCTGCCGGGGATGATCGAGGCGGCGGACACCGTCACCGACATGAGCCTGATCAAGCACGCGTTCAAGGCCGGCGTAAAAGCGCAAAAGGGAGTGGAGTTCTGATGAGCCGTGCGGCCGACCGGCAGTGTCCGGCATTGTTGATTGCAGCTCCAGCTTCGGGTCAGGGCAAAACCACGGTCACGGCGGCCCTGGCGCGTTTGCATCGGCGTGCCGGTCGACGGGTGCGGGTGTTCAAGTGCGGCCCGGATTTCCTCGACCCGATGATTCTTGCGCGGGCCAGCGGTGAGCCGGTGTACCAACTCGATTTGTGGATGGTCGGCGAAGAAGAAAGCCGCCGCTTATTGTGGGAGGCGGCGGGCGAGACCGACCTGATTCTTATCGAAGGGGTGATGGGGCTGTTTGACGGCACCCCGTCGGCGGCCGATCTGGCGCGGCGTTTTGCGGTGCCGATCATGGCGGTGATCGATGGCAGCGCCATGGCGCAAACCTTCGGCGCGTTGGCCTTTGGTCTGGCGCATTATCAGGACAACCTGCCGTTCTCTGGCGTCTTGGCCAATCGCGTGGGCAGCGAACGGCACGGCGAAATGCTGCGTGACAGCCTCACGCCCGGCATTCACTGGTACGGCGCACTGCCGCGCAGCGCGGCAGTGGAATTGCCCAGCCGTCATCTGGGCTTGGTGCAGGCCGACGAGTTGAGCGATCTGGATGCGCGTTTGGACGCTGCTGCCGATGCGCTGTTGGCCAGTGCTGGCGAACGCTTGCCCGAGCCGGTGAGCTTTGCCGCGCCGACGCCCACAGCCCTGCCACCCTTGCTCAAAGGCGTGCGCATCGGCGTGGCCCGCGACAGCAGTTTTGCCTTTCTCTACCAGGCCAACTTAGACCTGTTGCGTCAGCTTGGGGCGCAGGTGCTGTTCTTCTCGCCGCTGCATGATCAGCAGTTGCCCGAGGTCGACAGCCTCTACTTGCCCGGCGGCTACCCGGAATTGCACTTGGCTGCCTTGGCGGCTAATAAGGCGATGCAAGCGGCCATTGCCGCACACCATAAAGCCGGAAAACCGCTGTTGGCCGAGTGCGGTGGCATGCTCTACCTGTTGCAGTCACTGACCGATTTGCAGGGCGAATCGGCCGAGTTGCTCGGCCTGTTGCCGGGGCGCGCAACCATGCAGTCGCGCCTGGTAGCCCTGGCCCTACAGGAAGTCGAGTTGCCCGAAGGTCGCCTGCGTGGTCACACCTATCACCACTCGCTACTCGACTGTGACCTGCAACCGCTGGCGTGCGGTGAATGCCCGAATTACCGGCGCACGGCCGAGGCGGTGTATCGTGTCGGTCGTTTGACCGCTTCTTACATTCACTTCTACCTGCCGTCCAATCCCCAGGCCGCCGCTGAGTTGTTGTTGCCATGACCGATCACGCCTTCAGTCCCGCCGAACGTGCCGCCGTGTACCGCGCCATTGCCGAACGGCGCGACATGCGTCACTTCAGCGGCGGTGAGGTTGCGCCTGAGCTGCTGGCCCGTTTGCTACACGCGGCCCATCAAGCGCCCAGTGTCGGTTTGATGCAGCCCTGGCGGTTTATCCGCATTACGCAAACGTCTCTGCGCGAAGCGATTTATGCGCAGGTGGAGGCTGAGCGGGTGCGCACAGCGGAGGCACTGGGCGAGCGCAGCGATGACTTTATGCGGCTGAAGGTGGAAGGCATTCGCGAGTGCGCTGAATTGCTGGTGGTGGCGCTGATGGATCAGCGCGAGCCGCATATTTTTGGCCGCCGTACCTTGCCGGAAATGGATTTGGCCTCGGTGTCGTGCGCCATCCAAAATTTGTGGCTGGCCTCACGCGCTGAAGGCTTGGGGCTGGGCTGGGTGTCGTTGTTTGAGCCACAGGCGCTTGCGCAGTTGCTGCATATGCCGCCTGGTAGCAAGCCGCTGGCGATTCTGTGTCTGGGGCCGGTCAACGCGTTTTATGCCGAACCCATGTTGGTGCAGGAAGGCTGGGCCACTCCCCGGCCGCTGAGCGAGTTGCTGTATGAAAACAGCTGGGCCGAGGTGCCGCTGTGAGTGCGGCGCACAAAGGGCCGCAGCGCATCGTCTGCCTGTCGACGGAAACCTGTGAAACGCTGTACCTGCTCGGTGAGCAGCGGCGCATTGTGGGGATCTCCGGCTTTACCGTGCGGCCAGCGCAGGCGCGCAAGGAAAAGCCCAAGGTCAGCGGTTTCACCACGGCCCGGCTGGATAAAATCCTCGCGGTTAAGCCCGATCTGGTGCTGGGCTACTGCGACCTGCAAGCCGACATGGCCGCCGAACTGGCGCGCGAGGGGCTTGAGGTACACCTGTTCAACCAGCGTGATGTGGCCGGCATCCTGCGCATGATCGAAACCCTTGGCGCGTTGGTGCATGCCAGCGCGCAGGCCGAACAGCTGGTGGCGCAGCTGCAAGCCGGTTTAGATCAGGTCGCGCAGCAGGCCGCCCAGCTGCCGCGCCGCCCACGGGTGTATTTCGAAGAATGGAACGAGCCGCTGATCAGCGGCATCGGCTGGGTCAGCGAGCTGATCACACTGGCCGGCGGCGACGATTGTTTTGCTGAGTTGGCGGCGCATAAACGTGCCCGTGATCGCATCATCGCCAACCCGCTAGAGGTGGTGCAGCGCGACCCGGAGTTGATCATCGGTTCCTGGTGCGGCAAGCGTTTTCGCCCCGAGCAGGTGGCGGCCCGCTTAGGTTGGGACGCGGTGACGGCGGTACGCACTGGCCAGCTGCACGAGATTAAATCCCCCGACATTCTGCAGCCCGGTCCGTCCGCCTTGAGAGAAGGTCTGCAGCAATTGCAGGCGCTGATTCGTCGCTGCGTTGAGGCCACTCCATGAGTGTGGTGCTCAGCACCCTGGCCGGCGTGGCGTTGGATGCCCTGTTGGGCGAATCCAAAGGCTGGCACCCGCTGGTGGCGTTTGGTCGTATGGCCGAGCGCATCGAACAGCGGTTCAATGCAGCGGGGCGCGGCTGGCGTAGCCATGGCGTTACGGCCTGGTGCTTGGCGGTGTTGCCGTTAACCGTGCTGGCGTGGTTGCTCAGCTTGAGCAGTGTCGGTTGGGCGGTGGAGGTGCTGGCGCTGTATGTGGCGCTGGGGCTGCGCAGTTTGGGCGAACACGCCTGGCCGGTGGCGCAGGCGCTGCGCCTGGGCGATTTGCCTCTGGCCCGTGAGCGGGTGGGCTATATGGTCAGCCGCAACACGGCCGCGCTGGATGCCACCGGCGTGGCTCGCGCGGGCACCGAGTCGGTGCTGGAAAATGGCAGTGATGCAGTGTTCGCTGCGCTGTTCTGGTTTGTCGTCGCCGGTGCGCCGGGCGTGGTGCTGTATCGCCTGAGTAACACACTGGACGCCATGTGGGGCTATCGCAATGCACGTTTCGAGCGCTTCGGTTGGGCCGCGGCCAAGATCGATGACCTGCTTAATTACCTGCCCGCCCGGCTGGTGGCGCTGACTTACGCGTTGCTCGGTCGCACGGCGCTGGCCCTGCGCTGCTGGCGCACGCAAGCGCCCCAGTGGGACAGCCCCAATGCCGGGCCGGTGATGGCCGCCGGCGCCGGGGCTTTGGCGGTGAGTTTGGGCGGTGCGGCGCAGTATCACGGTGAATTGCACCAGCGCCCTACGTTGGGTGCAGGGCCAGCGCCGCAAGCGCGGGACATTGAACGGGCGCTTAATCTGGTCAACGGCGGTGTGCTGCTGTGGCTGGTGTTGTTGGTCGTCTGGGGGCTTTTTTATGCTTGATCACGGCGGTCGCCTGCGGGCAGCGTCTTCGCGGTATGGCATTGCGCTGGCCGACTGGCTGGACCTGTCCACGGGCATCGCGCCCTATGGCTGGCCGCTGCCCGCGATTCCTGACAGCGCCTGGACGCGCCTGCCCGAGCAACAGGATGGGCTGGAAATTGCCGCGCGTGATTACTACGGCGTCGCCAATTTGCTGCCCGTGGCCGGCTCGCAGGCGGCCATTCAGGCGCTGCCGCGCTTACTGCGCAATGTGACGGTCGGCATCGTGTCCCCGGCCTATGCCGAGCATGCGGCCGCCTGGCAGCGTGAAGGGCACAAACTCTTGGAAATCAGCGAAGGGGCCATCGAGCGGGCGCTGGAACGTGTTGATGTATTGCTGCTGGTCAACCCGAATAACCCCACGGGCCGGCTGATTGAACCGGCGCGGTTGCTGCAGTGGTACCGGCGGCTGGCCGAGCGGGGCGGCTGGCTGGTGGTGGATGAAGCCTTTATTGACTGCACGCCGGAGCAGAGCCTGGCGGCCTTCAGCGAACTACCGGGGCTGGTGGTGCTGCGCTCGTTCGGCAAGTTTTTCGGCTTGGCCGGTCTGCGTGTGGGGTTTGTCTTGGCGCAGGCCGAGTTGTTGGCGTCCTTAGCGGAGTTGCTGGGGCCGTGGCCGATCAGCGGGCCCAGTCGCGCAGTGGCCACGGCCTTATTGCAGGACATGAGCGGCCACGCACGGCAACGTCAGCGCCTGCAGGCGGATGCACAGCGTTTGGCGCAATTGCTGACCGCGCAGGGTTTAAGCCCCACCGGCGGTTGTGCGCTGTTCCAGTTTTGCTGCGTGAATGACGCCACAGCACTGCACGAATTTTTGGCACTGCGCGGCATCCTGACCCGTTTGTTTGACACGCCGCTCAGCGTGCGTTTCGGCCTGCCGGGCGATGATGCCGGCTGGCAGCGCTTGCAGCAGGCACTTGCTGCCTTTGTGCAGACACGCACATGAGTACCTTGATGGTGCAGGGCACCACCTCCGATGCCGGTAAAAGCACCTTGGTGACGGCGATGTGCCGTTGGCTCAAGCGTCAGGGCGTCAGTGTGGTGCCGTTCAAACCGCAAAACATGGCGCTCAACAGCGCCGTAACTGTCGATGGCGGTGAAATCGGCCGCGCCCAAGCGGTGCAGGCGCAGGCCGCCGGGCTAGCGCCCCACACCGACATGAACCCGGTGCTGCTCAAGCCCAACAGCGACATCGGTGCGCAGGTGATCATCCACGGTCGCGCCCTGAGCAGCATGGATGCCGTGGCCTATCACGATTACAAAAAGGTAGCGATGCAGGCCGTGTTGCAGTCGCATCAGCGCCTGAGCGCCGCTTACCCGGTGGTGATGGTTGAAGGGGCGGGATCGCCTGCCGAGATCAACCTGCGCGCCGGTGACATCGCCAATATGGGCTTTGCCGAAGCGGTGGATTGCCCGGTGATTCTGATTGCCGATATCGACAAGGGCGGGGTGTTTGCCCATTTGGTCGGCACCCTGGCGCTGCTCTCGGAGAGCGAGCAGGCGCGGGTCAAAGGCTTTGTCATCAACCGTTTTCGCGGCGACATCGCGTTGTTGCAACCGGGGCTGGACTGGCTGGAGCAGCGCACGGGCAAACCGGTTTTGGGCGTGCTGCCGTATTTGATGGATTTCCATCTGGAAGCCGAAGACGCCATCGACACGCGTCAGAGCGCCAAGGCCGCCGAGGTGATCAAGGTGGTGGTGCCGGTGTTGCCGCGCATCAGCAACCACACCGACTTCGACCCGTTGCGCTTGCACCCGCAGGTCGAACTGACGTTTGTCGGCCCCGGTCAGCCGATCCCCACGGCGGATCTGATCATCCTGCCCGGTTCAAAAAGTGTGCGCAGTGATCTGGCCTTTTTGCGCGAGCACGGCTGGCCAGCCGCCATCAACCGGCACCTGCGCTATGGCGGCAAGTTGCTGGGTATCTGTGGCGGGCTGCAAATGCTCGGCATGCAGATCGATGACCCGTACGGGTTGGAAGGCACGGCCGGATCAAGCCCGGGGTTGGGCCTGCTGGATTTTGGCACGGTGCTGGAGCCGCAGAAGCAATTGCGCACTGTGCGCGGCCAACTGTGCCTGGAAAATGCCCCGATCAGCGGTTATGAGATTCATGCTGGAGTCAGCACGGGTCTAGGTTTGAATGTGGCCGTGCGACTCGACGATGGCCGCACCGATGGTGGGCTGAGCGCAGACGGTCAGGTGCTGGGCACCTATCTACACGGCTTGTTTGAAACCCCCGAGGCCTGCAGCGCTTTGTTGCGCTGGGCGGGCTTAGGTGATGTGCAGGCGGTGGATTACCACGCCCTGCGTGAACGTGATATCGAGCGCCTGGCCGATCTTGTAGAGGCGCATCTGGATACGAAGACATTACGTGAACTTTGTAATCTGTAGCCCGGATGAAATCTGCGGCAACGGGTGGCCATAAGACCTCACCCGGATTGCATCCGGGCTACAAAGCTGCATCTGTTTAAGGCCTGTGATGCGCATGTGTGGGAGGGGCTTTAGCCGCGACAGTTAGCCCAGCACATTCGCGGCTAAAGCCCCTCCCACAGTCCGTGATGCTTTATTCGAACAAAGGTGAACCATGCATGAACTGATTCTTGGCGGTGCCCGTTCCGGCAAAAGCCGACTGGCTGAGCGCCTGGCCATTGAGTCGGCGCTGGCTGTGACCTATATCGCCACCAGTCAGGCGCTGGATGGTGAGATGAGCGCGCGTATTCGTCATCATCAGGATCGGCGGCCGGCGCATTGGGGACTGGTGGAAGAGCCGCTTGCATTGGCCCGCGTGCTGGGCGAGCAAGCCCGCGCGGATAAATGCCTGCTGGTTGATTGCCTGACCCTGTGGCTGACCAATCTACTAATGCTGGACAACCCGGCTCGCCTGAGCGCCGAACGCGATGCGCTGCTGGATTGTCTAAGCGGCTTGCCGGGGCGGATTCTGCTGGTCAGCAATGAAACCGGTTTAGGCGTGGTGCCCATGGGCGAGTTGAGCCGGCGGTTTGTCGATGAGGCCGGCTGGTTACATCAGGCCCTGGCCGAGCGTTGTCAGCGTGTGGTGTTCTGTATGGCGGGTTTACCCATGGTGCTCAAGGGGGATGCAGTATGAGCCTTAACTGGTGGCAGGCACCCTGCCAGCCACTCGATTATGTGGCGCGCAGCAAAGCTATCGCGCGTCAGCAACAGTTGACCAAACCTGCCGGCTCGCTGGGCCAGTTGGAGGATGTGGTCATTCAACTGGCGGCGTTGCAGGGGCGTGAGCGTCCGCGTCTTGAGCAGGTGGCCATCAGCATTTTTGCCGGCGATCACGGCATCGTCGCCGAAGGGATTTCCGCATTCCCGCAGGCGGTCACCGGGCAAATGCTGCGCAATTTTGTTAACGGTGGCGCTGCTATCAGCGTGCTGGCCAAGCAGCTGAGCGCGCGCCTTGAAGTAATCGACCTCGGTACTGTCTCGCCGGCAGAAGCCTTGCCGGGCGTGATGCGGTTGCAGCTGGGCGCAGGCACGCAGAACTTTCTGCACGGCCCGGCGATGAACGATACGCAGCTTGGGCATGCCCTGCAGGCCGGGCGCAACAGCCTGCAGCGCGCGCAATTGAGTGGCTGCGAGCTGTTTATCGGCGGCGAGATGGGCATTGGCAACACCACGGCGGCTACTGCGCTGGCTTGTTGGTTGCTTCAGCGTCCGGCCAGTGAACTGGTCGGGCCAGGCACAGGTTTAAATGTTCAGGGCGTGGCACGCAAAGCGGAGGTTATTGAGGCCGGTTTGGCCTTGCACCGTCCTGTACTCGACGAGCCGCTAGACGCCTTGCGCGCTTTGGGCGGCTTTGAGATCGCTGCATTGGTGGGCGCTTACCTGGCTTGTGCGCAGCAGGGCTGTGTGGCCCTGGTGGATGGTTTTATCTGCAGTGTGGCCGCGTTAATCGCGGTGCGTGTTAATCCGGCGTGCCGCGAGTGGCTGCTGTTTGCCCATTGCGGTGCAGAACCCGGCCATCAACATGTGCTGCAAGCCTTGCAGGCGCAGCCGTTGCTGGACTTGGGTTTGCGCCTGGGCGAGGGCAGTGGCGCAGCGCTGGCCGTGCCGCTGCTGCAGTTGGCCTGCAGCCTGCACAACGACATGGCCACCTTTGCCGAGGCCGCAGTGGCAGAGGTCTCGGCATGACGGTGTATCTGGAATTGCTGCGCCATGGGGAAACCGAATTGGGCGGCGGTCTGCGCGGCAGCCTGGATGATGCCCTGACCGACACCGGTTGGGCGCAATTGCGCGCAGCGGTGGCCGATGGCACGCGCTGGGATCGCATCATCAGTTCACCGCTGCAGCGTTGTGCGCACTTTGCCCAAGAGCTGGCTGCGCAGCAGGGCATACCGCTGCGTCTTGAACCGCGCTTGCAGGAGTTGCACTTTGGCGCGTGGGAGGGCTGCAGCACGGCGGATTTAATGCAAACCGCCGCCGCTGAGCTGGGCCAGTTCTGGAATGAGCCCTATGCCTTTACCCCGCCGCAGGGTGAACCCCTGAGTGACTTTGAAGCGCGCGTGCTGGCAGCGGTGGAGCAGGTGCAGGCCAGCCATGCGGGCGAACAGGTGCTGCTGGTGACCCATGGCGGCGTCATGCGTTTATTGCTGGCGCGGGCGCGTGGTCTGCCGCGTAATGACCTGCTGCAAGTGGCGGTTGGTCATGCCGAGCGTTTTAAGTTGGCCCTGGATGAACACGGACGTTTATGGGAGCGCACATGACCCCGTGGTGGATCGCTTTGCAGTTTCTCACGCGCCTGCCGGTGCAGTTGTCCGGCATGCCGAGCCCTGAGCAAATCGGCCGCTCGCTGCTGTTCTATCCGCTGGTGGGGTTGTTGATCGGTGTTGGGTTGTTTATCGCCCAGTATTTTTTGGCGACCACACCCTTGTTGTTACAGGCTGCGCTGTTGCTGGCACTCTGGGTGGGTATCAGCGGCGGTTTGCACCTGGACGGCCTGGCGGACAGTGCTGATGCCTGGGTCGGTGGTTTTGCCGATAAACAGCGCACCCTCGACATCATGAAGGACCCGCGTAGCGGCCCGATTGCGGTGGTGGTGTTGGTGCTGGTGTTGCTGCTCAAATTCACCGCGCTGGTGGCGCTGCTGGAGCATCAATCGGCCTGGCTGCTGATACTGGTGCCCTGGCTGGCCCGTGGCTTACTGCCCTTGCTGTTTCTTACGACACCTTATGTACGCTCCGGTGGCTTAGGGCAGGTGCTGGCAGAGTATCTGCCGCGCGATCAATTACCTTGGGTACTGGCTGTCCATGCATTGGCCATGCTGCTGTTTGGCCTACCCGCTGTGCTGGCGTTAGTGGTGGCGGGCGCTGTGTTTATTTACCTTCGCCGGTTAATGCTGCGGCGCTTGGGCGGGACCACGGGCGACACTGCCGGGGCCCTGCTGGAACTGGTGGAGTGTTGGGTGTTGCTGGTCTTGGCATGTGTCTTGTGATGAAGTGACGGCCCTCGGCGTATGAGCGACGAGCACAATGTAGTTCTTTGCCTAACCAGGAGTGCGCCGTACCGTGCTTGGGTGTAGATCGCCTTATCTTCTGGCCTTGCTGTTTTGGCTGATGCCTTCCGCGCAAGCGGTGCACGCTGAAGATTTGCTCTGGGGGGTTGTACCCATTCCCGGTGCATTCAATGTACGCGCTGGCAAAGTTGTCGATGGCTGGATGTATGAGGGCGTGCAGTTGTTGGCTGCGCATCTGCCCGATGTGACCATGCGCTACGAAGTGTTGCCTACCCTGCGTTTGGAGCAGCGTTTGCGCAACAAGGATGAGGTCTGCAGCATTGGCCAGTTGCAAAGCCCGGAGCGTGACCAGGTCGGTTATTTCATCCCCTATGCGCCCGGTATGCCGTTGCATGTGCTCGTTCGCCGGCAAACCCTGGATCAGTTGTTGATTGAAGATGGCCACGTCAGCCTCGATTGGCTGTTTGCTAATCCGTATTTACGCGGTGCGCTGTCGAAGAGTCGTATTTACCCCGAGCCTATTCGCCAGCGTCTGCAACAGGCCTTGGCTGAAGGTCGTTTGCTTGAACTGGGTGGCAGTCTGGGAGGGGAGAACTTGCTGCTGATGGTCAGTCGTCAGCGTCTTGATTACGCGTTCGAATACCCGATGATCAGCGATGCGGCCATGCAAAAGAGCAACGAAAGCGAGCTGCTGATCAGTGTGCCGCTGCGCGAGAATGCTGAGTTGGTGACCATTGGAATTTACTGCCCTCTGTCGCCTTGGGGCGCGCGCATGGCGGCACGGCTAGATCAGGCCATCCGTGCGCAAGCAGCCGACGAACAGGCACTGATGGCGCTGTATAAGCAGCGTTGGCCTGCCGAAATGTTTGCACGCTATCAGCCGAAGCTGCTGCGGTATTTTCATCAACGAGCCCGCGCAGACGCGATGGTGTTTGATTAGCCCTTGGTCGCCTTGCTTCATCTACCGGCGGCGCGCACGCTGCCTGTTCTTCCTTTAAGGACTTGCCATGAGAACCATCGGGCGCAACAGCGCGCTGATTTTATTGGGCGCTTCGCTGATTTTGGCGTTGTCGCTGGGTATTCGGCATGGCTTCGGCCTGTTTCTACCGCCCATGAGCAACGAGTTTGGCTGGGGCCGTGAGGTCTTCGCGTTTGCCATCGCCTTGCAAAACCTGATCTGGGGGCTGACCCAACCCTTTACCGGCGCGCTGGCTGATCGCTTTGGGGCCAAACGCATGGTAATGGTCGGCGGTGTACTTTATGTCGTCGGCCTGCTGTTGATGGGCCTGGCGGATTCGCCACTGAGCTTGTCGCTAAGCGCCGGGGTGCTGATCGGCATGGGCCTGTCCGGCACCTCGTTCTCGGTGATTCTCGGTGCCGTAGGGCGCGCCGTGCCGCCGGAAAAACGCAGCATGGCCATGGGCGTTGCGGCAGCGGCGGGGTCTTTCGGCCAGTTCGTTATGCTGCCAGGCTCATTAGGCTTGATCAGTTGGTTGGGCTGGTCGGCCGCGTTGATGGCGCTGGGGCTGTTGGTGGCGTTGATCGTGCCGCTGGCCAGCCTGCTTAAAGACACGCCGCTGCCCAGCAGCGGGCAGGAGCAGACGCTGCGCGAAGCCCTGCGTGAGGCCTTTGCTCACTCCGGGTTCTGGCTGCTGGCGCTGGGCTTTTTTGTCTGCGGCTTTCAGGTGGTGTTTATTGGTGTGCACCTGCCGGCGTATCTGGTGGATCAGCATTTACCAGCGTTGGTGGGCACCACGGTGCTGGCGCTGGTCGGACTGTTCAATATCTTTGGTACTTACATCGCCGGCATTTTGGGTGGGCGAATCTCCAAGCCGCGCCTGTTAACAGCCCTTTACTTGGCGCGGGCAGTGATCATCGTCGCGTTTATTTCCCTGCCGCTCACCGTGTGGAGCGCCTATGCCTTTGGCGTTGCCATGGGCTTGCTGTGGTTGTCGACCGTGCCTCTGACCAACGGCACGGTGGCCACCCTGTTTGGTGTGCGCAACCTTTCGATGCTGGGCGGTATTGTCTTTCTGTTTCACCAGCTAGGGGCCTTTCTCGGCGGCTGGATGGGCGGTTATGTGTATGACCGCACCGGCAGTTATGATCTGGTCTGGCAGATTGCCGTGCTGCTCAGCTTGCTGGCCGCCGCACTTAATTGGCCGGTGCGTGAGCAACCGGTGGCCCGTCTGCAAAATGCGGAGCTTGGTAGATGATCAGTGATTACGCTTGGAGCACGGCATTGGCGATGGTCAGCATGCTTACTCTTGGGTTGGCCTGGTGGGGCTGGTCGCAAGGTGGCTTGGCCTTTTTGCAGTTGGGTTTGGGTGTGTGTTGATTAAAACGGCCAGGGGTAAGGGGATGCTGATGCGACGTTTTTATGGGTTGGCTGTGCTGCTGGTCAGTGCATGGATGGGCACTGCTCAGGCGGCTGAGTGCCCGCCGATGTTGCAGGGTGATGTACAAAAGCTGCGCAGCCAGGAACGCATTGATCTGTGCGAGCGTTTTGCCGGCAAAGCCCTTGTGGTGGTCAACACTGCCAGTTTCTGTGGCTTTACCCCCCAGTTCAAAGGTCTGGAAGCGTTGTATCAACGTTATAAAGGCCAAGGCTTGGAAGTGCTGGGTGTGCCTTCCGATGATTTTCGTCAGGAGGCTGACAGCAGCGAAGAAACCGCCAAGGTCTGCTATGTCAACTACGGCGTCACCTTCAGCATGAGTGAAACCCAGAAGGTGACCGGCCCTGATGCGTTGCCACTGTTCAAAGAGCTGGCGGCGCAAAGCCAGGCCCCGGGCTGGAACTTCTCCAAGTATGTGGTCGATGCGCAAGGGCAGGTGGTGGCCAGCTTCCCCAGCAGCACTGCACCGGATGACCCTGCTCTGCTGGCTGCTGTGCAGCAGGCCATTGCTTCTCAGCGTTAATGCCTCACCCATTTAGGTGATAGCCCACGCCAAAACTGCTCCTTAGAGTTGTTGGTGCGCCGGACGCAGTCTCCCGGCGTGCCAACAATAAAAATAAGGAGGCACCCATGCGTCGCGTTATCGCTACTGCCCTGGCCACCGTCGCCCTGTTCGGCGCGGTTCAAGCCCAAGCCAGCTACACCCAGACCAAATACCCGATTGTGCTCGTGCACGGTGTGACCGGCTTCGACACCATCGGCGGTTTGATCAACTACTTCCACACCATTCCCTGGAACCTTGAGCGCGATGGCGCAAAGGTCTTCGTTGCTAGCGTGTCGGCGCTTAACGACAGCGAGCAGCGCGGCGCGGCATTGGCCCAGCAGATCGTGCCGTGGGCCGGCGCCAATGGTGGCAAGGTCAATCTGATCGGTCACAGCCAAGGCTCTCCCACCTCGCGCGTGGCGGCCTCGTTGCGCCCTGATCTGGTGGCGTCGGTGACCTCGGTCAATGGCGTCAACAAAGGCTCGAAAGTCGCTGACGTGCTGCGCGGTGCGATTCCGCCTAATGGCGCGATTGAAGGCGGTGCCAATGGCCTGGCCAATGCCTTGGGTTCGCTGATCAACCTGCTTTCTGGCAGCAACAACCCGCAAAATGGTCTGGCTGCGTTGAGTACCTTGACCACGGCGGGCACCAGCGCGCTGAACAGCCGTCACCCCTGGGGTGTGAACACCAGCAGTTACTGCGCCAAATCCACTGAAGTGCATAACGTGCGCGGTCACTCCATCCGTTATTTCTCCTGGACGGGCAACACCTCCTACACCAACATTTTGGATGCGGTTGATCCCTTCCTCGCCATCACCGGCTTGGCCTTTGGCAGCGAGAAAAACGATGGCTTGGTGGGTGTGTGCTCCACCTACCTGGGGCAGGTCATCGGTGACAGCTACAACCTTAACCATGTCGATGCGATCAACCATCTGTTCGGCATTCGCGGTTGGACGGACCCGGTCACGCTGTATCGCCAGCATGCCAACCGCCTGAAAAACAAAGGCGTCTGACCCATCTGCGCGCGGGCTACAGCAGTAGCCCGCACCTTGGAGGTCGTATGGCCCTCTCTGTACCCAAGTCTTTCGCGCTTGTGCTGGTGGCTGGCAGTGTTGCCGGCTTTACGCTTTTCTGGCACTGGCCAACGCATCAATCACCCTCAACGCAGGCCGTCGCGATTTCACCCGCCACTCAACCGGTACCGCTTGCTCCTGTTTCGCTGCTTCGCGCGCCCCAGCCTAAGGCTTCTGTTACCCCTGAATCGCCCACTCTGCCGGGCCTGCAAGGCACCGAGGTGGATGGTGAACTCAAGGCTGACAGCGCCGGTAATCTGCACTTGAGCCTGGCTGTGCGTGATTACCTGGACTACTTCCTCAGCGCTGTGGATCAGGCCGGATTGGATGCCGTTGTTGAGGTGATGCTGGCCGATGCCCGCAGCCGTTTACCCGAGCCAGCTTTAGGGCAGTTTATTGGCCTGCTGGGTGATTATTTGGATTACAAGCGCGCCAGCCTGGCCCTGATGCAGCAACCGTTGAGTGCCAGCCAGCAAAGTACCCCGGCGGATCAACTGCAGGTGATGCAACACGCCTTTGAGCAACTGTCGCAGTTGCGCCGTACGCACTTTTCCAGTGCCGCCGCCGAGGCGTTGTTTGGCGCTGAAGAAGCCTATGGCCGCTATACCCTGGACACCCTCAAACTGATGGCACGTGACGACCTCTCCGAGCAAGGCAAAGCCCTGGCGCAAGAACGTCTGCGCGCACAATTGCCCGAAGCCATGCGCGCCACTGAAGAGCGCCAAGCCCAAGCGCAGCTTCTTCAGGCGCAATCTGAGCAGCTCTGGCGCGAAGGTGCTGGTGAAGAGCAGGTGCGTCAACTGTTGGCCATGACCTATGATCCGCCCACTGTGGAACGCTTGCTGCTTGAGCAGCGCAATGAGCGCGACTGGCAACAGCGTTACGCCGCGTATCAGCAGGAACTGGCCACCTTGCGCGGTAATGGCCTGAGTAGCGAAGATCAGCTGCGCGAACAACAGCGTTTACGCCAGCGTCTTTTCAACGCTGAAGATCAGCATCGTGTGGACACCTATGACGCCATTGCCGCAAAGCAGCAGGACAATCCGCCTTCCGAGTTGTAATCACGGAGCTTGGCGATGACCCTGGATCGCCAGGAAGCCTTGTTGCTGGCACAACAACGCCGAGGCTGGAGTCGTCTGCAGTTTGTTGAGGTGTTGGAAGACGCCTTTATCGAACATCGCGTGCAACGCATCCGTCGCCGCTTGCTGTTGATCATCAGCACGGCGGTGCTCTTTCAGCTGACCTACAGCGTACTCGACCTGCTGTTACTGCCTCCCCATGCCAGCCTGGCCACGCTGCCGGTGCGCATTTTCGGCATCGTTGGTGCTTTGCTGGCCTTTATCTACTGTCGTCGCACGAGCAGCCCCGCCAGATTAGCGCTGCTGGCGTATGTGGCGGCCTATACCCTTAACGGCGCCTGTATCGCGGTGATTATTCACCTGTGCTGGAACCAGGGTGTGGAGATGCCCTATGACGGGCTGTTTCTGGTGTTGTTGTTTGGCTACGTTTTGCTTGGCGTTTCGTTTCGTGCCGTGAGTGTGGCGTCGTGGGGCGTGTGTGCGCTGTTTTTTCTGTTGGGCATGCTTTTGGCCAATGGCAGCGTGGCCGTCGGCTATCAGGGTTTGTTTCTGTTGTGCGCCAATGTGATTGGCAGCGTGGGGGCATATCTGCAGGAGCATGGGCAGCGCGGCGCATGGCTTAACCTGCGTTTGCTTGACCTGGCTCGCCAGCGTGCTGAGGCTGATGATGCGCGCAAGTTGCGCCTGCTGGCTGCGGCCAGTCATGACTTGCGTCAGCCACTCAATGCCATGGGGCTTTACGCCCAGCATCTTCTTGAACAAAACCAAGACCCGGGCGTGCACCGCATCAGCAGTCGCCTGGCCATTGCCGTTGAGCAGCTCAGCCGGTTATTGCAGTCACTGTTTGACTACACGCGCCTGACATTGCCGGGCGGCGTACAGGCCAAGCCGGAGGTGTTTGCGCTGCGTCCTTTGTTGCTGCGTTTGAGCAGCGAAGCACGGGCTGAGTCGGTTGCCGAAGGCGTGGAGTTGCAACTGCATTGTCCTGAGCTTTGGGTGCGCAGTGATCCTGTCTTGTTGGAGCGCATGCTGCGCAACCTGCTGAGTAATGCCCTGCGTCACGCCCAGGCGCGCCATGTCTGGCTGCTGGCGCGTCTTGAAGAAGGCGCGGTGTACCTGGAAGTGGGCGACGATGGCAAAGGGTTGGACGAGCACGAGCAGGCACAGGTGTTCGAAGAGTTTCGCCAACTCGACAACCCTGGTCGCAATGCCGAGCGGGGTTTGGGCTTGGGGCTGGCCATCGTTCAGCAATTGGCTGAGTTGCTCACGCATGACTTGCGTCTTTACTCCAGCCCCGGCAGTGGTGCGCGTTTTGTGCTGCAACTACCGCAGGCCGAGGCAGGGCAGGTACCCGTCGTAAAACCTGCGGTAAATGCATTGGCTGGGCGCGTGCTGTTGCTGGAAGACGACGCAGCTGGGCGCGAAGCCCTGTGTGGGCTTCTGCAGCGCTGGGGCTGTGAGGTGTGGGCTTGTGCTGATGCTGCTGAAGCGATGCAGTGTATGGCGCAGGCACAACCGCAGATGATCATCAGTGATTATCGATTGGCGGCAACCGAGGACGGTTTACGGGTGATCGAGCGTTTGCGCGAAGAGGCGGGCTGCATGTTGCCCGCATTGTTGATTACCGCTGACGTCAGTTCTGATTTACAAGAGCGCTGCACACGCTCGCATGTCACGTTGCTTGGCAAACCGCTGTTACCAGCCCGGCTGCGCCAGGCGTTGGCGATTATGCTGCCGGATGACGCGAAACTTGCGCGGACATCCAATGCTGTTTTATAGCCACCCGCGTTGACGCGCGGCGCTGACGCAGGCCGTGCGTGTGTGCACCGCGAACTCCTGAAACAAGGATTTAAGGTGGGTTTTCACCGTGTCTTCAGACACACCCAACTGACGGCTGATGGATTTGTTGGGCAGCCCTTCAGCCAGCAAACGTAGAATTTCCATTTGCCGGGGCGTAAGCGGTGATTTATCACCTTGATGTGGCGCTGGCAGGGTTTCCCCCATTAGCACGCGGGTTACCGACAGGCGCAGTTCGTCGCTGCTGGCGCTCTTCGAGATAAAGCCCAAGGCACCGGCCGCCAGCGCTGCTTGCGCATCCAGGCTGGAATCACTGGCGCTGAGAATGGCCACCGGGGTCAGACGGCCTTGCTGTTGCCAGCGCTGCAGTAACTCCAGGCCGGGCATGTCGGGCAGGCGCAGATCCAGCAAAATCAGGTCAAATACGCCGCTCTGTAAGCAGGTTTCGGCAGCAGCGGCCGATTCCGCCGTACGAATCTGCAGGTCAGCGCAGAGGGGGGCCAAGGCCAGGCTCAAACCGTCAAGAAAAATGCGGTGATCATCCACCAGCAGCAGACTAAGTTGTGCTGGCAACGTGGTGCAGAGTGCAGTCATAAGGGCTGTCTCGAGCTGTTTTATTGTTGTTTTAGTTGCGCGTGAGTCTAACGCAAAGCTCCGGGGTAAACAGTCATGCAGGCTCATAGGTTCACGCTTGGGCTATCGCCCGTAGGCGTTTTAATCGACCATGGCGGCTGTTTTTTAAGGAGTGGTGCATGCGCGCAACGTGGGACATTTTCTGCAGCGTGGTGGATAACTACGGCGATATCGGCGTGACCTGGCGGCTGGCTCGCCAGTTGGTGGCCGAGCATGGGCTGGCCGTGCGGCTCTGGGTGGATGACGTGCAGGCATTCGTTCGCCTATGCCCGCAAGCTGATCCGCAACAACCAACGCAAAAACAGCAAGGCGTCGAGGTGCGACACTGGCCCGTGGATTGGTTGCCGGTAGAGCCTGCTGACGTGGTGATTGAGGCTTTTGCCTGTCAGTTGCCCCAGTCATACATCACGGCCATGGCCGCGCGTGAACAGAAGGTGCTGTGGCTCAACTTGGAATACCTCAGTGCTGAGGCGTGGGTGGCGGGCTGCCACGCGCTGCCTTCCTTGCAAGCAGGCGGGTTGTCGAAGTTTTTCTTCTTTCCAGGCTTTACCGCAGGCACCGGCGGTTTGTTGCGTGAGCGTGACTTGATCGCGCAGCGTCAGGCGTTTCAAGCGGATGCACAGGCCCGTCATGCGTTCTTGCGTAGTGTTGGGGTGAGCCTGCCGGCGGGTGCGCGTCTGATCTCGCTGTTTGCCTACGAGAACACGGCTCTGGCCAGTTGGTTGGACGCATTGGCTTCGTCCGACCAGCCCACTCAATTGCTGGTGCCCGAAGGCCGTATCCTCAGTGATCTGCACGCTTGGCTGGGTGGCCCAGCCTTGCAAGTTGGTGCTGTGCGCCAGCGAGGTCAGTTGCATGTACAGGTGCTGCCGTTTCTCTCGCAGGAGCAGTACGACCAGTTGCTGTGGAGTTGTGATTTCAATGCCGTGCGCGGAGAAGACTCATTCGTTCGCGCCCAGTGGGCCGGGCGGCCTCTGCTTTGGCATATTTATCAGCAAGCCGATGACGCGCATCTGGAGAAGCTCGACGCGTTTCTGGCGATTTACCAAGCCGGGTTGTCCGAGGGGGCGCAAGCAGCGTTGGTCAGCCTTTGGCATGCCTGGAATCAGGGCGGGTCAGTGGTTCAAAGCTGGAATCAGTTGCTGCAACATGGGCCTGAGCTGTCTGCTCATGCAGACGCGTGGGCTCTGCAACAGGCATCTCAGGTTGATCTTGCCGCGGCTCTGGTGCAGTTTTACTTAAATTGGCTATGATACGCGGCCAAGAATTCTGTCACTCCATCCAAATCCGGATATTCGTATGAAAACCGCACAAGAAATGAAGCCTAACAGCGTGGCGCTGATCGACGGGCACCCATGGCTGATCCAAAAGGCCGAATTCACCAAGTCCGGCCGTAACAGCGCCATCGTTAAGATGAAGCTGAAGAACCTGATCAACGGCTCCAAGACTGAAACCGTTTACAAAGCCGACGACAAAATGGAACCGGTTATCCTTGAGCGCAAGGAAGTGAACCTGTCCTACATCAGCGGTGATGACTACGTATTCATGGACCCGGAGTTCAACTCTTATGAGCTGCGCGCCGAAGACCTGGAAAGCGTTCTGCCTTTCATCGAAGAAGGCATGAACGACGTTTGCGAAGCGGTGTTCTTCGAAGGCAAAGTAATCTCCGTTGACCTGCCGACCACCATCGTGCGTCAGCTGGCCTACACCGAAGGTTCTGCCCGTGGCGACACCAGCGGCAAGGTGATGAAGCCTGCCAAGCTGAGCAACGGCACTGAAGTGAAAGTGGCTGATTTCTGCGAAATCGGTGACTGGATCGAAATCGACACCCGTACCGGCGAGTACAAATCCCGCGCTAAAGCACCGGCCTAAGGCTGGCGTTAACCGCGAGTTAAAAAAGCCCGACCTTCGCGTCGGGCTTTTTTTCGCCTGGTATTTGGCTTCAGCCCCGTTGTAGGCCGTTGTGCAAGGCCAAGTCCCAGGGGGCAATGGGGCCGAAGCGCGCTTTGAGAAACTCCAGCAACAAACGGCTGCGTGAGTCGGTTTCTCGCTCCAGGCGCAGGGCGTAAATACCGCTCGGCTCGGGGGCAGGCAGTCCGTTTTCACAGAACAGCGGCAACAGTTCACCGCGCACCAGGTATTCGCTGATCAGCCAAGTGGGTAAATGAGCTATGCCCAGCCCGGTCAGGGCGCTGAACAGTAGGGCTTCAGCGTTATTGGCGGTCATACGCAGGCGTTTGGGGCGGCACAGTTGCAGTTTGCCCTGTTGCTCAAAGCGCCAGGCATAAGGCGGTGCCAAGCTGTCCCAGTCCAGGCCGTCATGTTCTAGCAACTCGTCAGGGCTGCGTGGCACGCCGCGACGAGCCAGGTACTCGGGGCTGGCGCAGACGACTCGAACCATGGGTGATAACGCCGTGGCAACCAAGCGCGTGTCGGCCAGCGGGCCAATGCGCAGCACCACATCAACCTCACCTAAATGACTGCCTTGCAGGTCAACGAAACTGTCGATCAAGCGCAGTTGCACGTCCAAACCCGGATAAGCGACTAAAAACGCCGCGATCGCTGGTGCCAGATGGCGGCGACCGAAAGGCGCGGGTGCATCGACGCGGATAAGCCCTTCAGGTGCGCTGCTCAGGGACACGGCCTCGGCGCGGGCCAGGTGCAGTTCGGTCAAAATGCGTTTGGCCCGCTCAGCAAACGCCAACCCGGCAGAGGTGGCGCGAACGGCGTGGGTGCTGCGGCTAAACAGGGTGCTGCCGAGCGAGCGTTCCAGTGCATCAATGCGCCGGGCGACTGCTGAGGGCGTCAGCGGATGACGACGGGCCGCTGCTGAGAAGCTGCCGGTTTCCAGTACATCGAGAAACAGGCTGAGCTGATCGGTCAGGTTGTCAGGGTTCATGCAGGTCCTCTGTTGTGCAGATAATGCAAAGCCATTGTGCGCGGCTGTGCGTTTCACTACCAGTGAGAACCCATTAGGCTGCGTGGCTTATCTAGGGAGTGCGCAGATGCTGTTGCTTGATCTTGTTGTGAATCTGCTGCTTGGCCTTGTTTTAGGCACGCTGGGTGGTCTGTTCGGTATAGGTGGTGGGCTGATTGCCATTCCGGCGCTGGGCGTGCTGTTTGGGCTTGATCAGCAGTTGGCCCAAGGCACGGCGCTGGTGATGGTGGTGCCCAATGTGCTGTTGGCGTTGTGGCGTTATCACCAGCGCAACCGCATCCAGTGGCAGCACGCCCTGGCGCTGGCCGTGCCCAGTTTGGTGTTTGCGCTGCTGGGTGCCGCCTGGGCCGTGACGTTGGACGCTGAGCGCATGCGCCTGGCATTTGTGGTTTTTCTGCTGCTGTTGGCGGCTTACAACTTTTCTCGGCTGTTCAGTATGCCGCTGCAGCCAGCCACTGGTATGCGTCATACCTGGCCTTGGTTGAGCGTGCTGGGCAGCGCTGCTGGTTTGTTGGGTGGCCTGTTTGGTGTGGGCGGTGCGGTGCTGGCAACGCCGTTGCTCACCACGGTGTTTGGCACCAGTCAGGTGGTGGCGCAGGGCTTGTCCCTGGCGTTGGCTGCGCCGAGTACGGCCGTTACCTTGGGGACCTATGCCGCACACGATCATGTCAACTGGCTGCTAGGCGTGCCCTTGGCGCTGGGTGGTTTACTTAGTATCAGTTGGGGCGTGAAGTGCGCTCACGCCCTGCCAGAGCGTTTGCTACGCGGGCTATTTGTCGGTTTTATGCTGCTTTGCGCCGTTTTGCTTGCGCTTAAGCTCTAAAGCCCCGGGCGGTGACCCGCATAGCAATATCCGTAGACCGTTGGAGCAGCGCGTCCAAGTCTCATCCGCTACAATGCGCGCCGAATTTGTCTTGCCCGAGAGCCTGCCCATGTCCGCCTGCCAGACCCCGATCATCGTTGCCCTGGATTTTCCGACTCGTGATGCCGCGCTGGCATTGGCTGATCAGCTCGATCCCAAGCTGTGCCGGGTAAAAGTGGGCAAGGAGCTATTTACCCGATGCGGTCCGGATATCGTCAACGTGCTGGCTGGCAAGGGTTTTGAGGTATTCCTCGACCTCAAATTCCATGACATCCCCAATACCACGGCCATGGCCGTTAAAGCGGCGGCCGAGATGGGGGTGTGGATGGTTAATGTGCATTGCTCCGGCGGCCTGCGCATGATGGCGGCGTGCCGCGAAACACTGGAGAAGCTCGCCGGGGCCAAGCCGCTGCTGATCGGGGTAACGGTGTTGACCAGCATGGAGCGTGAGGATTTGGCTGGGATTGGTCTGGATGTGGAGCCGCAAACGCAGGTTTTGCGCTTAGCCGGTTTGGCCGCGCAAGCGGGGTTGGACGGGTTGGTGTGTTCGGCGCAGGAGGCGCAGGTGCTGAAAGGCACTTACCCTGCTTTGCAATTAGTCACTCCGGGGATTCGTCCAGCGGGCAGCGCTCAGGATGATCAGCGGCGCATCCTGACACCGCGCCAGGCTCTGGATGTAGGCTCGGACTATCTGGTGATCGGTCGTCCCATTAGCCAAGCCGCTGATCCAGCTCAGGCACTGGCAGCTATCGTGTCCGAGTTAAGCGCGTGAGCCCTGTTCATTCTGATCCGGAGACTGTCATGCAGCCTGCCGCCGAAGATTCTCCCCTGGGCAAGGCCAGCGAATACATCGCGACCTACACGCCGTCTTTGTTGTTCCCCATTCCGCGCGCTGCAAAGTGGGCCGAGTTGGGGCTGAGCGCCGAGACGCTGCCGTATCAAGGCGTGGATTTTTGGAACTGTTTCGAGCTGTCCTGGTTGTTGCCGTCGGGTAAGCCGGTGGTGGCCATGGGCGAGTTTGCCATTCCTGCCGACTCGCCAAATATCATTGAGTCGAAATCGTTCAAGCTGTATCTCAACTCGCTGAATCAGTCGGTGTTTGCCACGCCGGATGAGTTGGTCAGTGTGTTGACGGCTGATCTGTCGGCCGCAGCGGGCAAACCGGTTGCGGTGCGCGTGCGCAGCTTGGCGGAGGTGACGGCTGAGGGTGTATCGGCCGCGCCAGGTGTGTGCATTGATGATTTGGACGTGACCATCAGTAACTACGCACATCCGCAGCCTGAACTGCTGCGTTGTGATCGGCAGCGAGTGGTTGAGGAGAGCTTGCACAGTCATCTGCTCAAGTCGAACTGCCCGGTTACTGGCCAGCCCGACTGGGGCACGTTGGTGGTGCAATACCAAGGCCCAGCTTTAGATCACGCCAGTTTGCTGGCTTATTTGGTCAGCTTTCGCCAGCACGCGGACTTTCATGAACAATGCGTTGAGCGGATTTTTCTCGACCTGTTGCGACTGCTCAAACCAGTGCATCTGACGGTGTATGCGCGTTATGTGCGGCGTGGTGGTTTAGACATCAACCCTTATCGCAGCACAGAATCAGTGGCCGCCGATAATCGACGTTTAGTGCGTCAGTAACGCAAAACCCCAGCGCAATGCTGGGGTTTTTATGAGTGCTGTCGCAGGGCGTTAATCTGTTACGCGTGCGCCCGGCTAGATCTTCATTCCAGCCTAGTGACTGATTAAAAGGCCTGCGCGCAGCCCTCTAAGGGCGCGGCATGAACAGTTCAAATACCCATGTTCGCGAGGCTCTGCACGATATTGCGCAGGGTTCCGGCGAGCGTCGGGTGGCTGGCTTCAAAGCGCTCTACAGCCAGGTTGACGCCATCGATCAAGGTGGCGTCGGGTGCGGCCGCTGCTTGGCTGGCCAGTTGCAGTTCTATCTCCTGAGTCAGCACAAACAGTTCCGCGCGTTCTTCCTCGGTCATTGGCGGCTGTTCGGCCAGTTGGTCGCGTAGTTCTTGCAGTTGTTGCTGCAGACGGCTTGCAGGCATGGAACTCTCCCTTTGGTAATCGACTGAATGACTGACCTTGCGCTAAGGCGAAAGGTTCTGCATGCCTTCAGGTTAATCCAAGCCCATGGCCTTTGCTTGCTTTGGATCAAATCCGCGCTCGCGGACTCGGATGTTATCGATCATTCAGGGCCTTTCGCCTTTTTGTTGACGGAGGCTGATGTCTTGCAGGCAAGTCGGTAAGTCACTGAGCTGATCAATTACAGAATGTACGCCAAGCCGATAAAGGCTGAGGGTGGCTTGGCTGCGCAGTTGGTCGCGCTCGCGGGTTGTTTGGCTTTGCCAATCGGCTATGGCCATGCCGCAAAGCGGCCCGCTGATGGCCAGACCAATGGTCCAGATGCCGGCATTCAATCCCGCTTGCAGCAGGCGCGGCTCACCACTGACTAATACGCAGCCATTCAACCGCTCGGCCTTGAGCGCCATCAAACTTTCCCAGATTGCATCGGGCGCAGGCCAGGGCCGCTGGTGCTGCAGAGTCGTGCCTGTCAGCCATGTTGGCAGTGCACTGGCCAGATGTTGGCAGGCGTCTGAGGGTAACTCGTCTAGCCAAGCACAGGGGATGTTCTGTTGATGCAGTGAATCCAGCAACTGAGCAGTCGAGGGCGTCAGCTCGGCTTGGTCACGAGCGAACTCGCACAGCACGCGTTGATAATGCTCCAGTTCATTGGGTGTGGGTGTGTGGCCCAATGCTTGTTCAAGGCCTCGGGGATGTTTGGTATTCGGGCAAAGGTGCTGAAGGGTAAGGGCAACCGTGCGGGCACCAAAGTCAACCAGGCAGCCTGAGAGGCCAAACAATATAGCGGTGAAGGCGGGCGAGGGCGGGCTCATGATCCATCCTTGAAAACATCCTCTGGCAGCTTATTCGTCAATCATTACAGCGAGGTGACGAATAGCCAACTTGATTTCTTGCTTGTGCGTTGGGGGTTATTTCTTTGGCGTTAAGTCCATCCGCTATGCTGCCTTATCAAAGGCTGCGCCTTATACTTGCAGCCTTAATTGGTGCCTGTGGCAGCCTGAGTGATTTCAAGGAGTGACTGCGATGCGTAAGAGCTGGACTAAACGTTTGAGTCAACTGGCGGCCTGCGCCGGTTTGCTGATGTTGCCCGTGGTAGCCAATGCCGACGAGCAAGACCCTTGGGTGGGCTACAACCAATTTATGTTCAACATCAATGAAACCGTTGATGCCTATACCCTCAAGCCTTTGGCTCAGGGCTATCAAGCCGTGACTCCGCAACCTGTGGAAGACGGCATCAGTAATGTTTTCCGCAATATCGGTGATGTTCGCAACCTGGCCAACAACCTGTTGCAAGGTAAGTTGCATGACGCAGGTGTGGACACCAGCCGCCTGATCGTCAACACCACTTTTGGCGCATTGGGGTTGTTTGATGTGGCAACCCGCATGGGGCTGCAGCGCAACGATGAAGACTTTGGTCAGACGCTCGGTGCTTGGGGTCTAGGCAGTGGCCCGTACGTCGTATTGCCACTGCTGGGTCCGAGCACGGTGCGTGATGCGTTTGGTCGCGTTCCAGACAGCATGCTGGCGGCTACGGCGCACATTGATCATGTCCCGACACGTAACGTTGTGATTGGCGTAGACGCTGTAAACCTGCGTGCCAGCTTGTTCAAAGCCGAGCGCATGGTCAGCGGTGACAAGTACACTTTCATCCGCAACGCCTACCTGCAGAATCGCGAATTCAAAGTGCGTGATGGTCAGGTGGAAGACGATTTTTAAGCGACAGGTCTGAATGCACAAGGCGGCCCCAGAGGCCGCCCTTTTTGTTTATCAGCCCATTGAAATAATGGCTAGACCAATAGCTTGGCGGCCATCATCCATGGTGTTGACACGAACCACTTCAGCTTGTGCATCAAGCCCGCGCAATTCGTTGTGATCTGACGCGATGTGAATGCGAACCTTGTCACCCATTGCAACTGAGCTTTGCGCTTCCAGTTGCATGCCGGTGCTGGAGAGGTCGAGGCACAATGCAGGTATCTCAAGCCCGTTGTGATGCAGGGTAACGGGTGCCTCTAGCCGCATGCGGATGTAATCGCGTTTTTCGCTGTAAGCACGATCATTTTGGCTCATGGGCACTTTCCTCTTGTTATGGGGGTTGTCCTAACGCTCTTATAACCCTGGCCGATTTGAGGTGTAAAGGCATGTTGCGACGACCGGCGCACGCTTGAATCACGTAACGGATGGGAGTACCGTCTTGGCCATAATTAAGTCGCGTTCGCGCGTACAGCATGCCCACACGCTGACGCACTAAGCCAACCCACACCCGGCGTAGTTTGCCTGGAAATCTCATGCACAATACCAGTGCCACGCTTCTGATAATCGATGACGATGATGTAGTGCGCGCAAGCCTTGCTGCCTACCTAGAAGACAGCGGCTTTCAGGTGCTGCAAGCGAGTAACGGCCTGCAAGGGCTTGAGGTGTTTGAGGCTCAATCGCCAGATCTTGTCATCTGCGATCTACGCATGCCTCAGGTCGATGGGCTTGAGCTTATTCGCCGAATCAACGCCTTGCAGGTTGAGACGCCCGTTATCGTGGTTTCCGGTGCAGGGGTGATGAGTGACGCGGTCGAGGCGCTTCGTTTGGGGGCCGCCGATTACTTAATCAAGCCTTTGGTAGACCTTGCCGTATTAGAGCATTCGGTTCGCCGTGCCTTGGATCGATTCAGGTTGCGTCTGGAAAATCAGCGTTATCGCGACGAGTTGGAGTCAACCAACCGCGAACTCCAAGCCAGCTTGCATCTGCTTCAGGAAGACCAGAACGCAGGTCGTCAGGTGCAGATGAATATGCTGCCTGTGACGCCCTGGCAGGCGGATGATTTACATTTTTCGCACAAAATTATTCCCTCGTTGTATCTCTCTGGCGATTTTGTCGACTATTTCCGTGTTGATGAGACGCGCATAGCGTTCTACTTGGCCGATGTATCGGGTCATGGTGCGTCGTCAGCCTTCATCACGGTTTTACTGAAGTTTATGACCACCCGGCTGCTCTATGAGTCGCGGCGTTTAGACAGCTTGCCAGAATTCAGACCCTCTCAGGTCCTTGCCCACATCAACCGCGGCTTGATCAATTGCAAGTTGGGTAAACACGTCACCATGCTGGGTGGGGTGATTGATCAGGCTAACAACCGGCTGACCTACAGTGTTGGCGGCCATCTGCCGCTGCCGATTTTGTATAGCGAAGGGCAGGCACACTACCTTGAAGGGCGTGGCCTTCCAGTCGGTTTGTTTGTTGAGGCCGAGTACAAAGACCATCAACTCGAACTACCTAGTGCCTTTAGTCTGACCTTGCTATCCGATGGCATTCTCGATCTGCTGTCAGGCGATACCCTCAAGGAAAAAGAAGCGCTTCTGCCGCAATTGGTGGTTGAGGCGGGGGGAACGTTAGACGGTTTACGCAAGGCGTTTGGGCTGGCCAATCTGGGCGATATGCCGGATGATATCGCCTTGCTGGTGTTGAGCAGGAACCTTGCATGAACCCTGGGATAAGCCCCGGTAGAATTCAGTTTGCCGAACATGACGGCACCTTCATCCTCAAATTTGTGGGGGAGGTGCGTTTAACCTTATGTTCTGCGTTGGATGCGACCATTGAAAAGATCTTCACGGCGCTGAATTTCTCGGCCATCGTGATTGACCTTACAGAAACGCGCAGTATTGATAGCACCACCCTTGGTTTGCTGGCCAAATTGTCGATTCTTTCTCGACAGAAAATTGGTCTCCTGCCAACAGTCGTGACCACCCACGCTGACATCACGCGTTTATTGCATTCGATGGGTTTCGATCAGGTCTTTAATATCGTCGACACACCGCTGCCATGCCCCGATTGCTTAAATGATCTGCCATCGCAGGATCAGTCTGAAGAAACGGTGCGTGCCAAAGTGCTTGAAGCTCATCGCATTTTGATGGGTTTGAATGAATCCAATCGCGAAGCCTTCCACGATCTGGTCAGTGCACTAGAGCATCATTAAACAGCTGCGATTAAATAAACGGGGCGCTCAATGAGCGCCCCGTTTGCATTTGGCTGAGTCAAGCAAGCAATCTTTCCAATTTTTCCTGATCGCGAGCAAACAAGCGAATGCCCTCCGCGAGCTTTTCGGTGGCCATGGCATCTTCATTCATCGCCCAGCGGAACTGGCTTTCCCCCAAGCTTTGCCGAGGCTCTCCGGCATGCCCAGGGCTCAGTTGACGCGATAACGGTTGCTCGTCCTCTGCTAGATGGTGAAGCAGGTCAGGGCTGATAGTCAGGCGATCACAGCCCGCCAGTTGTTCGATCTGGCCGATGTTACGGAAGCTCGCGCCCATGACTACGGTCTGGTAGCCATTGGCCTTGTAATAATTGTAGATCCGCGCCACGGACTGCACGCCGGGGTCTTCTGCGCCGACAAAGTCTCGACCTTCAGCCTTCTTGTACCAGTCATAAATACGACCGACGAAGGGCGATATTAAGAAAACACCTGCATCAGCACAGGCTTGTGCCTGAGCAAAGGCAAACAACAGGGTCAGGTTGCATTGAATGCCAGCCTTTTCCAGTTGCTCTGCAGCGCAAATACCTTCCCAGGTCGATGCGATCTTGATCAGCACACGCTCACGACCGATGCCAGCGTCTTCATACAGACCGATCAAGCGTTCGGCGCGGCGCAGGGTTGCCTGGGTGTCGAAAGACAGGCGCGCATCGACTTCGGTGGAGATGCGCCCAGGAATTATCTGGAGAATTTCACGGCCTACCGCAACACCAAAATGATCGGTCGCTAAGCCAAGATCACCCTGACCGGCTTTAACGGCATGCTTCAGCAACTCGCTGTAGCCGGGCAGGGCAGCCGCCTTGAGCAGTAGGGACGGATTGGTGGTGGCATCAACCGGTTTAACGCGGGCGATGGCGTCGATATCACCGGTATCGGCGACTACGGTGGTGAACTGCTTGAGTTGATCCAGCTTGGAAGTCATGACACAGCCTTGTCGTTGCAGGTATCACGACATTACCCGAGTCAACGACCTTGCAGCAATTGGGCGGCTTGATCAAACAGGGTCAGCGGTGCATCTGTTTTGTGAATGTCCACCGAGAGCAGCTGGCGAAAGCGTCGCGCGCCATTAAAGCCTTGGCCAAGGCCCAGCATGTGGCGAGTGATGTGATGCATGCTGCCGCCTTCGGCAAGGTGTGCGGCGATGTAATCGCGCATGCTCTGCATGGCCTCGAAACGGCTGATTACCGCACGCGAAGAGCCAAACAACTGCTGGTCAACCTGCGCGAGTAAATAGGGGTTGTGATACGCCTCGCGGCCCAGCATCACACCATCGAAGGTCTGAAGGTGGTGCTGGCAATCATCCAGCGTTTTGATACCGCCATTGAGGATGATCTCAAGTTCGGTAAAGTCGCGTTTAAGTTGCGCCGCCACGTCGTAGCGCAGTGGGGGTACTTCACGGTTCTCCTTGGGTGAGAGTCCTTCGAGAATGGCGATGCGTGCATGCACGGTAAAACTGCGACAGCCTGCATCGCGCACGGTGCCAACGAAGTCACACAACTCGGCATAACTGTCGCGACCATTGATGCCGATGCGGTGCTTAACCGTAACGGGAATATCCACGGCATCCTGCATGGCTTTTACGCAGTCAGCGACCAACTGCGGATGGCCCATCAGGCAAGCGCCGATCATGTTGTTCTGCACCCGATCGCTCGGGCAGCCGACATTCAGGTTGACCTCGTTATAGCCTGCTTCTTGTGCCAGTTTGGCGCAGGCGGCTAAGTCACCTGGAACGCTACCGCCCAACTGCAAGGCCAGCGGATATTCCGCCGCGCTATGTCGCAAAAAGCGCTTAGCATCTCCGTGCAAAATGGCCCCAGTGGTGACCATTTCGGTGAAGAGGAGTGCGTGTTGAGAAAGCTGACGCAGGAAAAAACGGCAGTGGCGATCTGTCCAATCCATCATCGGCGCAACTGAGAAGCGGCGGGATATGCTATTCGTTTCTAAGACTGGATTTTCCGGGCTTTGTGCTGACATCGGCTGGGTTCTCATGCATTTCAGGTTGTCACGGTTTGCTTATTTTACAGAACAGCCGCTGCAGCGTAGCGGCACAGAACATCTGTGCAGCACAATCCGTGGTCACAATAACTGTCGCAAGAGCAAGGCTTAATCTGCGGTGTGCACAGAGAAATCCTCATCATGCAAAAAAAGGCCACTTTATCAGAAAAGCAAAATCTTCTGCTGCGAGTTGAAAGCCTAATCCCGGATCAAAAAAGCAAGTCAACTCTCGCATTGCCGGAGATAGTTAAGCAAAAAAGGCTTGGTGTTATTGTTATGAAGAGGGTGTGAATCGTTGGATATTACTCACTTGGCTGCTTGGAAATCCAAGTGAGTAATGGTGAAACTAATAAGTGAGGATTGGGTGAGGAAAGTTGTGTGCAAAGATCTTGACTGGGAAATGGTTTGCAGAAGTATTTTTCTAAATGGACTGGCGAAGGCTGTGCGTTTTCCAAATTTCAAATGAGCTCTTAAGTAAGGGGTCGTCAGCAGCGGGCTGTAAAGCTATATGGAATGCTACAGAACCTAAAAGGCTGTTGGTTTCTGTGGTTATGCCTGATGTCAGTTACGTTAAGCTGTTTTGCCGCAAACTGTCCGGTTGCGTCCACTGGCCTTGGCTTCGTAAAGCGCTGCATCAGCACTTTTAAGTAGCTTTTCCAAGAACTTCTCGGGTTCTTTTTCCTTCGCGGCGAAGCTAGATATACCGATGCTAACTGTGATTTTTTTATCAGCCACAAGTTTTTCCGAGATGTTCTCGTGCACTCGCTTTGCTGTTAGCTTGGCCCCGTCTTGATCGGTATAAGGCAACCATAGGACAAACTCCTCACCGCCAAAACGTATGGCGCTATCATGGGTGCGAACACTTTCTAACAATCGCTTTGCCAGTTCGCACAGTACGCGATCGCCTTCACTGTGTCCGAAAGTATCGTTTATCTTCTTAAAGTAGTCGATGTCAATCAGTAGCAAACTGCCTAATGAGTCTTCGCTGGCGGTGTTAAGCCACTGCTCAATACTCAGAGAAAGCGCACGCCGATTGCCCAGCGCTGTTAGAGGGTCGGTAAGGCTGAGGTGGGCAAACTGATCTGCATCAGCTCTTGCTTTTGTAGCGAACTGAGACAGTTGAGCATTGGCTTGCTCTAGTTCGGCATTGACTTTGGCAAGTTGCATTGCGGTCGCTTCGGCATGTTGCCGGGACTTAAGTAGCTCTGCTTCAAATCGCTGGCGCTCCTTGGCTACAAAAAATAGCCAGATTACGATTCTTTTTCCTTCGAGTTCACTCACGCGGGCGTTTGTCATGACGGGTATTAATTGTCCGTCGGTTGCCAGTAACTGCATATATATTTCAGTAAATTCTCCATTTTTAAGCAGCATTGGCCAGGCATAAGTCTGAAGAAAAATGCGGCTGGCAGGCGGGAAGTAGTGATCCATGCTTTCGTGGGCTTCTGATGCTATCAATGCTATAAAGTCTTTATTGGTGTGCAGTATCTGTCCATCACAGTCTGTTACTAACAAGGGGCAGGGCAAACGCTCAAGATTGAACAATGCCTTCACTCCTCGATAGATACTGCCGCACTGCTGTTGCGACCCGTTGCGGGTGACTCATGTGTGCACAATGTCCTGCAACATCCATGATGTCTAGAACGCTGCCTTGCAAATGTTCTCTTAGGTATTCCCCGACGTGTAAGGGTGCAAGGGAATCTCTGCGGTGCTGCAAAATCAAACAGGGCGTAGTGCAGTGCGGTAAATCTTCTCGAATGTCAGAGAAAAAAGTTGTTTTGGCAAAGAGCCTCGCCATAACAGGATCGGTCGAACAGAAACTATCGGACAGCTGCATGGTTGACGCGTTGTCGGAGTCTGAGCCAGTCACTACGGGCGCAAAGTATTGGGCCCAGCCAATGTAGTTTTGATCCATGAGTTCCAGCAAAGCATGAAGATCGGCGGGCTCAAATCCGCCCAAGTAATTTGGTGCGTCATTTAAAAAGCAAGGTGAGGGGCCCACAAGAATCATTTGTGAAAAAATATCAGGGCGCTTTATTGAAGCCAGAATACCGATGCTGCAACTTACCGAGTGGCCGACGAACGTGACATTGCTCGTAAGGCCCGAAGCATCACAGACCTCTATCAGATCTTGAGCATAGCCAAGAAGTGAGCTGTAGCGGGTCGGATCAAAGGCACGAGCATCCGATTTACCGCTGCCGACGTAGTCAAATAAAATTTGTCTGTGGCTAGAGGAGAATTCTGGCGTGAGGTGCCTCCACATATCTTGGTTGCAGCCAAAGCCATGGGCGTAAAGCAATACGGGCGCATCTGGATTTATGTGTGGCAGCTGATGAACGTTGTTGCGTTGGATTACATCCACTCTGCACTCCTTCGATGAAGCACTTCTGTTTTGAAAAGCAAACAATCAGCGTTGAAAGCTCTTGGAGTATAGCGCTGTTACGAGCCTGTGGTTTAGGCGAGCGCTAGGCTTATGATGCCTAAGGCCGCGTTCGCTGAGGGGATATAGAGCTGATTCGTCATGTCAGTTGAAGCTTGGCGGTTGAATGCTCATTCGTTGGTAGTTACAGCGGGATAGTCTTTGATGCGATAGCCTTTAGTAAGGCTGAGCAGTAGCTCAGGTCTGTCGAGCGCCGTCTGCAGGCAGGTGGCTTTGCGGAGTTGTAAAAAGGGCGGCTGTCTGCGTCGCATACGATGCTTCGGGCCTATATGTTGGCCAAATCTTAGTCAGCTTTAGCAGGTTCTCATAAGTGCAGTTGCCGGCAATCCGCCCGAAAGACAATTGCTGACGAAGCAAGCAGCTGGCAGTAACTTGCGCTAGGGCTGACAGCGCTTCGCCGTTATGCTCTGCGTCACAAACAAGTCAGTGGGTGAGTGATGTTTCAGTATGCGCGCGTAGTCAAGCTTGTGCCGGTTGTGCTGTTTTTCTTGCTCGTTGGGTGCGTCGGTGGCCCGCAGTTGTTGCCTGAGACCAAGCGTTTACCTGAGCGTGTCGAGTTGGCTGATGTGCCGTTTTTTCAACTCAGCGATGCTCAGGGTGGTGCTTCGGCTTTGGCGGCGTTACTCAATCATCATGGCGTGATCAGTAGCCCGGGATTGGTCGATGAGCGTATTGAAAAATTGGCCAAGGGGCAGGGCGCGCCAGCGGCCCTTGAAACCGTAGCGCGCTCTTATGATCTGCTTGTGTACCCGTTGCCAGGGCGTTTGGATGCGTTGCTGCAGCAGGTGGCTGCGGGGAACCCCGTGCTAGTCATGCAGGATCGTCTGTTTGCAGGGCCTGGGTCGCAGTTTGCGATTTTGGTGGGTTACGACCAGCGGGAGCGAACCTTGTTGTTGCGTTCAGGCAACAGTCGGCGCTGGAGTACCCGTTTTGCAAGTTTTGATGATGCGTGGGCTGGGGCGGGACGCTGGGCTGTATTGATCCAGCCGGCCAGTCAACTGCCTGCGCAACCCGTTGAGTCGACCTGGGTCCAGGCGGCGCGTGATTTGCAGCAGCAGGGACGCAGTGAGGCAGCGCAGCGAGCGTTAAGGGCAGCGCATCGGGTATGGCCTACTGCTGCGCTTTAATAATCATGTGTTGATGAGCCTGTACGCAAAACGGCACCCAAGGGTGCCGTTTTAGTTCTGCCGGATTAGTTAGACGCCCAGTTTGTCGCGCAGGGTGTAGTACCACGCACCTATTGCACTGAATGGCACTTGGAACAAGCGACCGCCTGGGAATGGGTAGTGCGGCAAGTCGGCAAAGGCGTCAAAGCGCTCTGCTTGACCGCGAAGGGCTTCGGCCAGCACGCGGCCTGCCAGGTGCGTGTAGGTCACGCCGTGACCGCTGCAGCCTTGTGAGTAGTAAATGTTGTCGCCCAGACGGCCGACTTGTGGCAGGCGCGACAGGGTCAGAAGGAAGTTGCCGGTCCACGCGTAGTCGATCTTCACATCTTTAAGTTGCGGGAAGGCTTTGAGCATTTTCGGGCGAATAATCGCTTCAATGTTGGCCGGGTCACGTGCGCCGTAGACGACACCGCCACCGAAGATCAGACGTTTGTCGCCGGTAAGACGGTAGTAGTCCAGCAGGTAATTGCAGTCTTCAACACAATAATCTTGTGGTAGCAGGCTTTTGGCCAGCTCATCAGAAAGAGGCTCTGTGGTGATGACCTGGGTACCGCATGGCATCGATTTAGCTGACAGTTCCGGAATCAGGTTGCCTAGGTAGGCGTTGCCAGCGACGACCACGAATTTAGCTTTAACGCGGCCATTGGGCGTATGCACCACAGGATTCGCGCCGCGCTCAATGTGAATGGCCGGCGATTGCTCGTAAATCACCCCGCCTAGGGTTTCGACCGCTGCAGCTTCGCCCAGCGCCAGATTAAGCGGATGGATATGCCCGCCGCTCATGTCCAGCATGCCGCCAACATAAGCGTCGCTGTCTACCACTTCGCGGATACGTTTGGCGTCCATCAGTTCGAGCTGGGTGTGGCCATAGCGTTCCCACAGTTTTTTCTGCGATTCCAGATGCTTCATGTGCTTGTGGGTGTTGGCTGCGAACACGCCGCCGTCTTTCAAGTCGCACTGGATGTTGTACTTGGCGATGCGTTCACGAATGATACGTCCGCCCTCGAAGGCCATGTCGCCGAGCAGTTTGGCCTGCTTGGGGCCGACACTGCGCTCGATGACATCAATATCGCGGCTGTAGCTGTTGACGATTTGTCCGCCGTTGCGACCTGATGCGCCGAAGCCGACTTTAGCGGCTTCAACAATGCTGACTTTAAAGCCGTGTTCCAACAGCGAGATTGCCGTCGACAGCCCGGTATAACCCGCGCCCACAATGCACACGTCGGTTTCGACGTCGCCGTTAAGTTCGGGGCGCGGCGGTACCGGGTTGGCAGAGGCCGCATAGTAAGATTGGGGGTAAGCTGTGTGCGCCATTTTGCAACCTCTGTTCTTTATTTTTTACGAATGAGCGGATGCTACCTGAGTTAAAAAAGCTCGGCTAGTGGCCTGTGCGAAATATTAAACGCCGCCTAGAACAGTAAAAATTTCAGTTATTCAGGCAGTTAGCGAAAAAATAGGTTGACACTTTTTTGCGCCGCCGTAGAATGCGCACCCATCGTAGGCACGTAGCTCAGTTGGTTAGAGCACCACCTTGACATGGTGGGGGTCGTTGGTTCGAGTCCAATCGTGCCTACCAGATTTGGTAGAAAAAGGGTCGCTTAGGCGGCCCTTTTTTATTGGGTTCTTGTAAGTAAGCCCGGCTTTCTGCAAGCATCTATGCGGTTCGTAGCTGTTTAAACCTCCAGTGACTGTGGTTCGGTTTTGGTTTGGCTCACATGCCTCTGCTTCTGTATGGCAGATTTACCGCTGAATCGCTTACTGGCTCATCCCAACCCATGTGGCCTTTGGTAGAGGTCACCACTAGGAGAGGAGGCGCCATGCCCATCATTACTCTTCCCGACGGCAGTCAGCGTTCGTTCGATCATCCGGTATCCGTACTTGAGGTGGCGCAATCTATTGGTGCGGGCCTTGCTAAGGCTACGGTAGCAGGCAAGGTCAATGGCAAGTTGGTAGATGCCTGTGACCTGATAGACAGTGACGCGACCCTGCAAATCATTACGCCAAAAGATCAGGAAGGGCTCGAAATTATTCGTCACTCCTGTGCGCATTTGATTGGGCATGCCGTTAAACAGCTGTTCCCGACCGCAAAAATGGTAATCGGTCCTGTCATTGATGATGGGTTCTATTACGACATTGCCTCTGAGCGTCCATTTACTCTAGATGATGTGGCAGCCATCGAGCAGCGCATGCAGCAGCTGATCGAAAAGGACTATGACGTCATCAAGAAGGTGACGCCGCGCGCTGAGGTGATTGATGTGTTCCGTGCGCGTGGTGAGGACTACAAGCTGCGCTTGGTTGAAGACATGCCGGACGAGCAGGCCATGGGTCTGTACTTCCATGAAGAATATGTCGACATGTGCCGTGGCCCGCATGTGCCGAATACACGCTTCCTGAAGGCGTTCAAGCTGACCAAGTTGTCTGGCGCTTACTGGCGCGGTGATGCGAAGAACGAGCAGTTGCAGCGCGTTTACGGCACGGCCTGGGCGGATAAGAAGCAGTTGGCGGCTTTTATCCAGCGTATTGAAGAGGCTGAAAAGCGCGACCATCGCAAGCTGGGTAAGCGCCTTGACTTGTTCCATATGCAGGAAGAAGCGCCGGGTATGGTGTTCTGGCATCCGAATGGCTGGACCATTTATCAGGTGCTTGAGCAGTACATGCGTGGTGTGCAGCGCGAGCATGGCTACCAGGAAGTGCGTACGCCTCAGGTGGTCGATCGCGTGCTGTGGGAGAAATCCGGGCATTGGGGTAACTACTCCGACAGTATGTTCACCACCGAGTCGGAAAGTCGCGACTACGCCATCAAGCCGATGAACTGCCCTTGTCACGTGCAGATTTTCAATCAGGGGCTGAAAAGCTACCGAGAGCTGCCGCTGCGCTTGGCTGAGTTTGGTTCCTGTCACCGCAATGAGGCTTCGGGTGCGTTGCACGGCATCATGCGTGTGCGCGGGTTCACGCAGGACGATGCGCATATCTTCTGTACTGAAGAGCAGGTCAAGAAAGAAGCAGCAGACTTCATCAAGCTGACGCTGCAGGTGTATTCCGACTTCGGCTTTAGCGATATCAAGATGAAGTTGTCGACGCGTCCTGCCAAGCGGGTTGGTGATGATGCGTTCTGGGATCGTGCGGAAACCGCTCTGGCGGATGCGTTGAATGACGCTGGTTTGCCTTGGGAATATTTGCCGGGCGAGGGCGCCTTCTATGGGCCCAAGATCGAATTCACGCTGCTCGATTGCCTGGGTCGCGCCTGGCAGTGCGGTACGCTGCAGTACGATCCGAACATGCCGCAGCGCCTTGATGCGAGCTATGTGTCTGAGGACAACAGTCGCAAGGTTCCGGTTATGTTGCACCGGGCAATTCTCGGTTCGTTCGAGCGCTTTATCGGTATTTTGATTGAGCACTACGAAGGTGCATTCCCGGCTTGGCTGGCTCCCACTCAGGCTGTGGTGATGAATATCACCGACAAACAGGCCGATTTTGCCCTGAATGTTGAAAAAATCCTCAGCCAAAGCGGCTTTCGTGCCAAGTCTGACTTGAGGAACGAGAAGATAGGCTTTAAAATCCGCGAGCATACTTTGCTCAAGGTTCCTTATCTCTTGGTTATCGGAGATCGGGAAGTTGAGACGCAAACTGTCGCCGTGCGTACCCGTGAAGGTGCTGATCTGGGCTCAATGCCCGTCACTCAATTCGCTGAATTCCTCGCGCAGGCGGTTTCCCGGCGTGGTCGCCAAGATTTGGAGTAATCATTATTAAGCGTGATATGAGACAAGATAAACGAGCTGCACCGAAGGCCCCGATCAACGAGAATATCTCGGCACGCGAGGTTCGGTTAATTGGCGCTGACGGCGAGCAAATTGGCATCGTCTCGATTGATGAAGCGCTTAGAATCGCAGAAGAATCCAAGCTGGACTTGGTTGAAATCTCTGCTGATGCGGTTCCGCCGGTTTGCCGAGTCATGGACTACGGCAAGTCGATCTTCGAAAAGAAGAAGCAGGTTGCTGCTGCGAAAAAGAACCAGAAACAGGTTCAAGTTAAAGAAATCAAGTTTCGTCCAGGGACGGAGGAAGGGGATTACCAGGTAAAACTACGCAACCTGGTACGTTTCCTTAGTGATGGGGACAGGGCTAAGGTATCGCTTCGATTCCGCGGCCGTGAGATGGCGCATCAGGAGCTGGGCATGGAGTTGTTGAAGCGGGTCGAAAACGACCTCGCCGAATACGGCACCGTTGAACAGCATCCAAAGATGGAAGGACGCCAGCTGATAATGGTCATCGCCCCCAAAAAGAAGAAGTAGCCACCAGGGCACGGCAGGCCTTGCGGTTATGTTTATCAACTGAATGCGGAGTATCCGAACATGCCAAAGATGAAAACTAAGAGTGGTGCAGCCAAGCGTTTTCTCAAAACCGCTAACGGCTTCAAGCACAAGCACGCTTTCAAGAGCCACATCCTGACCAAGATGTCCACCAAGCGTAAGCGTCAACTGCGTGGTAGCACCATGGTGCACCCGTCTGACGTAGCAAAAGTGGCGCGCATGCTGCGCGTTCGTTAATCGGTCAAGATAGAGGAAATTACTCATGGCTCGTGTTAAGCGCGGCGTTATCGCTCGCAAGCGTCACAAAAAAATTCTGAAACTCGCTAAAGGCTATTACGGCGCACGCTCACGCGTGTTCCGCGTTGCCAAACAAGCGGTGATCAAGGCAGGCCAGTACGCCTACCGTGACCGTCGTCAGAAAAAACGTCAGTTCCGCGCTCTTTGGATCGCTCGTATCAACGCTGGCGCACGTGTTAACGGTCTGTCTTACAGCCGTTTCATCGCTGGCCTGAAAAAAGCGTCCATTGAGATCGACCGTAAGGTACTGGCTGATCTGGCAGTGAACGAAAAAGCGGCGTTTGCTGCGATTGTCGAGAAAGCGAAAGCCGTACTGGCTTAAGTCCCCGACAATCACCGGGTTCGCCCGGTGCTAAACGTCACCAATAGGGGAAGAGCCTTCAAGCTCTTCCCCTATTTCGTATCTGGAGTCTGTAAATGGAAAATCTGGATGTGCTGGTCTCGCAAGCGCTTGAGGCCGTTAGCCACACCGACGATGTGAATGCCCTTGAACAACTGCGCGTTCACTATCTGGGCAAGAAAGGCGAGTTGACTCAGGTGATGAAGACCCTGGGCAATCTATCGGCTGAAGAACGCCCGCAAGCCGGTGCGTTGATCAATGCCGCCAAAGATAAAGTTCAGGATGCTCTGAACAGCAAAAAAGACATGCTGGACCAGGCTGCGCTGAGCGCCAAGCTCGCTGCCGAAAAAATCGATGTCACGTTGCCGGGACGCGGTCAGGCCTCTGGCGGCCTGCACCCTGTTACGCGCACGCTGGAGCGCGTGGAGCAGTTCTTCACGCGCATTGGTTATGGTATCGCCGAGGGGCCTGAGGTCGAAAACGACTATCATAACTTCGAAGCGCTCAATATTCCGGGCCACCACCCGGCACGAGCGATGCACGACACTTTCTATTTCAACGCCAATATGTTGCTACGCACGCATACCTCGCCAGTTCAAGTGCGCACCATGGAATCCCAGCAGCCGCCGATCCGTATCGTCTGCCCGGGCCGCGTTTACCGTTGCGACTCCGATATCACCCATTCGCCGATGTTTCACCAGGTCGAAGGTCTGTTGATTGATGAAGGGGTGAGTTTTGCCGACCTGAAAGGCACCATCGAAGAATTTCTACGCGTGTTCTTCGAGAAACCGTTGGGTGTGCGTTTCCGTCCTTCTTTCTTCCCGTTCACCGAGCCATCGGCTGAAGTCGATATGCAGTGCGTGATGTGCAGCGGCAAAGGCTGTCGCGTGTGCAAGCAAACTGGCTGGCTGGAAGTCATGGGTTGCGGCATGGTGCACCCGAATGTATTGCGTATGTCCGGCATTGATCCGGAAAAATACTCCGGTTTCGCTTTCGGTATGGGCGTCGAGCGCCTGGCCATGCTGCGTTATGGCGTCAACGATTTACGGCTGTTCTTCGATAACGATCTGCGGTTCTTGGCGCAATTTCGCTAGCGCCTTTCGCATTCCATATCGAATTGGTTTAGGAGAACAGACAGTATGAAATTCAGTGAGCAGTGGTTGCGCGGCTGGGTTAATCCGGCGGTTTCGCGTGAAGAGTTAGTGGCGCGCCTGTCCATGGTTGGCCTGGAAGTGGATGCAGTGACCCCGGTTGCGGGAGCATTCAGTGGCATCGTCGTTGGTGAAATACTCAGTGCTGAACAGCACCCTGATGCTGACAAGCTGCGCGTTTGTCAGGTCAGCAACGGCAGTGCCAGCTTCCAAGTGGTCTGTGGTGCGCCAAACGCTCGCGCTGGCATCAAGATCCCCTTTGCGATGATTGGTGCGCAGCTGCCAGGCGACTTCAAAATCAAGCAAGCCAAGCTGCGCGGTGTAGAGTCCCAGGGCATGCTCTGTTCGGCCTCTGAACTGCAGATTAGTGACGACAATAGCGGTCTGATGGAGTTGGCGGCGGACGCTCCGCTCGGTCAGGATGTTCGTGTTTATTTAGGGCTGGACGATGCCAGCATCGAGATCGGCCTGACGCCTAACCGCGGCGACTGTTTGTCGTTGGCCGGCCTGGCTCGCGAAGTCGGGGCCATCTACGGCGCTCAGGTTTCGCCGGTTTCAGTTGCTCCAGTGAGAGCAACGCATGACGAAGTGCGCTCGGTTGAGGTGTTGGCGAGCAGCGCTTGCCCGCGCTATTTGGGGCGTGTTGTACGCAATGTCGACCTATCCAAACCGACGCCATTGTGGATGGTCGAGCGCCTGCGCCGTTCAGATATCCGCAGCATCGATGCCGCCGTAGACATTACCAACTACGTAATGCTCGAACTCGGTCAACCAATGCACGCCTTCGACCTCGCCGAAATCAACGGTGGTATCCGCGTTCGTATGGCTGAAGAGGGCGAAAAACTGGTTTTGCTCGATGGCCAGGAAGTCAGCCTGCGCGCTGATACTCTTGTCATCGCCGACCACAGCCGTGCTCTGGCCATTGCTGGGGTGATGGGCGGGGAGCACAGCGGTGTGGGTGACAAGACGCGTGACCTATTCCTTGAGAGTGCTTTCTTCGACACCATCGCCGTGGCGGGCAAGGCACGCTCCTATGGTTTGCACACGGATTCCTCGCACCGTTTCGAGCGTGGAGTTGATTCGCAATTGGCTCGCAATGCTATGGAGCGCGCCACTGCACTGCTGTTGGATATCGTCGGTGGCGAAGCCGGTCCGATCATTGATGTCACTAGCAATAATGACTTGCCGAGCGTGGCCCCTATTACCCTACGTGCCGAGCGCATCAGCCAGATGCTGGGGATGGACATGGACGGCGCTGAGGTCGAGCGTTTTCTGCTTGCGCTCGGCCTGGGCGTCATCGCTCAAGGTAATGGCGAATGGCAGGTTAGCGTGCCGAGTCACCGCTTTGACATTAGCCTGGAAGTCGACCTGATTGAAGAACTGGGTCGTCTGTATGGCTATAACCGCTTGCCGGTCCGCTATCCGCAAGCGCGTCTGGCGCCACAAGTTAAAGCCGAGGCTGCTGTTGAGTTGCCGGCACTGCGCCGCCTGCTGGTTGCGCGTGGCTATCAAGAGGCCATCACTTACAGCTTCATCGATCCTAAATTGTTTGAGCTGTTCAATCCGGGCACTCAACCGTTGTTGTTGGCTAATCCGATTTCCGCCGACATGGCCGCCATGCGTTCCTCGCTATGGCCGGGGTTGATCAAAGCGCTGCAGCACAACCTAAATCGTCAGCAGGCGCGTGTGCGTTTGTTTGAAAGCGGTTTGCGTTTCGTCGGTCAGTTGGAAGGCTTGCAGCAAGAGCCTATGTTGGCTGGTGTGGTATGTGGCACACGCTTGCCGGAAGGATGGGCGCATTCGCGTGACAACGTTGATTTCTACGATGTGAAGGCTGACGTTGAGGCCTTGCTGGCCAGTGCTGGCGCGGCGGACAACTTCACATTTGTAGCCGGTGAGCACGCGGCCCTGCATCCCGGTCAAACCGCCCGTATTGAGCGCGAAGGACGTTTGGTTGGCTTCTTCGGTGCCATTCACCCCGAGCTGGCCAAAGCGCTGGATATTGATCAGCCCGTATTCATGTTTGAACTGGTGCTGAGTGAGATTACACACGGGTTGATGCCGAAATTTCAGGAATTGTCTAAGTTCCCTGAAGTGAGACGTGACCTGGCTTTGCTGGTTGATCGGGATGTCCCAGCGCAGGATTTGCTGGGGGCGATTCGTGAAGCGGCAGGCGAGTGGTTAACCGACCTCAAGCTATTTGACGTGTATCACGGTAAAGGCATTGATCCTCATAGAAAAAGCCTGGCTGTTGGCTTGACCTGGCAACATCCATCGCGCACTCTTAATGACGATGAGGTGAGTACTACAACGCAAAATATACTCACCTCCCTGGAAACAAGGTTCAACGCCACGTTAAGGAAGTAGCGTATGGGGGCTCTGACGAAAGCTGAGATGGCGGAACGTCTGTATGAAGAGCTGGGCCTGAATAAACGGGAAGCCAAGGAGTTGGTAGAGTTGTTCTTTGAGGAAATCCGCCAAGCGCTGGAGCTCAACGAACAGGTCAAGCTCTCGGGGTTCGGCAATTTTGATCTGCGCGATAAGCGTCAGCGCCCCGGTCGCAATCCTAAAACAGGGGAGGAAATTCCGATTACGGCTCGCCGTGTCGTGACTTTCCGTCCAGGCCAAAAACTTAAAGCCAGGGTCGAGGCGTATGCTGGAACCAAGTCATAACGACGAACTACCCGCGATACCCGGCAAGCGCTACTTCACCATTGGTGAAGTAAGCGAGCTGTGTGCCGTAAAACCGCACGTATTGCGTTATTGGGAACAGGAGTTCCCACAGCTCAATCCAGTCAAGCGGCGTGGCAACCGGCGCTATTATCAGCGTCAAGATGTGCTGATGATTCGGCAGATCCGTGCATTGTTATACGATCAAGGTTTCACCATTGGGGGGGCGCGTCAGCGACTCTCAGGTGATGAGGCCAAAGATGACAATACGCAGTACAAGCAACTCATCAAGCAGATGATTGCCGAGCTTGAAGATGTGCTGTTGGTGCTTCGTAAATAAACTGGCGGGAGTAAAAAAACTTCCACAATTCAGCGGTTTATTGTAAAGTATTCACCGCTTACAGTAACTTGTAAGCAAAGTCGGGGCGTAGCGCAGCCCGGTAGCGCACTTGCATGGGGTGCAAGGGGTCGAGTGTTCGAATCACTCCGTCCCGACCAAAAATCCCTATAAAATCCAAGCACTTACGGGTGCTTGGATTTTTTTATGCCTGGCGTTTTTGGTTGCCAATTGAAATTTGGCCATTCTGGTTGCCAATTGGTTGCCAATTGAGATTGGCTTAACTGATGGAGGCTTTCTGGCTCAGCAGCCAAGCTGCTGTAGTTACCTATGCAGACTTTCGGGCTCTCGAGAAGCAGAGGAAGAATCATCTAGGGTTAAGACGAAAGTGTAGCTCTGTGATGTAAGCGAACGGGCATCACACCTTGCCGGCGGGTACCCAGTTATGCGGCAGCAGCTCGGCCAGGGCGCTGGCCTTCTGCGTCGGCAGGCGCGTGAGCACATCCTTCAGGTAGGCGTACGGATCGTGCCCGTTCAGGCGGGCTGACTGGATCAGCGTCATTAAGGCCGCGCCACGCTGACCACTGCGCAGCGAGCCGGCAAACAGCCAGTTGGCGCGCCCCAGGGCCCAGGGGCGGATCTGGTTCTCGATCCAGTTGTTGTCGATGGGCAGGTTGCCGTCATCCAGGTAGCGCACCAGTGCTGCCCAGCGCTTGAGGCTGTAGTCGAGTGCCTTGGCGATCGCGCTGCCTTCCGGCACCTTCTGCCGCTGCCCAAGCATCCAGCTATTCAGGCCATCGATGATCGGCCTAGCTTTGTCCTGGCGCAGTTGCCGTCGCTGTTCGGTGAGCAGCTCTCGCCCTTCGCGCTCCACCTCGTACAGCTGACCGATGTACTGGAGGGCCTGCTCGGCCAGTTGGCTCTGGTTGGCAGCATGCAGGTCGAAGAACTTGCGCCGTGCATGGGCCATGCAGCCGATCTCGGTCACACCTTGCTCGAAGCTGGCCTTGTAGCCAGCGAAGTCGTCGCAGACCAGTTTGCCTTGCCAGTCGCCCAGGAAGCTGCGCGCGTGCTCACCGGCCCGGCTCGGCCTGAAGTCGTAGACCACGGCCTTGAGGTCGGCGAAGGGGCTGGGTGCATAGGCCCAGACGTAAGCCCGCTGGGTCTTCTTTGTGCCCGGGGCGAGCATCTGCACCGGGGTTTCGTCGGCGAGTATGACGTCCTGCTGGAGCAGGCAGTCGCGCAGGGCATCGACCAGGGGTTGCAGCTGGACGCCGCAAGCGCCGACCCATTGCGCCAGCGTGGAACGCGCGATGGCCAGCCCGGCGCGGGCGAAGATCTTTTCCTGGCGGTACAGCGGCAGGTGATCGGCGAACTTGGCCACCATGACCTGAGCCAGTAGCCCCGCAGTCGGGATGCCCTTGTCGATCACCTGCGCAGGCACTGGGGCCTGGATCAGCGTTTCACATGTGGCGCAGACCCACTTGCCACGGATATGCCGCTCGACGGTGAAGGTGCCCGGGGTGTAGTCGAGTTTCTCGCTGACGTCTTCGCCGATGCGCTTGAGCTGGCAGCCGCAGGCACACTGGGTGCTGTCCGGCTCGTGAAGTATCAGCGTGCGCGGCAGCTCGGCCGGCAGCGGCGCTCGCTTGGGCTGCTGCCGTAGCTCGCGCTTGGCGGGCTCTGGTCGGGCCGTTTCAAGCTCTGCCTCGATGGCGGCGATGTCGGCCTCAATCATCTCGTCCAGCAGGTTGAGCTGGTCGGCATTGAGCTGCTCGCTGCGTCGGGCGAAGCGGTGGCGCCGCAGCACGGCGAGTTCGTGGTTCAACCGCTGGTTGAGCGTTTCCAGATGATCGACGCGCTGACTCAACTGCGCGGCCAGTTGGCGCAGTTGCTCAGGCGTCAGATGATCGAAAGCGGCAGGATTCATGGCGCCGAGTGTGCGGATTGTCGGCCCCCTCGGCGATAGGCCATTGGCCTAATTGCACCCCGGCTACAGGAGCCTGATCTCGGCATCAGGCCCAAGACGCTGCCAAGGCAGGCCGACCACGAGGGCCTGTAACTGCTCGGGGCTGAGTTCCAACTGCTGTCCCTGCCAGTTGCCCGACCAGACGAAGCGCCCTCGATTGAGCCTGCGAGCGGCCAGCCAGATGCCGAAGCCATCGTGCACCAGCACCTTCATCCGGTTGGCGCGCTTGTTGGTGAACAGGTAGGCGCAGTGCGGCTGCGCCGCACCGAACACCTGAACCACCCGGGCCAACGCTGTTTCGGTACCGGCGCGCATGTCCAGCGGCTCGGTGGCGAGCCAGATGCGCTCGATGCGGATCACTTCAGTAGCTCGCGCAGGAAGCGGGCGCAGCCTTCAGGATCGTTGCCCGGCCACTGTACCGACAGTTTGCCAGCCCGATGGGGAATGGCGATCTGGATGGCCATGTCGGCCGCACTCGGGGTAGCCGGCAGGCTCGGGACGAGAGGAATCGGAATAAAACTGGAGGGTACAGCGGGCAGCTGTGCCTGCTGGCGGCGAATCCACTTGTGCACGAGATTGGCGTTGAGGCCGTGGTTCAAGGCTACACCGGCAACCGAGGCGCCGGGTCGGGTACACTCATCGACGACCTGGGCCTTGAAGGATTTGGGATAGGAGCGGCGTTGGCCTGGCACGGGAGATCCTCCGCAAGGGGCTTGAAATGGTGTCCACCAAAAACAGGTGGACACCATGCCGCTAGCTGGAGGGATCAGGGAGGTGTGTTGGCCAGACGCTTACTCTGTGATCCCCGCCAACTGGGTTGCGCGTGTCTGCTCGGATGACCCAATATTCAGCAGTATCAAGCTTGATGCTTGCATCTGCTTGGCGTGGTCTACGGGATGTAAGGCGGATGTCAATCTTGACTGCCAACCCGCCGATTGACGCAAGGAAGGAAAAAAACATGCCAGCCGAGCAAACTCACCAGCAAGCTGATACAGCCCTTGAGTTGGAGTCCAGCACGCTTGACGAGATCGTCGACGCGCTGTCATCGGGCAGGCCCATCACTCTTCCTCAGAATGCTGGACACTTCCTTCTCAATAGCGAAGATGCGCAGGCGGCCTTCCGATTTTACGCATCCCGCCGAGATCTTTGGCCACAGCAGAAACCGCTCTCGAGCACAGAAGTGGACCAACTGCTGCTGGCTCTGGAGGCGCCTAAGCCAGTTGTCCGTAGCGCACAGGTTGTAGTGTCCGCGCTCAAACGCCCGCGGTGGCGCATCACCCAAGTTAAAGCGCATCGCTTCGCCGGCTTGCACCGGCACTGTGGCACCAACGGTCAAGCGCCGGACTCCTTGTCGCTTGAACTAGACCGCGATGTAACCTGCATCTGGGGATTTAACGGTGCCGGCAAGACGGCACTTCAAAGCGCGATTATGTGGTGTCTGACTGGCCAGGCACACCGCTCCCAGCACAAGCCAGCGGCCGTACATGAGCCGATAGCCGTCGAGTTGCTGTCGGTATCGGATGGTGAGGATCCTAACTCCGCTGATTCTACTCGCTCGTTATCTCTTCCTCCGATTGTTCCGCTGCCCTCTCCAGAAGAGCTAGCCACGCTGCAGGACAAGCCTGCCTGTGACACTTCGGTGGAGTTAACTCTGCGGGAAAGCTCTGGCCAAGAGATCGTGGTAAAGCGAGAGCTCAAACGTAGCCCTAAGGGTGCTCTCTCAATCCAAAGTACCGGCCTCGAACAGCTTGGTCTCCCACAATGGGCCATCGAGGCAGGCACATTGATGCCGGCGATAGCCGCGACTATGCGTTTCGATGAAAAAACGACTTTCGCGGATGCGATAGCCCAGCTAACCGGATTGAGGCCACTGCAGGATCTTGGCAGGCGCTCAGAGCGTCTGGTCCGACGCTTATTAGGGGAAGATAGCGATAAGGCTGAGGCTGATACAGACGTTGCCTTCACGCGCTTTTCCACCAGCAAACGCACGTTTGAAGAAGCCTGGAAGATCCAGGCGGATACGCTTGGTCAATTGCCCGAACTCTTTTCCCCGGCGCAAGAGACCATAGATAAAAGCTGCAAGGCCGCAATTGAATCGTCGGTTTCTCACTTGGAGGAGCTTCGCCAGCAAGGGCAGAGGGATATTGATGCCATCCTTGCTGCTTCCGTACAACTGAAAACCAAAGACCAGGCTGTAGCGTTTGAAACCGTTCTAGGTACCGCGAAGGAGCGTCTTGGTTCAATTGCAATTGGGGCCCTCCCATCTGTCCAGACACTCAAACGCTTGGGGGAAATTGAAGAGGTAGATCGGGTCGCTGTTATTGCGAAGCTCGAGGAGTTGAGGGAAAGAGCTGTTGAACAAGTGGCCCGCCAACAGAAAAAGGAAGAGGCCGCACGGTGGCAGCTATACGCGATGGTCTCCCAATGGCATCGCCGCAATCACCCTGAGGAGCCGCTAGGCGACTGCCCTGTCTGCGGTTCAGATCTTGCCCAGGTACCCCCAGATGCATTGTTGGACAAGGAGGTGGCTGAAGCGCTGAAAGCTAGCGCCCTAGCGCATACCGATGCCACGAAAACATTGCAGGATTGGCAGCGGGATGCCGCAAGCGAGCTTCTGGAAGACCTTCCCTCTAGTCTTAGGCCGTTCGTCGATACAAAACCTCGTGCGTCATTACTGGGTCTCTACCGAGACGCCTACGTGAGCGAACTTTTGCAGGATGCTGCCTTCAGCACGCAGTTGCGCCCAATAAAACAGAATGCAGCGACAGTGTGGGATATGGCGGTTCAGGCGAATCCTCTGCCTACTTTCCCCGAAACCGAGGTTATCGAGCTACCGCACGAGTTTCGAGCCTCTTCGCTCGCCACCAGATTTGCCAACCTGCAGGCGGCTCTAACACTCTCTCTTCATCGACAATTGAGTGAGGATCAGATCAAGCTGATCACACAGCGCTACTTTGGAGTTGGTTTGTTCGACCGTGCCGACGTGATAAGAGAGCAGGCTGAGATATCAGAGGCTCCGCTTAGGCATCAGGTCATTGCGCTGCAGCAAGCCGTTACATCTGCTGAGCCCATAATCGCGCTGCTACGTCAACTGGACGAAATTGAAGTCATTCGACAGAGCTGGGTAAAAGCGCGTAAACGGCACCAGTTGTTGCAGCGAGCGGCGGCGGCAGTCCAAGAATTCACTCGGCTACCTGGTCTCGTCCGTCACCAGGTTGAGGGGTTGATAAAGGTGCTTGATGAAAGGACGACGGCTTGGTTGGGCATCATCTATCGGCCGCATTACGTCGGGGGGCCAACCTACATCGGCCTCGATCCTACGAGGGCTCAAGGCGTAGGGCTTTACGCTGGGCTTGGATCCTTGCGAGTGCACGCTCATGAAGTGATGAATTCCTCACATCTGCGAGCTTGCGTATGGGCGTTTGTTTTCAGCTTGTGGGAGCGTATTCGTGACCGCGCAGGGGCTCTCGAGGTTCTACAGCTAGACGATCCACAGACCTACTTCGATCCGATCAATACAGAGAATCTGGCCGCAGCTATTCCAAAGCTTGTCGAGGCAGGTATGGCTCCCATTATCACCTCGAACGACAACCGATTTATCGCCGCGGTTAAAAGTCGGTTACCGAAACTCTCATCGGGTTCTCCATCGTGGACGATGCTTCAAATCAGCCCCATTTCATCCTCGCGCCACACAGCTGCGCTTACGCCTGCAGTGGAGGAGGTGTTTGAGCGTCGTGCTGTTTGGCTTGAGGACGAATCGGACGTTCGCAAGGCACAGGAGTTCGTGGAACGAGTGCGGCTACACATTGAGAATCGCCTGTGGGACCTGCTGGCTGCTGATCCGATGCTCATCTACAAGCCGACTCTTGCTGATCTGATCGGCCACATCAGTAGCGCCCGCAATGGCGGTGAGCGGCCGTTCAATGAGGTTCCGTTCGAGCGTCTGCTGAACTGTAGGTCGTTACGGCCGGGTTCTGAGTTCTATTTGATAATCAATAAGGCTCACCACAACTTGCGGGACGTCACGCCGTACGATGCAGGAGAGGTTGACAAAGCCTTTGACGAGGTCGATCGACTTTTGCGTAGCGGCAGTGCGTCCTATGCGCGATTCATGGGGCGCCTCACGCGAGAGGACGAAGATCTTTTCTTCGTCGCGCCGCCATCAGCCCCTCCAGCCATTCTTCTCGATAAGAAGCCCATTCGCGTTTTAGGCGATTTTAGCGCTCGTACGCGTGCAGACGCCCTTGCAGTCGAGGCGGAGTCCGCCACTTTCTCATTTGATAGTTTGGGCGAAATCGCTCTCTTCGCTATCCGAGGCTCAAGCCTTGGTTCACTGGCTTTGCCTGGTCAGATAGTGGCTGCTTCGCTTTCTGGCGAAGCGAAAAACGGCGGCCCCGTCATCGCACTGTACGGAAGTAGTGTGTTGGCACGTCGATACCATTCGGATCAGAGCGACTCTTCGAAACTGACCTTGGCCTGTGACCAGTCGGGCACAGAGAGAGTGGCGCCTGCTCTCACGCTGCCGCGAAATAAAGTCCGTGTACTTCCCATCGTTGGGGTTTTCTATGACAACGTGTCCCAGGACGGGGCCAATGAAGCTCGCTCAGTCGACAGTTGCTCCATACTCGACAGGCCGCTGCTCGCCGCACGTATCATCGAGGATAGTGGCTATCCGGTCGTCAGGAATGGTGATCTTGTGCTGTTAGAGCAGACTGAGATACCCAGTGAGACAGTTCTGGACCGAGCGAAGGGGGCCATGGTTGCGTTCGTCGCCTCACGGCGCGGTGAGCAGTTCGCCTATCTAAAGCGCATTGGTTCTTCTATACAGGGCAGTGGCTTGCGGATATTTGAGAATGTGGGAACCTTCGGCGACTCGTTGGCCGTATCTTGTTGTTTCGGGGAAGAAGGCAGTTCAGTTGACTGTTTGGAAATGCAGAGTATGTGGCGTGTTCACGGAGTCATCAGGGTCAGATCTTGAGAGTATCTAACCGCTCGTTATCACCGCACTCTCAGAATATGGCACTATCGGTCTGGATAACTAAAACGGCGCAAGTTGGACCAGCTCTGGAGCCGAGTATGTGCCGATTACGTGAATATGGAGGTTCGTCAGCCTCTGACCAAAATGCGGGGCCGACGGTATGGAAACCAATCCACCTCAGAAACCGAAGCGGAAGAATGGCTTTGCGGTCAAGCGCGGTGTCATTCCGCCGTCATCGCAGGTCTTACTTTTTCACGCCGACCAGTGGGAAAAGCTCATTGAGAACGCTTGTCGCAACCGTCCTTTAGGCGACGGCGCGAAGTACGTGTTCGTCAAGCAGTTGGGCGGTGCAGGAGATGGCGGGCGTGACGTCGAAGCGCGCCTGGTTCCAGCTTTGTCTGAGCATCAGTGGGATCTTTTTCAAGGCAAACATTACGACCATGCCTTGATGCCCACCGATGTTTTCAAAGAGTTGATCAAGTTTTTCAAGCACTTGGAGGCGAAGACATATCCTGCGCCACGGTATTACTACCTCTGCGCGCCACGCGGCGTGGGCAACGACCTTCACAACCTTCTGAGCAAGCCCGACGAGTTCAAGCAGCGATTGCTGGATGACTGGAGAGCGGAAAAGACCGGGCTCAAGGGGCGGGCTAAAGAGCTAACCCCGGCAATCGAACAGCTAGTGATGGCCTTCGATTTCAAGAACATTTTGGAGTGCCAGACGCGAGACATCCTTGAGTGGCATGCGCTGGATCAAAAGGCGCACTTCGAGCTGTTCGGTTTTGAGGGCGAGCGCGGTGATGATCCCTTGGCACCCGACACGCCCACAGCACAGGAGCAGATCTACGTCGAAGAATTGTTGAAGGTCTATTCCGAGCTAACCGGAGATGATCTGACGCTGGACGAGCTGATGGACTCAGACTCCTGCGGCGAGCATTTCCAGAGTCAGCGTGCATTTTTCTACTGCGCTGAAGGCCTGAAGATATTCAGCCGGGACACCTACGGTGAAGCAGAGTTCGACGCGCTGTTGGACATGGTGCTTATTGGCATCAAGTCGAAGGTCAATAGCCCTCGGCATAAGAGCGGTCTGGACCGGCTCGAGGCCGGTACCGAGGGGGCGCAACAGTTGGTCGTCAATGACAGTGATCTGACTCCTAAGCTGCGGCCGGGGGATCTGCCAGGCACCTGCCACCATTTGGTAAACCAGAGGAGGCTCAAGTGGGTCAAGTAAAACGGCACGCTTTGCCTGTGTTCAACTCCCCGTTTGAGCTCGGCATCCGCATGGTCTATCTCCTGCAAGCTCTCATGCCGCATGGCGCGGATCTTCAGAAGCTGGTGCTTTTGGACTATGCCATCGTGTACTCGGCTGATCTGGACGGACCTAGCAGCCTACATACACCCATCCCATTCCGTGGCGCAGAGCTCATGAGTAGGCGCGAGCTGATTGAGCAAGGTCTCTACCTCATGAGCACGCGGGGCTTAGTAACGGCAACATGGGGTGTAGATGGCATCACTTACTATGCGGGAGAGATCGCGAGGACTATGACTGGAGCTCTAACGTCAAAGTACTTACGTGAGTTGGAGCAGCGCTGCGCTTGGGCCGCCGAGTGCTATGGACAAGTTGACTCCACCGAGCTGACTTCCCAATTCGCTGCGAGCGGCCACCTGTGGGGGGCGGAGCTCGAGTTGGCGCGGAATGGAGGTGGCACATGGGCATAGTTCTCACGTCGCTGTCCGTCCATGGACCGGATCGGGAAATCGCCGAGGTCCTATTTCATCCCAGGCGACAGCTGATTCGAGGCCCTAGTGAGACCGGCAAGTCCTATATCTACGACTGTCTTTGGTACATGCTGGGAGGTAACGACCTTCCTGAAACATTTCCGCTTACGCAGGGCTACCAAGAATTTCGCTTGCGGTTTAGGGCTGCCGAAGGTGAGTACGAAGTACGCCGGGGGTTGGCCGGTGGAGGTGCGGCTGTCTACGCGCGCGTGTTCGGCAATATCGAGGATCAACCGTTCGAGCCGCTGGACCAGGAGCTCGGGGAGTTGCTCGTAGAGTTGTGCGGGGCGAGTGGCAAACAAATTCTTCGCAACCACAGCAAGCGTGGTGTCGTAACGGGTGATGATCTTCGCCACTGGTCGTTGTGGTCGCAGTCAGACATTCCTGCCAAGCTGCCCATCGCGGGAAGCGCCTATGCAGCATCGAAGCATGAAGCTGCGTTCCATTTGTTTTTGACAGGCACCGATGATTCAGCCATCCAACTTCGGAAGTCCGCAACCGAAACTGAACGTGCCCGAGGCGAGTTACAGGCTGCCGAGACTGCTCTGAAGCGCATCGAAGCCCTTATGCCTAAAGACTTGAAACGCAACGAGGTGGAAGAGGCGCTGGAGCGGGTAGATACGACTCTGTCGGCGATGACGAGCCAGTACGACGCGCGTGCTTCTGCCCTGAAAGACTTGCGCAGGCAGCTTACGGAAGTGTCCGACGAATTGCGCCAGGTTGAGAATGACCGGAACCACTCGCAGTCCATGATTGGGCGCTTCGAACTGCTTGACGAGAAATATGCAAACGACCAGGCGCGCCTTGGAGGTACCAGTGAGGGAGTCGCATTCTTTCAGGAACTACCGACAGTAGACTGCCCGTTGTGCGGAACCCCGGCAGAAAGCCAGGTGGATCCTAACGATCTGCGCCCTGCGGCGCCTAGCCGCTATCGCGCAGCTATCGCGGCTGAAGCAGAAAAAATTCGTGCGCTCCGCGTGGGCTTGCTCGCAGCCCTACAGCATGAGCGAGACCGCTACGGCGATCTCAAAGCGCGCGCTTCGAAACTTGCTGCTGAACTCAACGTGCTGCAGAACCGCGAAGCTATGGTGCTAAATAACACCCGTGTTGAGTTCACTGCCAATCCGAAGATATTGGCGTTGAGACGTTCAGAGCTGTCTGAACAACTAAGCTATTTCGACGAAATACAACACCTTGTTGCCGAAATTGATCGCCTAAAGAAGGCGACCGTGCGCAAACGTATTACCGTAGCTCGCGAGGGTGGCGCATTTGGTCGTGAGGTGGCCAATCGCGCCAAGGAATTGCTGAACGCTTGGGGGTTCAGTTCTATCCAGAACATCGCTCTTGATGACGGTTCCTGTGACCTGCGGATCGACGATCGTTCGCGCCTGAGCTATGGCGCTGGTGTGAGGGGCTTGTTCCTGTCCTCTTTGGCGGTTGCGCTCATGGAGCACGCGCTCGAGAAAGGACATCCCCATCTCGGCGTCGTCGTCCTCGATTCGCCACTGAAGACGTACGCCGATCCCGACTCTACCGAAGAGCATGAGGTGCCGCCTGAGACGGTCGTTGACCGGTTCTATGGCTGGATGTCGACTTGGCATGGGCGTGGTCAAGTCATCGTTCTCGAGAACGAACCGATCAAGCCAGAAACGGCGGAAGAGCTCAAACCCATCACGTTCACACGTATCCGTGGCAAGGGGCGATACGGCCTTTATCCCCTACGCGATGATGCAGCCGACGAAGGCGATGCGGGTCAGAGGACATCGAGCTGATGCGCTGGTGCGCACCAGCTTTAATCTTCAAGCGCCATCAGATACTTGGTAGGCCTATAGTGCTGACCAAGCATCTGATCCGATTTATCTAATTCAGCACACCCGCGATCACGTCATCCACGTTACTCGCTCGGCCAAATCGCAGGCTGGCCTCATCGGTGGCGAGCAATTTGAAGTGAGCGGTGCCGCAGTCGATCTTCGCTTGCTCAATCGGGCGCAGGTCATCATTGAACAGGCTGCTCTTGGTTTCCACCACGAAGTACAGGCGTTCCGCGCCATCTTGCTCAACCAATATTGCCCAGTCTGGGTTGTAGCTGCCGAGCGGGGTAGGGATGCGGAACCAGCCTGGCAGTTTTGCGTAAACCTTCACGGCATCGTTGTGTTCGAGCGCTTGGGCGAAGTCGCGCTCGATGACTGAGTCGTAGACCACATGCTCGTAAACGGATTTCTCGGTGTTGAGCAGCATGTTTTTCAGGTAGCCGGTCAGCTCTTGCTGCTCGAACAGTTCCTGGGCGTAGAAACTGTCGTCGCCCAGTTTCACGTACTTGATGCCGTCGACCAACGCCAGACGCTTGCAGCGGTTGATGATTTCGCCGGCCAGTTCAATAAACTGCTGGGGGTTGCGCTTGAAGTCGTCCAGGCGCTTGCTTTCCGTGAGGATGCGCACCAGCGTGCGGCGAGTCAGCTGCGTGCGATCCTGCAGGTCGGTCAGAATGTCCGGCAGCTCGATATCGCTCTCGTCGAGGTTGACGGTGTAAGCGCCTTTTTTCTCGTTGGCTTCCACGCCCGATTTACCGATGGCCAGATCCGCTTTGCGCCATTGCAGGCGGGGGCGGAACACGGCCGGTGCTTTCTGCAGGTTGTCGATGCAGTCGGCAATCAGCTGTTCGTTATCGAAGTCAACGCGATAGGTAGTCTGATGCTTGATCCGATTCCAAAGGGCCTTGAACTCTTCGCTCTGAAGCACGGCCTGACGAGTAGGGACGGCACGGCGCTCATCTGCGTTCTTGATCTCCAGGCGACCGGAGACTTTCTTCAACTGCTCGATGATTTGTGAGCGCTGAGCCTCGAACTCGGGGGGGAGTTGCAGCAGGCCATCTTTGAGCGCTTGCTTCAGTGAGTCTTGCACCTTGCCCTTGGCATCGACGTAATGCTGGGCTTTCAGGAAGTCCCATAGCACCTTCGACTGTTCAAAACCAAGCGGCTTGGACTCGCCGTCTGCGTTGGTGATGGCGACTGCAGCAAACTGATGCTGCTCGACGATACCGAAGCGGATGCCAGTGTCTGCTTCAATCTCTTTCTGCAGGTTCTCGGCGAAGGCCTCATAGTTTTCTGTGGCGATGACCGTTAGGGTGTTTGCCTCGAAACCACGTACCCGCTCGCCGTTTTGGTTGACGCACAAGCGTAGACCGCGGCCAATGGTCTGCCGGCGCTCACGCTCGGATTGAATATCGCGCAGCGTGCAGATCTGGAATACGTTGGGGTTGTCCCAGCCTTCCTTGAGTGCCGAGTGGGAAAAGATGAACTTCAGCGGTGTGCTGAAACTGAGCAGCTTTTCCTTGTCCTTCATGATCAGGTTGTAGGCGCGCTCTGCGTTTTCCCGGTTGCCGGCGTTGTTCTCCGCGGTGTCAGACCATCCGCCCTTTTTGTCGATGGAGAAGTAGCCGTTGTGTATTTCTTCAGCGCTGTGGTTGAAGTCGACCTCGCTGAACAAGCTTTGGTAGTCCGGGTGCTTGGCGAGGCGTTTGTATTCCTCTTCGAAGATGGTCGCGTACACGCCCTTCACCGGATTGCCGTCTGCGTCGTACTGGCGATAGCGCTCGACCGTATCGATGAAGAATAGCGACAGCACCTTGATGCCCATAGGGCGGAAGCGCTTTTCCTTGTCCAGGTGCTCTTTGATCGTGCGGCGGATCATTTCTCGTTGAATCGCCAACGGCTCCACGCCGCCATGGACTTCGCCAATGCGCAGGTACTTCTCGCCACCTGGGTAGCGCAGCTCAACAAACTCCTCGCCCTTGGCGGTGTTGATTTCACCGATACGAAGGTCTTTATAGACCGCGCGCTTGGTTGCCTGCTCCAGATCGTCGCCATCGTAGACCGTGACCTCTTGGGTGGCCACGCCACCAGAGGCAGTGCCCACATCCAGCTCGACCTTGGCTGAGATCGTGCCGCGCTTGTTACTTACTGCCATCAGACGCACAAACGGCTTGTTGTGGGCGTCCTCAATCGTTGCCGAGGCCACCTCGATCTGCTTAACCAGGCGACGCTCGTAGGCGTCCACCGCATCCAGCCGGTAAACCATGTGATGCTTGTCCACATGGGTTGCGGAATAGCGCAGGGTGCACAGCGGGTTCATCGCATCCAGCGCGCTTTTGCCGGCTCCTTTTAGGCCGCCATCGACGCTCTGCGGTTCGTCGACAATCAGGATCGGTCGAGTCGCCTTGATCAGGTCGATGGGCTTCTCACCGCCGGTCTTTTCGCTGTCCTTGTAGAGGTTGTTGACGTCCTTCTTATTGATCGCGCCTACGGTCACCACCATGATCTGGATGGTCGAGCTGGTGGCAAAGTTGCGCACCTCGCCGAGCTTGTTCGAGTCGTACAGGAAGTAGTCGTAGGGGACGCCGGCATAAAGGCCTTTGAAGTGCTCCTCGGTGATCTGCAGCGACTTGTAGACGCCTTCCTTGATCGCAACCGAGGGCACTACGATGACGAACTTGCTAAAGCCGTAGCGTTTATTCAGCTCGAAGATGCTGCGTAGGTAAACGTAGGTCTTGCCGGTTCCGGTCTCCATCTCGACGGTAAAGTCGCCGGAGCTCAGCATGCCGGAAGGCGGGAGGCCGCCGCGAAGCTGGATGTTGCTTAGGTTCTTGTGCAGCTCGTCGTCGAGCAGCGTCAGACGATTGCCAACACCCAGGTCGGATTCGGCAATACCCAGGGCAAACTGCTGCGGGGCGCTTCCAGGGAAAAGATCATTCTCTGCCGGGGCAAGGGCCTTCATGGTTACCGTGAATTCGGTACGGCACGCCTCTTGGCCGCGGAACAGATCGCATACCGCTTCGATGGCCTGTAATTGGTAGTCGAGATCCGGCTCGAAGTGCAGTTTCATGTTCAATCCATTTTCAAGCTCGCCTTCAGGCAAGGGCGAGTCATTTAGTCAGTTCGCTCATCGACTCCCCATGCCACCTCGCGGCATGGGGAGTCGAGTCAGATCCAGGAGGTGTTTCAGGCACTCAGCGCTATCGGCTCGATCCAGCCTTTGCTTGCCAGTACGTCTACGGCGATACCAATTTGGCGCGGCGTGAACTGCTTCTTACGCGCGTTCCAGGCGTAGGTGCGGGCGACCACTTCATCGACGCTGGACACGGGCTCTCCTTCTTTGACTATCCAGTGCACAGTCGCCAGCAGCTCCAGGCCGAAGGGGGTTTCGAAGCCTTCCACCAGCTCGCCGACTCGATCGAATCGGGCGCGGGTTTCAGCATTCGTTGCCAGGAAGGCATTGGCGTCCTCGACTGCGCCAGGCACTAGCGTGAGGGGTTTGTTTGGGGCGTCACCGCCATCGGCATAGCCCGCGACCAGATGGCCTTCAATCGTGCGCAATACATGCCGAAGGTTCTCGGCGTAGGGACCATAGGCGGCTTGCACGTATTTGAGGCGCAGTGGCTCACCTGCAACTTGCATGAAGTACATCAGCTTGTGCACTTCCAGCAGGCTAATTGTCGGATCAAGCAGGCCGCGCACATAACGGTTCATTAGCTCCACCAGTGCGGCACGTCCAGCGGTCATGCTTGGCACTTCACGATTGTGGTGCATGGTGTCTGCAGCGGGGGCTCCCTTGGGCTCGTAGACGCGCACACGCACATCCGGCAGGTCTGCCATGGCTGCTTCGATGCGCGGACGCACCTCGGCCCAATCAAGCCCGCCCAAACCGCTGCCCAGCGGAGGAATGGCGATGGAGCGGATGCCGCGACGGTGAATCTCGGCCACCAGGGCACTGAGCCCTGCATCTATGTCCTGCAGGCGGCTCTTGCCGCGCCAGTGACGCTTGGTGGGGAAGTTGATGATGTAACGTGGCGACGTGAGTTGGTTCGTGTCGAACACGAACATCCGGCCAGGCTGTACCTCTTCGCGCTTGCAGGCCGCCTCGTAAGCCTTGAAGTTCTCCGGCCACATGTTCTTGAACTGCAAGGCAATGCCACGGCCCATCACACCGACACAGTTCACGGTGTTGATGATGGCTTCAGAGTCATCCCGCAGGATGTCGCCGCTGGTAAATTCGATCATGACAGGCTCTTCACTCAGTAATACCACTCAGGGCGTAGCTCGACCGTTGGTCTGTGCCCTTGTGCAGGCAACACATTAGCTACCTGCGTATAAATCGGCTTGGATTGCACGCCGATTCGCTCGATTAGGTGCCAGGGGAAGCTGTTTTCGAGCAGAAACTCGGCCTGCTTGCCTTCCTTGCACTGGCGCCAGTCGCGTGCTTGCACGGCATTCCAGTCAATCTCATTGAGCCGTGTCAGATCCGCTCTGTCTTCAAAGTAGCGGGCCCCGGCATTGGATAGCGTGAACGCCCAGCGTCTGGCCTGGGCATTGGCCCACTGCACGGTCGCGTGCAAGTCCGCTTCCAAATGCACGATAGGCCCTTGCCCGCCCTTGTAGGTTAGATCCTGATGCTGCTGACGGATCAGGTACAACATCACCGAACGTGGGCAGAAGTAGAACGGCACGCATTCGCCGACATGCAGGCCCGGATGGCTATCCAGCTCCAGTTGCAGGCGGCGCTGCTTGATGTGGTTCATGCCAATGACAGTGCCTGGCAACGCCTGATTCAACAGTACCGCATCGGACAGCAAGCCAGCGCTGACGATGATCGACGGCAAACGGTCCACATGGCAGATATGGTAAATCTTGGGCTGCGCTGGCACGGCCATTTTACAGGCTCCGCACGTTTTTGATGCCAGCCTGGCTCAGAATGGCGGCCAGGTTGGTTTTTGCGATGTCGTCGGCAAAGGCACTGTCGCGGAATACGCAGGTGCTGTCGCTGGCAGGGGCTTGCGCCTTGTGCCAGGCGATAATGCCCTGCGCCAGGGTTTCCACCTGATCGCGGGTGATCTGTTCAGCCAGGCAAGCCATCAGCACGCCGCCACCGATGCTGTGAACAGTTTTGCCGGCGATCTGCTGCTGCTCGATGGGAACGCACAGGTCCAGACCGAGTTTAAGCAGAAGCTCAGTTAGAATGTCTGCTTCGCTGCGACCGGGGAGAATGTTTTCCTGATGATCTAGCAGGCTGCGCTCTAAATCTTTGGTGGCTAGGTTCCATGCGCGAATGTTGGATATGTCCAGTTTGTAGGACCTAAACCCAGTGTCTAGTTTGCGTGTGCTGTCAGTAGATATGCTCTGTGCTGCTTTCCGAAGTCTGTATTTTGTTAGCTCCGCAATATTAAGCTCGCTGCCGAGCTTGCGACAGAATTCATATGGTATTTTTTGGTCGCTATTGTCGGGGGATAGTGGCTCGGGTAACTGAACAAGAATGAATCTTCTATTACCTTTGTCTTCCGAATTTCTTTTCATGACAGCTTCTGCGGTGCTGCCGGAGCCGGCAAAGAAATCAAGCACAATGTCTTCGTTTCCGCTGCCAAGGCCCACTAATAGCTTTAGTAAGCCTATTGGTTTGGGAGTGTCGAAAACAGATTTCTGACCAAATAGAACTTCAAGTTCTCTCGCCGCGTGCTGATTCAATGGCATGTCAGGAAGAATAGAAGGGGTGCTCATTCCATTCTTGGCTTCGCTCAAAAAGAGCTTTCGCATCGGGGTTGTTGCAGTGCCAGTTACACCCCAGTAAAGGCGTCCATCGGCTTCGAGTTTCTTCATCTCTGTTTCTGAATGGCGCCAGCAAGTACCGTGCCTGGGATATACGGTTTCGTTCGTGTATGGATTGATAATTCCATAGTGCAAAGAGGCAACGTCGCGGCCGCCCTTAGCGTTTGCGGTGGTGTCAATCTTTCTGAATCGGCCGCGTTTATCTGGGCCGCTGGGCTCTTTGAATACTTGATACTCGGCATCTGCTTTTTCAGTGCGCGGCATCAGATTGAGATTTTCCTCTGCCAAAGTTCTGCCAGAGGAGGATGAAAGTATCTTTCCGTATACTAAGATGTGCTCGTGGACTGAGCCAATGTTCCGGTCATTTGGTGCTCCATCTCGTTTCTTCCAAATTAGGTCTATTATGAAGCACTCTCCACCAAAAACTTCGTCGCAGACTATGCGAAGATTGGCGACCTCTGTAGAGTCAATGGATATAAAAATAACCCCGTCCTCCTTTAGGAGGTTGCGCGCAAGCTTTAAGCGGGGATAGATCATGTTTATCCAGTCGGTATGGAACCTTCCGCTGCTTTCGAGGTTGGTGCTAATCTTCTTTCCGTGTTCAGTTTGTCCTGTGAGCTCAAGATAGTTTTTTATGTTGTCCTGAAAATTATCCGGATATACGAAGTCCTTTCCAGTGTTATAAGGCGGGTCGATATATATCATCTTGACCTTGCCCGCATAGCTCTTTTGTAGCAACTTTAGGACTTCGAGGTTATCGCCCTCGATCATCAGGTTTTGCGTATTGTCCCAGCCCACACTTTCATTGGGGCAGGGCAGTAGCGTGCCGGTGCTGGGCGTGAGCGCCAGTTGGCGCGCTGCGCGCTTGCCGTGCCAGTTCAGGCCGTATTTTTCGTCGGCGTCCGTTACGGTGGCGTCGCCGACTAGCTGTTTGAGCACGTCCTGGTTGATGGCCACGCCATTGGGGCCTTCGGTGATCAGCTCAGGGAACAAGGCTTTGAGTTTGTCGATGTTTTCGGCCTTGAGGTCGGCGCTATGCGCTTCCGGCGACTGTGCGTCGATTATTTGCATGGTCATTCGCTATTTCCTTCACGATCTACCTGCACGTATGTGTTTGCAGGCGCGGTGTAATGCTGGCTGGCATGGTATTCCATTTCGACAGCCTTTTAATGCTTGTTGGCCAGGTTTTGGCTCTTGCTGAAACCATTGCCCTACAGTCTTGCTTGGGCTTCACTGAGCGCTTGCTGTAGCTGCTTCAGTTGCAGGTTTAGCTCCACCTGACGGGCAATCTGCTGAGCTTTTTGCGCCTGGGCGCGCAATGTGGCGATCTGTCCTTGCAGCTCGACGCAGGCTTGCAGGGCTTGGCGTCGGGCAGTGGCATCGAGCGGGCTGTTGACCGCGCGAAAACTACCCGTGTGCTGCGCTGTCTGTAGGGCCAGCAAGGTATCCATCCAGCCCTGATAAAAGACGCTCAGGTCACTACGCGGTTGACGCTCCAGGCTTACCGCATCGAGAAAGGCTGTGGTGATCTGAGGGGAGGCCGGCACCGTAGCGGTGGTGATTTCACCATCGAGCACGGTCTTGCCGGCTTCGTTCTGCGCCCAACGTTTGTGGCTGAGGGAGAGCTGTACTGACTCCGGCGTACTGATCATTAGCAGGGTTGGGTGAGGGACGGCGCGGTGCAGCAGTTCAATGAGCCTGGCAGGGCGAGCTGACGGGCGCAGGGTGAGGTGCAACACGGCGACTTCCACGTATTCACGTTGGGCGTCGCGGTAAGCAGGTATGCCGCAAATACCGGGCTTTAGCGCGGCAACCCACTGGACCTCTTCAATGCCTTCATTGATCTGCTGCCGATCCGCAGCTGTCGGGGCCAGGTTTTCGATCAGCAGCTTTTTGGATACGCGTTGATTGACCCGTGCCTGCTCAGGCAGTTGCAGGGCAGCAATGATGTCCTCGGCAACCACGGCTCACTCCTGGGGCAGTACGACCATAAAGGCGATCACTTCAAAGTCGTTGCTGCCGGCGAACTCACCCTTCATCGCATGGCTACCGGCTGGGTTGAATAGGCTGGCGACGGCTCGCTCTTCGCTCTTGCCGGCCACGGATGACACGGCAGCTGCCAGCAGGCTTTGCGCATACCGCATGTCTTCACCTTGCTTGGTGAGCTCGTCGAATCGGTTGCCAGCGGTGGCGTCAGGCAGTTCGCGGCCAAGGGCCAGGCGCTTGAGACGATCCAGAATGCGTTTGGCCTGGGTGAAGGGCAGCAGCACGGTTTCATCTTCTGCCACGTGGACGAGGTAGTAGGGCGCAAGTGGGTAGCCATCGCTGACCTTGTCGGCTGCTTCTCCCTCAGCGCGCAGGCAGAAAATAATGCCGGGCGGGATGTCTTCGTCACGGGTCGTGGTGATGGCACAGGCCCCCAGCGGCATGTTCTCCAGCACGCCGGGATGGGCTTTGAGGTGCTGGGCGAGGTCGATACGGAAGTCGGTGAGGGTGAGGTCGGTGATCGAAACGCCGCTGGACAGGTCTTCCAGGTCGATGACGGCATCCTGCAGCTTGAGCAGCTGCTTGCGGCGGTACTCCAGATCGTTCATGGCGTCGCCAGACTGCGCTTCGATCAGGTTCTCTTCCCCGGTGGCGGATACGTCTAGCAGGACCATGCGGCCGCTGACGCGCTGCTCTAGGTTGATGTACTCCTCCAGCTCCATGTTGGGCCAGAAGTTGACTAACTGGATGTGCTGGTTGGGCGAGCCAATCCGGTCGATACGACCAAAGCGCTGGATGATCCGCACCGGGTTCCAGTGGATGTCATAGTTGATCAGCCAATCGCAGTCCTGCAGGTTTTGGCCTTCGGAAATGCAGTCGGTGGCAATCAGCAGATCCAGCTCGCCTTCCTCTGCCAGGTCGGCAGGACGTTCTTTTGAGCGCGGGGAGAAGGTCGTCAGTATTGATGCCAGATCGGTGCGCAGACCGGGGATCGTGGTTTGGTTGCGGCCAGAGCCGGTCACTAAGGCTGTTTGCACGCCCAAGGTTTCGTTGGCCCATGAGGCGAGCTGGTCGTACAGGTAGCGCGCAGTGTCGGCAAAGGCGGTGAATATGATGACCTTGCGATTGCCTGGGTTGATCGGGGTTTGGCACTTGCTGGCGAGCATTTTGCGCAGCTCCGCCAGTTTGGCGTCGCGCTGGGGTCGTACTTGCTGTGCCGCCGATAGCAGTGTGGCCAGGCGATTGCGATCCTCCAGCAGATCTTGCTTCCAGCGCACCAGGTCGACGTCACTCAGCAGCACCTTGACCTTGCGTCCGACCAGCAGTGCTTCAAACGCAGGGTCGTCGATGTCGACATCGGCGATGTCGATCTCTTCAATTTCGTGGGCGTGCTGCTCAATACGTTCGAGCGTGCGTTCAACATCCTTAAGCTGCCGTTCGAGGGTCAGCGCAAACGAAGACACCGCGCTTTCCATGCGCTTGAGTACGTTGATGCGCAGCAGGTGGATCAGACTCTCCTCGCGGTCAGCCTGGCGGAAGAAGCTCTCGCCACCGCGGATCTCAGTACTGTATTTGGCATCGTAAGCCGCTTGTTTGTGCTGCAGGACGTAGCGCAGCGGCGCGTAGCTGGCGAGGTTGAGGCGGCGAATCTCTTGGTTGATTTCGCGAATGGCGCGAAATTGCCCGGCAGCATCCACGTCAGCCTTGATATTGATAGGAGGCAGGCGGGTGGGGAAACGGCCGGTTTCGGTGGTGCCGTAGTACTTCTCGATATGCCGGCGGGAGCGAGCGATGGTCAGCAGGTCGAGGAGGGTGAAGTAGTCGAAGCCGAGCATTTCCACCAGGCGCTCTGGGGTCTTCTCGCGCTCATCCAAATCCAGCCAGCGATTGAACTGTAGCTGTGCTTTGCGGGTGGTGGCTTCGATGCTGCTGATGCCGTGCTCAAACAGCGCGTTGTCGTCGCCCTCGGTCACGAAAGCGATCTGGTTGCGCAGATCTGCCAGGCGGTTGTTTACCGGGGTGGCTGAGAGCATCAGGACACGGGTTTTGACGCCTTCGCGGATGATTCTGCGCATGAGGCGGTCGTAGCGTGTTTCCTGCCCCTGGCGTGGGGCTTTCTTGTTGCGGAAGTTATGCGATTCATCGATCACGACCAGGTCATAGTTGCCCCAGTTGATGTGGGATAGATCGAGGTCGCCGGAGAGCCCTGCCTCGCGCGATAGATCAGTGTGATTGAGGACGTCGTAGTTGAAACGATCTGACGCCAGCACGTTGCGCCGGTCATTGGCCTTATAGAGCGTCCAGTTATCACGCAGGCGCTTCGGGCACAGCACCAGCACGCGGTCATTGCGCAGCTCGTGGTACTTGATCACGGCGAGTGCTTCGAAGGTTTTCCCCAAGCCAACGCTGTCGGCAATGATGCAGCCGCCAAAACGGTTCAGCTTGTCGATAGCCCCCACTACGCCGTCGCGTTGGAATTTGAAGAGCTTGTTCCAAACCACTGTGTTGCGGATGCCGGTGGCGGATTTCACTACGCGTTCTTCATCCAGCCCGTCGTCCTTCTCCTTGAAGAGCTGATGGAGCACCAGGTTGTACAGGGTGGCCGGTGAACGCTGCTCGGCAATTTCGCGCAGCGCATTCAGCAGCTCGGTTTTATCGGTGGGGCGGGCGTTCAGGGTTTGCCATTGGTTATCAAACCAAGGCGCAAACATGGCCGCCTCCTGGGGCGACTCGCTGGCCTGGATCAGGCTCATGGGGTTGCCCGGCGTGATACCGAGGCCATCGGTGGTCAGGGCGAAGGAGCCCATGACCACCTGATCGGGAGTGCCAGCGGCATCTCTTAGTAAACCGATACCTTGCGGAATGACAGAGCTTGCGCGCTTCAGTTCGACCTTGGCGTTCAGCCACTGGTGGCAGCGCCGGGCCAAGCTGCGGGCAATGAGGCGATTGCGTGTAGCGCGGTCTGCCTCACCGCCAAGCAGCTCCAGGCTTTCGCTGCCGGATGGCAGGATCAGTTGAACCTTTCGCAACTGGGCGAGAGATTTGGCCAGCTCAGAAAAGGCGAACAAGGACAGCGCCGGGGATGCACAGGCCAGCTGGTGATCCGGTTTCATCCGCTCGTTGAGCAAATCGATAACTCGGTCGTGACCAGCGTTCTGAATCAACCTCATGGCGTGCTCCCTTGCGCAGTGATTCACGTTTTGCCAGGCATCATAAACGGGTTTTTATGCGTGACGCAGCGTCTATATGGCAGCACGCCAGCATGTGGCCAACGGCTACTGCAGGGCATCTTCCGGTAAAACGGGTGTGATTGGGACGCCTGCGCTGGCCTTCAAGTCGGGCCTTAGGAGTAGGCGAGGCACTGTTTTCATCGACATGGTGGGCTTCGCTGAGCAGCGCATGCGTTTATGGATGGTCGAGGGGATATCTGGCGAAAGGCTTACGTGGTTAACCTTGCCTGTAGTCGCATCGCAGTAAAGGCAGAACCTTGAATCAGGTGGGCTGAGCAAGTAGCAGGCAGTGCACTCAACGGCTCGTCCTCCCCATGCCTGTATGGCTCTCAGCATGGTTCCTGCGATCAACTCGGCTCGGCCCTGTGTCGTGTTGTCTTGAGCTGAGGCTGATTGTTTGGCCGCCATCTGAAGCTGTTTGGCTCTATGGGCTTCCAGGGCGCGCTGCAGTTCGGCTTTCTCATTGGCGAGCTCAATCTGCCGGGCTTGCTCAGCAGCCTCGCGCGCTGCCTGTTCGAGTTGCGACTGAGCGTTTATTTCGTCCGCCACTGACTGAAGCTTTTGCAGCGCGTTTGCTGCGAGCCGTTCCCCTCGAATTGATCGGATCCAAAGTCGGTTTACCGAGTCATGCAAAACCGCGTGCTCGAATTTGGCCGGATCATTGATCTGCTCCAGTGCTAGGTGATGGAGATCAATCTCCATGCTGGAATGCTCTAGCGCTTCGAGCTGGCGATAGCGTTCATGCTCCATCCGTGTTGAAAGCTTGATCCGGACGATCAGCTGCCTAGTGGATTGGTGCAGGACGGCATGACCTCTCAAGCTACCCCGGTCAACAAACCGCTCAACGTTATCTGCAGTGATCATCACTGGTTGCAGCTCGACCTTTTCCTCCAACAGCCGGCCGTCTTGTGTGGCCACTCGGACTGTTTCTATAAGTGCTGGGAGCATGAGCTGCTTGTGCTTAGCGATCAGCGCGACTGCCGCACGTCTGACCCCTTCGCGGAATCCATCAAAGCAGTCATTCGATTTCGAATGGCGGAAGTGTGGTACGACCTTCTCGCCATTGTTTGCTGCATTCAACGGTTGCTTACAGCCGGGGCAGACGCAGCCACATCGCAGCCCGTTCTCGACCTCATGCGCTCGAAAGAGAATGCCGTCACGTTCACCGAAAGGGATCTTGGTCTCGTGCATGTCCTTTGCTTCACCCTTCCTGGTGGTTTGTGTCTCGGTTGCAGGAACTTAGTCCAACCTGCTCTGAAGGTAATCAATCGGAGTATGGCTTGTCATGAAAGTGTTGCGCTTGAATGCGGTTGTCCTGACTACGGGGCTCGCCAGATCAACGATCTACAAGCTCATTGGCTCTGGCGAGTTTCCACGGCCTGTGCCTCTGACTGGGCGATGTGTTGGCTGGATCGAAACCGAAGTGGTCGCCTGGATTCGGTCAAGAGTTGAGGCGCGCGACTGCCTCTGAATAGCGTCGGGCCGGAAGCCACAATTTGTTTCATGGATGGTTGGCAATGTGTCGCCGTTGAAGACATATGGGGTGCAACGTGTACCTGAAATGGACTTTTGCGACACGTTGGCATTGCGCCCCAAAAAAATGTGAAATGTTAAAGCCTTCTCCAGCGCCCTTGCGGACGATGGAGAAGGCTTTCAATGCCTGGTGCTACTCAGCCGGCAGAGCGTCCGGCGCCTTTGACGGCCAGATCGTTGTGGACGACGAAGGGCACCGGGCGATTTTGTAGGGATGGATTCCTAACTGGGGCAGTGCATGATTGGTGTTTTTGCCGTCTACCCGACGTCGTCCCATCACTTGCCTGCGGCCTTGCATAACCAAGGATCTCGCCAATGAGCATCAGCCGGCTCCTGGATGGAGCACAAGTAGTCGTCTGGCGTAAACAATGTCGTCCTAGCCTGTCATGCATAACAGGGATTCCCATGCCATGAGTGATTGTCTTCCCGTTCAGGTGAGTACAAAGTCCTTTAAGCAGTTGCTCGAGGCAAGTGACTGGCCGTTGGCGCTGGATACCTATCAGCGCGGCTTTGTCTGGGGGCCGGAGAAGCTGACACAACTGGCCAACGATCTGACGGAGTTCGGTAGCCAGCAGGACAAGAAATTGCCCTATTACATGGGCGCGGTATTGCTGCATCACGATGCCAGCCAGTCGCGACGCTTCATCATCGACGGCCAGCAGCGAGTCACTGCCTTGTCGCTGTTGTACCACCGCATCACGGGCAGGTTGCCTGCGGGGCAGGAGCTCAGCTACTCGGGGCAGTCCGCGCGTCGTGTACGGCAAGCGATGCAGGTGCTGACGCAGCAGGAGTCGCTGGCGCTGGAGGTGATTGAGGGCCTGCGATTGACGGTGATTGAGGTGGACAGTGCGGATCTTGCCTTTACATTTTTCGACACCCAGAACAATCGGGGTGTCCGCCTCCAAGCCACTGACTTGCTAAAGGCCTATCACCTGCGCGCCATCGACCACGCGGAAGGTGAGTGGACGCAGAAGGTGGCGTTGGAGCAGCACTGCGCCGAGCGGTGGGAGGCGCTTCAACGTCACCCAGCTGTGCTCTCGTCCGGACAGGACTTCGCCCCCAACCTGTTCAGCCGCTTTCTCTGGCGAGCACGGCGTTGGCGTGGCGCTCAGACACCGGTAGCCAAACACGACGCACTGCTGGCTGAGTTCCAGAGCGGTACCTGGTCCCATGGTGATGACAACTGCAGTAGCATCGCCACCGTGCCGCTTTACGCCACTCGGCACAATCGACTGGCCACTGCGCTGACGCTGGTGGGGGATGGCGAGCGAGTGTTGCAGGGCAATCGATTGCGTATCAGCCAGAACGCAGCCAGCCTGCCGATGGCGCTGCGCCAACCGATCCATCGGGGTGTGGGCCTCTTTCTCTACGCCGACAAATATGCCGCGCTGTTGCAGATGCTGATGAATGATCCTGATCCGTGCGAGCAGGTAAACGCATTCCGCGAGATCTATCGGCAACTGCTGCGTAACAACCAGGAGTATCTGCGGGAGATCTTCTTGCTCTGCAGCCTGGTGTATGTGGATCAGTTCGAATTCGAGCAACTGACGGAGTTTGCTCTGCGCCTGGAGTTTCTGTTGGGTGCCATTCGCCTCGAGAAAAAACAGGTCCGGCAGGAGACCGCCGCCAACTTCTTCAGGTTGGCCGATCTGAACCTGCTGGATGTGATTGCGCAGAGCTATCACCCGAAGCAGGTGCTGGATTTTCTACAACAGCGTCAACGGGCCATGGCTCCGTTGCATGCACGTGAAGAGGTCGATGTGGGGGACGGTGTGCAGGGGCGATACAAGCGGGCGGTGCTGCATTTCTACAGTGCCTATGCAGGAGCTGCCTGTGACAACCTGGCGGATAAGCCCATCTGGATTGAGAAGTTGCTGCAGGAATGGCAGGGAGGTCGCCAAGGTGATTGATTCCAATCTCTATACCCTGGAGCAGTTGGCTGAGCAGATTGACGCTGCCTGGTGCTTCAATGTGCCGATCTACCAGCGCCTCTATGTGTGGGGTGACGACCAGATCAAGACATTGCTGACCGATATGGCCAACGCCTTCGACCGAGGCGATGAGCAGTTCTTTTTGGGCGGCACGCTACTGGTGGAGAAAACCACTAAGGAAGACCGTGACCTAGGGGTACGTCGCTTCGACCTTATCGATGGTCAGCAGCGTTTCACCACTCTCTGGATGCTCAGCACGGTGCCGGTGTGGCGAGAAGTGATGGGGGATTTCAGCCGCGTTCTGCTGAAGAATGGGGCGATTCCGCGCCTGCACTTCTCCATCCGCGAGCAGGTAAACGAATACCTCGCCAGTCTGATGCCGGGCGGCAAGGCGATGGCGGCCGAGGCGATCGATACCCTGAGCATGAGTGAGGCTCAGCAGCTGATGGCCTCCTTCGCGAAGAACCACAAGCGTGCGGACGGCAAGCCGGTAGATGATGACTATCTCCGGGCGCTGGCCAACTTCGTTTATCGCAAGGTTTCCTTAGTACTGACGCAGGTGCCCGAGGGCATGGACCTGAACAAGCTGTTCGAGGTCATCAACAATCGTGGCATCCAGCTGCAGCATCACGAGATTCTCAAGGCTAGGCTACTGCGTGACATTCCACCGGGAAGTCGTCCCCGCTATGGGGCGATGTGGAATGCCTGTGCCGACATGAGCGGTTTCGTCGAGCGGAATCTGTGCCAGGAAACCCGGCTAGAGGCCCACCGACTCGGGGATCTCTATGCTAGGGGGCAGTTGCTGGATGCGAGTGCCGTGCACGAGCTGCTGTCCCGCAGGATGGACGACCCGGACGCTGATGGCGAAGAGCGCCAGACCTTGCAGGCCATTGTCGAAGGCTTGGATACCGATTCGGGCACGGATTCGAGAGCGGCTGGAGAGGATGAGGGCGAGGAGCCCTGGGCGCGGAGCATCGTCGGTTTTCCGCTATTCCTCCAGCATGTGTTGCGCATCTGGCTGAAGGAGGAGGGACGGGACGACCTGCCACGTCTGCTGGATCGCCAACTGCTGGCCTTGTTCGAGGCCGCTTTCCTTGTCCCGGCCGATGAGCTGCAACGCGCGGAGAGGGCGCAGGGGTTCATCGATCTGCTCTGGCGCATGCGAGTACTGTGGGATGAGTACGTGATCAAGTGGGTTGACCAAGGTGATGAAGAGGTTCACCAGGTCTGCCTGACGTCGGTCTCCACCAGTGACAACAAACGCTACATCAATCGCAGTCGCGACAGTGCTGCGCACCAGGGACTGTCATTGCTGCAGAGCATGCTCTACCACTCGCAGGAGATTACCACGCATTACTGGCTGACGCCGTTTCTCTACTTCATCCACCAGAATGCCCAGGCCGTTCGCGGACCCGGTAGCGAGGTGGAGCGTTACTACGGTTTCCTGTGCCACCTGGATAACCAGTTGTTAGGCGAGGTCACTGCAGATCCGTTGGTCAAACGCACTCGAGGCTTTATGGACGACCCTTGGTGCAAAGCTTCGGCGCTGATGTTCGAACATGTGCTGCCTGGGGACCATGGAGTCGGTTTTGCGCATTACTGGTTCTACAAGCTGGATTTTGTCCTCTGGTACGAGCAGAACCGTGACCACGCTTTGTGGAGCAATTTCCGTTTCACTGCGAAGAACTCGGTGGAGCACATTTCACCGCAGAATCCACAGGACAGCGATGCCAACAAGGTGTCGAGTAACTGGCTGAACCGCTTCGGCAACCTGGCGCTGGTCTCGCGCAGCATCAACTCGGAGTACGGCAATCTGCCATTCAATGAGAAGCGCCTGCGATTCCTGAACAAGCGGGAGCTGGAGAAGCGGCCAGACTCATTGAAGATGGACCTGATCTATTCGAGCGGGACCTGGGGAGATGATCTGGCCAGGGCTCACCAGGGGGAAATGCTGGCAGCCTTGCGTCGCCATTATGGCAGGTGCTTCAACCTGTAATCGCATGTTCACTCATATGCTGAAGCGAGAGAAACGTCGCTTCGAAAAGGGAAAAGCTCTCGCTTCGAGCTGGCGACTGCTGCGTCGCTCAAGAAGCTGACGGCGAGTTGGAAAAAACATCACTACGAGTTTGAAGATACAGCCACGGTTATCGCGAGCAGCTATTCAAGGCAAGAGTTGCGCCTGTTGGCTGGGGTTGAAACTTATCCGTTGGAAACCCAATCGATGAATATGCAGGTCGTTGGCTGTGCAGGATCTGTCATGCCTGTCAGGGTAATTGGCACGATAAGTCGCTGGGTGCCTTCGCGTGAATTTCATTGAATCGAGTATTGTCACTATCTAATTAAGGCTAAGCTGTGATGGTTTTTTGTCAGAGTGATTAACTGCCTGTTTTTATTTTAGGTTGCGCGTGTTTGCTGGGTTTGATTGATGTCGAGCGTTTCGGTGTGGGTAATATGTTTATATGCATGCCTCTTGCATGGAGGTGAGTAAGTATAGGGGTGATGAGGCAGATCCTCTAAAGATCTACCTCGTGTGCTAAGGATTGGGGGGTATTCGGAAAGAATTACTTACGCTGTGGATGCTGTGTTTCAACAGAGCGAGTAACCATCATGAGTCGCCATCCGTACAACACAAACCTCCATCTTTATCACGAATCCACCTATGCAGGAATGCCTACCATGTTCGACAAAGGTCCATTCATTCAGGAGTACTTGGAAGCTCTTGATGTGACAATCAAGAGCGTTCTCAATGAGTATCCTCGGGTATTGGCATATCGAGTGGATTTAAGATTTCCAGCCTATGGTTATTTGCCATGCGATGCATATACCAATGCCGTGATTGGTCGCTTCCTAGATTCGTTTAAGGCCAAGATTAAACACAACCGTGACATGGCCAGAAGATCGAGTGGATATGCGCACGACTGCCGGGTGCGCTATGTCTGGGCCAGAGAGATCGCTGGTGGTGGTCGCCCCCACTACCACTTGGTCATTCTTCTGAACCAAGACGCGTTTTATACGTATGCGTCCGGGCATCACGCCTTGCGTGATTAAAGTGGCTGCCACTTATGCGGTAGCAATTGATCGATGTCACTCGCCCGCTGCGTCGGCAGGCGCG
>LNDO01000058.1 GCA_001465025.1 Pseudomonas sp. Ga0074129
AATGGTGGCGCGTTCTTCAACGCTGAGTTCGGAATAAGACATAGGGGCAGCACCGTACCGGAAAGGTCAGGTGTTGCACTCAGTTTTTGCCGCCGCCATCAATAAGATGCCAAAGCAGAAAATGAGCGGAACGACACTGACTGAATTAATCATCGCGACATCACTTATATCTATAGCCATATCTATAGCCACACCTCCACTTATTAACTTATTCAAAACCAGCCAAAGCAAAGCGCTTCTCAGCGAAACCAGAAGTTCAATTGAATATGCAAGAACCATCGCCATACTAAACAGGGAAATCATAGAAATATGCGGAATTGGCGACCAGTCAACCTGCAATAGTGACTGGTCAAGCGGATGGGTTATTAAAGAGCTAAAAAATCAAAAACCACTGCAGATAAGAAAACTAGACGGCTCAACCACAATAAGAAGAAGTGGCTTCACACAAAGCATACGATTCTATCCAAATGGAACAACACCGATAAGCAACGGCAGGGTTTATCAATGCCAAAATAGTAAAATCACATGGCAATTAGTAATAAACCGTCAGGGGCGATTAAAAACAAGTACTGAAAGCGATAATCTTTCTCAAGACTACCGATGCAAGGATGAGAAGGCCTGAAACCTGTTCAATCACAAGGCCTCGACGCCGTCAGCGCACGGGGAATAGCAGCGACAACCGATCATCGCCCCCATAGCGCCAGCTGTCATCGAATCAATGACAGGACAAAAATCATTCTAGAGGATACGCTCACTGCCCCCTAGGAGAGCACAATGACGCTTCAACCACGCCCGCACGGATTCAGCCTGATAGAGCTAATGGTTGTCCTGGCACTTTTTGCAATTGCTATAGCAATTGCAGTGCCCAATCTAGCAAGTCTGATCCGAAACGACCAAATAGAGAGCCAAGCACAGCAAATAAATAGTTTACTCCAGTATGCAAGAAGCGAGGCCGTTGTACGCAGAGCGCGAATCAACCTAAGCAACAACGGCGGCACTTGGACTGTAAGAGACTTAAGTAGAAACAAAAATTTGCGACAAGAGACATTTGACGCAACAAACATTTCAATTGCTACCAATCCATCACCACTTACTGTCACTTATAGCCCTAATGGCACAGCAAGTGCTGCCAGGGCAATTGTTTGCAATAATAACAAAGTAGAAACAGCATACCTGATAACTATACAGGCAAGCGGAAGTAGCAAAATACATGCCCGCGGAAAACAAGCGAATAATACAACAGCCTTAGGGGGGTGTGCTCCATGAATAGGCACAGAGGTATATCCGGCTTTAGCATGATTGAAGTTTTAGTGACATTAATAATTGTGACAACAGGCGTTTTAGGCATGGTTGCTATGCAAGGCCGTAGCATTCAATTCACTCAAGACTCTGCCCAACGCGGCACCGCCGGCAATATGGCGAACGAGTTACTTGAACTCATGCGCGCCAACCCGGAAGCATACCTAGACTCTCGCGAACGCTACAAGGACACATCAGATTTCTACAAAGCAAAAGGCAGTGATTTTCCGCCCTGCCCCAAGCCAGCACTTACTACAAAGGATCAACTTGGTTGTTGGGCCCAACGAGCTGGTGAGAATTTGCCTGGAGGCAGTGAACTGCTGAATAGCCACTTTAAGATATGTAGGAGCCCATCACCCGGTGTTTGCAACGCGGCCGCGGGCTCGGCGGTTGAAATAAGCATGGCGTGGAGAGTCAAATCTGGCACCTGCATCGACGCAAACGATCAAACTGCGGACAAATCGATATGCACATTCAATCTACGCGCACAGCTGTGAGCAGGAAAATGGATAAAAAACTGTCACACCAAAATGGCTTGTCCATGATTGAGCTTTTAGTCGCACTGGCGCTTAGCTGCTTCCTCCTTCTCGGCGTTTCACAGCTTTTTATTGACAGCCGTTACAATTATTTCTTCCAACAAGGCCAAGCTAGCAATCAAGAAAACAGTCGTTTCACACTACTGCTTCTTGAGCAACAACTTGTCAAAGCAGGCTACAGGCGTTTAGCAGATACTCCAATGGAAAACGCATTCCCTAAAGCGGACCCTGCAGGAGGATGCAGCGCATTCATTGCGGGACAAGTAATCACTCCCGCAACAGGAGGTCGCGGCATATGCCTCCGCTACCAAGCAGCAACCGTGGGCGACAGTGACTGTCTGGGAAATTTAATACCAGGGACACCCGGAAAGTCTTTCGATAAAGTCCCCAGCGATATCACTAAAACCTATCGAATAACATTTACTCCAGGCACGGGAAAATCTGCAGGCTCGCTGCAATGCGGAGGCCAAGAGCTTGTAGGGGGTATTGAAGATATAAATATCAGTTACGGCGTAGGCCCTAAGGGAAAACGCAGCGTTGAAAGTTTCACGGAAACTCCAACTGCTGATCAAGTCGTTAGAGGCGTACGCTTTTCTGTACTTGCTAGTAGCGGCGAAGCTGATCTACGAAAAGGTGTAGGAGAAGGCGTCGACAGCAAAGCCAAAGCAGACTGGATAACCTATTACGGTGGAAACAAAACTGCTCTCGACGCTAAAGAGCACGGTCAGTTACTACTTATCGGCCAAGGCGCACAAACCCTTCGGAATATGATGCCATGATCAACCCTCCAAATACTAAACAACAGGGTGCGACGCTTATAGTTGCACTAATAATGCTTTTGATAATTACGATTCTAGCTGTCGGTAGCATGCGCGAAGTTACGCTTGAAAGCCGCATAACTGCCAACACAATTGAACAGAAGCGCCTACTAAACCTGGCCGACTCTGGTTTACGCGAAGCAGAGCGTAGATTTAACAATACATATACAGCCCAAGAACCCGGTGAAGGCTGTGAGTTAACAAACAAAAAGTATCCATGCCTAGTCAACCTAGCCGCACTAGGCCTTGATATAAATGTGCTACATGCCAACCCCAAAGAGTTCGACAAAATAGATCCATCGAGTGCCCGGGCCTGGATGCCCTATATTGGCTCTGACATTGACAACCCAACGACTCTAGATCCGACCAGGACCATCACATGGAACAGCGTACCCATCCCGACTGGCGAGCAGAACAATGAAGCTCTAAACCCAGAGTACGGCAATTTAATGCGCGGGGAAGGAACATTCTTTTATGCCACAAACAGCAGAGCCCGAGCCACAACTGGTACGCAAGGGTCCGCGTTGTTACAGTCTACTGTAGCACGCGTCTATACAAGCAACTGATGGAGAGCATAATGAACGCACTTTTAGTAAAAGGCAGTAAATTACTGACAGCTAGCTCTCTCAGTATTGCAGTTATGACCAGCGCACAACAAGCAAGCGCAGCTGCCATGGTCCCAAGCCAACAGCCTCTATTTCTCACGCAAGGTGTTGCACCTAACATCTTAGTAACTCTCGATGACTCGGGCAGTATGGCATTCGCTTACGCCCCCGACGCGGCCGTGAGCGAACGAAACAGAAACTACTTCAAATCTAATTACTTCAACCCAATGTACTACTCGCCAACAACGGAGTACAAACTACCTAAAAAAATAACCTTAGTTTCTGGCGAGCTAAAGATAACTGAATACGATGCACCTACATTCACCGCCGCATGGAAGAACGGTTTTACTAAAGCAGCAGCCGTTAACCTTTCATCGGGCTATGCTGCCACCGTGGAGTATGGGCGTGGCGCAGATGTGGATACGGCAGCAGATGGGCGCGCGCATTACTTCGAGTACCGACCAAACAACGCAAATTGCAACAAAACAAAAACGGACACTGACTGCTATAGCAAAGTAAACATCCCTGCAACGGTTGCTGATGAGAAAAATTTTGCCATCTGGTATTCATTTTATCGGACTCGTGCATTGGCAACACAAACAGCAGCCAATCTGGCGTTCTATTCACTGCCGGAAAACGTCCGCCTTACATGGCAGGTACTAAACAACAGCAATTGCAACATGATGGGCAGCGGCTCCAGTTCTGGCAACTGCAACACTAACTATCTGCGTGAATTTTCAGGCCAACACCGAGCTAACTTTTTCACTTGGCTTGAGAAACTAAGCGTAACTGGCGGAACCCCACTGCGCCGGGCCATGCAGCGCGCAGGTAATTTTCTAAGCCAAACAGACATTAATGGCCCCTATGCATACTCGCTGGGTAAACAAAAAAATCCAGAGTATGCGTGCCGCCCCACCTACCATATCCTAATGACTGATGGTATATGGAACAGTGACAGCGCCTCGGTGGGTAATGCTGACAACACAAATATCGCCTCTCTCCCTGATGGTAAATCTTATACAGCTATTGCTCCGTATAAGGATGGTGCAGACAATACAGTTGCAGATCTTGCCTTCAATTACTGGAGACGGGATGCACGCACAGATATAGATAACAAGATCAAGCCATTTATCTCCGCGGCGAATCCTACTGATTCGACAAAGGAGTATTGGGATCCGCGCAACAATCCGTCCACATGGCAGAACATGACCACATTCACCCTAGGCCTTGGACTGACCTCAAGCCTCACAAGCCCCGCTTGGGACGGGTCAACCTTCGAGGGGGATTATGGCAAACTCGCAGACGGCTCTATTGCATGGCCAGCGGCGTCTACTGATTCTGCAAACAACGTGTATGACCTTTGGCATGCGGCAATTAACTCTCGTGGCGAGTTTTTCAGCGCCGATTCTCCCGAAGATATGGTGTCCGCGTTCCAAACTATCCTTACGCGCATCGGTGATCGCAATAACTCTGCCGCACGACCAGCAATTACAGCAAAACTGCAAGAGAGTCCGTCGGGCGACACCTTGCTGCGTTATGCTTACCAGAGCAGCTTCGATAGTTCAAAGAACTGGGCTGGTGACTTGATTCGCTACAAACTCGAAGAAAAATTCGGCATCACCGAAAAAATCAAGGAATGGAGCGCACAGGAAAAACTTGAAGCTCAAGATCCTGATAGCAGGAAAATAATGATTGCTGGTAACTCCGCGACAAACCTGGTTGATTTCCAGTGGAGCAATCTAAATGCAACACAACGTGCACTCCTGAATCGTAACCCTGATAGCAACAATACGGTTGACGCATTAGGCGAGGCCAGACTGCAATTTATCCGTGGCAAGAGTAATGCAAATTTCAGAAGCCGAGTAACGCGCCTCGGTGACATTATTAACTCCGCTCCGGCGGTGGTTGCCAACGCACAGTACCTTGCATATCTGGCTAACCCTATAGAATTTGACAGCATTCCTTATGAAGACTTTAAAAATAAGGTAGACACGACAAGCACAACGCAAGGACGTAAACGGCTTATATACGTTGGCGCAAACGACGGAATGCTCCATGCATTTGATGAAGCCACCGGCAAAGAAGAGTTTGCATTTATACCATCAACTATTTTTGGAAAACTTAATCTATTATCAGGTAATAGTTATAAGGGAAGTGCTCACCAGTTCTACGTTGATGGCAGTCCCGTAGTGGCAGATACGGTAATTGATGGTGAATGGCGCACAGTGCTAATCGGAACATTCCGAGCTGGCGGGAAAGGCATTTTCGCGTTGGATGTTACAGATCCAAGCAAAATCAAACTGCTATGGGAGATTAATCTTACTACTGAAGTGGACATGGGCCACAGCATGCCAAAACCTACTGTTGCGCGCCTGCACAACGGCCAGTGGGCGGTAGTAACTGGTAATGGCTACTCCAGCCAGGATGACAAAGCCGCACTGTTAATTTTCAACGTAAAGGACGGCAGTCTTATTCGGAAGCTTGAAGTTAAAGGTAAAGAAGGTATTCCTAATGGGCTTTCAACACCAAAACTGGCTGACAATAACAGTGATGGTGTAGCGGATTACGCTTATGCTGGGGACCTTCAAGGAAACATGTGGCGTTTTGACTTACTGACCAAAACAACAGCTGACGTAAGCCTCGACTCTGAGCGCCTAGGACGTACATCTGCAGTTTCTGGCGGCAAACTTGTCTCAGCAGAAAAACCAGAAAACGCCAAAAACTTTAAGGTTTCATTTGGTGGAAAACCACTATTTTCTGCACAAGCTAGTGATAACTCTAGCCAAGCAATTACGGCGGCTCCCTCCATCGTTCGACATCCCTCAAGCACGGGCTACATTATCGTTTTCGGCACAGGGAAATATTTCCAGTCCAGCGATGCGGGAGCCGATACAAGCAGAGCCCAAACTCTTTACGGTATATGGGACAAACAAACAAAAGGTCAACCGGCCTTAACCACACCAAGCATCAATAGATCCAAGGTTGGTGCCGAGTATACTTATCTTGCTGAGCAGACTTTCACTGAGGAAGTTAATAGTGCACCCTTTACTAACGAAGCAGGGAGCAGTAACAAACGCAATATAAGGATACTTAGCCAGAACCCGCTCGAGTGGCATGACAGCACTACAGGCAAAGGAAAATACGGTTGGCTTCTAGACTTAAAAGTCAACACCACTCTCGAAGGAGAAATGGTAGTTGACGACATGGTAGCTATTGGCCAGGTCTTACTCGCACAAACATTGACACCCAATGACGACCCCTGCGCGGACGGTGTATCGAACTGGACCTATGGAATAAACCCAGCAACCGGGGGTCGACTCGACTTTGCTGTTTTTGACCTTGCGCGCCAAGGCTATGTTGACTCCCGTTCCAACTATAAAAAATCTGACGGGACTATTGTTCCAGTTTCAGGCTACCAAAATGATGGCATGGGCGGCCTGATCGTGACCACTACACCAGAAGGTCAAATTCAAGTGTGCACATCGAGCAGCTGTGAAACAATTGACCCTGGCCTGGAGTCAAGTGGGCGCCAAAGCTGGCGCATTGTTGAGGATTACTAACCATGAAAGTACATAAGCATCTATTTATCCTAGCAGGCTTTCTTGCCTCCCCTGTGCTGCTGGCGACCACATTCGAAGAGGTGGGTCACATTCAAGAAGTATCTGTTGAAAAAAATACAATCATAGTAAACGACAAGAAATACTCACTGGCGAATTCCGTACTATCAGGTAATTCACCAGTAATATTCTCGTTAAAACCAGGCGCTTTGATTAATTTTTCCGGCGACACCGGATCGCCAAATAACATCATTAAAAACGTTTACATCCATGAGCTACCGCCACTAACGACAGAAGAAATAGACGGACTCAAAAATGCAGAATAAGCACAAAGGCTTTACTCTAGTTGAGCTAATGATGGTTGTCGCAATAATTGGGATCATCGCGTCTATCGCGATACCCAACTACAGCGAATATATGACTAGGACAAAGCGAACTGAGGCTATAGGGCTACTAAGTGACATTGCAGCTCGTCAAGAAAGATTCTTAGCACAGAACAATCGCTACATAACAAATAACGACGAGCTAGCCTTGCTGGGGGTACAAAAAACAGATACCGCAGCTAAGAAAATAATATCCGAGAACGGCTACTACGAGGCACAAGTATCCTCTGTCGCTAATGATGGCGGCTACACACTGACAGCAACACAAAAAATCGGCGACACTGCATGTGGAAATTTGACGCTTAATGCCCTAGGCATAAAAGGCCGGTCTGGAACAAAGCCTACGGAGGAATGCTGGAAATAACAAACACTCGCTAAAGTTCTGGATATAAGCGCCCCGCCCTCACATATATCTAATATGGGAGGGCGGGACGGTGGTTAGTTCCACGATAGCCAATCGTCAAACACGGTAGATTATTTCTAACACCAATCAACATTCACGAGTTACAGACGACACTACTTCCCTTTTTAAACCGAACGCTCTATCTAAGCTTGATATCCAAAGCACTCCCGTCCGCCCTCACACTCATACCCTTGATTGATCGGCCATTGCAGGTATCAGAACGAATTTTCAGTGCAAGTTGAAAAACTGACAGCAAGAAGTGCCATACACCTCATGCCTGCATGAATATCAGGTATATTCAGAAGGCCTGCACTATAAATATATAAAGGGGTTGAAGGTTACTGTCTTGCAATTACCCTTAACTCCTTCGGCATCGAAAACGTCACGTTCTCCGGACGCCCAACGAGTTCTTCGGTGCCTTGTGCGCCCCACTCGCCCAACTGCTTAATCACTCCCTGCACTAACACTTCCGGCGCGGATGCGCCGGCGGTGATGCCGATGGCGGTGACGTTAGCGAACCACTCCTGCTTTAAATCCTCCGCACCATCGATCAGATACGCGGGTGTACCCATGCGCTCGGCGAGCTCGCGCAGGCGGTTGGAGTTGGAGCTGTTGGGGCTGCCGACCACGAGCAGCACATCACAGTCGGCGGCGAGTTGTTTAACAGCATCCTGGCGGTTTTGCGTGGCGTAGCAGATGTCGTCTTTGCGCGGACCGCCAATGACGGGGAACTTGGCGCGCAGGGCGTCGATCACTTTGCTGGTGTCGTCCATCGACAAAGTGGTTTGCGTAACGAACGCCAATGCCTCGGGGTTACGCACCTCAAGAGCGGCCACGTCGGCTTCGTCTTCCACCAGGTAAATACTGCCGCCATTACTGCTGTCGTATTGGCCCATGGTGCCTTCGACTTCCGGATGCCCTTCGTGGCCGATAAGGATGCATTCACGTCCTTCGCGGCTGTAGCGCACCACTTCCATGTGCACCTTGGTGACCAGCGGGCAGGTGGCGTCGAATATCTTTAAGCCACGGCGCTCGGCTTCGCTGCGTACGGCCTGCGAGACGCCGTGGGCGCTGAAAATGACGATGACGTCGTCAGGAATCTGATCCAACTCTTCGACGAACACCGCCCCGCGTGCGCGCAGGTCTTCGACAACAAACTTGTTGTGCACCACTTCATGACGCACATAGATCGGTGGGCCAAAAACGTCGAGCGCGCGGTTGACGATCTCAATCGCGCGGTCGACACCGGCGCAGAAACCACGGGGATTGGCGAGTTTGATGTGCATAAGAGCCTCGACACGCGGTCGTTCAAGGACAAGCTTAACGCGGGATCGAACAGTGCTCCCGCGCTGCGTAGCCCGGATGGAATCCGGGAGGGAAATTCACGTTTCCCGGAGTTCATCCGGGCTACAAATCAGAGCGCTTTGACTTCAATAATTTCCACATCGAAGCTCAGCGCCTTGCCGGCCAACGGGTGGTTGAAGTCGATGGTGACCTGACTGTCGTCAAAGGCTTTGACCACGCCGGGTAGTTCGGCATTGGCGGCGTCGTTGAAAATTACCAGCAGGCCTTCAGAGAGTTCCATGTCTTGAAACTGGCTGCGCGGCATCACCTGGATGTTCTGCGGGTTGCCCTGACCAAAGCCTTGCTCCGGACCAATCGACAGGCTGCGCTTATCGCCGGCCTTGAGGCCGTAAATAGCTTGTTCAAAGCCGGGCAACAGGTTGCCGTCGCCCACTTTGAACGTGGCGGGTTGCTTATCGAAGGTACTGTCGACCACTTCGCCGCCTTCCAGCTTCAGGGCGAAATGCAGCGTCACTTGACGGTCCGGGCCGATACGCACATCAGTCATGGGTTTTCTCTCCCGACTTGTCACTTTTGAACATATCCAGCGCGAGCAGAATAGCTCCGCCGGTAATCGCCATATCAGCCACGTTGAAGGCTGGGAAATACCACTGCTGGTGCCAGTGCAGCAGGATGAAGTCCACTACATGGCCAAACACCACGCGGTCTACCAGATTGCCCAGCGCGCCGCCCAGCACCATCGCCAATGCCAACGCCAGCCAGGTTTCCTCTGGTTTCAAGCGTTTCAGCCAGACCACCAACACCACGCTGACGCCCACGGCAACGGCGGCAAAAAACCAACGCTGCCAGCCTGCGGCGTCCGCCAGAAAGCTAAAGGCTGCGCCGGTGTTGTAGAGCAGAGTCCAGCTGAAGTAATCGGGAATGATCACGATCTGCTGGTACATGGTGAGGTTGTTGTCGAACCAGAACTTGCTGGCTTGATCGACCACAAAGATCACCAGGCTTAGCCAGAGCCAGGGAAGTTTGCCGAAACGCTCGCTCATGCTTGCGCCTCGACCTGTAGGAGCCAGCTTGCTGGCGATAGGCCGCAGATCGCCAGCAAGCTGGCTCCTACAAAAGCAGACATCGGGTGGCTATCACGCATAGTGACGAACCTCGCCTGCGCCTTCGATGTTGTCCACGCAACGGCCGCAAATTTCTGGGTGCGCTGGGTTGATGCCAACATCTTCACGGTGATGCCAGCAACGGCCGCACTTGGCGTGTTCGGACTTGAGTACCTTGAGCTTCAGGCCAGCCACTTCGGTTTCCACCGCATCGCTCGGGGCACTGGCCAGCGGAGCCAGGGTGGCGGTCGAGGTGATCAGTACAAAGCGCAGTTCGTTGCCCAGCTTGCTCAGATCGGCGATTAGGCTGTCTTCGGCATACAGGGTGACTTCTGCCTGCAGGTTGCCGCCGATAGCTTTGGCGGCGCGCAGGTTTTCCATTTCCTTGTTCACTGAAACCTTGACCGCCATCACGCGCTCCCAGAAGGCGCGATCCAACTCAAAGCCTTCCGGCAGTTCGCTGAGGCCGTCGTACCAGCCATTGAGCATCACCGATTCATTACGCGCGCCCGGCAGGTATTCCCACAGTTCGTCGGCGGTAAACGACAGAACCGGGGCAATCCAGCGCACCAAAGCTTCGGCAATGTGGAACAGTGCGGTTTGGCAGGAACGACGCGCCACGCTGTCTGCGGCGGTGGTGTATTGGCGATCTTTGATGATGTCGAGGTAGAAGCCGCCCAGCTCTTGCACGCAGAAGTTGTGAACCTTCTGGTAGACGTTCCAGAAACGGTAGCTGTCGTAGGCTTCGACGATTTCACGCTGTAACAGCAGGGCGCGGTCTACTGCCCAGCGATCCAGTGCCAGCATGTCTTGCGCCGGCAGCAGGTGCTGCGCCGGGTCGAAACCGCTGAGGTTGGAGAGCAGGAAGCGCGCGGTGTTGCGGATGCGTCGGTAGGAGTCGGCGCTGCGCTGCAGGATGACTTTAGAAACCGCCATCTCGCCCGAATAGTCGGTGGACGATACCCACAGGCGCAGAATGTCGGCACCGAGGCTGTCATTCACTTCCTGCGGGGCGACCACGTTGCCCAGCGACTTGGACATTTTGCGGCCGTTTTCGTCGACCACAAAGCCGTGGGTCAGCAGCTCTTTGTACGGTGCGTGGCCGTCGATTGCTGCGCCTGTCAGCAAGGAGGAATGGAACCAGCCACGGTGCTGGTCGGAGCCTTCCAGGTACAGATCGGCGCGCGGGCCTTCGGCATGACCGAGCGGGTGCGAGCCGCGCAATACATGCCAGTGGGTGGTGCCGGAGTCAAACCAAACGTCCAGAGTGTCGCTGATTTTGTCGTAGTCCGCGGCTTCATCGCCCAGCAATTCGGCTGCGTCCAGCTTGAACCAGGCTTCGATACCCTCTTGCTCGACGCGCTTGGCCACCTCTTCCATCAACTCGGCGGTACGCGGGTGCACTTCGCCTGTGGCTTTGTGCAGGAAGAACGGGATAGGCACGCCCCAATTGCGTTGACGCGAGATGCACCAGTCCGGACGACCGGCAATCATGCTGTGCAGACGCGCCTGACCCCAGGCCGGGACGAATGCGGTTTCTTCGATGGCGGCCAGGGCGCGCTCGCGCAGGGTGGCGCCTTCATTCGGCTGTTTGTCCATACCGACAAACCACTGCGCGGTTGCGCGGTAGATCAGCGGAGTTTTGTGCCGCCAGCAGTGCATGTAGCTGTGCTGGATGGCTTCGTGCTTGAGCAGCGCGCCGACCTCTTCCAGCTTGGCGACGATGGCAGGGTTGGCCTTCCAGATAAACTGGCCGCCGAAGAACGGCAGGTCGCTGACATACACGCCGTTGCTCTGCACCGGGCTGAGGATGTCATCGTTGCTCATGCCGTAGCCTTTGCAAGAACGGAAGTCGTCCTCGCCGTAGGCCGGGGCCGAGTGCACCACACCAGTACCGGCACCCAGCTCGACGTAGTCGGCCAGATACACCGGCGCGAAGCGCTCATAAAACGGATGACGGAAGCGGATCAGCTCCAGCGCCGCACCTGGCGCGGTGGCGATGACTTCGCCATGCAAGCCGTAACGGGCCAAGCTGCCTGCGACCATTTCTTCGGCCAGCAGCAGCAGACGCTCGCCGGTATCGACCAGCGCGTAAGTAAATTCAGGATGGACGTTAAGCGCCTGGTTGGCCGGAATGGTCCACGGCGTGGTGGTCCAAATCACGATGGAGGCTGGCTTGGGCAAGCTCGCCAAGCCGAATGCGGCGGCCAATTTGTCGGCATCTTCAACCACAAAGGCGACGTCGATGGCGTCGGACTTTTTGTCCTGATATTCGACTTCCGCCTCAGCCAGCGCCGAGCCGCAATCGAAGCACCAGTTGACCGGCTTCAAGCCCTTGAACACAAACCCTTGCTTGACCATTTCAGCCAGCGCGCGGATCTCGCCCGCTTCGTTGGCGAAGTCCATGGTTTTGTACGGTTTGTCCCAGTCACCCAGCACACCCAAGCGCACAAAGTCAGTCTTTTGCCCTTCGATTTGCTCGCCCGCGTAGGTGCGGCAACGCTCGCGCGTCAGGTCGGAAGGCTGGTTCTTGCCAAAAGTGGTTTCGACCTTGTGCTCAATCGGCAGGCCGTGGCAGTCCCAACCTGGCACGTAGGGCGCGTCAAAGCCGGATAGGGTTTTCGAGCGGGTGATGATGTCTTTAAGAATCTTGTTGACCGCATGACCGATGTGAATGCTGCCGTTGGCATAGGGCGGGCCATCGTGCAGGACGAACTTGGGACGGCCTTCGCCTTGCGCGCGCAGCTTCTGATACAGGCCAATCTCATTCCAGCGCTGCAGAATCTGCGGCTCGCGCTGCGGCAGGCCGGCCTTCATCGGGAATTGGGTATCAGGCAGATTAAGCGTGGCTTTGTAATCGGTCATGTCAGGCTCTTCGTAAGCGGTTGGCACTCGGTGCTTAAACGCGCCAATGGGCACGGGCGGCAGCAATATCGGCAGCAATAGCCGTCTTCAGTGCCTCAAGTGAGGCGAAACGCTGCTCATCGCGCAGCTTGTGGTGGAAAGCCACCGTCAAACGCCGGCCGTATAAATCGCCAGCAAAGTCCAGCAAATGCACTTCCAGGTGGGCACTGCCATCACCCGCAACACTGGGCCGCACGCCTATATTGGCAACGCCCGGCCGGTTTTCACCGTCGATCTCAGTGCTCACCAGGTACACGCCCTTGAGCGGCACCCGCTTGCGCTTGAGCTGCACGTTGGCGGTCGGCGCATTCAGCTGACGACCAAGCTTTTGCCCATGCAGCACCCGGCCGGCGATCTGAAAGGGACGCCCGAGCAGGTGCTGCGCCAGGGCAAAATCACCCGCATCAAGGGCTTCGCGCACCCGCGTACTGCTGACGCGAATGCCATCCAGCTCAACGGTGCTGGCGGCCTCAACGCTGAAGTTTTCACGCTCACCGGCCTCGGCCAGAAAGGCGAAGTCGCCTGCGCGGTCACAGCCAAAGCGAAAGTCATCGCCCACTTCCAAGTGCTGCACGGCCAAGCCGTCGATCAGCACCTGCTGGACAAACTCCGCAGCACTCAACTCACGCAAGCGCGGGTTAAATGCCAGGCACAGCACCCGATCAACCCCTTCGCCCGCCAGCAGCGCGAGCTTGTCGCGCAGGCGCGTTAAGCGCGCGGGCGCTGTGCCGGGGGCAAAAAATTCACGCGGCTGCGGCTCAAAAATCAGCACGCAGCTGGGCACGCCGAGCTCGGCGGATCGCTCACGCAAACGCGCCAAGATGGCCTGATGACCACGATGGACGCCGTCAAAATTACCGATGGTGGCGACACAGCCCCGATGCTGGGGCCGCAGATTGTGTAGGCCTCGAACCAGCTGCATAACGCGCTTCTTGCTCAGAAAGTGGCCGATTATACGCACACCGAGCAACAGACAACAGGCAGCAAATCAGCCGCTTATACAATCTGTTACCGATCCGCCGACTGCGCTGCGAGCCAGTTCCGCTGTGGCGAGCGAGCGTTAATGTGCGCCAACAGACGCCGCTTGCCCGCCTGGGCGCCGGATCAATGCACGCTGCGCCGGGAGAAGTGGCGCACACGAAAGCCCAGCGCAGCCAATACCGCGAAGTACGCCAACACCCCAACCCCAACTAAGCCACCCAGTCGCAGCAATCGCCACAGCATGTTGCCATCCGCCCACGCGGGCAGTTGCTGCATGGCCAATAGCAAAACCGCGGCCATTGCCGAGAGTGCCAGCAGCAATTTGCCGGCAAACAGCGCCCAACCGGGCTGCGGCTGAAACATATCGCGCTTGCGTAGCTGCCAGTACAACAGCCCCGCATTCAGACAGGCGGCCAAGCCGATGGCCAGCGCCAGCCCTGCATGCGCCAGAGGAATGACAAAAACAAACAGCAGATTCATCGCCTGGGTTGCCAACAGCGTCACCAGGCCAATACGCACAGGGGTTTTGATGTTTTGCTGGGCATAAAAGGCGGGCGCAAGAATCTTCACCAGAATGATCCCGACCAACCCTAGGGAGTAGGCAATCAGCGCGCGCTGCGTCATCAGCGTGTCAGCGGCGGTGAACTTGCCGTACTGGAACAGCGAGACAATCAGCGGCTCGGAAATAATCGCCAGGGCAACGGCACTTGGCAGCGCCAACAACAGGCACAAGCGCAGCCCCCAATCGAGCAGCTTGGAGTATTCCTCGCGACTGGCACCCGCGTAGGTTTTTGACAACGCCGGCAGCAAGATCGTACCCAGAGCCACGCCCAGCACGCCTGCGGGCAACTCCATCAGACGGTCGGCGTAATACATCCACGACACCGAACCTGCGACCAGAAATGAGGCAAAGATGGTGTTGATGATCAGCGAAATCTGACTGACCGAGACACCAAAAATCGCCGGCCCCATCTGCTTGACCACCCGCCACACGCCGGTGTCTTTGAGGTTCAGGCGCGGCAACACCAACATGCCGATCTTGTGCAAGTGCGGCAGTTGGAACAACAACTGCGCCAAACCACCCACCAGCACCGCCCAGCCCAGCGCCATGATTGGCGGATCAAAATAAGGCGTCAGAAATAGGGCAAAGACAATCATGCTGACATTCAGCAAGGTCGGCACAAAAGCCGGCACCGAAAAGCGATTCCAGGTATTGAGCACCGCGCCTGCCAGCGAAGACAGCGAGATCAACAAAATATAAGGAAAGGTGATGCGCAGCAGATCGGTGGTCAGCGCAAAACGATCCGCCTCATCGGCAAAACCGGGCGCTGTCGCCCAGACGATCCATGGCGCAGCCAAAATGCCGATGAAGGTCACCAGCGCCAGCACCAGCGTCAGCAGCCCCGTGACATAAGCCAAAAAGGTTCGCGTAGCCTCTTCGCCCTGCTGGGTTTTGTACTCCGCCAGAATGGGCACAAAAGCTTGGGAAAACGCGCCTTCGGCAAAAATTCGGCGCAGCAGATTGGGTAACTTGAAGGCCACCACGAAGGCGTCCGAGGCGACACCCGCACCAAAGGTGCGAGCAATAATGGTGTCGCGCACGAAGCCCAATATCCGCGACAGCATGGTCATGGAGCTGACCGCAGCCAGTGATTTCAACAAATTCATCGGTACGCTCGATTCGGCAAGCAGGCGCGAGCCGGCAAGCCCGGCACCACGCAAAGGCAAGGAGTGTAGCGAGCCACCGACGACCAGGCCAGCACATGAACACTGCAACAGGCTTGACAGTGACTCTGCTTGTCGGCATGATTCGCGGCCTTATTCGTTCGTAACCCCCCAGTTTTTTTCGAGGAGCTTGACGGTGGCCAATACACCTTCTGCCAAAAAACGCGCAAAACAGGCTGAGAAGCGTCGTAGCCATAACGCCAGCCAGCGCTCCATGGTTCGTACCTACATCAAGAACGTGGTCAAGGCTATTGATGCCAAAGATCTCGATCTGGCCAAAAATGCTTACACCCTGGCTGTTCCTGTTATCGACCGTATGGCCGATAAAGGCATCATCCACAAGAACAAAGCAGCTCGTCATAAGAGCCGCCTGAATGGCCACATCAAAGCACTCAGCGAAGCCGCTGCTGCCTGATTAGCCATACGTTCTTAAAAGACCGACCTCAGGGTCGGTTTTTTATTGCCTCTAAAAACGCCTCGCAAAAGAAAGCCCGAATCAATTCGGGCTTTCTTGTTAGCGCTTGTGCGGCCAGGGCAGAATCGGAATGGCCGTCACTGCATTCTGCGGACTGCCTTCAATAACCCGATCGCTGTACACCAAGTAGACCAGCGTATTGCGTTTCTGATCAAAGAAGCGCACCACCTGCATGGTCTTAAACACCAGCGAGGTGCGCTCACGGAACACTTCCTCGCCATCCTTGAGCTCACCTTGGAAGCTAATCGGACCAACCTGGCGGCACGCAATCGAAGCCTCGGCACGATCCTCAGCCAGACCTAAACCGCCTTTCACGCCACCCGTCTTGGCACGCGAGAGATAGCAGGTCACGCCCGCCACTTTCGGATCATCGAATGCCTCAACGACGATTTTGTCGTTAGGCCCCATAAATTTGAAGACCGTCGACACCTCGCCGATCACATCCGCCGCCGCCAAGCCTGGCAGCCACAGCAAAACACTCAATAAACCGCTTGCTACGCGCATCCGTCAGCCCTCAGACAAGGATCAAATTATCCCGATGCACTAACTCGGGCTCATCAACATAACCCAGCAGCGCCTCGATAGCGTCCGATGATTGACCAATGATCTTTTGCGCCTCGAAGGCGCTGTAGTTGGCCAAGCCACGAGCAATCTCCCGACCATCCGGCGCGACACACACGACCATCTCGCCACGACGGAAATTACCCTGCACAGACTTCACGCCAACCGGCAGCAAGCTCTTGGTGCCCGTAGCTAACGCGCTGACCGCACCGTCATCCAACACCAACGAGCCGCGCGTCTGCAGATGACCCGCCAGCCATTGCTTGCGCGCCGCCAACATACCGCGCTCAGGCGCCAGCAGCGTCCCCAGTCGCTCGCCGGACTTGAGCCGCGCCAACACCTGCTCAATGGCGCCACCGACAATCACGGTATGCGCACCGGAGCGCGCCGCCAAACGTGCCGCGCGCAGCTTGGTTTGCATGCCGCCGCGCCCCAACGCACCACCCACGCCACCGGCCACAGCGTCCAGCGCCGGATCATCAGCGCGCGCCTCAAAAATCAACTCAGCATCAGGGTTATGCCGCGGATCAGCGTTATACATGCCGTCGCGGTCGGTGAGGATAACCAGCAGATCGGCCTCCACCAGATTGGCCACCAGCGCGGCCAGGGTGTCGTTGTCGCCGAAACGAATCTCGTCGGTGACCACGGTGTCGTTTTCGTTGATCACCGGCACCACATCCAGATCAACCAGCGTACGCAGCGTGCTGCGCGCATTCAGGTAGCGCTTGCGATCAGACAAGTCATCGTGAGTTAGCAGAATCTGCGCCGTACGGCGGCCATGCTCAGCAAAACTCGACTCCCAAGCCTGGATCAGCACCATCTGACCAATGGCTGCCGCCGCCTGCAGTTCATGCATGGCGCTCGGTCGTGCGCTCCAACCCAGCTTGCTCATGCCCGCTGCCACCGCACCGGAGGACACCAGCACCAACTCCACACCCTGCTCACGCAGTGCGACCATCTGCTTGACCCACACCGCCATCGCGGCACGATCCAAACCACGACCATCGGCCGTCAACAGCGCACTGCCAATCTTCACCACCCAGCGCTGCGCGCCGGTTACCTTGTCACGCATGATCTTCCAACCCCAGCAGCGACCTGTGATTACAAAAACGCCGCAATTAAGCGGCGTTTGAATAGTTGCTTAATCCCGGACGTAGATAATTTCCGGGCCGTCATCGGCATCTTCTTCATCCCAGAAGCTGTCATCTTCCTCAGCCTCACCGACCGCTCGCACACCGGAGCGACGCAGCGCACGCTTGTCGTCCAGCGCCTGCAACTGAGCACGCGCTTCGTCTTCAATGCGCGTATCGAGCTCAGCCAATTCGGCGGCGTACTCTGGGTTTTCCTGAATGCGCTCAGCACGCGCCTCAAGGAAATCCATGATGTCATAACAGAGCTTCTCGGTGCCTTGGCGCGCCAGGGCAGAAATCACATACACCGGACCTTCCCACTCGATCCGCGCAACGATTTCAGCAATGCGCACCTCCTGCTCCTCGTCGAGCATCTGGTCAGCCTTGTTCAGCACCAACCAGCGCTCACGCTCAGCCAGCGACGGGCTGAACTTGGTCAGCTCATCAATAATGGTGGCGGCCGACTCAGCTGGATCGGTCAGATCCAGCGGCGCCATATCGACGAGATGCAGCAACAGACGGGTACGCGACAAATGCTTGAGGAAGCGGATACCCAAGCCAGCACCGTGGGAAGCACCCTCGATCAGCCCTGGAATATCGGCAACCACGAAGTTTTTGTAGCGGTCGACACTGACCACCCCCAGGTTTGGTACCAGGGTAGTGAAGGGATAGTCAGCCACTTTCGGCTTGGCGGCCGACACGGAGCGAATGAAGGTGCTCTTGCCGGCATTCGGCAACCCCAGCAAACCAACATCGGCCAACACCTTCAATTCCAGCTTGAGATCGCGCGATTCACCCGGCTTACCCGGCGTGGTTTGGCGCGGCGCACGGTTGGTACTGGACTTGAAGCGGGTGTTACCCAGACCATGCCAACCGCCCTGCGCCACCATCAAACGCTGACCAGCGCGAACCAGGTCACCAATCACCTCCTGAGTACCGGCATCAATCACCGTGGTACCAATCGGCACCGGCAGGATCAGATCCTCACCCTTGGCACCGGTACAGTCAGTGCTGCCACCCTTCTCACCATTCTGCGCCTGGAAACGACGGGTATAGCGATAATCCACGAGGGTATTGAAGTTCTCGACCGCCTCGATATACACCGAGCCACCGTCGCCACCATCACCACCGTTAGGGCCGCCTTTTTCGATGAACTTTTCACGACGAAAAGCCATCATGCCGTTGCCACCGTCGCCGGCTTTTACAAAAATCGATACTTCATCGACGAATTTCATGGATACGCCTCCCGCAACAAGGCGGGTTATCTGAAACGAAAAACACTAGGTTCTTGCAAAATTGACCTGCATTCAAATCGAACGCCAGCACTCAGGACATTTTGGCAAGAACCCCAAGAATACAGAAATAAAAAAGCCCCGTCGCAAGGACGGGGCTTTTCCAGCAGTCGCGCAATTAAGCCGCAACGACGCTCACGTAACGGCGGTTGAACGCGCCTTTTACTTCAAACTTGATCACGCCTTCGATTTTCGCGAAGAGGGTGTGATCTTTACCCATACCAACGCCGTAACCAGCGTGGAATTGGGTGCCGCGCTGACGCACGATGATGTTGCCTGCTTTGATAGCCTGGCCGCCATACATCTTCACGCCAAGGCGTTTGGCTTCTGAGTCGCGACCGTTGCGGGTACTACCGCCAGCTTTTTTGTGTGCCATGAGTTCAATACTCCTATAAAGGGATCAGACCGAAACGAATCAGGCCTGGATACCGGTGATTTTGATCTCGGTGTACCACTGACGGTGGCCCTGGCGCTTCATGTGGTGCTTACGACGACGGAACTTGATGATGGTGACCTTGTCGTGACGACCTTGAGCGATCACTTCAGCAACAACCTTGGCACCTTCAACAACCGGAGCGCCGATTTTAACGTCGTCGCCATTGCCGATCAGCAGAACACGGTCAAAAGTCACAGCTTCGCCAGTGGCCAGCTCGATTTTTTCGACCTTGAGGAATTCGCCTTCGGTGACTTTGTATTGCTTGCCACCAGTAACAATTACTGCGTACATGGTAAATCTCCGTTAATCCTGCTCACCCAGCGCTTTATAGGTGTAAGTGTCGGCTGGCATGGCTGCTTGGGGCCGGAAGGACACCCTTGCAATTGCGTAAGGCAGGGAAATACCCAGGGGGAAGTTCAGGGTGCGCAATTGTACGCAAGGCGCCAGGGCGACGCAAGACCCATCCGGGCTTACCTTGACAGCCCCTACCCTGCCACCTAGCATGCCGCGCATCCCATGAGTAGTAGGTGCAAGCGATGCAACCCCAGGCTTTTTACCGCGTGGTGGCGGATGATTTTACTGCCGTTGACGGCATCATCCGCGCCCAGTTGGTATCGCGCGTCCCGCTCGTAGAGAAGATCGGCGACTACATTATTTCTGCTGGCGGCAAACGCCTGCGGCCATTGCTGGTTCTGCTCAGCGGTAAGGCGCTGGGCATTGAGGGTGAGAACCTTCGTTTGTTGGCCGCCACCATCGAATTCCTGCACACCGCGACCTTGCTGCATGACGACGTGGTCGACATGTCCGACATGCGCCGCGGCCGCAGCACCGCCAATGCCCAATGGGGCAATGCGCCCAGCGTATTGGTAGGCGACTTCCTTTATTCGCGCTCCTTCGAAATGATGGTCGAACTGGGCTCAATGCCCGTGATGAAGATTCTCTCCAAAGCCACCCGCGTGATCGCTGAAGGCGAAGTGCTGCAACTGTCGAAGATTCGCGACGCCAGCACCACCGAAGAGATCTACATGGAAGTCATCCGCGGCAAAACCGCCATGCTCTTCGAGGCCTCGACCCATAGCGCCGCCGCATTGGCCAATGCCAACGCCGAGCAGACGGAAGCCCTGCGTACATTTGGCGACCACCTTGGCGTGGCCTTCCAGTTGGTTGACGACCTGCTCGATTACCGTGGCGACGCCACCACCTTGGGCAAAAATGTCGGTGACGACCTGGCTGAAGGCAAGCCGACCCTGCCACTGATTTACACCATGCGCGAAGGCACGCCGGAGCAAGCTGCGCTTGTACGCCAAGCGATCCAGAAAGGCGGCATCGAGGACTTGGAAAGCATCCGCAACGCCGTGGAAGCCGCCGGCGCGCTGGACTACACCGCACGCCTGGCGCGCGACTACGCCGAACGCGCCATCACCTGCCTCGACGTTCTGCCGGCCAGTGAATACCGCGATGCACTGATTGAACTCAGCCGCTTCGCCGTAGCCCGCACACACTGATACGCCGCACCGTCAGCAAAGCCCGTCCATGTGACGGGCTTTTTTATAAGCACGCAGACCGCAACCACCACCCAATACTCGCGGAGCCGACACGACGAAAGGCAGCGATTAATCCTTGCTATAAATCCAATAAGAATTATTCTCATCTAACCACTTGAAAGGGAGATGAGTCATGACTTACTTGATTGATGCTTGGCTGGACCGCCCGCAACCCTATCTGCGCATCCTCAACCGCAATACGGGCGAGGTTTGTGCAGTGCTCAAAGAAGACGCGCTGGACGAATTGCGTGATCAGGGCGATCTGGATTTGCACGAACTGAACTCCAGCGAACCGCTGGTGCTCAAAGAGCTGGTGCGCAACCTGTTTCTCTACTGCTACGCCCGGGCATTGCGCCCTTGACGCGCGTCGCGGGCATTGCCTGCGATAGCAAGAGTCTAAAACTCAAGATCTCGCGAGCTAGAGCCCTGCAAGGCGGAAACAGGCGAGGCAGCGGAGTGTACGTTTGTACATGAGCATGCCAAGCCTGTTTCCAACGCCGGAGGGCCGACGCGCAGCAGACCGCAACGCGCTTACAGAACGTCGAGCAGCTCCACATCAAACACCAGCACGCTATGCGGCGGGATGCTGCCAACGCCTTGCGCGCCGTAAGCCAGCTCGCTCGGTACGTACAGACGCCACTTGCTACCGGCATTCATCAATTGCAGGGCTTCAGTCCAGCCGGCAATCACGCCACCAACCGGAAACTCAGCAGGCTCGCCACGCTCGTAGGAGCTGTCGAATACGCTGCCGTCGATCAGGGTGCCGTGGTAGTGAGTGCGCACACTGTCTTCGCGGCTCGGCTTAACGCCGTCACCTGCGGTTAGCACTTCGTATTGCAGCCCCGACGCCAGCACGGTGATGCCATCACGCTTAGCGTTTTCTGCCAGGAACGCCAGGCCAGCACCCGCAGCAGCTTCAGCCTTGGCAGCGGCTTCGGCCTGCATGATGTCGCGGATCACTTTAAAGCTGGCATTCATCTCAGCCTCACCCACGCGGCTTGGCTGACCGGCAAAGGCATCAGTCAAACCAGCCAGGATAGCGTCCAGGCTCACGCCCGGCGGCGGGTTGTCGCGCAGTTGGCCACCCAGTTGACGGCCAATGCCGTAGCTGACGCGAGCTTCGTCAGTAGAGAGATTGATTTCGGACATAACACGGCTCCGCTAGGGGCTGAAAAAGGGCGGCCAGCCTAGCACAAAGCCTTTGCCGGCTCTAACGCGCGACGGCAGCGGCCCGGTGGCGACGACAACGTTCAGAGCAGTACTTCACCTCATCCCAACAACGCGCCCACTTTTTGCGCCAGGTGAAGGGCAAGCTGCACACTGCGCAAGTTTTCACCGGCAAATCGGCTTTCTTCACAGCATGTCACCAGCATCCAGACGCGCCAGTAACTGCTCGCCCCGCGCCCATAGGCCTTGCTGTTTAGCCTCGGTCATTTTGTCCAAACCACGGTAAATCATGCCCAGGCGATGATTGCCGGACAGTTGCTGACGATGGCGCATCAGAAAATGCCAATACAGAGCATTGAACGGGCAAGCCTGCTCACCAACGCTTTCCGTAACCTTGTAGGCGCAACTGCCGCAGTAATTGGACATGCGCTTGATGTACTGACCACTGGCGCAATAAGGCTTGGAGCCCAGGTAACCGCCGTCAGCATGCATCACCATACCGAGGGTATTGGGCAGTTCGACCCAATCAAACGCATCCATATAGACCGCCAAGTACCAGTCGCAGACCTGAGTCGGCTCAATACCTGCCAGCAAGGCAAAGTTACCGGTAACCATTAGCCGCTGGATGTGATGGGCGTAGGCGTGTTCCAGGGTTTGGCCGATGGCTTGGCTCATGCACTTCATGCGGGTTTGGCCGGTCCAGTAGAACGCGGGCAACGGACGGGTGTTGCCGAAGGTGTTGCGCGTGGCGTATTCGGGCATGTGCATCCAGTAGATGCCACGCACGTATTCGCGCCAGCCGATCAGCTGACGAATAAAGCCCTCAGCGGCATTCAGCGGCACCTGACCGCGCCAGTAAGCAGCCTCCACATCGGCACACAGTTGGCGCACATCCAGCAGGCCGATATTCAGCGCGGCACTGATGCGCGCGTGAAACAAAAACGGCTCACCGATGGCCATCGCATCCTGGTAATCACCGAACGCGGGCAAAGCAAATTCAAGAAAATGTTGCCACAGCCCCTCGGCTTCAACCTGCGTCACGGGGTAGTCGAACGCCTCAAGGCTGCCGTAGTGGTGACTGAAGCGCTCACCGACCAGCGCCAGCACCTCCTGAGTAATGGCATCCGCCGGAAAGCGCGCCGTCATAGGGGCTTTGATCTGCTTGGGCAACGCCTTGCGGTTTTCCGCGTCAAAGTTCCAGGCACCGCCCACTGGCGTGCCATCCGCGTTTAACAGCAGCCCCGTTTTGCGGCGCATTTCGCGGTAAAAGAACTCCATGCGTAACTGTTTGCGCCCATCGGCCCAGCGCACAAACTCATCACGGGCGCAGACAAAGCGCGTGTCGGCATGCCAGGTAATCGGCACAGCCACCTGCTGCAACGCCTCCTCCACGCGCCACTCGCCACACTCGGTGATATGCACTTCACTGGTCTGCAAGGTGTTGGCCCAGTGCTGCAACTCAGCGCCCAACGACCCGCGGTTGTCGGGGTCATCCAGCTTGACGTAGTGCACACGCCAGCCACGCTCGCGCAACGCCTCGGCAAAGTGGCGCATGGCGCTGAAGATCAAGGCGATCTTTTGCGGGTGATGCGGCACGTACTCAGCCTCAGCCAGCACTTCGGCCAACAACACGGCATCGTGCTGTGGATCCAGCGCCTGCAGGCTGGGCAAGTTAAACGACAGTTGATCGCCCAAAATCAGGGCAAGCCGACGAGTTTTCATAAAACCACAACCTCGGTGTGCGGAAAGCGCCGCAGATGGCTAAGCACAATGTGATACGCATCCAGACTGAAGGCCTGGGACGAATTATTGAGGGGCGCAGACAACAAAGCGAAGTCATCGACAGTGCCCAAATGACGCCACTGGTCGAGCACATGCCACTGCGTCAGGCCGTGCTGGCTATCACGCTCAACCAAGGCTACCGGCCCCGACCAAGGCCAGGCGGCGATGCGCAGTTGCTGGCAGCTGGCTAACAGGCGCGCATCGTGTACCGCGCACGGCTCCTGCCCGCAGCATGCGCCCAAACAGCCGCCCAATTGGGTTGCAAAACAAGCGCCCACGCCATTTTCCAACCCCAAAAGACGCAGACACAGTTGTTGTTTACGCGCCTCACCACGTAGCCAACCGAGTGCCTGACGCTGAGAGCGAAACAAGCCAACGCTCTGCGTCACAGGCCCCGTATCGGCCAAGCGCTGCAATTCGGGCCGCACACCGTCTTGGTCCTCGCGCAGCGCCCAGGTCAACAGGTCGCGCTGGCGTCGCAATTGGCGGTTGTACAAGGGCAGCAGGCGCTTTACCTCAGCCGCCTCCAACAGCAAAGCGCCCAACTCACCGGCCGTGGGCTGTACATGAATATCGCGTATCTGCTGAGCAATCTGCAGGGTGCGGCGGCTCTGATGATCATTCTGAAAGTGCGACTGCACACGCTGACGCACATTGCGGCTTTTGCCGACATAGAGCAGCGCCCGGTTGTCCCCGTAGAAGTAATAAACCCCGGGGCGCGCCGGCAGCGCACGCAAGCGCTCGGCACTGAGATACCGCGGCACCGCCGCCTTGCGCAACTGATCACTAACCTGCAGCGCCAGCGCCTCAGCCGGCACTTGGGCCACCAGACACTGCAGCAGCTGCCAAACTGCCTCGGCATCCGGCAGAGCGCGGTCGCGGAAGAACCGCTGAATCGATTGCGCTGCGCATAAAGCGTCAAGCCCATGATCCGGCAGATCTGGCCAGGCGGCGCGGGCCAATTGCAGGGTACACAGCTGACGATAACGCACGGTCTGACCGGCTAAGGCGAAGGCACGCCGCAAAAAAGCATGGGCCACGCGCAGGTTGTGCCCAACCACCACGCACCCTTCAAGGCTGCTGGCCAGCTCACTGGCGATGTGATTAAAACGTGGTTGCTGCTGCAACTCGGCGGGCAACACGCCACAGCGGCGCGACACACTCATGGGCAGCGCTTGCCCCGGATTGAGCAGCCAAGAGTGCCGCTTGACCACCGCACCACCCTCCACACGCAGCACGGCTATCTCCCAAAGACTGTCTTTCTCGGGATGCAGGCCAGTGACCTGCACATGAATGATGGCCAGCGCGCGGGAAAACAGAGCAATGGGTGCAGGCACAGCGCTACCAGGACGAGTTAAAAGAGATAGGCACCCGCACGGTGTCCTGGGTGCCGTCCTGCATGCCGCACATCTCGTCATGCACCACGGCATGCACTAAATGAAACGGCATACGCGGCAAGTCCTGCAGCAAACCGCGAGCATGTTCGACCGAACGCAGGTGCAGGGTTTTACCTTTGCCATCACTGAGCGGATGAGCGCGCCCGCCCATGTGCGCCTCCAGCAGATAGATACCGCCCTCAATGGAGATCAGGTTAAGCGCGTCAATGTCACCCGCGTGGGCATGCTGGGAAAGGTCGTTTAGGTTCATGGCAATATCCTCAGGCGAGCGAAGTTATACAAGATTCGATACAAATACAATTCTTGTACAACAACGCAAAAGCACAAGGCAAAACGCAAACCGCCCGTCTGTTTTGCAACAGACGGGCGGTTTTGGGCAGCATGAAGGCGGTCAGTCTTTTTCGTATTTGGTCAGCTTATCCAGATAACCCATGGCAAAGGCCGACCCGACAAAGGTCAGGTGAATGATCACGTACCACATCAGCTTGCTCTCAGGAACGTTCTTGGCATCCATGAACACCTTGAGCAAATGAATCGACGAGATCGCCACAATCGAAGCGGCCACCTTCATCTTTAGCGAACTGGAGTCCATCTTGCCCAGCCAACTGAGCTTCTCGGTACCCTCACGAATATTCAGTTGGGAAACAAAGTTCTCATAACCCGAGAGCATCACCATCACCAGCAAGCCGCCCACCAGCGCCATATCGATTAACGACAGGAGCACCAGAATCAGATTGGCTTCGGTCATGGCGAATACATTGGGCAGGATGTGAAAAACCTCCTGAAAGAATTTCAGCGCCAGGGCAAACAAGGCAATCGACAAGCCAAAGTAGATAGGTGCCAGTAGCCAGCGCGAGGCATACATAGCGTTTTCGATAAGGCGTTCCATAGGGCCACTCACTTAGGGTTTAAAACTGCCGGCGAGTATACTCAGCGCCCCTGACCATACAAGCCCGCGCGGGCCATGCAACGTGCATTAGCGCTTATCCCCAGCAACTGTGGATAACCCTGTGGGCGGGCTCGGGATGAATGGCTGCACGCCGGTCATATCTGGCGCTGCAGCGAGCTGCTTAAAAACTCACCAACGGTGGGTTTACGGCTCAGGCAGGGAGAACTGGTGGCCCTGACCATGACCGCGCCGCGCATTCAAACGGCGCAGTTCGGCCTGAATGGGCAAGCGCCAAACTGCTACGTCAGCACAAGGGTAATAGCCCATTGCGCGCAGGTTATCGGCGATATCGTCGAGCACGATCTGTGCTGCACAAGCCCCGTGGAATGGGCCTTGCGCCTTAATGGTGGACGGTTGCGCACCCGCCATACCCGCCGCGCAGATCAACGTCCAAAGACCGTTTTCACCGGCCAGCGGCAGCACCACGCATTCAATGCGGGTGTCGAGGCCCAGGCAATGACGGGTGAGGTGCAAGCTACGTGACATGGCGACAACCCTCGCGGGAGCAGGCCTTCAGCCTACACCCGGGTTTGCGCCATTGGGAAGCCAACAGTTACCCCCAAAAGCTGTGGATAACTGTGTGGATGAATCGCGGAAAAGTCAGCCCAGCCCTGTCGCCCTGTAGGCCCGCGCCATTCGCTCAGTGACTGACCAGCCACCAGACGAACGGCACGGGCCAGCGCTCATGGGGCCACAGATTTCTTCGCCCTGGGTTTCTTTTCTTTGACGACGGGTTCCTCTTTCTTTTCCTCATCCTTTTCGTCGTCGTCCATGCCCATGGCTGCAATATCACGCAAGCGTTCAACCACCCGCGCATTGACGCTGCCCGCTGGGAACTGGCCCTTTTCATCGGGTGAACCGGCGTCCTCGCCGACCAGCAGGCTCAGCGCCTCATCCACATGGCGCACGGCATAGATATGGAACTGCCCGGCGCGCACGGCCTGTAGCACCCGCTCATCGAGCATCAGGGTGGTGACGTTGGAATGCGGGATGATCGCGCCCTGCTCGCCCGTCAGGCCGCGGGCCTCACACAGACGGAAGAAGCCTTCGATCTTCTCGTTGACCCCGCCAACCGCCTGCACCTCGCCAAACTGGTTGATCGAGCCGGTAATGGCGAAACACTGCTTAAGTGGCGTGCGCGAGAGGGCCGAGATCAGCGTGCAGACCTCGCCCAGCGAGGCGCTGTCGCCGTCGACATAGCCGTAGGACTGCTCCAGCGCGATGCTCGCCGAAATCTCCAACGGAAACTCCTGCGCATAGCGACTGCCCAGGTAGCCGGTGAGGATCATCACTCCCTTGGAGTGGATGGGCTGACCGAGGTTGACCTCACGCTCGATGTCGACGATACCGCTGCCGCCCGGATAGACCGTGGCGGAAATCCGCGCGGGCACACCGAAGGCCGAATCACCCACCTCAAGCACGGTCAGGCCGTTGCACTTGCCCACCGCCGCACCAGCGGTGTCGATCAAAATGATCCCGGCCAGCATGTCGTCAATGATGCGCCCCGATACCCGTCCGGTGCGCGTGGCCTTGGCTTTCAGCGCTCGCTCGATATGCCCGGCATCGGTCATTTCATCCCCGGCCAGGCTGCGGATAAAGTCGGCCTCGCTGACCAACTGAAACAAGTCACCAATACGCGCCGACAAACGCCCCTGGTGCTCGGCCAACCGCGCACTGTAGGTGGCCACGCGCGCCACGGCAGCAGCGGTGAGTGGCGCCATGCCCTCTTCCGAGGTGCGGGTTTTCATCAGCTGGGCGAACTGCTCAAGGCTGTCGTCGGCCAGCGGGATGTCTTCGTCGAAATCAACCAGCACCCGGAACATTTCCTGGAAGTCCGGGTCGAGGTCCTGCAGCGTGTAATACAGCTGGCGCGAACCGATGATCACCACCTTGAGGTGCAGCGGAATCATCTGTGGGGTCAGGGTCACGGTGGCGATTCGGCCCAGATCGCCCAATGGCGACTCCATCTTCAACTGGCGCGATTGCAGGGCGCGCTTGAGCGCATCCCAAACGAACGGCTCGCCGAGCATCTTCTCGGCTTCGAGAATCAGAAAGCCGCCGTTGGCGCGGTGCAGCGCTCCCGGACGCAACTGGCGGTAACTGGTGTAGAGCGCGCCCTGATCGGTGTTGTATTCAATGCGGCCGAACAAGTTGTCGTAGGTCGGGTGCGGCTCAAACACCACCGGTGCGCCGCCCTGCAGGTGATGGCCGACGACCAGGCTGGGGCAGTACTGCTCTTCGAGCAGCTTGCGCGTGTGCGCATCGGCCTTTTCCACTTCAACCAACTGATCGACCACGGTCTTCAGCAGGTTGACCTGCATGGCCTGCAGATAGGCGCAGACACCGGCATTTTCCGCGTACTTCTGCGACAGCGGCGCAAGCAACGGCTGCAAGGCCAGGGTGATGGTTTCTTCATTAAGCTGACGCAGCTGATTGCTCGATTCGCGCTTCCACTGCGGCAAGCTGGCCAACTCTTCGTTCAGGCATTCTTCCAGCGTGGCGATGTCGGCATGGAAGCGCTCCCGCTCGGCTTCCGGCAACTGGGCGAACTCGGCCTCATCCAGCGCCTTGCCGTCGAGCATGGGGGTGAAGGCAATGTTGCTGCTGTCGCGGTACAGGGCGACGCTTTTCTCCAGCGACAGGCGCTCAATCACATCCAGCGCCTGGTCATAGCGCTTGTTGAAGGCGCGGTCGATGGCGTTTTTCTTCTGCTGAAACGAGGGGTGTTCGAACACCGCCGGGAAAGTCGCCAGCAGGTTATCAATCAGCCCATTGATGTCGGCCATAAACGCACTGGCAGTACCGGCCGGCAGCTCCAGTGCACGCGGCTCACGCGGCTCATCGAAATGGTTGACGTAGACCCAGTCCGCCGGGGTGTGCAGGCGCTTGGCTTCAGCCTTGAGGTAGCGTTTGACGAAGGAGAAACGCCCGGTACCGGGCTCGCCCATGACGAACACGTTATAACCGGGGCGCGGCATGGCCACACCAAACTGCAACGCTTCAACGGCACGTTCCTGACCCAGTACGCCGCGAAACGGCTCTAAATCTTCCGTGCTAGTGAAATTGAACTGCTCAGGGGAAAACGGGCGGGTCAGCGCTTCAGGCGCAAGGCGCAAATGGGCTGCAACGGAGTCAGGCATTGGAAATCCTTGGACGGGGGGCTGACGAAATAATCGCCCCATCGGCCCTCATCCACAAGCGGTATGCTTGATCTAACGCAAGCGCAGCCGCGCGGGCTTTTCTAGAATGGCTCACAATTTTTCACGGAGTTCGCCATGAGTCTTTTCCAGGAAGTTGCGGTATTGCTGGCTTTGTCTGCCGTGGTGGGCGGCGTTGCCGTCAAGCTGCGCCAACCGCTGATCATCGCTTATATCCTGGTGGGCATTCTTGCTGGCCCCGCCGTGCTAGGCCTGAGCAGTGAGAACGAACCGCTCAAGCTGTTCGCCGAAATTGGCATCACCGTATTGCTGTTCGTCGTCGGTTTAAAGCTGGACATGCGCCTGGTGCGCACGCTCGGGCCTGTGGCGCTGGCCACCGGTTTGGGCCAGCTGACCTTTACCGTCGTCTTCGGCTACGGCCTGTGTTACCTGCTCGGGCTGGAGTGGATGACCGCGCTGTATGTCTCGGTGGCGCTGACCTTCTCCAGCACCATCATCATCGTCAAATTGCTCTCCGACAAAGGCGAGATCGACTCGCTGCACGGACGCATCGCCATGGGCTTCCTGATTGTTCAGGACATCGCCGTGGTGCTGGCCATGCTCGGCCTTAACCTCTATCAACCGAGCAACGGTGAAGCGCCGGTGATGCCGCCGCTGCTGCTAGCGGCCACTTTGCTGGGCTTTGGGGTGCTGCTTTACCTACTGATGCGTTTCGCATTGCCGCGCCTGCTGGACATCATGGCCAGCTCCCCCGAGTTGCTGATGCTGATGGCCATTGCCTGGGGGATTTTGCTGGCAGCGGGTGCCGATTCGCTTGGCTTGTCCAAAGAGATTGGCGCCTTTGTCGCGGGCTTCTCGCTGGCCTCAACGCCGCTGCGTGAAGCCGTGGCCAGTCGCCTGACCAGCCTGCGCGACTTTCTGCTGCTGTTCTTCTTTCTGCACTTGGGCCTGCAATTGGATTTCGCCCACATCCACGGGCAAATCGGCAGCGCGCTGATCCTCTCGGCCTTTGTCTTGATTGGTAACCCGCTGATCGTCATGGCCATCATGGGCTGGATGGGCTACCGCAAACGCACCGGCTTTATGGCGGGGCTGACTGTGGCGCAGATCAGTGAGTTCTCCATCATTTTTGTCGCCATGGGTATTGGCCTGGGGCATGTTGGCCAGGATGCGCTAGGGCTGACCACGCTGGTGGGATTAATCACCATCACCCTGTCCACCTACATGATTTTGTACTCGCAGCCGCTGTTTGATCGACTGGCGCCTTGGCTGGGGATTTTCGAGCGGCACATCCCGCACCGCGAAAACGCCAACGACAGCGACCCGCAAAACAGCCACGCCGATGTCGTCGTGTATGGCATGGGCCGTTATGGCCGTCAGCTTGCCCACCAACTTGAAGCCGGTGGCCTGCGTGTCCTGGGGGTGGACTTTGACCCTGGCGCACTTAGCGATGCCCGTAACGAAGGCCTCAACGTCTGCTACGGCGACGCCGAGGACAGCGACTTTTTAGAGCACCTGCCGCTCAACAAGGCCAAGGCCATGATCAGCACCATTCCCCAGCGCGAGGTCAATGCCATCCTGTTGCGCGCACTGCGCGCCAGCACCTTCAAAGGCAAGGTCACCCTTAGCGCCTTTCGCGCGGGTGATGCCGAAGCCTTGGAAAATGCCGGCGCCGCCAGCGTGCTCAGGCCTCACAGCGACGCGGCAGAAACTGCCGCACGCCGCTTGCTGGGTGAAATCGGCAAGGCCTGAACAGCCTCTGCTCAGGCCTGATCAGCGCAGTTCAGGCAATGCTCGGCGGCGGGCATTGCTTCCAGCCGCGCGGGGTTGATGGCTTCAGCGCAGCACTGGCAAACACCATAGCGCCCCTCTGCCAAGCGGCGCTTGGCCAGCTCAACCTGACGCATCCCGGTTTCAGCCTCGGCCAACAGCGCCTCAAGCACCTCGTCATTTTGCCGCTGCTGGGCTTGTTCGGCGAAATCAGCCGAATGGCTGCGCGCCAGATCGTGGCGAATGGCTTGTGCGCGTGCGCTGTATTCGTCAAACAGTTGGCCCAGCTCAACATGGGGATCAAACGCGGTCATGTCAGTCTCCTGAGGGGTGGTTTGCATCAGTGTGCGCCCCTCAACACGCAAGACATTGCCGCAGATCAGCCAATCAGCACAGGCCTTCGCGCAGACTCAGACCAGCGCGGCCGAGCTTGAATCAATCGCGGCAAACAAAAACGGAGCCTTGCGGCTCCGTTCTGTTGTGCGACGTGGCTTACTGCGCCAGCTTCTTGTAACGCACGCGGTGCGGCTGCGCGGCAGCATCACCCAGGCGTTTTTTACGGTCGGCTTCGTACTCGGTGTAATTGCCTTCGAAGAACTCGATATGCGAGTCGTCTTCGTACGCCAGGATGTGGGTCGCCACGCGGTCCAGGAACCAGCGATCGTGAGAGATCACAATGGCGGCGCCAGGGAAGTCGAGCAGTGCTTCTTCCAGCGAACGCAGGGTTTCCACGTCGAGGTCGTTGGACGGTTCGTCCAGCAGCAGCACGTTGGCACCCTCTTTCAAGGTTAGGGCCAGGTGCAGACGGCCGCGCTCACCCCCGGAGAGGTCCTTGACGAACTTCTGCTGGTCGCCGCCTTTGAAGTTGAAGCGGCCCACATAAGTGCGCGACGGCACTTCATAGTTGCCGATCTTGATCATGTCGGAACCGCCGGACACGGCTTCCCAGACAGACTTGCTGCCGTCGAGGTCGTCGCGGCTCTGATCGACGCAGGCCAACTGCACGGTTTCACCGATCTCGATGCTGCCTGAGTCCGGTTGCTCCTTGCCCATCAGCATGCGGAACAGGGTCGACTTACCGGCACCGTTACCGCCGATCACGCCGACGATGGCACCCTTAGGCATGCTGAACGACAGGTTGTCGATCAGCGCGCGGTCGCCGTAGCCCTTGCTGACATTGACGAATTCGATGACCTTGTCGCCCAGACGCGGGCCAACCGGGATGTAGATTTCGTTGGTTTCGCTGCGCTTCTGGAATTCCTGCGACTGCATTTCTTCGAAGCGTTGCAAACGTGCCTTGGACTTCGACTGGCGAGCTTTAGCGCCTTTGCGCACCCACTCCAGTTCTTCCTTCATGGCCTTTTCGTGAGCCGACTGCTGCTTGGATTCCTGGGCCAGACGGTTCGACTTAGCCTCCAACCAACCGGAATAGTTACCCTCGTAAGGGATACCGGCGCCGCGGTCGAGTTCGAGAATCCAGCCGGCGACGTTGTCCAAGAAGTAACGGTCGTGGGTAATGGCGACCACGGTGCCCGGGAAGTCGTGGAGGAAATGCTCCAGCCAGGCTACCGAATCGGCATCCAGGTGGTTGGTTGGTTCGTCGAGCAGCAGCATATCGGGGGCCGACAGCAGCAGGCGGCACAGGGCCACGCGGCGCTTCTCACCACCAGAAAGCACGGCAACCTTGGCATCCCAGGCGGGCAAGCGCAGCGCGTCGGCGGCGACTTCCAGCTGACGCTCCAAGTTGTGGCCATCGCTGGTTTGCAGAATGGCTTCGAGCTTGGCCTGCTCGGCGGCCAGCTTATCGAAATCGGCATCCGGCTCAGCGTATGCGGCATAAACCTGATCCAGACGCGCCTGGGCGTCCTTGATCTGGCTTACAGCCTCTTCCACGACTTCGCGCACGGTTTTGCTCGGGTCGAGCTGAGGCTCCTGTGGCAGGTAACCGATATTCAGCTCTGGCATCGGCCGCGCTTCGCCATTGAACTCGGTATCGACGCCGGCCATGATTTTCAGCAGGGTGGATTTACCCGAACCGTTGAGGCCGAGTACGCCAATCTTCGCGCCAGGGAAGAACGACAGGGAGATGTTCTTGAGGATTTCCCGCTTCGGCGGCACAACTTTGCCGAGCCGATGCATGGTGTAAACGTATTGAGCCATGATGACCTTGGTTCTGGATTGGATCGAAAGAGCCGCCAACTGTGGTCTGCAGGGCAATGCCCAAAGGCATTACAGTGCTGCCAAAGGCTGCCAGCAGGGGCCGCAAAATCACGGGCCATAGACAGTTGCCGCGCGTGCGGCAAAACTACCGGAATGCGCGAGGCAGGGCAAACAACGCTCGTCGGCTGCGCTGGCACTTCGCCATGATTGTGGCATGCTAGCCGCCCCCTGAAAATCAGCCCTGCCGCGCACCACTCAGGGATCCCCCACACAGCCCCAGGAACCTTGTCGTTGCCTAAAGTCACACCGCCCTCCTCCTCGCGCAATACTGGCTTCAAGCCGGCGGCAGCGATGCGTGGACCAACCCGTGGTGCGCTGGTGATTTTAGTGCTGATGATGCTCGCCCTGCTGCTTTGGCAGCTGCGCCAGGAGTCTCAGCAGTTGCTGGACAACCAGCGCCAACTTGGCATGGTCTACAGCTCACAGCTGGCTAACCACCTGAGCTTGAACATGGAGCTCAAAGCCAGCGCGGGGCTGGCATTGCTGCAAGGCCACCAGCAGCCACCGGCCACGGCGGATGAGTTTGAAACGCTGTTGCACACCCTGCGCGGTGTATTCCCCACCCTGCACAGCCTGGTCTGGTTGAACGCCCAAGGCGCTGTCATCACCGACAGCCATGCGCCAACCGACGACGGACTGTACCTGCAACAACTGATACAGCGCGGCCGCGCCGAAGCCTTCTTCTATACCTTCAGCGCCAACGATGGCGGGCGTATTTATTCGCTCCTGCGACACACCCCCGACAGCATGGCCAGTGGTTTCTGGGTGCTGCGCATGAGTAACAGCGCGCTGAGCGGCTGGCTGCGCGAACATCATCAAAGCTCGCACCAATGGCAGCTGGAAGACCGCAACGTGCAACGCGTGATCGCCAGCAATCAGATCAGCAGTACCGGCACAATCCCCGTGGCACCGCCCGTTACGGCAGAGAATCTGGCGCACACCCTGCAACGAACCGAATTGGCCGGCAGTGACTGGCAACTGCGCGCGCTCTTTAATGAGCGTCAGGTGCGCGCTCAACAGTTGCCGCAACAAGCCAGCAAACTGCTGCTGTTTATCCTCTGCGCCACCCTGACGCTGTTTGCGCTCTATCGCCTGCTGCAAGAGCAACGCAACCTGCATGCCCTCAACAGCGCTTCGCGGCGTTCGCTGCAGCAAGCCGCGAGCGTCTTGAGCGCTATCGAAGAACGTGTGCTGGTGACCGATCACAACGGCCAGTTGCAATACCTCAACCCCCAGGCTGAGGCCATGTTTGGCCTGAAGAATGACGAGGCGAGCCAGTGGCACTTGCTGCAATTGCTGCCCCGCCTGGATCCGCTGCTCTTGCACGACACGGCCCTGCACAACGACCTCGGCCCCGACTTGGTGGAGATCCAGCAAAACGGCCGCACGCACCTCTATGACGTCAGCCGCAGCGATCTAAGTACGGACAACCGGCGCAGCGGATTTGTCTGGGTCTTGCGCGACGTCACCGAAGAACAGCACGCCTCACAGGTGCTGCAAGAAACCCGGCGGCGCTATCAAGATATTTTCGACGGCACCGGCACCGCCCTGTGTGTGCTGGACCTGGCCGAACTGCACCGCTATCTCAACGAGCAGCAGCTCTACACCCTGCCGCGCCTGCATAGCTGGCTGGAAGCCGATCCTGCCAACCACCACGCACTCATCCAGCGTATGCGCCTGACCGAGACCAATCAGGTGGCCCTGCAGTTGTTAGGCGTGGACAGCAACCAGCAAGCCTGGGAGCACCTCTTTAACCGCGGCAAGTTGGGAACCGATGGGTTCCGCCTGCAACTGCTCACCACCTTGCTCAGCGGTAACCGGCAACTGGAGATGGAACGGCAAGTCACCACGCCACAAGGGCACGAACGTCATTTGTGGTTGCTGATGCGCTTGCCGGAGAGTGTCGAAGACCTGCACGCCGTAACCCTCAGCATCAGCGACATTACCAACCGCAAACGCATTGAAACCTCGCTGATCGAGCGCGAGCGTTTCTGGTCGCAGGTGGTCAAGGCCGTGCCGGACACCATCTACGTGCACGACCTCTGCAATAAGCGAGTGATGTACAGCAACAACCACCTAGGGCCACAACTGGGCTACAGCAAGGCGGAGAGTAAAGAGCTCGGGGAACACCTGTGGGAGAAAGTCCTACACCCCGATGATGTCGAACTCTATCAACACATGCGCAACGCCCAGCAAGTGGTGGGTAAAGGCCTGCTGATGCAGTTCGAGTTGCGCTGGCGTCACCGCGACGGCAGCTGGCACTGGTTCGATATTCGCGAACAAGCCCTGGCGCACGATCAGCATGGCCGGGTCAGCCGCTTGATAGGGGTGGCCAAAGACATCACTGAACAGATCACCCACAGCGAATCGCTGCGCACCAGCGAACAGCGCTATCGCCTGCTGGCTGAAAGCATCAGCGACGTAATTTTCTCAACCGGCAGCGACCTGCAACTCAACTACGTCAGCCCCTCGGTCAAACCCGTACTGGGCTACGACAGCGAATGGGCGCTGGCCAATGGCTTTCAGAGTTTGGCCACCAACCCGCGCCAGCTGGTGGGGTTCTATGCCCTGCTGGAGCGTGTGCGTATAGCCTTGGGCGATCCGCTGCGCATGGCTGAATTGCGCACCCAGTTTTTGCCGCAACTGTTTGTGTTTGACGCCCTGCGCGCCGACGGCCAGAAAATCCCGGTGGAGCTGCGCCTGGTGCCCATGTGGGATGACAACGGCCGCTTCGAGGGCCTGCTGGGTGTCGGTCGGGACATCAGCTTGCAACGCCGCGCGGAAAAAGACCTGCGCATGGCGGCCACCGTATTTGAACACTCCACCGCCGCCATTCTGGTCACCGACCCGGCCGGCTATATTGTGCAAGTCAACAAAGCGTTCAGCCGCGTCAGCGGCTACAGCCCACGGCAGATTCTCGACCAGTTGCCCAACGTGCTCACGGCCGACACACAGCAAGCAAGCCACCTGTCTTATGTGCTGCGCCAGCTCAACCAGCAGGGCAGCTGGGAAGGCGAGGTGTGGCTCAAGCGTAAAAATGACGAGAAATTCCCGGCCTGGGTCGGCATTACGGCAGTGAAAGACGACGAAGGGGATTTGGTCAGCTACGTCTGCTTCTTCAGCGACATCAGCGAGCGCAAAGCCAGCGAGCAGCGCATTCACCGCCTGGCCTACTACGACGCCCTCACTCAACTACCCAACCGCACACTGTTCCAAGATCGCCTGCACAACGCCCTGCTGCACGGTGAACGGCACAATGAGTGGGTGGTCTTGATGTTCCTTGACCTGGACCGCTTCAAGCCGATCAACGATTCCCTCGGCCATGCCGCCGGTGATCGCATGCTCAAAGAAGTGGCGCAGCGCCTGAGCGCCTGCGTTGACAGTGACGACACGGTAGCGCGCATGGGCGGTGACGAGTTCACCCTACTGCTGTCCTCTCACCCCATACGGGATGCCGCCATGAACCGCGCCATTCATGTGGGCGAACTGATTCTCGCCAGCCTGGCGCAGCCGTTTATTCTCGAAGGCCGCGAGTTCTTCGTGACCGCCAGCATCGGCATCGCCCTCAGCCCGCAAGACGGCCGCGAGCTTAGCCAGCTGATGAAAAACGCCGACACGGCCATGTACCACGCCAAAGAGCGCGGCAAGAATAACTTCCAGTTCTACCAGGCCGACATGAACGCCAGCGCCCTGCAGCGCTTGGAGCTGGAAAGCGACCTGCGCCATGCGCTGGAGCAGGACGAATTTATCCTTTACTACCAGCCGCAGTTCTCCGGCGACGGCAAGCGCCTAACCGGCGCAGAAGCCCTGCTGCGCTGGCAACACCCGCAACGTGGCCTGGTGCCGCCGAACGACTTTATCCCGGTTCTGGAAGAGCTCGGCCTGGTGGTGCAAGTGGGCGATTGGGTGCTGCGCGAGTCCTGCCGGCAACTGGCGCAATGGCATGCTGCGCAGATTCGCGTACCGAAGATTTCGGTCAACCTCTCCGCCCGTCAGTTTGCCGAAGGCAACCTGCACCAACGTATTGCCCAGATCATCGAAGACAGCGCCATACCCGCCGCCTGCCTGGAGCTGGAGCTGACCGAAAGCATACTGATGGAAGATGTAACCAACGCCATGCAGACCCTAAGCGCGCTCAAACAACTGGGCGTAGGCATTGCCATTGACGATTTCGGCACCGGGTACAGCTCGCTCAACTACCTCAAACAGTTCCCCATCGACGTGCTGAAAATTGACCGCAGTTTCGTCGACGGCCTGCCCCACGGTGAGCAGGACGGGCAAATTGCCCGCGCCATCATTGCCATGGCTCACAGCCTGAACCTCAAGGTGATCGCCGAAGGCGTGGAAACCCTGGCCCAACTGGACTTCCTGCGCGGGCATGACTGCGACGAAGTGCAAGGCTTCCTGCTTGGCCGCCCCATGCCCGCCAATCAGTTCACCGCGCTGTTCACCGGCACCGCGCTGTTTATGCTCAGCTAAGGCAAGCCGCTGCGTATTAGGGGCTTGTGGCTTATTGCATGATGTGCAGTCCACATGAGCCCCATTTGTCCGCCAGATGATCAGCCTTCATATGCCAGTGCACCTCGGATGGGTTAGAATTCGCCCCCTCTTTCTACTGCCCAGCTGTTTTTTTCAGGGGAATGCCATGTTCAGCCGTGATTTGACTCTTGCCCGTTATGACGCCGAATTGTTTGCCGCGATGGAGCAGGAAGCCCAACGCCAGGAACATCACATCGAGCTGATCGCCTCGGAAAACTACACCAGCCCAGCGGTGATGGAAGCCCAAGGTTCGGTGCTGACCAACAAGTACGCCGAAGGCTACCCAGGCAAGCGCTACTACGGCGGTTGCGAATACGTCGACATCGTTGAGCAGCTGGCCATCGACCGCGCCAAAGAGCTGTTCGGCGCCGATTACGCCAACGTCCAACCGCACTCCGGCAGCCAAGCCAACAGCGCGGTCTACCTGGCCCTGCTGAACGCCGGCGATACCGTGCTGGGCATGAGCCTGGCGCACGGCGGCCACCTGACCCACGGCGCCAGCGTCAGCTTCTCCGGCAAGGTGTACAACGCCGTGCAGTACGGCATCGACACCGTCACTGGCCTGATTGACTACGACGAAGTTGAGCGCCTGGCCGTTGAGCATAAGCCGAAGATGATCATCGCCGGCTTCAGCGCTTACTCGCAGGTTCTCGATTTCCCACGCTTCCGCGCCATCGCCGACAAAGTCGGTGCTTACCTGTTCGTCGACATGGCGCACGTAGCGGGCTTGGTAGCAGCAGGCGTGTACCCGAACCCGGTGCCGTTCGCTGACGTGGTAACCACCACCACCCACAAAACCCTGCGCGGTCCGCGTGGTGGTTTGATCTTGGCCCGCGCCAACGAAGCGCTGGAGAAGAAGTTCAACTCCGCAGTATTCCCAGGCGGACAGGGCGGCCCGCTGGAGCACGTGATTGCAGGCAAGGCCGTGTGCTTTAAAGAAGCCCTGCAACCTGAGTTCAAGGCCTACCAGCAGCAAGTCATCAAAAACGCCCAGGCCATGGCCAGTGTGTTTATTGAAAAGGGCTACGACGTAATCTCCGGCGGCACCGAGAACCACCTGTTCCTGCTCAGCCTGATCAAGCAAGACATCACCGGTAAAGACGCCGACGCCGCCCTGGGTCGCGCCTTTATCACTGTGAACAAGAACAGCGTACCGAACGACCCACGCTCGCCGTTCGTCACCTCGGGTCTGCGTATCGGCACCCCAGCCGTCACCACCCGTGGCTTCAAGGAAGACGAATGCCGCGCACTGGCTGGTTGGATCTGCGAGATCCTCGCCAACCTGGGCGACGAAGCCGTTGAAGCCCGCGTACGTGAGCAAGTTAAAGCGGTCTGCGCCAAGTTCCCGGTTTACGGCAACTGAGTGACTCGCCCAGGCACCGGCCCGTAGTGCCAGCCTGGGAAATCGCACGACCGTCCGTCTGTAATAAAATGCCCGCATTGAGAGATGCGGGCATTTTTATTCCCCCCAAATACTCAAGGTGCAATGCCTTGGTGCCTGTTTGCAAGGCCGCCACCCGCCCATTGAGTGACGCCAAATTTCCTCCGTACGCCCCGCACTCATTGACGCCCAACCCTTGACGCAGAGCGCTTTAAACGGCGCAGCACGCTTGCTCTGAGGCGCTGTCACAGCGACTGCAGCGGGCTCTTAAAGCCATGCGCATCCGTGTATTGGCTTTAAGGCGCCGCTCACAGCAGCTGGCGGAGGAGACTGCATGTTTTCCATGGCAAATGGCACCGACGACGCACTACTGGCACTCGAAGGCAGCAGCGGCAATGACAACCTAATTGGCACCTCAGACGATGAGCTGTTACGCGGCCAGGCCGGCGACGACAAGCTCAACGGCGGTGCCGGCAACGATGTTCTGGTAGGCGGTGCGGGCCGCGATACGCTCACCGGCGGTGACGGCGCAGACACCTTCCGCTTTAGCGAACTGGCGGACAGCTACCGCACCAGCAGCACCTTGCACGCCGACCTGATCACCGATTTCGACGGCGCACTCGATCGCCTCGACCTTTCCGGCCTCGGCTTCAGCGCATTGGGCAACGGTTACAACGGCACCCTGCTGCTCAGTTACAGCAGCACCAGCGACCGCACCTACCTGAAATCCTTCGAGGCCGACGCCAGCGGCAACCGCTTCGAACTGGCCCTCCATGGTAACCAGCTGACGGCTCTCAACCCCACCAACATCCTGTTTAGCGCCAACGCCTTGGCCAACAACGCGCCCGCGCTCAGCGAGCCCTTGCTGGATCAGAGTCTCAGTGAAAACACTTCGCTTACCTACGGCATCTCAACGTCCAGTTTCGCCGACGCGGATGGCGACAGCCTGAGTTACAGCGCCACCTTGAGCAGCGGCGCGGCTCTGCCGTCCTGGCTGGCCTTCAACGCCACCACCCTGACCTTCAACGGCATGCCTGGACTCGGTACGGCAGGCACCTATGAGATCAGACTAAGCGCCAGCGACGGGCGCGGCGGCACGCTCACCGACAGCTTCCTGATCAGCATCAGCGCCGCGCCAGAAGGTGAGCTGACCTTGTGGGGCAGCGAGGGCAATGACCGCCTGCTGGGCACTTCGGCGGATGAAACCCTACAAGGCATGGCCGGTATCGACACGCTTCTGGGCGGTGCTGGCAACGACCTGCTGATCGGCGGCGGCGGGCGCGACAGCCTTACCGGCGGCGACGGCGCGGACACCTTTCGTTTCAGCGAACTGCAGGACAGTTACCGTAACGGCAGCCTGAATAACGACACTATCACCGACTTCGATGCCGCACTGGACCGCTTAGACCTCAGCGGACTTGGCTTTACCGCGTTGGGCAATGGCTACAACGGCACCCTGCTGCTCAGCTACAGCAGCGCCAGCGATCGCACCTACCTGAAATCTCTGGAGCCCGACCTCAGCGGCAACCGCTTCGAGCTAGCCTTCCAGGGCAATCACCTGAACAGCCTGACGGCCGCTAACGTGTTTTTCGACACCTCACCGCCGCCTCCACCACCGCCTCCACCACCGCCCCCGCCGCCTCCACCGCTGCCAACTCCGCCCGGTACGGAGGGCGACGACATACTCAACGGCAGCGGCGCTGACGAAGTACTTTCTGGCAATGCCGGCGCAGACAAGATCAATGGGGGCGCGGGCAACGATGTGCTCGACGGCGGCGCCGGCAAAGACAGCCTGACCGGCGGCGAAGGCAGCGACATCTTCCGCTTCAGCGGCGCACTCGACAGCTACCGCAATTACGGCCCCGCCGACATCAGCGCCGCCGACACCATCACCGACTTCACCTCCGGTGTGGACAAGATCGACCTTTCGGCCCTGGGCTACACCGGCCTGGGTAACGGCTACGACAACACGCTGTACTTGACCCTGAATGACACGGGCACCAAGACCTCGCTTAAATCCCGTGAGCCCGACGCAGATGGCAATAGCTTCGAGATAGCGCTGAACGGCAATCACCTGAACAGCCTGAGCGCGGCGGACTTTATCTTCGCCGAGCCCATGCCGCAGAACACACTCTTCGTGCCCACCCTGGGCCAATCCAACGCCCGGCTACTGCGCATGTTCGCCGGCGACGAGGAGTCCGGAATCACCGAAATGGTCAGCCACCTGACGCGCTATACCGACTTCGACAAAGTGGAAAGCCTGTTCTTTGACCAGGACGCCAACCCAGTGGACATCGCCGTCGGCGGCAGCACCGTCAGCGGCCGCTCCACATCAACAGACGCAGAGAAGGCCAAGGCCTGGTGGTACAGCGACACCGACCAACCCGGCGAAGCCCTGCTGCAGGCCGTCACCAACCTCAGCAGCCAGCTGGCAAGCCTTCTGGCCAAAGGTAGCGTGACCATGGCCATCGTCTGGGGCCAGGGTGAGGACAACGCCATGAGCTATGCCACCGCCAGCGACAAACAGGCTGAAATCGAGCTGTACAAGAGCAATACGCTGAAAGTCTTCGACTACCTGAAAACCCAGCTGGGCACCCCGGACCTGGTGTTCTACCTGATGCTGACCGGTACCTACCAAGAGGAGGCGGCCGCCTTGCGCGGTTACAGCCCCGCGGAGATTGCCGGCATAGTCGCAGGCACTGAGGCGATCCGCCAAGCCCAACTGGAATTGGCCGCCAGCCGTAGCGATATAAAAATCGCGGTGGACTACAGCGACCTGCCAATGCGCTACGACGTCGACCCGCTGACCTATTACTACGATGTCTGGCATATGACCGGCGATGCCAGTGAAATCATCGGCCAGCGCTTGGCGGACTTTATCGCCAACGACCTGGGCTATCAGAGCGATGCCCACGACAACAACGACCCCAGCACGCTCTCGCTGTACCCCGCCAACCGGGCTCTCGGCACTGAGGGCGACGACCTGCTGCTCGGCACGGCAGCCGCCGACACCCTCGACGGCGGCCTGGGCGCAGACCATATGCAAGGCGGCGACGGCAGCGACGTCTATCTCGTCGACAACGTCGGCGATCAAGTTCTGGAGAACGGCACCGGCGTCGAGGACTATGACACCGTCGTGGCATCAATCAGCTGGACCCTCGGCGAGAATCTGGAAAACCTGCTGTTGGTCGGCCCGCAAGCGCTCAACGGCAGCGGCAATAGCCTCAATAACATCATCCGTGGCAATGCCGCAGACAACGTACTGGATGGCGGCGTGGGTGCCGACGTGCTGCTCGGCGACGTGGGCAATGACAGCTACTTTGTCGACAACGCTGGCGATCTGGTAGTGGAAGGTGCCGATGGGGGGACTGATCGGGTGTTCAGCAGCCTGACCAGCTACACCATGGCCAGTAACATCGAAATCCTCCACCTGATCGCTCCCGGCAACTCCAACGGCACCGGCAATGCACTAGATAACCTCATCTTCGCCAGCTCCGGAAATAACATCCTCAATGGCGGACTCGGCAACGACAGCCTGTCCTACGCCTATGCCGAAGCCGGCGTCAGCGTCACCCTGGTCACGACACAAGCCCAGGCGACCGGCGGCTCCGGGCTCGACTCAGTACGCGGCTTCGAAAACCTAATAGGCAGCGACTATGACGACATTCTGGGCGGTGGCTCCGGTAATAACACTCTGCGGGGTGGAGGCGGTAACGACGTGCTTAATGGCCTGGCTGGTAACGACGTGCTCGACGGTGGCGCAGGTGCCGACTACCTGAATGGTGGTAGCGGCGCTGATCGCTATGTGTTCAGCAAGCTCAGCGACATGCTCACGGGTGAGTTTCACGACCTGATTTATGGCTTCAAGAGCAGTGAAGGTGACCTAATTGATCTGTCGGCACTGGATGCCAATCCCTTGACCGCCGCCCACGACGCCTTCAGCTTTATCGGCAATGCTGCCTTCAGCGAGCAGGATGCCAGCGGCCAACTGCGCTTCGCCGACGGCGTGCTGTATGGCAGCACCAACGCGGGTAGTAGCGCAGAGTTTATGATCGGACTACTCGGCGCAACCACGTTTTCCGCAAGCGACCTGTACGGCTAGGCGCCGCTACGAGCGTTGCCGCCTGCCACTGCAGCAGCTTATTTAGCTGCCGCTTCAGTTACTATCTGCGCCAGATATCCGCCCAGATTTAACCAGCCAGCGCCAGCAGCCTTGGCTATAGTTGATAAAACATCGCAGGAGTTTGTTTGCATGAGCGAAACAGCCAATGACCGTCGGCGCTTTCAACGAATCGCCTTCGACGCACCGACCGAGATCGTGCAAGGCGATCAACGCTGGGTTGTAGAACTGCTGGATATCTCGTTGAAAGGGCTGCTGGTCAAGCGCCCCGCCAACTGGAGTGCTGACGCCGATCAGCCACTCGAAGCGGCCTTGACGCTGGCAGACGACACCCAAGTCAAGATGGATGTAGTCCTCACCCGCAATCAGGGCGATCTGCTCGGCTTTGTCTGCCGGCATATCGACCTGGACTCGATCAGTCACCTGCGCCGCCTGGTTGAACTCAACCTCGGCGACGAAAGCCTGCTGGAGCGAGAACTGGCTGCGCTCGGGCAAGAAGACGAGTAACCAGAAGGAGGCTTAGGCCTCCTTTCTCATCTCTGCGATCCGCTATTCAAACAGCGCATCCAGCGCTTGTTCCAGACGCGTCACAGCAATCACCTGTAAACCCGGCGGC
>LNDO01000059.1 GCA_001465025.1 Pseudomonas sp. Ga0074129
ATCGGCGCCGTCACACTCAACCCAGAGAGGGAGCAGCCGGCAGTGAAAATAGCAGCTTAAAAACACGGCTGACGCGACAACTACCTTGCAAAACGCCGAGTCCTATGCCGGCAACGAAGCTACGTTCAATTCCTATCGAACTCATGTCGAGCGGCTGTTGCTCTGGTCCCTACTGGTGGCTGGCAAACCCCTCGTTGAATTGCGTCGCCGAGACGCCGAGGCATTCATGGAGTTCTGCCTCAACCCGCCAGCCGACTGGATAGGTCCGGTCGTAAAGTCTCGCTTCCTGCGCGAGGGTGGTCGCAAGAAGCTCGACACGGACACCTACATCGTGAATTTTAAATGGCGACCTTTCAGTCACACCGTGGCCAAACGCGAACGCAAGATTGCCGAAGAGGCCGTTGCTACCCTTCCCTCCCGTCCCTACCGCATGTCGCAAGGATCTACTGCCCAAGTATTCGCAGTCTGTGGCAGCTTCTTCCAGCATGCCATTGATGAAGGACTTACCGAGGTAAACCCCTTCAGGGCGGTAAAACAGAAATCCATTTACAAACAACGCCACACCTTGGATGTGGCGTCCCGCTCCCTGACTCCGTTGCAGTGGAGCTACGTGATCGAGACTGCAGAACAGATGGCCACGGCCGACCCGAAACACGAACGCACTTTGTTCATCGTTGCGACTATGTTCTCTATGTACCTGCGAGTCTCTGATCTAGTCGGGCGTGACAACTGGACGCCTACTATGGGCGATATTCGTCGCGATACGATGGGTAACTGGTGGTTTCATGTGGTTGGCAAAGGCAACAAGGCAGCCAAGATCAGTATCCGCGACGAATATATCCAGAACTTCCTAGTACGCTATCGTCAACATTTACAGCTCTCCCCCTTCCCAACTGCCCAAGAGAAAACACCGTTGATCAGTTCTCTGAAGGGCCGCGGTGGGCTTTCTGATCGGCATATTCGCCTGCTCCTCCAAGGGCTATTTGATCGCGCTATGGGGCGTATGGCTGACGAAGGCTGGAGCGATGACGAAATAGACCAGTTACGCTCAGCTTCACTGCATTGGTTACGTCACACTTCCGCAACCTTTGATGCACCATATCGAGAGATGAAAGACCTCCAGGCTGACCTTCGTCACAATAGTCTCAGTACTACCCAAAATACGTACTACAACTCGCTGGACGAACAACGGGCTCACTCGGTGAAAAGCCTTCCAGTGAGGCGTTAAACACCTATTAAAAGTAGTGCCACCCCGCTCCGGTAGATATCCCTTAGACCCCCTCCTCCCGCATTTTCCTGAGCACATCCTGCCAACGCGAAAGCTGTTTGGTGTCCCCGGCACGCTTGACGCCACCAGCCTTGAACAAATACACGCCCTCCGCATTAAAGCCATACACCGGCAGTAGATCGTTACGTTGACTGGCCGGGCGGATCTGATTGATCAGGTTGTCCAGCACCAAGGGTTCGGCGCTGCTGCTGGAGTAATAGGTCACCACCATATGCGCCTGATTCAGACGCAAGGCTTTGACGTAGGTGATGCGCAATTTGTCTGCGGGAACCTGCAGTTGGCGCAGGCTGAAGTACTTGGCCAAGGAGTAATCCTCGCAGTCCGCCTTACCCTTTATCAGCGCTTCGACCGGTGTGGCCCAGTAATCCTGCTCACCCCAGATATTGATGTCGTCAACAAACTGCAACACCCGATTGAAATGGCGATTGACGGCGTGCAACTTGTCCATCTCGCCGAGCCCCTGGCTTTGCAGTAGCAGCGCTTGCCAATCCAGAATGCGTTGGCGTGCATCCCCCAATGGACCATGGCGCACTTCTGCACGGCGGATGATTTCCTGGAAGTCCCAACCTGGCTGACGATTAGCCCAGGATGGTCCGAAAAGAACAGCACTTAAACCATAGCCCAATAGCTGCAAGACGGTACGCCGGCTGTATGCCTTGGCTGCGGAGTCTTTGGCACCAGACATCGGTTCCTGTCCTCCGCATACTGCTGCGCTAGCACAGCAGACCGTTAAGGTAACGATGAGCCAGGGGATCGCGGCTGCTCTGGAACAGATCCTGGGCGGGCCCACTCTCCAGCACGCAGCCGCAGCCATCCCGTACCCAGCACACCGCCACATGGTCGGCCAGGCGCCGTGCCTGAGCCAGGTTGTGGGTCACCATCAACAATGTGTAGCGCCCCTTGAGGCTGTCGATCAGCGCCTCAACCGTGGCGCTGGCCATCGGGTCCAGGGCACTGCAGGGCTCATCCAGCAACAGCACACTCGGCTGCAAGGCCAGGGCGCGGGCGAAGCCCAGGCGTTGCTGTTGACCGCCAGACAGCCCCAGTGCCGGCTTATCCAGCCTATCGCGCACTTCATTCCATAACCCCGTGGCCTGCAGGGCTTGCTCCAGACGCTCTTCCAGTACGGCCTTGTTGCGCACCCCATGCTCGCGCAAGGCAAAGCGGATATTTTCGGCAATGCTCAAGGGAAAGGGGTTGGGCTGCTGGAACACCATGCCGATCTGACGACGCAAAGCTTGTACATCTTCGGCTCCGCTCAAGACATCCCGGCCGTCGATCAGTACACGCCCGCTGACCCGTGCACCTGGCACCAGATCACTCATGCGATTGACCGCCGAAAGCAGGCTGCTCTTGCCGCAACCACTGGGGCCGACCAGGGCCATCAGCTCCCCGGGAGCGACTGCCAATGAGGCGCCTTGCAGCGCGACCTGACCGGCGTAATGCACACTGAGGTTTTCAATCTGAATGGAAGGTGGCACTTGCATGATTTATCTCGCAAAAGCTGCCGGCCGACGCCCCAGGCGCCACGCTAGCAATTGAATGATCAGGGCCAGGCCCAGCAGCACCAGAGCCGTAGCCGCCGAGGCCGGGCTGCCACCGGAGACGTTCATGGCCAGGTCGTAGATATGCACGGCCAGGGTGCGCCCCGAGTCGAATACACTTTCAGGCCAGCGCATCACATAACCAGCGGTAAACAGCAGCACGGCTGTTTCCGCCAGGGCACGCCCCGCACTCAGCACCAGAGCAGCCGCGATACCCGGAGCCGCAAAGGGCAACAGGATGCGTCGCAGGTAGCCAACGCGGGAAATCGCCAAGCCGGCAGCAGCCTGGCGATAGCTGTGCGGACAGTCGCGCAGGGCCTGCTCGCAGCCCCGAATAAACAGTGGCAAAACCATGCAGGCTAGAGTGCAGCCACCGGCCAGCAGGGAGTAGCCCCAGCCAAGTTCGACCACGAACACGCGGTGCCCGAACAGGCCAAACACCACCGAGGGTACGGCGCCCAGGCCATCCAGGGCCCACTGCAGCACCAGATTGGCACGGCTGTCCGGCCGCAGCTGCTCCACCAGAAACAGTGCGGTGCCCAGGCCCAGTGGCACGGCAATGGCCAAACAGATCAGCAGCACCCAGAGCGTGGAGAGAATGATCGGACCAATCCCCCCGCTCCGTCCTGCCTGCTCGGGCGCAGTACTGAAAAAGCTCAAATCCAGATGGCTGAAACCCTCGGCAAACAGGGTCAGCAACAAGCTCAGCGGTGCCAGGGCCAGCAGCAGGGCCAGGCTTGCCAGGGCATAACCGCGCCAACGTTCCTGCCGGTTCATGTGCGAGCTCCATAAAGGCGTGCCAAGCCCATCAGCAGCAGCGCCAATACCAACAACACCCAGCCACTGAGGTATAACGCCTGCAGGTGAGGACCGGTGGCATAGCTCATCTCCAGGGCGATATTGGCCGTCAGGGTACGCACTGGGTCGAAGATCGAACCCGGCCACTGCACTACATTGCCGGCCACCATCAGCACCGCCATGGTTTCACCCAGGGCCCGGCCCAGTTGCAGCAGGATGGATGGCCATAGCCGTGGCCAGGCTGCGGGCAGCAGCACCCGGCGAATCGCCGACCAGTGCGACACCCCCAGACACAGGGCCGCCGGCAGATGGCGGCGAGCGCTTTCACGGAGGATTACATCCGCCTGCACCATCAGCAGCGGCAGGATCATCAGCCCAAGCACAATACCTGCCGTCAGCAGGCTGGCACCCGGTGGAAACCAGTTGTTGAGCAAAGGCACCAGTACCACCAGCCCCCACAGCCCATAGACCACGGAGGGAATGCTGGCCATAAGGCCAAGCAGCGCCGAGTAGGCACTGGCCAGCGGCCTGGGTGCGTAGAAGATCAGCCAGATGCTGACCAACAGGCCGGCTGGCACTGCCAGCAGCAGGGCCAGTACGCTGCTGAGCAGGCTGGCTGCGAGCATGGCCTGCAAGCCGAATAAGCCCTTGCTCGGCTGCCAGCTGTTACCAAGCAGATTGCCGGGCTCCTGCAGCAGTGGCCAGCTGGCCTGGGTCAGAAACAGCAGAATCAGCAACAGGATCACCGCCGCTGCCAGCGCGCACAGCAGGCTGACCGAACGTAGCAGGCGGTCGGCGCTATCGCGCCGGAACAAAGGCGTGCTGTTGGACAAGGTCGGCCACCTCGCTGGATTGGGCAAAGTCCAATAGCGCCCGGGTGTTGGCATCCGGCTCACCGCGCACCACCAGGTTAAGGGGGCGGCTCAGTGGGTAATGCCCTTCTCGTACAGCCTGACTAGAGGCCTCTTGCCCATCCAGGGCCAGTAGCTTGATAGGCACGCCCTGCCCCGCTTCATACTCGGCACTGCCAATCGACACATAACCAATGGCCAGCGGATTGCCCGCGACAGACTTGATGCCTTGCTGGTTGTCACCTATCACCAGGTCCGGCCGCACAGCGCCGTTGTCGAGGTGGAAGTGCTGCAGAAACAACTCCAGAGTCGAGCGCCCTTCTGCCTTGTGTACCTTGACCACCGAGCCGGACGGACCATCAAGCGCTGACCAGTCACTGACCTTGCCGGTGTAGATGTCAACCACCTGCTCGCCCGTGATCTGGGTCAGGGGGTTGCTGGCGTGCACGATCAGGGCAATCCCATCGTCGGCAATGGTATAGGCCTGCAGATCTGTTTCCGTATCCTTCAGGGCGCGCGAGGCCATGCCGATGACGGCCAGGCCATTGCGTACATCCTGAATACCGCGTGAGGTTCCCCCCGATTGTACGTCCACGTGAATATCAGGGTTCAACGCCTCAAAACGCTTACCGATGTCCGCCATCAATGGGGCGATGGTGCTTGAGCCCGAGACACTGATGGTCTGCTTCTGCTCGGGTGAACAGGCACTGAGCAGCAGGACAGAGCAGGCAACGGCACACAACTTCCGAGTCAGCATCCCCTTCTCCTCAGCAGCAGCTGGCCGCAGTGCCAGGCGCAGCACCCTGATCGAACGGCAGACCACCGCCACAGCCCTCGAACAAACCGAAGTGCCGGCTGAAGTCGCCGATAAACTCGAAATGCGCAGCAAAACGGCTGTCCTTGAGCATGCGCCAGGTATTGCCGCACACCGGGAACACCCGGCCCGTTTCGATGCGGTGGTGTTTATCCAGCACAAATGCAGTGGGCGCACCGGCAATGCTGCCGCGATAGATCACGGCCTGGCCGTAGTCCTCGCAGGCCGGCTCCAGACCATCGAGCTTGAACAGCCGGTAGGTGGCGGAGAAGAAACGGGCATCGCCGAGTTTTTCCGCCAGCGCCGGGTCACTGATGCTGATCGGCTGATCCTCCACCAGGCGTGGGTCGGCAAAGCCATGCCGGCGGGCCAGGTTCTCGAAGTCATTCCAGTACAGGGCACCGCCCAGGCACTCACCGTACAACACCTCATCCTGGCGCAACGAGTCAGCCAGACGGCGATCCGCGTACACATCAGAGAAGTACAACTCGCCGCCCGGCTTGAGCAGGCGATAGGCCTCGCGCAATACGCTGTCCTTGTCAGGTGACAGATTGATCACGCAGTTGGATACGATGACATCGAAGCTGGCATCGGCCAGGTCCAGTGCTGCCAGGTCTTCGATATAGCCGTGGCGAAATTCCACATTGGCGTAGCCGAACTGCGCGGCATGGTAATCCAGATGGGCATTGGCCACCGCCAGCTGCTCGGCGGTCATGTCCACACCGAGCACGGAGCCCTCAGCCCCGACCAATTGCGCCAGGACATAACAATCGCGGCCCGAGCCACTGCCCAGATCAAGCACCCGGCAGCCCTCCAGCAAGGCCGGTGCGACCAGCCCGCAGCCGTAATAACGGGCGCTGACTTCGTGATGGACCTTGGCCAGCAGTGGTTTGAGCCAATTCGGCATGCTGCTGGGATCACAGCAGGCACTGGTTTTAAGATCGCCGCTGTTCTGCAGGACCTTGCCGTAATAGTTCTGTACCGACTCGTGCATGGAAAACCTCTTTTCAGAATGTCGATTGGCGATCAATGCGCGCCGACAGACAGGATCGATTACTGAGATATCACTTAACTACTAGATAAAAACAAAGGCGCTTTGTTACAGCCCATCAGCGCTGGCAGAGAGCCAAGAGAAACATAAAAAAAGGGGGCCATGGCCGACACAGCCCCCAAGACGGGGAGGAAAGGAGCAACCCCTATTTTTCACTCCACGACGAGTGAAAGCTTAAAGCAGGCTAAGCGGGTACTCGACGATCAAACGAACATCGTCGGCGTCCCCGTCAATTTGGTTGGAAGAGCCGCGGTGCACGGCATGCCGAACGCGCAGGGAGAGATCCTTGGCCGGGCCGCTCTGTACGATGTACTTGGCTTCCAGGTTACGTTCCCAATGTTTCTCGTTACGGGCATCGGCATCAAAGAAGCCACCACGGTCGTCCGCATCGGTGCTGTCGATATCGCTGCCGCGCACATAGCGCGCCATCAGGGTCAGGCCCGGTACGCCATAGCTGGCCATGTCCAGGTCATAACGCAGTTGCCAGGAGCGCTCGCCTGGAGCGTTGAAGTCGGAGTACTGCACCGAGTTGGCCAGGTAAATGCCATCGAAACCGATGTAATCGAAACCGGCGTCATCGTCGATCTGCTGATAGGCCAGGGTCACTGCATGGGCCCCCCAGGCGTATTTGCTGGCCAGAGACCAGTCGGTGTTGCCGATCTCACCAGCCAGTGCGCGGCCACGGTCGTTGGTGCGATAGACATTCAGATCAAAGCCCAGCGAACGCTCGCTACCCAGGTCAAGGGTATAGGCCAGCCCCGCGTAATAGCGCCGCCAGGTGTCTTCGACCTGGGAGCCGTAAAGGCTGAGGGAAAGACTTTCCGCTGGTGCATAGGTCAGGCCCGCCCAACTGATCGAGTCACCCACGTCGCCGGCATACTGAATAAGCAACTCATCATCCGAATTGCTGCTGTTGAACGCATTCATTGCCGTAATGTGGCCAGCGTCCAGGCTCACGCCCTCGATTTCCTCGCTGCTTAAGAAAAAGCCCGTGGCGGTTTCCGGCAACAGACGAGCATCGCCCGTCCCGACGACAGGGTTGGCGAATTGCTGCTCACCGTATTTGAGTACGGTGTTAGACACTCGCAGCTTGAGCACCCCGCCGGCCTCGCTCCACTCCCGCTCGGGCTCGCCATCGCTGCCGATGGGCGCTAGCAAGGTCCCGGTGCGGCCACCGCCGCCATCAAGACGAATACCGAGAAAGCCATAGGCATCCACACCGAAGCCAACCGTACCCTGGGTAAAGCCGGATTCGTAGAATCCCATGATCCCGTAGGCCGCTTCTTCGCGGTAACCGTTCTCCTGGCCGGGTTTGTTTGTATTGGTGCCGGCGCCATTGAAGCCACCGTTGCGGAAATCACGGTTGAAATAGAAGGCGCGATTGAGCAGATTGAAACTGCTGTCCTGGATAAAACCCTGCGCCTCCGATTGCTGGCTGGCCAGGGCTGTTTGGCTGAAGGCTGTTGCCACAGCCAGGCCGCACAAACTGAGTGTAAAGCGGTGCATTGGATACCCCTCTTGCGTAGGCGATGCGCCACCTGTGGGTAGCGCTTGTTGTTGTGCCTGAATTCATAGAATAAGTGCAACGCTTGAAACGATAGGCAGAGGGCCAGCCACCGGTAGAATCCAGGCTCTCACACCAAAGGATTCAAGCGCAGA
>LNDO01000060.1 GCA_001465025.1 Pseudomonas sp. Ga0074129
AACCACCTCATTTACCGCTTTCGACCACCTCGACCGAACCCCTTCAGACCTAAACGCCACTTCCTGAAGAGGAGGCGCATTCTACGCAGCTTTCGCTGATTTGCAACCCCTTATTTAAATCTAACTTCTTGTTTTATAAGAAGTTTAAGGAGTCGCTTACGCCTCAAGAGGTGCGCAGTATAGGGATAGAACCCCGTAGGTCAACTGATTGTTTCGCTTTTGTTTCAATGACCTCATCAAAAGCACCTCACCACCCGCAAGAATGCGCCGCCTGCAGAAACGACAAAGCCGTTGAAGCTGACGCTTCAACGGCTTTGTCGATACAGCTGCGCTGTAACTAAGCGCTTTTACCGCGACGCAGGCGCAGCAGATACTGAATCGGCCCCGAGGCCGCGTAAGCCAGGAAGATAATCAGTAGGATGCGCGGCGGATCACTGAACACAACAGCAAACACCAGCACCACTGCTAATATCGCCACAAAAGGCACGCGCCCTTTCAGGTCTAGATCCTTGAAGCTGTTGTACTTGATGTTGCTGACCATGAGCATACCGGCCGCTGCCACCAAGATGGCAACTACAAAGGCCATATTCGAGCCCTTGATGCCAAAATCACTGAAGGCCCAAACCGTACCTGCCACCACACCCGCAGCAGCCGGGCTGGCCAGGCCGATAAAGTAACGCTTGTCGACGCTGCCGATCTGCGTGTTGAAACGCGCTAAACGCAGCGCGGCACCCGCCACATAGATGAAGGCGACCATCCAGCCGACCTTACCCATGCTGCCCAACGCCCACTCAAACGCGAGCAAGGCCGGCGCTACACCAAAGGCAACCATGTCGGAAAGCGAGTCGTATTCCGCACCAAAGGCGCTTTGGGTATTGGTCAGGCGCGCGACTCGACCATCCAGACCATCCAACACCATTGCCACAAACACCGCGGCAGCTGCCACATAGAAGTTGCCGTTCATGGCATTGATGATGGCGTAGAACCCGGCAAATAGATTGGCCGTGGTAAACAGGTTGGGCAGCAGATAAATACCGCGATGACGGACCTTACGCCCTTCGGCGTCATGACCCTCCTCTATGTGCTCATCGATTGGTAGCAAGCTTTCAGCATCGACGGGAGATTGCGGCTCATCTGGACGTTCATTCATGAACAACACCTTGCAACGGATTTGAAGAATTTCGACAGGCGCTGACGAACAGGGTTCAGACCGACGCCCATGCAACACTCAAGCTTTATACCAGAAGCCTTGCTGCACCATGAAAAAACGCGGCCTTAGCCGCGTTTTTCTTACGTCATAAAACCTTAGTTCTTGGCTTTGTCGACGATTTTGTTGGCGCCGATCCACGGCATCATGGAGCGTAGTTGCTCACCGATGATCTCGATACCGTGCGCAGCGTTGTTACGACGCTTGGCGGTCATCGAAGGATAGCCGGTGGCACCTTCACTGATGAACATCTTGGCGTATTCGCCGTCCTGGATGCGCTTCAGAGCATTGCGCATAGCCTGACGGGATTCGGCGTTGATAACTTCCGGGCCAGTCACGTACTCGCCGTATTCAGCGTTGTTGGAGATCGAGTAGTTCATGTTGGCGATACCGCCTTCGTACATTAGGTCAACGATCAACTTCAGTTCGTGCAAGCACTCGAAGTAGGCCATTTCCGGCGCATAACCGGCTTCAACCAGAGTTTCAAAGCCGGCTTTTACCAGTTCAACGGTACCGCCGCACAGAACAGCTTGCTCGCCGAACAGGTCGGTTTCGGTCTCGTCCTTGAAGGTGGTTTCGATGATGCCGGTACGACCGCCACCCACACCAGCGGCGTAGGAAAGCGCAACGTTTTTGGCGTTGCCGGAAGCGTCCTGATAGATAGCGATCAGGTCAGGGATGCCGCCGCCTTTAACGAACTCGGAACGCACGGTGTGGCCCGGAGCCTTCGGCGCGATCATGATCACGTCGAGATCGCTGCGCGGAATAACCTGGTTGTAGTGAATCGCGAAGCCGTGGGAGAAGGCCAGAGTGGCGCCTTTTTTGATGTTCGGCTCGATTTCGTTCTTGTACAGCGAGGACTGGAACTCATCCGGAGTCAGGATCATAACCAAGTCAGCAGCAGCAACGGCGGAAGCAACGTCAGTCACTTTCAGGCCATGGGCTTCAGCCTTGGCAACGGTGGCCGAGCCTTTGCGCAGGCCAACAGTCACATCAACACCGGAATCTTTCAGGTTGCACGCTTGAGCATGACCCTGGGAACCGTAACCGATGATGGCAACTTTCTTACCCTGGATGATCGAGAGGTCACAATCTTTGTCGTAATACACTTTCATGGAAATTCTCCTGTCTTGATGACCCGCAGGCCATTCGTTAAATGGGTTAGATGCTGAGTACTTTGTCGCCACGGGCAATGCCAGTAACGCCACTGCGTACGGTTTCCAGAATCGACGTGGTGCCGATTGCTTGGATAAAGCTGTCCAGCTTGTCACTCGTGCCGGCCAACTGGATGGTGTAAACACTGCTGCTTACGTCCACGATCTGGCCGCGGAAGATGTCGGTGGTACGCTTGACTTCAGCCCGCTGAGCCCCTGTAGCCTTTACTTTGACCAGCATCAGCTCACGCTCAACGTGGGCGCTCTCGGACAAATCAACCAGCTTGACCACCTCAATCAACTTGTTGAGGTTTTTGGTGATCTGCTCAATGACTTCATCATGACCGACAGTGGTCAAGGTCAGGCGCGACAAGGTCGGGTCTTCAGTCGGAGCTACCGTCAGGCTTTCGATGTTGTAGTTGCGCTGAGAAAACAGGCCCACAACACGGGACAGTGCGCCAGGCTCGTTTTCCAGCAGCAGGGAAATGATGTGTCGCATGATTAGGTACGCTCCGTCTTGCTCAGCCACATATCGCGCATTGCACCGTCTTTGATTTGCATCGGATAGACGTGCTCACTGGTGTCAACCTGAATGTCGAGGAATACCAAGCGATCTTTCATCGCAAAGGCTTCTTCCATCTTTGGTTTCAGGTCTTTCAGATCAGTGATGCGGATACCCACATGGCCATACGCCTCGGCCAACTTGACGAAGTCAGGCAACGACTCCATGTAAGAGTGGGAGTGACGGCTGCTGTACATCATGTCCTGCCACTGGCGCACCATACCAAGCGCACCGTTGTTCAGATTGACGATCTTTACCGGCAAACCGTATTGCAGGCAGGTCGACAACTCCTGAATATTCATCTGAATACTGCCTTCACCGGTTACGCAGGCGACCTCGTCATCCGGAAAGCTCAGCTTGACACCCATTGCAGCTGGGAAACCAAAGCCCATGGTGCCCAAGCCGCCGGAGTTGATCCAACGGTTAGGCTTATTGAACCGGTAGTACTGCGCAGCAAACATCTGATGCTGGCCTACGTCCGAGGTCACAAAGGCATCGCCATTGGTGATTTCAGACAACATCTCGATAACGGCCTGCGGCTTGATAATCGTGCCGTCGCCCTCGTTATAAGGGAACAAGCGACCCGTACCACGCCACTCTTCGATCTGCTTCCACCAACTGGCCAAAGCGTCCTTGTTCAGCTGCTCACCGATCTCTTTAAGGATGGCGACCATTTCGGTCATCACGCTTTCAACCGGACCTACAATCGGGATGTCAGCCTTGATGGTTTTGGAAATAGACGCTGGATCGATGTCGACGTGAATGATCTTGGCATTCGGGCAGAACTTGCTTGCGCCGTTGATAACACGGTCATCAAAACGCGCACCTACCGCCAGAATGACGTCAGCGTGATGCATCGCCAAGTTGGCGGTGTAACTGCCGTGCATACCGAGCATGCCCAGGAACTGACGATCCGTACCCGGATAACCGCCCAACCCCATTAGGGTGTTGGTAACAGGCAGATTAAGCATTTGTGCCAGCTCGGTCAGGGGCGCAGAAGCTTCACCCATGATCACGCCGCCACCGGAATACACCATAGGACGCTTGGCGGTCAGCAGCAGTTCTGCAGCCTTGCGGATTTGGCCGGAATGGCCACGCAGAGCTGGGCTATAGGAGCGCAGTTTGGCTTTTTTCGGATAAACGTATTCGAACTTCTCAGCCGGATTGGTCATGTCCTTGGGAATGTCCACAACCACAGGACCTGGACGACCTGACTGGGCCAGATAAAAGGCCTTTTTCAAAACTTCCGGGATTTCCGAAGCATGCTTGATCATAAAGCTGTGCTTAACGATCGGACGGGAAATACCGATCATGTCGGTTTCCTGGAAGGCATCAGTGCCAACCATGTTGCTAGGCACCTGGCCAGACAACACCACCATCGGAATAGAGTCCATGTAGGCAGTGGCAATACCTGTAATGGCATTAGTAGCGCCAGGACCGGAAGTCACCAACACAACACCAGCCTTACCAGTGGCACGGGCATAACCGTCCGCCATATGGGTAGCCGCCTGCTCATGACGAACCAGAATATGGTTCACCTCAGGCTCTTTGAACAAGGCATCGTAGATATGCAGCAGAGCACCACCAGGGTACCCATAGATATTTTTAACGCCTTCGTCGCGCAGGAAGCGGACGACCATTTCAGCGCCGGATAAAAGCTCCACGTTGTTCACCTCTAAAACGCCAGAAAACCGCCTACAAGGGACGGCCTAAGATAGGTTTACTGCCAGCAGAGCATGAGCGACGGTGGTCGCTGACTACGTCAGCTACTACTGAGCAAGTATTGGGAAAGGCCCTTGGTGTTGCGGGATTTTCCCACCCAGCGCGAGGTAACGCGTTGCGGGTGAAACAGGTCGGCGCGGGTGTGCACCTCATGTCTACTGAGCTAAAGCCTGCTTGCGGCGGACTCCACTACAGCGAGCATGGAATTGTTGGGATTCAGCGCGGCCAAGTCAAGTAATCAGTGATTGAATCTGCAATCTTCTGCTGTGACGCAGAGCAGGATGACGATTTGACCATTTTGGTTATAGTAGTGAGCATGTACTGCCGCTCACTTTAAGGAAACTGCATGCGCCGCATGATTATTACCAGCAGCTTGCTACTCGCCATCAGCGCCACAGCCATGGCTGGCCAGGTTTATAAGTGGGTCGACGACAAAGGGGTCACCCATTTCAGCGCACAGCCGCCGCAGGGGCAGGAAGCGAGCACCATCAACACTGCACTACCTGTTCCAAAGCCCGCACCGGCAGAACCTACCAAGCCTGCCCCTACATTTGAAAGCATTGCTAACCCTGAACAGGCGGCTATCGATGCAAAGGTTAAGCAGGACGTGGCAGCCAAGGAAGCTGAGCGCAAGAAATACTGCGAGGAGGTGCGCACCAACCTGGCGCAACTGCAAAACAACCCACGCCTGCGCATGGAAGTAGAGGGCGAAGTTCGCCGCCTGAGCGAGGAAGAACGCCAGGCGCGCATCGCCGAAACGCAGAAGTCGATCACAGATAACTGTAACTAACCCTGCGGCGCGACTTAGGCCGCGCCGACGATTAACTGATCAAACTCGCCCAACAGCCGTATCAACTCTCGCGCCTTTACCAACTGACCGCCATAGACCTGCTCAGCCATAGGCTGAATACCGGACACTGTGGGCAAAGGCGCTGCAGACTCCAGCATATGCTTCATGCGCGGCAGAAATATCCACTGCAGCCACTGTTCAAATGCCAGCGTGTCTACGCAAAAAGGCACCTGACTGGACAACGCCTCGGAATCAGGCGCTTGCGACGCCCACCAGCCCTGCACCCGCAGTTCACGCTCAATCAGCAAAAGCTGGTCAGCCAGATCGGCTACGCGCTTATCCATCAGAGACTGACTCTTGCCTGCTCGCGGGCTTGCGCAGCACCTGCCGCATCACCCTGACGCTCGCGTGCCTGAGCGATTAAATTCCACAAGCTGGCCTGAAGCGCAGGACGACCACTGGCATAACTCAAGCCACGACGCGCAAACTGCTCCGCTTGAGCAGCATCACCTTGAGCCATGCGCACCTCGGCTAGCCGATAAAGCACTTGCGGCTCGCGCGGAGCAATGCGCTGGGCGCGCTCCAGGCTTGAAGCAGCACCGTTGAGGTCGCCGCCACCCTGTTGCTGCTGAGCCGTGGTCAGTAGCGACAACACTGGGCCATCCAGTTGCTCATCCATTGCTAAACCACCGCCAGGGATACCCGTCGGCGCAGGCGCGGCATAGCCACCTGACACGGCCGGAGGCGAAGCGCTCCAAGGCTGAGTCGATGCGCCTGCCTGCATAGGCGCGTTGCCCGCTGGGAACGATTGAATCGGCGTTGTACTCACACCGCCTGGCACCATCACCACTACACCCGAATCTTGCGGCAGTGTTTGCGTTTGAGGCGCAGGTGCAGGGTAACCGCCTGAAGACGCGACCTGCCCCGAAGAAATCGATGAACCGCCCTCAACCACCGGGATAGAGCCGCGCGGAACAGTGTTACAACCTGCCAAGAAAAGCGAAGCCGTTACCGCTGGAATCAACCACTTATTCACGTCACACCCTCTCACTTAATCCAACCAGCCGCGCACCCAATCCATCACTTCGTCGACCGGCGCCTGAATACCACAGGCCGGCCCCGCGACGGGTTGGCTGCCACGAATATAAGGTACCTGTACTGCATTCGGACAACTCGGATCAGTCCCTTGACCGCTGCCGGCGTCTATCCAGGCTTGCACCACGTTTTCTGGCATGGGCATATCAAGCGGCAGCGGATCGGCCTTGCGCATGAAGTCTGTCCACACCTGCAGAGCGCCGGTCGCGCCGGTTAACGGCGTGGGGCCGTTGTCATCGCGCCCCAGCCAAACCACAGCCAGAACATCCTGACTGAAACCGGCAAACCAGCTGTCTCGGGAGTCGTTACTGGTGCCGGTTTTACCGGCCAAGGCCAGTGATCGCGGCAACTGGCTATAAACCGAACGCCCAGTGCCTTCTGCCATCGTGCGCTGCATGGCGTTTTGCAGCAAATAGATGGCACCCGCATCGAACCGCTGCTGGATCTGGAACGGATACCGCTTGAGCGGTTCACCCTCGGCAGTGAGCACGTTCCGGATGCTGCGCAACGGAGTGCTGAAACCACCATTGGCCATTGTCTGATACATAGTCGCGACACCCATTGGGCTGAGCGCACCCGCCCCAAGCAACATCGATGGATACGCAGGCCATTCATGCTCAACACCGAGGCGACTGAGGGTTTTCAACACCTGCGGCACACCTACCTCAAGGCCCAACTTGGCGGTGGACAGGTTGTAAGAGTTGACCAGCCCCTGATACAGGTAAATGGTGCCGTGAGCCTTACGATCAAAGTTTTGTGGGCTCCACACCTGACCATCTTGACCCTTGATGGAGAAGGGCTGGTCTTCCAGCAAGCTGGTCAAGGTGTATTGGCTCGGCCGCTCCAATGCCGTGAGATAAATCGCTGGCTTTATCAGCGAGCCAATTGGTCGCACAGCATCCAATGCCCGGTTAAAACCAGCAAAGCGCGGCTGGCGGCTGCCAACCACGGCTTGAACCTCACCGCTTTCTGGGCTGGTGACAACCATGCCAGCTTCAACCTGGTCAACACCCTTGCGTCCTGACAGGCGCTTGAGGCTGTCGGCTAACGCGCTTTCGGCCTTGAGCTGCAAAATTGGGTCAAAGCTGGTGAAGATGCGCAAGCCTTCCTCGGTTAAGTCCTGCTCCTGATAGTCCTCTCGCAACTGGCGTTTGACCAAATCCAAAAACGCAGGGAACGAACTGTCGGCCAAGCTGCCACGCTGGGTAATGCCCAACGGCTTTTGTTTGGCTGCAGTGACGGCGTCCAGGCTGGCGACGCCCTGTTCGGCGAGCACGTCGAGCACCAGATTACGCCGTGCTAGGGCGCGCTCAGGATTACGACGGGGGTTAAAGAAGGTTGGTCCCTTAACCATGCCCACCAGCAGTGCAACCTGATCAAGTTTCAACTCTGACAATGGCTGGCTAAAGAAATACTGGCTGGCCAAGCCAAAACCATGCACAGCCCGCTGACCGTCCTGCCCCAGGAACACCTCATTGAGATACGCCTCAAGGATGTCCTGCTTGTCGTAATGCAACTCCAACAAAACCGCCATCATCGCTTCGGTGGCTTTACGCGACAGCGTGCGCTCATTGGTCAGGAAAAAGTTCTTTACCAATTGCTGCGTCAAGGTGCTGCCGCCCTGACGCAATTGACCCGCGGTGGCGTTCACCCACACCGCACGGGCGATACCTTTAGGCGAGACGCCGAAGTGGTTGAAAAATTCACGATCCTCAATCGCCACCAACGTTTCGACCAGATAAGGAGGTACCTGCTCCAACTTGATCAGCAGGCGATCCTCTTGGTGAGCTGGATACAACCCGCCAATCATCAACGGTTCCAGCCGCGCGACGGCCAGGTTGGCGCCATTGGCCTGACTCAGGCCGGCCACATAATCGCCGGAGAAACGCACTCTTACACGCTGCGATGGCTCAGTGCTTTCGTAAAACTGGAACCCACGAGAGTGAAGTTCAATGTTATTGCCGGCCACCGAGACACCACCAGGGCCGCTGAGCGCGTTTTCCCGGCGATAGCCCAAGGCGTCCAACTCCTTGAGGAAGTCGTCCTTGGCCAGCTTTTGCCCAACAAACAACTCAAGCGGGCGGGCATACACCTTGGCCGGAACGGTCCAGCGCTTGCCGGAGAATTTCTCCTGCACCACGGCATCGAGGTAAACCGCAAACACGGCAAAAACCACCAAACCAACCAAACTGAGCTTGATAGCCCAGCCCAGCCAGGGGCGCATACCGTTAGAACGGCGTTTGGAGCGAGGACGGGGAGATCGGGATCGAGTCATGGCGCGGCATTATACGCACTTTGTCTGCTTGCCAGCAGGCCGGCACAGCGGTTTGCAGAGCCGGATTGTAAGGCCATAATGGCCCACTCTTATTTCAGTTGACCGCCAAGGATCGCCCGTGAGCCAAGCACTGATCAGCGCACTACAAAACCCGGCACTTTACCCGCACCCGGTTGAGCAGTTTAAGGTCATCGAGACCCACATCTCTTGGGTCATTCTGACCGGCCCCTTTGCCTACAAAATCAAGAAACCGGTGAACTTCGGCTTTCTCGATTTCAGCGAACTGAGCGCGCGCCAACACTTTTGCCAGGAAGAGCTGCGCCTTAACCAGCGCCTGACGCAGGACCTTTATCTTGAGGTACTGCCAATTTGCGGCAGTGTCGAGGCACCCCAGCTTGGCGGCGAAACTGAGGCAATCGAATACGCACTCAAAATGCGTCAGTTCCCACAAAGTCAGCTGCTGAGTGATGTTCAGGCGCGTGGCGAGCTGAGCGAAGCGCATATTGATGCTCTGGCCAAACAAATTGCTGATTTCCACGCCGCCACTCCGGCGGTACCGGCCGAACACGAACTGTGCTCTCCGGCTGCCATCGTCGCGCCAATGCGGCAGAACTTTGAGCAAATACGCCCCATGCTCAATGATGCAGCCGACCTGCAGCAGCTTGAAGCTCTCGAGGCCTGGACTGAGGCCAGCTTCGCCCGCCTGGAGCCACTGCTGGCAACGCGCGCGGCAAACGGCTCGATCCGCGAATGCCATGGCGACATTCACTTGGGTAACGCCACATTGTTGAATGACCAGGTGGTGCTGTTCGACTGCATCGAGTTCAACGAACCGTTCCGTCTTATCGATATTGCTTCGGACGCGGCGTTCCTCGCCATGGATCTGGAAGACCGCGGCCTCAAGGCGCACGCATGGCGCTTCGTCAATGCCTGGCTGGAGCATACGGGTGACTATGCCGCGCTGGAGCTGCTGAACTTCTACAAAGCCTATCGCGCGTTGGTTCGTGCCAAAGTTGCGTTGTTCAGCCTGGCGCATCAGACCGACGCCGTGCAAAAAGCCGTCACCCTGCGCCAATACCGTAATTACGCCAACCTGGCCGAAAGCTACAGCATTATTCCATCACCCTTCTTGGCCATCACCCATGGTGTTTCTGCAGTGGGCAAAAGCCACGTCGCCATGCGCCTGGTTGAGGCCTTGGGGGCAATTCGCCTGCGCTCGGATGTAGAGCGTAAACGGCTATTTGGCGAACAAAAGGATGCCGACACCGGCAAACTCAGCACTGGGATTTACAGCCAGGATGCCAGCGCCAGCACCTACCAGCGCCTGCACCAATTGGCTGAGGCGGCGCTGCATGCCGGGTTCCCGGTCGTTATCGACGCTACCTACCTGAAAAAAGCCCAGCGCGATGCGGCCAGCCAGATTGCCGAAGCCTGCGGTGCTCCGTTCATTATTCTGGAATGCAGCGCACCGGATGAAGTCATTGCAGGCTGGCTTGAGCAACGCCGCCTGGCCGGCAACGACCCGTCAGACGCCACCATGGATGTCGTGCATGCGCAGCAGGCCAGCCGTGAAGCATTGAGCGAAGATGAGCTGTTGCACAGCAAACATGTAGAGACTCACGACGGTGCCAGCTTGGACAACCTGATCACTCGCATCCGTAAACGCCTACCAAACGCGTAAAACCCGTTCGGGTCATTGCGACGGCGCCAGCAGAGTGCGCCGCCGCTTCTATACTGCAAGTGTCGATCACTCGGAGATACTCCATGACCCACCCCAAACAATTGGATAGCGCTCTCTATTCACTCATCCACAACGAGAAGATCACCGCCTTCAATGCTCAAAAACCCAAAGATGTGCCTGTCGATTTAAGTGATGGCGATTTTCGCGGTCTTGACCTGCGAGCACTGGATGCGCAGAACATTAATTTCACCAATGCTTATTTCCGCGGAGCGGACCTGCGCGGGCTGGATCTACGCAGCGCTCAGCTTGAAGGTGCAAGCCTGGCCCACGCGCAAATTTCCGGCGCTTACTTTCCTGTCGAACTGACTGCAGATGAAATTCTCATGTCTGTAAATTTCGGCACACGCCTGCGCTACAACACGCGTTAAATGAAGTTCGTCTTGGTCCGCGTTGAACGCGTGCAACCTTTGCAGCAAGGCAGGATCACACTGATATCGCCGTCATTTAGTTGATACAACTGCGGCGCCACGTTCTCAGACTGAGCACTACACTCATGTAGCGCACACTCCGTACGCACCCAGCCATGCAGCGCAAGGAGGCCAGATGAACGATGAACTGCAACACCTGAAAAACCTCGGTAAAACCTCAGCGCAGTGGCTACATGCTGTGGGCATTCACAGCGCCAATGACTTAAGGCGCCTAGGTTCTGTTGGCGCCTATCGAGCGGTTCGCGCACGCGGCTTCAGGGCCTCAAAGGTGCTGTTGTATGCCATTGAAGGGGCGCTGCTGGACGTGCATTGGAATGAACTGACGCCAGGCCATAAGGCGGAACTCAACACCCAACTCGATGAAAGTTGCAGCCACAACAAGAGCTAGCTCACAACCTGCCGAGCTGGCGATTTACCCGAACGCCGCAGCCCACTATTGTTTTAGGGACGTTCGTGCGGTTTAGTATGCCTAGCCAGTTCAAGGATATTCGCTCATGTATTTACTCGGGGAGCAACCGGCTTACGCCGATCAGCTAATCAACCGACTCCAAAGCATCCCCGCCCAATTGCTTGAAGGCCTCGCGCCTGCAGACTCGCCACTGCAGCTTGAGCGAGCAGATGATCTAACCGAGATCCTGCCAGGCAATCAGCTGTTCATCATTGAAAACGGCCTGCTGCACGCTGTGGTTGATGGTCGTCCACTCTTCTATCTTCAGGAAGGTGATCTAGTAGGCCTGCGCCAGGGCTTAGACATGCCGAGCTGCCGTTACAGCAGCGAAGAAAAACTGAGCCTGATCCCCTACTCGCGCAGCGATGTGTTCAAACACATCTATGCCAGCGAACAACGCCAAGAACTGTTTATCCAATATTTGATTGGCCACACCGCCCTGCTGTCCGATGCGCTGGTTCGGTTAAAACAACCAGAAATTCGCCCATCCACTGGGTTTCAGCATTTTGCAGCCGGCGAAGAGTTGATTCATCAAGGCGATACCGCCGACAACGTATTCATCATCATCGAAGGCCATGCCGAAGCTTATGTGGACGGCCATAAAGTAGGTGATGTACAGAAGGACGAAATTTTTGGCGCCATGGCGGTTTTCACCCGCGAGCGACGCAGTGCAACCGTACTGGCCAGCGAGCCCTGCACGGTCATGGTGATTCCTAAAGAGCAGTTCCTCAGCCTGATGCAGAGCAACCCTCGAATAGCCCACAGCCTGATCGAGAGCATGGCTAAACGCATCGACCTGCTCAACAAAGAAGTGACTCAACTGCGCCTGCCAAACGATTAAACCGGGCTGAACTGAAGCATCACAAAACCCGACCTAGCGTCGGGTTTTTTGTCAGGAAATCCAGCCAACCTGCGTCACTAAAATTATTTCTACTGAAGTGTTGACTTGAAAATGAGAATTGTTATTATTACCTCAACTGGTCGCGAGATCAGCCGATAAGCTCAAGAGACCTTCAGTCGGCCTCTTCAGATTATCTCCTCATCAGGCTAATCACGGTTATTGACCCGGCTTTTGCCGGGTCTTTTTTTGCCTGTAGAAACGCCCCGCTAGACCATTGCCCTCAACAGTGCTGAGACTTTGACAAGGTGGAACGCATTCAATGCCCAGGCCGCTCTTGCTGCCAAGCGGCCTGGGCGTTTTTTAGCGGCGTAGCGTGGCGCAATGGTCCTGCTGAGGCTGTGCCGGCGTATACCAAACGAAGTCGGCAGCGGCTGAAGTTATCTGCGTACCGATTTCCGCCAGGATCAAAACCGGCGTGCCTTCCGCCCCCTGTAAATCCTGCAGATGCAGCGGCACACCCAGGTCGCGGCGCACATGAAAAGACCCAGCTATCAGCAGGCTAGGTTGTGGCGCGGCCAGCAGTGCCTCTGTCATGCGTCGGTCGCGCTGTTGTTGCACAGCAAGCATGGCCGACAACTGACTCTCCGGCAGCAGGTTGCAGTGGGATTCGCGGATCTGCGCCAGCAGCGTTTCACGCACAGCCGGTGCGCTGGACGCCTGACCGCTCAACGTCGGGACTTGGCTGTAGATCTGCATCACCTCAGAACGGTCAAGGTTGGCCGCCAACAATGGATAAGGTTGACGCAGCGCATGCTGCACCAACGGCCCGTAAAGCGACCACGACCAGCCCGGCTGCCAGGCCAGTGCAGTCAGGATATCCGGCGGCGTTTGTCCGGCTTGTAGGGCCTGGCGCACCTGATCGACCTTGGTTTGTTGATTGGGATTGAGCATCTCCAACAGCAGGCTGCCCTGCGGCCGCTGTTGAGCCAGCGCACGCAGTAGCCAAAGCTGCAGAGCATGGTGATCGGGGTTGTCGTGGCGCTCACCCACCAACACCTTGGGCGCATCAACCAAACGCGCCACCAGTTGCTCAGGGGTCAACGTCTTGCCGCTGCTTAACTCCACAATGCGGCCTACATCCGGGTGTTGCAGCCCGTCAGGGCTTTGCCAATCGGGTAAAGCCGGCAGCGACGCCTGGCAGCCGGCCAAAAGCGCCACAAGCACTAAGGATGCTCTGAAGTAGCCCTGTATTTCCGGCCGACTTCAGCTCTTGCCGATTTTAAAAGCGGCGATTCGACCAAAACCGATCAAGTCATCCGTT
>LNDO01000061.1 GCA_001465025.1 Pseudomonas sp. Ga0074129
CGGCGTCGGCGAAGGTCATCTGCTTCATCGGAAAACTCAGCGGGTGGAATCCGGGTATTTTGCCAAAATCAGGAAGTCTTTTTCAGAGTTTCCCTAAATCGTATGGCTGCGTAAGCTGCACCAACCTTCACAAAATGGATCTGCTGTTAGTTTCTGACTGCTGCAACCCCATTAGATCAGGATCTGCCATTACCTGACGAAACCTCATAGGGTTCGAGGCATTCAGCAACGCCATACCAAATACCACAGCGGCAGGTATTTGATCCGCTTCGCCATCATGAAAGTACTCAGATAGCTCACTTTCCATCAAATCAAACCATTCACATACGAAGCGATTAACCTCGACCTTCTCCGCAGCCATCATGGCTCTGAATTCTTTGAGAGTGACCCCCGAACCTAATTTCTCCGACACAGATACAGCTTGGACTATGAGCGCAGAAGCCATGCCGGTTTTTGTAAAAAAGCTGGCCTGAGCATATTGCGCCTTCCATACGCCAAGAGCTAGCAGTGTTAGCTTGTCAAATATATTCGGCTTGAAAAAGAAATTCCAAATTGCATAAGCACCAATTAGAGCAAGCACAACAATTATGAATTCCATTAAACCTTCCCTGTTTAAATAGCCACTAAGCTAGCAGAATAGTTCAGTCATACATCACGTTTCCTACTACTAAAGCTGTGATACCCATCGATACGGCCATTTTGACAAAGCGTTGTATGCATTCCCGCTTGCTTCACTCTCACTTTAAGCTGTTAGACCAGAATCCTCAATGGGGCACAGGCTTCGCCCACGAGCCTGCGCCCGGTGTGTGCTGCACGGCTACAGCTCAGTAAATATGGGGCTTTCAGCGAAATCCCTTGCTCAGTCACTGAATGGCGAGTCACGTCAGCGCTGTCATCGAACTGGACGGCAGGCGAGTGTCAACTTAGGCTGCGTACCTTTCCTTCAATCGCTTCAAGGACTTCGCCATGAGCCGCATCTTCGCAGACAACGCCCAAGCCATCGGTAACACCCCCCTGGTTCGCATCAACCGCCTGGGGCCGGCTGGGGTGACCATTCTGGCCAAGATCGAAGGGCGTAACCCGGCGTATTCGGTGAAGTGCCGCATCGGCGCAAGCATGATCTGGGACGCCGAAGAGCGCGGCGTACTCAAACCCGGCATGACCATTGTTGAACCCACCTCCGGCAACACCGGCATTGGCCTGGCGTTTGTTGCGGCGGCGCGTGGCTACAAGCTGCTGCTGACCATGCCAGCCTCCATGAGCCTGGAACGCCGCAAGGTACTCAAAGCGCTGGGCGCTGAGTTGGTGCTGACCGAGCCGCCCAAGGGCATGAAGGGCGCTATTGATAAAGCCGCAGAAATCGCCGCGTCTGATACCAACACCTACTTTATGCCGCAGCAATTCAACAACCCGGCCAACCCGGCCATCCATGAAAAGACCACGGGCCCGGAAATCTGGAACGACACCGATGGCGCGATTGACGTGCTGGTCTCAGGCGTCGGCACCGGCGGTACCATTACCGGCGTGTCCCGTTACATCAAACAAACCCAGGGCAAGGCGATCATTTCCGTGGCGGTGGAGCCGATCAGCTCGCCGGTCATCAGCCAAACCTTGGCCGGTGAAGAGGTCAAACCCAGCCCACACAAAATTCAGGGCATTGGCGCAGGCTTTGTCCCCAGTAACCTCGATTTGAGCATGGTGGACCGCGTTGAACAGGTGAGCGATGACGACGCCAAAGCCGTTGCCCTGCGCCTGATGCGCGAAGAAGGCATCCTCTGCGGCATCTCCTGCGGCGCCGCCATGGCCGTGGCCCTGCGCCTGGCCAATGAGCCGGGCATGCAAGGCAAAACCATCGTGGTAATCCTGCCCGACTCCGGCGAGCGCTACCTGTCGAGCATGCTGTTTAGCGACATGTTCACCGAGCAGGAATTGCAGCAGTAAAAGTCTACGCCCACAAAAAACCGCCAAATACTGGCGGTTTTTTTGTGGGTGGTTACTGGGTGATTTGTGAGCCGGTGTTGCTAATTGATTGGCTTGGATACGGTGGAGATGATTGTTCGGCAGATTTTATTATTGGTAGCGATAGGCTGGTGTCGGCCAAGAGCAGTCATTGAACCTGCCATTTGAAAATGTGGGCTGTATTCCCGTGATACACAGATCGGGGGAGGCGGCTCAATGGCTGAGGCGAGTCAGTTGAATTCCTCATATATTAATAGCTCCGCATTATCTGGGTTTATTAGCGTATACCTATGGCTGATTCCAATCCTGTATTGCGGCCTGTGCAAGGGACGCACCTTTCTTACGATTACAACGCCAGCATAAAGCTTGTAAGTTATCCTCGGTTGTAGTTCCGCCCTTAGAGATTGGAATTACATGGTCAATCTCAATTAGCAAATTTGGTTCTTCGGTAACAGATACTCCGCACTGCTGGCAGGTGTTTTTGTCTCTCTTTTTTATCTTTTCACGAAGCTGCGGAGTCATCAATCCTCGCTGGCCTTTGGCGCTATTTTTGAAGCGTAGCATGTCGCCGAGGTACTTAATGAATTTCTCAAGATTTTCCATGTCAAGGATAATGGACACCTCGTAAGAGCTATTGCCGCCCGATGACACATACTGAAACTTGTAAGTCTGGAAATTAATATCAACTAGGCGTACAGGTTCAAACCCGAGCTCTTTTGCTAAACGACTCTTGTTCAGCATGTAAAACAAGGAAGGCAGCGGGTCTGTGAGGGTCTGCATGAGGCGATTTCTCTCTTGCTCAAGCAGTTCCCATCCTTGGTACGCAGCAAGGTAGTTATTCAGTGCTACCTCAAGATGTGAAAGTGTTTCTTCGTTGGCATCTATGTCGAAGTATTTGCAGAGGTACTTGAAAGGCTGGTCATTTGCAGCTTTGCATACAGATGCCGAGCAGTTATGGATTTTGGCGTCTCTCTTGGTTCTGGCCCATTCGTTTCTTTTGAACTTATATCGACTGGTATCGTAGCGATCTCCAAGTCCGAAGTCGTAGGAGTTGATATCAAGCTGGGTGCTTTTCAATTCTTCGATGTGGTGATTTAGATCATTGCAGTCCGCGGTGAGATCTTTAATTCCATTTTTCAGTTTGATAAATTCTTCATTATGGAAATACCAAAGCGCATATATTTCCCATGCGACTATTAAAAAGGTTGAAGAATAAATAGCAGTTTTCCATTCAAGCGAAAGAGAAAAACTTGGGTGGCCAGCATTAAGAATAATTGCAGTAACCAGAAATACGAGAACAAGCCTGAGCATTAGTGATCTTCCATGCTTTATTGTCTTGGCCATTGTAAGCGATGCCGGTGATTTATGTCTCAAGCAAGTAACCCGAACAACCATCACAAGGGTGAATGGTTAAAGCCTCATCCACCCTACGCGCGGCATCTGTAAGGAGGACAACGCGAAGCTTGTCCACCGGTATATCAACGCCTTAATTACCAACCCGCGCAATCTTGCAGACAGGCTTGAATATCGGCAAATAACGGACGCTCTGCTGCTTGCGGGTGGCTGCAGCGCGTATGCAGGTGCCACAAGTGGGTTTGCTGAGCGGGCTGGTCGTCTTTGTTACAGCGCACTAACAACTCCTCCAGCAGGCAGGCAAAGGCCCGGGCCTCAAGTTGTTGCAGGGCGATCCCGTTGTGGCTCTTTGGGTCAAAAAACGACGCTGCGCCGAAGTCGCCTAGGAGGGTGTGCCCGGCTGGGTTGACCAGCAGGTTATGGGCATACAAATCGCCGTGGAGGATGCCGCGTTGATGCAGGTGAACGACGGCGGCCGCGGTGTCGCGCAAAATGCGTAAGGCTTCTGCCACGCTGAAACGACGCGACTCGGCGTAGCAGTCGCGCGTACAGCTGGCGAGTGAGGGCGGCCCGGCCAGCGCTTGGAAAGTTGGTGCAATACGCGCCAGTAGCAGGCCGGGCGCAGCGTCCTGCTGCGGTTCAAGTGGGCCGGCAACGCTGATCAGGTTGCTGTGTTCACCGGCTGCTATACAGGCGGCCATCTCACTGTGGGCAAGGCCGTCGCTGGTGACATCACCTTTGAACAGTTTGACCGCCATGGCCTGCGCGGGCTGGTTGGGCTGCTGCCAGGTCGCGCTGCGGATGATCCCAGAGGCACCCTGGCCGAGTATTTCACCCAGCTCAAGGGTGTCGCGCGCGATGGTTGGCAGTGGGTGTTGCTGGAGAATTGCAGCTTCGTTGGCGTCACTGAATGGATTGCCGGCAAAGGCTAGCCAGCACAAGGAGGGTAAATGCGTGAGCCATGCCGGCAGGTGGTCAAGCTGGTTAGCCGCAATGCGCAGCAACTCCAAGCGCTGCAGTTTGGCCAGGCTTTCGGGTAGCGCGCGCAGCTGGTTGCCCGCCAGCATCAGCTTTTGTAAGTAGGTGCAGTCACCTAACTCAGGCGGTAGCTGCTGCAGTTGATTGTCGGTCAGGATCAGCCAGCGCAACGCGGGCGGCAGTGCCGCTGCGGGCAGGTGCTGAATGCGGTTGCTCTTGAAGGCGATCATTTCGAGTTGCGTGCAGCGGCCCAATACCTCGGGCACTGAGGTGAATAGGTTGTCTGAGCAAAACACAATGCGCAGTTTGTGCAGGCGCGCTAAGTCAGCGGGGAGTGCGCTGAGGCGGTTGCCCGAGAGGTTAAGCACTTCCAGGCTGTCGGCCAGAGAGAAAATTTCCTCTGGGAAGTCGTGCAGGTCGCAGCAAAGGTCCAGCCGAGTAATACCGGCCAGTTCTCCGCTGCGAAGTTGTTCAAGGCTGTGCATAAGGAGGGGCTCGCACGCCGGGGACACTGCCCAGCAGTGGTTGGCTGAGAAGGGCCTCGTCACAACAGCGGAGGGCTCAGCTGCAAGCCCTCCGCTGCCGTGGGTTAGTTGTCGTAGCCGAGGTTAGGTGCCAACCAGCGCTCACTGACGTTGAGGTCCTGCTTTTTCCGGGCGGTGTAGCTTTCCACCTGATCCTTGTCGATTTTGCCGACCGCAAAGTACTGCGCTTGCGGGTGGGCGAAGTACCAGCCGCTCACGGCCGCAGCCGGGAACATGGCGTAGTGCTCGGTGAGGAACACGCCGCTGTCGCCCGCTTTGTTGAACTCGGCCGCCGGGTCGAGCAGGGTGAACAGGGTCTTTTTCTCGGTGTGATCCGGGCAGGCTGGGTAGCCGGGAGCGGGGCGGATGCCTTTGTAGGCTTCCTTGATCAGCTCGTCATTGCTCAACTGCTCGTCTGGCTCATAGCCCCAATAGGTGGTGCGTACTTCTTTGTGCAGCCACTCGGCGCAGGCTTCGGCCAGGCGGTCGGCCAGGGCTTTGACCATGATCGAGTTGTAGTCGTCGCCAGCGTCCTGATAGGCCTTGGCCACTTCTTCAGCACCGATACCAGCGGTGGTGATAAAGCCGCCGACATAGTCGGTGACGCCGCTGTCTTTCGGTGCAACAAAGTCAGCCAGCGAGTAGTTCGGCTTGCCGTCAGGCTTGATGGTTTGCTGGCGCAGGTGGTGCAGCTTGGCGATGGGCTGGCCGTCGCTGCCATAGACTTCCAGGTCGTCGTCTTGCACTTGGTTGGCGGGCCAAAAGCCGAACACGGCGCGTGCGCTGATGAGTTTTTCGTCGATCAGTTTTTTCAGCATGGCCTGGGCATCGGCGTACAAGGCCGTCGCGGCTTCGCCGACCACTTCATCGGTGAGAATGCGCGGGAACTTGCCGGCCAAATCCCAGGAGATAAAGAACGGCGTCCAGTCGATGAACTCGGCCAGGGTCGCCAGGTCGATGTTGTCCAGCACCTTGGCACCGGTAAAGCTCGGCACGCTGGGCTGGTAGCCGGCCCAGTCGAATTGCGGCTTGTTCTCGACCGATTTGGCGTAGCTCAGGCGTTCGGTGCGGGCGCTGCGGTTGGCGGTGCGCTCGCGCACTTCGATGTAGTCCAGGCGAGTGCGCTCAACGAAGTCCGCTTTCAGCTCTTTGGACAGCAACTGCGTGGCCACGCCGACTGCGCGCGAGGCGTCGGTGACGTACACCACGGCGTCGTTCTGGTACTTGGGCTCGATCTTCACCGCTGTGTGGGCTTTGGAGGTGGTTGCGCCGCCGATCATCAACGGCAGGTGGAAGCCCTGACGCTGCATCTCGCGGGCGACATGCACCATTTCATCCAGCGATGGGGTGATCAGGCCAGACAGGCCGATGATGTCGCACTTCTCGTCCTTGGCCACCTGCAGGATTCTCTCGGCCGGCACCATCACGCCCAGATCGACGATGTCGTAACCGTTACAGCCGAGCACCACGCCAACGATGTTTTTGCCGATGTCGTGCACGTCGCCCTTGACCGTGGCCATGAGAATTTTGCCCTTGGCTTCCGGCTTGTCGCCTTTTTCGGCTTCGATAAAGGGGATCAGGTGCGCCACGGCTTGCTTCATCACGCGGGCGGATTTCACCACCTGCGGCAGGAACATCTTGCCCGCGCCGAACAGGTCGCCGACCACGTTCATGCCAGCCATCAGCGGGCCTTCGATCACTTCGATGGGGCGCGCGCACTGCTGGCGGAATTCTTCGGTGTCTTCGACGATGTGCGTGGTCACGCCTTTAACCAGCGCGTGCTTGAGTCGCTCTTCAACGCTCAGGTTGCGCCATTCTTCGGTTTCCGCTTCTTTAACGCTGCCATCGCCCTTGTACTTGTCGGCAATCGCCAGCAGCGCTTCGGTTGCGCCGTCGTTGCGGTTGAGCACCACGTCTTCCACGGCGTCGCGCAGCTCTTTGGGAATCTCGTCGTAGATTTCCAATTGGCCGGCGTTGACGATGCCCATGGTCAGGCCGTTCTGGATCGCGTAGTACAAGAACACCGAGTGAATGGCTTCACGCACCGGGTTGTTGCCACGGAAGGAGAACGACACGTTGGACACACCGCCCGAGCTCAGGGCATGGGGCAGGTGGTCGCGGATGAAGGCGCAGGCCTCGATAAAATCGACGGCGTAGTTGTTGTGTTCCTCGATGCCGGTGGCCACGGCGAAGATGTTCGGGTCGAAGATGATGTCTTCCGGCGGGAAGCCCACTTCGTTGACCAGAATGTCGTAGCTGCGCTGGCAGATTTCACGTTTGCGCGCAGCGGTATCGGCCTGACCGACTTCGTCGAAGGCCATCACCACCACGGCCGCGCCGTAGCGTTTGCACAGGCGGGCGTGGTGCTTGAACTGCTCAACGCCTTCCTTCATGGAGATCGAGTTGACGATGCCCTTGCCCTGGATGCACTTCAGACCGGCTTCGATCACCTCCCACTTGGAGGAGTCGATCATGATCGGCACGCGGGAAATGTCCGGCTCGCCGGCAATCAGATTCAAGAAGGTGACCATGGCCTTCTGCGAATCCAACATGCCTTCGTCCATGTTGATGTCGATCACCTGCGCGCCGGCTTCCACCTGCTGCAGGGCGACTTCCAGGGCTTCGGTGTAGTTGTCTTCACGGATCAGCCGGGCGAATTTGGCCGAACCGGTGATGTTGGTGCGCTCGCCGACGTTGATAAACAGCGAGTTGCGGTCGATGGTGAACGGCTCCAGGCCTGACAGGCGGCAGGCCTTGGGGATATCCGGGATGACGCGTGGCGGGTATTTGCTCACCGCTTCGGCAATCGCCTTGATATGCGCAGGCGTGGTGCCGCAGCAGCCGCCGACGATGTTCAGGAAGCCGCTTTGGGCGAACTCTTCGATGACCGCTGCTGTTTCCGCTGGGGTTTCGTCGTATTCACCGAAGGCATTCGGCAGGCCAGCGTTGGGGTGCGCGGAAACAAAGGTTTCGGCCTTGGCCGCCAACTCTTCCAGGTACGGGCGCAGGTCCTTGGCACCGAGGGCGCAGTTCAGGCCCACGGAGATTGGTTTGGCGTGGCGCACCGAGTTCCAGAAAGCTTCGGTGGTTTGCCCGGACAGGGTGCGGCCGGAGGCGTCGGTGATGGTGCCGGAAATCATGATCGGCAATTCGACACCGTCATCCTCGAACACTTGCTGCACGGCGAAAATTGCGGCCTTGGCGTTCAGGGTATCGAAGATGGTTTCGATCAGAATCATGTCCGCGCCGCCTTCGATCAGGCCGCGGGTGGCTTCCACATAGTTCTCGACCAGTTCATCGAAGGTGACGTTGCGGTAGCCGGGGTTGTTGACGTCCGGGGAGATCGAGCAGGTACGGCTGGTTGGGCCAAGCACGCCGGCAACGAAGCGCGGGCGATCCGGGGTTTCCAGGGTTTTGGCATCCGCCACGCTGCGGGCCAGGCGCGCGCCTTCAACGTTTAGCTCGTACACCAGGCTTTCCATGCCGTAATCGGCCTGGGACACCTGGGTGGCGTTGAAGGTGTTGGTTTCGAGGATGTCTGCGCCGGCATCCAGGTAAGCCTTCTCGATCGCGCCGATAACATCCGGGCGGCTGAGGATCAGCAGGTCGTTGTTGCCTTTAACGTCTTGTGGCCAATCGGCGAAGCGTTCGCCACGGTAGTCCTCTTCCTCCAGCTTGTAGCTCTGGATCATAGTGCCCATGCCGCCGTCGAGAATCAGGATGCGTTCCTTCAGGGCTTGCTGAAGGGCGTGGAGGCGGGCGGTACGATCAGACATGGGGACTACCTAAGGCGCGCAAATAAAGGCGGCGATAATAGCAAAGCTGCACGCTTTTGCAGTGCTCTGAGCTTTCACATGAATTTCGCTCATGTTTGATCAGCAGCATTAGTCTGCTTCAGGCGGCTAGAATCGCCACCTGAGCCATTTTCGAGATTCACTTATGTTCTGCCGCTTTCTGCTTGGCGTGTGTTTACTGTTCATCGGCTCATTGCAGGCGGCTGAGCCCATTTCCTACAGCCGCGACATTCAGCCGATCTTTACCCAGAACTGTGTGGCCTGCCATGCCTGCTACGACGCGGCCTGCCAGCTCAATCTGGGCAGCGCTGAAGGGGTATTGCGCGGTGCCAGCCAGGCAAAGGTGTACAACGGCACCCGCACTGAAACGCAGGCCACCACGCGCCTGTTTATCGACGCTCATAGTCCGGCTGCTTGGCAACGCAAAGGCTTCAACTCGGTGCTGGAACAGCAGGGCAGCCAAGCAGCCTTGATGGCGCGCATGCTCGAACTGGGCCGTCAGCAGCCATGGCCGGCCAATAGCAAATTGCCCGCGCACTTGGACATCGGCATTAACCGTGACAATCAATGCCCATTGCCCGGGGAATTCGCCGCGTTTGCCCGCAAGCACCCGCAAGCAGGCATGCCGTTCGCCGTGACGGGTTTGAGCGATGCCGACTATCAGACGCTGCAACGCTGGTTGGCCGAGGGCGCACCGGTGGATCAGCAGTTGCTGCAGGCCAGCCCGGCTGAAGCGCAGCAAATCGCCACCTGGGAGGCTTTTCTCAATGCCCCAGGCGCGCGCGAGGCCTTGGTGGCGCGTTGGTTGTATGAGCACCTGTTTTTGGCGCACTTGCATTTCAGCGGCGGCGAAGCCGGGCATTTCTTCCAGATGGTGCGTTCGCGCACACCCAGTGGTCAGGCGGTGGACATCATCGCCACGCGGCGGCCCAACGATGACCCCGGCACGCAGTTTTACTACCGCCTGATCCCCGTACAGGGCGTGATCGTGCACAAAACTCACATCACCTATGGGCTGAGTGCGGCCAAACTGGAACGGGTCAAAGCGCTGTTCTTCGCCAGCGATTGGCAGGTTGAGGCGTTACCCGGTTATGGCCTGCAACGCCGGGCCAATCCATTTGAGACCTTTGCGGCGATTCCGGCACAGGCGCGTTATCAATTCATGCTGGATAACGCCGAATATTTTGTCCGCACCTTTATCCGGGGGCCGGTGTGTCGGGGGCAAATCGCCACCGATGTGATTCGCGACAACTTCTGGGCGGTGTTTCAGGACCCGAGCCATGACCTGTACATCACCGATGCGCAGTACCGCGAAGAAGCCACGCCGCTGTTGGCCATGCCTGGGCAGTTGGACACCTTGATTGACTTGCCGGGTTTGTGGCGCACCTACCGCGATAAGCGCAATGCCTATGAAGCCCTGCGCACGCAGCGCTACGCCGAGGCCCCCGCACCCAGTTGGTCGCACATCTGGGCCGGTAACGACAACGCCTTGCTGTCGATCTTCCGTCAGCACGACAGCGCGTCGGTGCGTAAAGGCTTGATAGGTGAAGTGCCGCAAACCCTCTGGTGGATGGACTATCCGCTGCTGGAGCGCACCTATTACCAGTTGGTGGTGAATTTTGATGTGTTCGGCAACGTCTCTCACCAGGCGCAAACCCGTCTGTACTTCGACCTGATTCGCAACGGTGCGGAAGTTAACTTCCTGCGCTTGATGCCCGCCGAATCGCGCAAGGCATACCTTGATGACTGGTACCAGAACAGCGGCAAACTCAAGCTCTGGCTCGATTACCAGGCCATCGATACACAAACAGCCAGCGCTTTGCAGTTGCCAGGTAACGATCCCAAAAAGCAGTTTGCGCACACCTTGCTGGCGCGTTACGGCAGCCTCAATGCCCGGCCAGACCCGATCAACCGCTGCAACGGTGCCTATTGCCACCGGCAGAACATCGCCCCCGCCTTGCAGCGCGCCGAGCAATCGCTCAGCCGCCTGGTGGCCAAGCCTGCGGGCGCGCTTAAGGTGATTAACCAGTTGCCAGAGGCGACCCTGCTGCGCGTTGAGTTAGCCAATGGCCAGCGCGAGGTTTACAGCCTGCTACGCAACCGCGCGCACAGCAATGTGGCGTTTATGCTCGGTGAGCAACTGCGCCACCAACCGGCGCTGGATACCCTGACGCTGTATCCGGGCGTGCTGAGCAGCTACCCGAACTTTATCTTCAATGTGCCGGTTGAGCAGGTGGCCGCGTTTGTTGCGGCGCTGGAGCTGGCGCGCAATCAGCCTGCATTTGAGCGGGTGGTCGAGCGCTGGGGTATCCGCCGCACGCACCCTGAGTTCTGGAGGTATTTCCATGACATGGCGGCGTATATCCAGCAAACCGAGCCGGTTGAGGCTGGCGTGCTGGATATGAACCGTTACGAGAATTTGTAGCAGTAGGGCGCGCATTGCCGGGTGTAGGTTGGGTTGAGCGCAGCGAAGCCAACGTTAGAACGCAACGCTACGTTGGGCTTCGTCGCTGCGCTCCTCAACCCAACCTACAGCTTTAGCGGTTAAAGCGCTCAACCAGGGCATATTGCCCTTGCGCGGTTGCCATCAAGGCTTCACTGACCAAAGCGGTTTCATGGGCTTCGCCGGCGGTTTTGTCGGCGAGTTGCGCGATGGTGTTGATGCTGCGATTAACTTCATCGGCCACTGCGCTCTGTTCTTCCGCAGCGGACGCAATCTGGTTGGCCATGTCGGTGATGTTGGCCACCGCATCACTGATGCCCTCCAAGGCGGCGTCTGCTTGTTGCACGCGCTCAACGCCTTCTTCCGCCTGTTTGCGGCCAATGTCCATGTTCATCACGGCTTCTTGCGCGGTGCGCTGCAGTTTGTCGATCAACTGGTGGATTTGCCCGGTTGACTCGGCCGTGCGCTGTGCCAACGAGCGCACTTCATCCGCTACCACCGCAAAACCCCGGCCCATTTCACCGGCGCGTGCCGCCTCAATGGCCGCATTGAGGGCGAGCAGGTTGGTTTGGTCGGCAATGCCTTTGATCACGTCCACCACGCCGCCGATTTGGTTGCTGTCTTGGGCCAGGCGGGTCACGGTCTCGCCGGTGTCACCGACCGACTGCGACAGACGCTGAATGGCCTCACGGGTTTCGTTGGCGATCGCGCGGCCAGCACTGGTCAGGCGGTTGGCATCCTGAGTCGCAATAGCGGTGCGTGCCACGTTGCTGGCCACTTCGAGGGTGGAGGCGGCCATTTGGTTGATGGCTGCGGCCACTTGATCCGTCTCACTGCGTTGACGCTCAAGCCCGGCAGAGCTGCTGTGCGCCAAGTCATCGGCGCGTTTGGCTTGCTGATTAAGCTGCTCGGCGGTGTCTTGCAAGCGCGTCAGGCAGGTTTTCAGGCGGGCTTCCTGGCTCAGAATGGCCATCTCCAGGCGGGCCTGATCGCCACGGCTGTCGGTGTACATCTGCGCAATCAGCGGGTCAGACGTGGTGCGATCAGCCAGGCGCAGCAAACGTTTGATGCCCCGTTGCTGCCAGTTAAGCCCTGCCAGCCCGAGTGGCACCGACAAAGCCGCCGCCAATGCAAAGCCCCAGCTGGAATCCAGCCAGATACCGATTAAAAAGCCGATCTGGCTGATCAGGATAAACGGCAGCCAGTCTTGCAGCATGGGCAGCCAGCGATCAGTGGTTGGAACGGCCGATTTGCCGGTATTGATACGCTGGTACAGGGCTTCGGCGCGGCGCACTTGCTCGGCGGTCGGTTTGACCCGCACCGATTCGTAGCCGACAACCTGGTTGTTCTCAAATACGGGTGTGGCGTAGGCATTAACCCAGTAGTGGTCGCCACTTTTACAACGGTTTTTGACGATCCCCATCCACGGCTTGCCGCTTTTCAGGGTGTCCCACATATGTTGGAACACGGCTGGCGGTACATCCGGATGACGCACCAGGTTGTGCGGCGCGCGAATCAGCTCATCGCGGCTAAAGCCGCTGATCTCAATGAAGGCCTCGTTGCAGTAGGTGATCTGCCCTTTGAGGTCGGTGGTCGAGATCAGCCGCTGCTGCGCGGGGAACGTCCGCTCACGCTGGGTGACAGGTTGATTGTTACGCATGGCGAGTTTTATTCCTTTAAAGGTCATCGGTACGTCGGCCGCTCTGGGCAGAAGTTTAGTCGGTAGGGCGCGACTAACCGATAGAGATACAATTTAAGCTCAGGCCAATAGCAGGGCTTTAGGCAGTCGGTAGGCCTCTGTGGGCCACTCAGGGCGCGCAGTCTAACCCGAAGGCTTTGTGTATAGCGCGACGAGGTCAAACCTGAGGGTGATCAGTCGGCTATGATGCGCGCCTTGAGGAGAGTCGCTGATGAATACGCTGTTGTTGCACTGCCGTCCGGGTTTTGAAAATGAAGTGTGCGCCGAAGTGGCCGAACACGCAGCGCGTCTGGACGTTGCCGGTTATGCCAAGGCTAAACCGAGTACCGCCTGCGCGGAATTTATCTGCACCGAGGATGATGGTGCTGAGCGCCTGATGCGCGGCGTGCGCTTCAATCAGCTGATCTTCCCGCGGCAATGGGCGCGCGGAGTGTTTATCAACTTGCCGGAGCTGGATCGCATCAGTGTGCTGCTCGCTCACCTGGCCGAGGCTCCGGTGTTTGGCAGCCTATGGCTGGAAGTGCTGGACACCAACGACGGCAAAGAGCTGTCGAATTTTTGCAAGAAGTTCGAAGCGCCCCTGCGCAATGCGCTGACCAAGGCCGGCAAGTTGGTCGAAGACGCGCACAAACCACGCTTGCTGCTGACCTTTAAAAGCGGCCGTGAGGTGTTCGTTGGCATGGCCGAAACGAATAACTCGGCGATGTGGCCCATGGGCATTCCACGGCTGAAGTTCCCCCGCGAAGCGCCCAGCCGCTCCACGCTCAAGCTGGAAGAGGCTTGGCACACCTTTATTCCCCGTGAGCAATGGGATGAGCGCTTGTCTGACGACATGACCGGCGTTGATCTGGGCGCTGCGCCAGGCGGTTGGACATACCAGTTGGTCAAGCGCGGCATGCTGGTCACGGCCATCGACAACGGGCCAATGGCCGAAAGCCTGATGGACACCGGCCTCGTGCAACACCTGATGGTGGATGGCTTTACCTGGACGCCCAAGCACCCGGTGGATTGGATGGTCTGCGATATCGTCGAGAAACCGGCGCGCACCGCAGCCATGGTGGAAACCTGGATTGGCGAAGGCCATTGCCGCGAAGCCGTGGTCAACCTCAAGCTGCCGATGAAGCAGCGTTACGCCGAAGTGCGACGCTTGCTGCAACGGCTGGAGGACGCTTTTGCTGCGCGTAAGATCAAGGTGTCAATCGCCTGCAAGCAGCTCTATCACGACCGTGAAGAAGTCACCTGTCACCTGCGTCGTTTGTCTAAGTAATTCGATGCACTGTGTATCGCCCAGTCTGCATGTTTACTGCTGGCTGGGATTTGTATTGATCTACCCGCTGCCCAGTAAGCGGGCAAGCGATTAACACGCCGGATGACCAAACCTGTGCGCCTGCGCGACAATAGCGCGGAGCAACCGGAGCCTTTTTGATGTCTTTGCAAAGCAACGCCACGCCCGATGACACCCTCGATACCAGCGGGCTTAATTGCCCCGAGCCGGTGATGATGCTGCACGGTAAGGTGCGCGATTTACCGGCTGGCGGTTTACTCAAAGTGATCGCCACAGACCCCTCGACCCGCCGCGATATCCCTAAATTCTGCGTGTTTCTTGGCCATGAGCTGGTCGAGCAAGCCGTGGACGGCAGCCGCTACCTGTACCTGATCCGCAAGAAAGCCGAACAATGATTGGCTATTTTGCCTACGGCTCGAACATGAATCCGGCGCGCATGCAGGCGCGTGGCCTCAGGGTGCTGGAGGCAATGTCCGGCTATCTGCCGGGTTATCGCCTGTGCTTTAACAAGCGCGCCACTGACCGGGCAGCGGGGCGTGCTTACGCCAATATCGGCCATTGTGCTGCCGGCCAGGTGGAGGGCGTGTTTTATCGCCTGCACGATGAGCGGGAGATCAGCAAGCTGGATTACTTTGAGGGCACGCCGGTCTATTTCAGCCGCGAGTGCTTGTCGATTGTCACGGCGCAAGGGGTTCAGCCAGCGTGGGTCTATATCGCTAACCCGGCGTTTCGCCAGGAGGGGTTATTACCCAGTGCCGATTACCTGGCACATCTGCTTGCCGGTCAGCAATGGTTGTCCGAGCCTTATTGGTCGGCATTGGCCGGTTGGCCCGTCCACCCGGATTGACCCGGTGCCAGGCCGCAGCTGTTCAGCAGCGCTTGCCAGCGCCGCACATGGAGCGCGGTAGCGGCGCGGAAATCCGCCCACAGCGAATCCTCTTCACCCGCCAGTGTGTGCAGATAGCCCTGCGTGGCCGGTGTGAGAGTCGCCACTTGCGCGAGGGTTTGCAGGCTGTTACTCCAGCGCTGCGCGCGTTGATCCAAGGCGGCTAAATAGGGTTGCAGGCTACCGGCGTAATACTTAACGAAAATGTTCTGGGCGATGCGCCCGCGCTCGCTCGCCTGGCCAGTTGGGCAGAGTGGGCGTTGCTGTTGGCGGCTGTGCAGCAACTGACTGCCTTGATTTAGCGTGTGGGTGAGGGTGGCCAGGCTGTTGATCAGTTGGCCGCCCTGGTCGCTGGCGTGCAGGGAAAAAAACAGCGGGTCGAGTTGCTCGGCGCTGGGCGGCAGGTGGTCGGGCAAAGTTGCGCCCAAGCGGGCCAGTTGTTCCAGGGCATCCAGCGCGGCGTTGTCCTCCGGCGGGTTGGGCGGCAGGCTGTGTGGGGCAAAACGCAGGTAGCGTTCAAACTCCGCGCTGCCATTCAAGGCATTCCAGAACACGCCGGGCAACTGCTTGCGTTTGTCTGTGGCCACTTGCAGTAACGTCTCGTGTAGCTCTGCTTGCTTCTGAGTGCGCAGGTAGGCCATGCAGGCATCTGTTGCACGCAGCAGGTCGCCTTCATACGCCAGTCGGCTGCTGGCGGTGAGTTGTTTACCCAGGCTGCTATTGCGCTGGCTGATGAGTTGTTGCAGCGGCGGGCAGTGGCGCACGTCCATCAGCAGTTCCAGCAGGCTGATACGCAATTCGGGCACTTCAATCAACCGTTCACGGCGTTCGGGCAGCCGGAAACGGGTCAGGTTATCCGGGTTGAACGGTTCAGCTGCTGGCACATCCAGGGCATTGCTCAAGCGCTGTAAATAATCGTTCTGCAGGGCCATGCCTGGATCGGCCGGTTTACAGGCACTCAGGCTCAGTGCAGCGATTAGCAACAGCAGGTGACGTTTCATGCGGCCCTCTTGCTGGCTCGGATGCGTTTGCGCGCACTGCCAGACAGACGAATGGCGAGCATAACGGCAGCGCACGTCAGGCCCACAACCAAGCCCTGCCATAGGCCGCTCGGGCCGCTGGGCTCACCCAGCCAGTCGGTCAGCCCGAGTGCATAGCCAACCGGTAAGCCGATGCCCCAGTAGGCGAACAGCGTGAGGATCATGGTCATCCGCGTGTCTTGGTAGCCGCGTAGCGCTCCGGCAGCGGTGACCTGAATGGCATCAGAAAATTGGAACAGCGCTGAATACACGATCAACGTCGTGGCGACCGCTATCACTGCGCGATCCGGGGTGTAGATTTGCGCAATTTGCTCGCGCAACAGCAGCATCAGGCTGGCTGACAGGCACGCATAGGCCAGCGCCACACCCATGCTCACGCCCGCCGCAAAGCGCGCTTCACGGGGTTCGCCTCGGCCCAACGCCTGACCAACCCTTACAGTGGCTGCCATGCCCAGCGAATAGGGGATCATAAACACCATGGAGCTGAAGTTAAGCGCGATCTGGTGCCCGGCCACCACCGTGGCACCTAAGCCACCGATCAGCAGGGCGATCACGGCAAAAATGCTGGATTCGGCAAACACAGCAATGCCAATCGGTGTACCCACCGAGAGCAATCGTTTGAGTACGGGCCACTGTGGCCACTCAAAGTGGCTAAAAATCTTGCTCGGCTGATAAAACGGTGCCCATTTCACCCACCACAGCATGCTCAGGAACATAAAGCCCATCACCAGTCCGGTGGCCCAACCGCAGCCCACGCCGCCCATGGCAGGTAAACCGAGCTTGCCGTAGATAAAGATGTAATTGAGCGGGATGTTCAGTGCTAAACCAATCAGGCCAATGACCATGCTTGGACGGGTATGCCCCAAGCCATCGCTGAAACAGCGCAGCACGTGGTACAGCGCTACCGCAGGAAAGCCGCAGGCCACGGCGCGCAGATAGCCCATGGCGGGATCGATCAGCGCCGGGTCAACATTCATGACGCGCAGCACCACTTGCGCATTCCACAGCAACACGGCGGCTGCAATGCCCACGGCCAATGCCAACCACAGCGCTTGTCGCACCAATGGGCCGATTTCGTTGTGCAGACCTGCGCCAAAACGCTGGGCGACCTTGGGTGTGGTGGCCAGCAGAATGCCGGTCATCAGCAGAAACACCGGCACCCAGATTGAGTTGCCAAGCGCCACCGCCGCCAGATCTTGCGGGCTGACGCGCCCAGCCATCACGGTGTCGACAAAGCCCATGGCCGTGTTAGCCAGTTGGGCAATGATGATCGGCGTTGCGAGCTTCAGCAGGCTGCAACACTCGGTGCTGAAGCGTTGCAAGCGAATTGGGGCGGGCATGACAGGTATCCAGCAATGTATCGGGAAACCGCGCAGTCTACGCTTTGACGGCTTAGTCAGGAAACCGTGTTGCGTGATGTTTTCTTCCTCTCAGCGTAGCGCGCCGTGAGCATAGCCAAGCGGCACAGGCGGGTTAGAATGCCGGCCTGATTTGTGGAGCCCCCCATGCAGATAGTTGCTGACGAAAACATTCCCCTGCTTGATGAGTTTTTTGCCGGTTTTGGCGAGATTCAGCGTTTGCCTGGCCGCAGCATTGACGCGGCGGCTGTGGCTAATGCCGACCTGTTGCTGGTGCGTTCGGTCACGCGGGTTGACCGTGCGTTGCTGGAAGGTTCGGCAGTGAAGTTTGTCGGCACCTGCACCATCGGCACCGATCATCTGGATCTCGATTATTTTCAGCAAATGGGCATTAGCTGGGCCAGTGCGCCGGGCTGCAATGCCCGTGGCGTGGTGGATTACGTGCTGGGTAGTCTGCTGGTGCTGGCTGAACAGCAGGGTGTCGACCTCGCGACGCGCACCTATGGTGTGATCGGTGCTGGCCAAGTGGGCAGCCGCTTAGTCAAGGTGCTGCGTGCATTGGGCTGGCAAGTGCGGGTTTGCGATCCGCTGCGTGAGGCGAGCGAGGGTGGCGATTTTGTCAGCCTGCAACAGGTGCTCGATGAATGCGATGTGATCAGCCTGCACACGCCACTGGAACGCTTGGGCGAATACCCGACGCATCATCTGTTTGATGCACAGCGCCTGGCCACGCTTAAACCCGGCAGTTGGCTGATCAACGCCAGCCGTGGAGCCGTGGTGGATAACCAGGCCTTACGCGCACTGTTGCCGACCCGTCTGGATTTGCAGGTAGTCCTTGATGTGTGGGAGGGCGAACCGCAGGCGGATGTTGAATTGGCGGCCCTGTGCCGCATCGCCACGCCGCATATTGCTGGCTACAGCCTGGACGGCAAGTTGCGCGGCACGGCGCAGATTTATCAGGCGCTTTGCCAACACCTGGGCGTTGCGCCCAACGTCGAACTGGCACAACTGATGCCTGCGCCCTGGCTGAGTGATCTGACTATCGATGGCAGTGCTGACCCCGCTTGGGCGTTGGCCACTATCTGCCGCGCGGTGTATGACCCACGCCGTGATGATGCGGATTTTCGCCGTAGCCTGCAGGGTGATGCCGCGACACGACGCGCAGCCTTTGACGGGCTGCGCAAACACTACCCGATGCGCCGGGAAATCGATGGTTTGGTGGTCGGCGTTAAAGGTGATGCACCCGGCTTGGTAAGCCTGGTGCAGGCGCTGGGTGCGAAGCTTAGGGGGGAGGTGGATGGCGCTTTATCCATCCACCACCTGCAGTCTTAATGGTGGATAAAAAAACGTCATCCATCCTAGAACGGCATGCTTACTCAGGCTGAGCGGCTTTGGCCTGAGCCTTTTCCAGCGCGTTACAGGCTTGCTGGATCATGTCTTCGGTGATTGGGATTTCGCGTCCTTGAGCGTCAATTACAAAACCACCAATGGGCATCGACTGTGGTTTTTGCAAATTCTGTTGTTGGCTGTGCATGGCTGACCTCCTTATGAATTAGCGCGATTCTAGGTAGGTTAGATGAAGGCACTATGACAATTAAGGCGGCATAAAAGCGCCGTCAGACACAGCGCACGATTGCTAGTGCAGGCGCTGTTTCAGGCCTGAATGGACTGTCTATAAGAGGGTGTTATGGGGCGTTTTCATATTGGCTTGATCATCAATCCGCTGGCCGGGTTGGGCGGTCCGGCCGGTTTTAAGGGCAGCGATGGCATGGCCGAACAGGCGCTGGCGCTTGGGGTTGAAGCCAAGTCGGCGCTGCGCACGCAAACCGCGCTAGAGCTATTGCTGCCGCTGCGCGAGCGTTTGCAATTCGTTACCTGCCCCGGTGCGATGGGTGCCGACTTGCTGGCTGAGATGGGTTTTGCGCATCAAGTGGTTGGTGAGTCGGCGGCTGGGCCAAGCAGCGCCCGTGATACGCAAAAAGCCGTTGAGTTACTGCAAGAGGCTGGCGTAGCCCTGATTCTGTTTGCTGGCGGCGATGGCACTGCACGTGATATCTGCGCTGCTGTGCGTGAAGGCCAGCCGGTGTTGGGTATTCCAGCTGGGGTCAAAATCCAGTCCGGCGTTTATGCCATCAGCCCGCGTGCGGCAGGTGAACTGACGGCACGGCTGGTTGAGGGCGGTCTGGTGCGTCTGAGCAGCGGTGAGGTGCGCGACATTGACGAGAACGCTCTGCGCGAAGGACGCGTAACGGCCCGCTGGTATGGCGAGCTGACAGTGCCGCAAGAGGGCGGCTACGTGCAGCAGGTCAAGCAAGGTGGCGTTGAGTCGGAAGAGTTGGTACTGAGCGATCTGGCCGATTGGCTGAACGACAGTTGGGAAGCCAATGTTCGCTATGTGTTCGGCCCCGGCTCGACCTTGCATGGCCTGGCGCAGAACCTTGGCTTGCAAACCACGTTGCTGGGTGTGGATGTGATCGAAAACGGGCAACTGTTGGCCAGTGATGTCAGCGAGGCTGAGCTGTTTGAATGGGTAGACGGCCATGCTGCACGCCTGCTGGTCACGGCGATTGGCGGGCAAGGCCACATCATCGGGCGCGGCAATCAGCAGATCAGCCCACGGGTATTGCGAGCCATTGGCCTGGAAAACCTGCGCGTTGTTGCCACCAAGCGCAAGCTTGCCACTTTGGAAGGTCGGCCGTTACTGGTGGACAGTGGCGATAGCGCACTGGACGATGCTTTCCCCGATGCGGTGCGCGTCTGGGCTGGTTATAAAGAAGAGCTGCTGTACCCAGTCAGTAGGTGACGGCGGCTTAACAAAGGAGGCCGTATGCGCTCACTACTGTTGTTCGCCTTGAGTGTGGTATTCAGCGCCCACGCTTGGGCTGTGCAAACCGACGCCTTGGTTGCCGCTGCTCGGGCGCAGGTGGGCGTCACCTTGGGTTACGACCCTGCCTATCGCCAGTTGAGTTATCCCAACGGCGACGTGCCGCTTCATACGGGGGTGTGTACAGATGTGGTGATCCGCGCCTTGCGCCAGCAGGGGCTGGATCTGCAACAAGCGGTGCATGAAGACATGCGCGCAGGCTTTCACCTGTATCCGAAAAACTGGGGGCTGAGCCGACCTGATCGCAACATCGATCACCGCCGCGCGCCAAATCTCAAGACCTGGTTCACCCGTCAAGGCTGGGCGCTAACATCTGCTGTAACGAGCAACGCTTTTAAACCTGGCGACATCGTCACTTGGAATCTGGGCGGCGGATTGGTGCATATCGGCATTATCAGCGACCAGCGCGCTGTTTCGGGTACGCCGCTGGTGTTGCACAACATCGGTCGCGGTACACAGGAGGAAGACATCCTCTTTGCCTATAGCATCACCGGGCATTACCGCATTCCACCGACCTGAGAGGGTATCGCCCATGTCACCGCACACTGCGCCACCTTTTATTCTGCCAAACGAGCGCGTGGTGCTGTTTGATGGGGTGTGCTCGCTGTGCAACGGCTGGGTGAAGTTTTTGATTCGTCACGACACGGCCCAACGCCTTCGTTTGGCAGCCGTGCAATCGGTTGAAGGGCAGGCACTCTTGAACTGGGCGGGTTTGCCTACTGGGCAATTCGACAGCCTGGTGTTGATCGAGAATGGTCAGCCGCTGCTGCGCTCGGATGCGGTGCTGCGCATTTTCGCCCTATTGCCTGGCCCATGGCGCTATCTGGCATGGTTGCGGGTGATGCCAAGGCGATTGCGTGATGCCTGCTACGCCCATGTGGCGCAAAATCGCTATGCCTGGTTCGGGCGCAATGACGCGTGCTTGCTGCCCCATGCCGATCATCAACGGCGTTTTTTGCATGGCTGAGTCTGTTATTGGCTCAGTTAGCCGGTAACAGAGACTGCCCGCCTTGATGTGACGGCATGCCGTCCCCACGTTGTACAGGGTATTACCCATCTTTATGCCATAGCCCGATGGCGGCTAGCCTGTCAGGCTGCTGTGGTCATGTGCTGCTGGCTAATCCAGCGTTAGCGCCTTTGCGGAGTTTTCATGCTTTCGATCCTGTCTTCCCGTCAACGCAATGCCCTGCGTATGGCTTGGCGCTTTATTTCGCCGTACCGCGGGCGTGTGTTTGGCGCTTTGCTGGCGCTGATGTTTACCGCCGCGATTACCTTGTCGATGGGGCAGGGCATCAAGTTGCTGGTCGATCAAGGCCTGGCGACGCAATCACCGGCGGCGTTGCAGCAGTCGATTGCGTTGTTTTTTGTGCTGGTACTGGCCCTGGCTGTCGGTACTTTTACCCGGTTTTATCTGGTGTCCTGGATTGGTGAGCGCTTTGTCGCCGATATCCGCAAGCGGGTATTCAACCACCTGATCGACCTGCACCCGGGGTTTTACGAGAGTAACCGCAGCTCGGAAATTCAATCACGCCTGACTGCCGACACCACATTGTTGCAATCGGTGATCGGCTCATCCCTCTCGATGGCGCTGCGCAATCTGATCATGCTGATTGGCGGCAGCGTCTTGCTGGTGGTGACCAACGCCAAGCTCAGCGGCATTGTGCTGATGGCCTTGCCGTTGGTGGTCGCGCCCATCCTGATTTTCGGTCGCCGGGTGCGCGCGCTGTCACGCCAGAGTCAAGACCGCGTGGCGGACGTGGGCAGTTATGTCGGCGAGGTGCTGGGGCAGATCAAAACCGTGCAGGCCTACAACCACCAAGACGAAGACAAGCGCCGCTTTGGCTTATCTGCCGAAGCCGCATTCGATACCGCGCGTCAGCGTATTGCCCAGCGCGCCTGGTTGATCACCGTGGTGATTGTGCTAGTGCTGGGGGCCGTTGGGGTGATGCTCTGGGTCGGCGGGATGGATGTCATCGCCGGGCGCATCACGGGCGGTGAATTGGCTGCGTTTGTCTTCTACAGCCTGATTGTCGGCTCGTCCTTTGGCACCCTGAGTGAAGTCATCGGTGAGCTGCAACGGGCAGCCGGTGCGGGTGAACGCATCGCTGAACTGCTGCAGGCACGCAATGCAATCACACCGCCTGTCTCTGATCGATTAACGCTTAGCCAGCCGGTGCAGGGCCGTATCGAATTACAGGGGCTGCGCTTTGCTTATCCATCGCGCCCTGAGCGTTTTGCCATCGACGGCATCGATTTGCAGGTGTCGGCAGGGGAAACCCTGGCTTTGGTGGGGCCGTCTGGGGCGGGTAAATCGACACTGTTTGATTTGCTGCTGCGCTTCTTCGACCCGCAGCAGGGGCGCATTCTGGTGGACGGTCAGCCGATCCAGCAGCTTGATCCACATGAACTGCGTCGCAGTTTTGCACTGGTTTCGCAGAACCCGGCGCTGTTCTTTGGCTCAGTGGAAGACAACATTCGTTACGGCAAAACCAACGCGAGCCTGGATGAAGTGATGGCCGCTGCCAAAATCGCCCATGCTCACGATTTCATCATGCAGCTACCGGACGGCTACCAGACGCACTTGGGTGATGCTGGCTTGGGCTTGTCCGGTGGGCAGCGTCAGCGCCTGGCCATTGCACGGGCCTTGTTGGTGGATGCGCCCATCTTGTTGCTGGATGAGGCCACCAGCGCGCTGGATGCCGAGAGCGAACACTTGATACAGCAAGCTCTGCCGCGATTGATGCAAGGGCGTACCACGCTGGTGATTGCCCACCGCCTGGCGACGGTTAAAAGTGCTGACCGTATTGCCGTGATTGAACACGGCAAATTGGCTGCCATCGGTACACACAGCGAACTGGTCGCGAGCAGCCCACTGTATGCGCGACTGGCTGAGTTGCAGTTCAATAACGATGACGCTGTGCGGGAGGCTTTGCCGGTTTGAGCGATGCACCGCTAATAAAAAACCGGCCATAAAGGCCGGTTTCTTGAGACGTTTGCTACTTAGCGGTATTCACACAGATAAGCGGTGTCAGCAGCCACTTTAAGTTGGAACTTGCTGTTGGCCGGTACGGTGAAATTGCTGCCACTGGTGAAGGTTTCCCAAGTGTCGCTGCCCGGCAGTTTGACGGTCAGGGCGCCAGCCACTACGTGCATGATTTCGAGCTGGCTGGTGCCAAACTCGTACTCGCCAGCGGCCATGACGCCAATGGTAGCCGGGCCTTCAGCCATGCCAAACGCGATGGATTTAACGGTGCCATCGAAGTATTCATTAACCTTGAACATCTGTGATTCCTCGAAAGGGTTGGAAAACCTGTTGCCCCGCAGGGCGACAACTAAAAAGGGCGGCCAGTATGCCCAAGGGTTTTTTCGCCGTCATCTGCTTTGCAACGGCAAAACCAGTGGTAACAGGCGTGCGGTATTGCGGGCATCGTTCAGGGCGCGATGCTGTTGGCCCTGAAACTGTAAGCCTGCCAAAGAAAGCGCCATTTTCAGGCCGACTTGGCGCGGCAGTTGGCGGGCGTTGGCAAAGTGTTTTTTCAAGTTGATGTGCTCAACCTGGTTTAGGTAATTATCCACGCCGAGGGCCGACACCTGCTGCTCGATTTGCCGCCGGTCATATTCACCCCAGCTTGCCCAGCCAGCCAGTTGCGCTGGATGCGCCTTCAGCCAGTGTTCGAACTGGGCCCACACGCTAGCCCACGGTGCGGCACTATCAATATCCGCCTGGTTGATGTGGGTTAGCTCACGGCAGAAGTGTGTCAGAAGCGGGCGACGAGTGGGTCGAACATAACGCTGGAAATGTTCGACCTCGTAACCTGACGCGTTCACCAACGCGGCACCGATTTCGATGATTTCCATCTCTTCCAATGGCCAGCCACCTTCATCAGTCGTGGCTTCCAAGTCGATCACTAACCAGTGCGGCATAAGCCCTCCTTTGCGTGCCGTGAGTATGAGATTTTGATGTGACGCAGGTAAAGCCGCTATTTATTAAGGCCTGTTGCTACTGCGCCGAGAGAAGGGATTAAATCATTTGCAGAGGCGTTTAATCAGACTCAAAACAGTTTTGCTTACGCGCTGTGCTGGCATCGATAGCAGGTGACGGTCATGCTTGGCGCAGAGCCTTAAATGCGCGCTGGTCGTGCGCGCAGGGCAGTGGACTAGAACGGTTTCAGTGACGAGGTATGAGCATGGCAAAGCTGGCGTTTATCGGGCTGGGTGTAATGGGTTATCCAATGGCCGGTCATCTGGCGCGGGCCGGGCATGAGGTCTGTGTATATAACCGTACGACCGTCAAAGCCGCTCAATGGGCCCGTGAGTTTGACGGCAGTCATGCGCCAAACCCACGCGAAGCCGCCCGCGACGCGGACTTCGTGATGGTTTGTGTCGGCAACGATGATGATTTGCGCAGTGTTGTACTGGGTGAGCAGGGCGCTTTGGCCGGGATGAAGCCCGGCGCAGTTCTGGTTGACCACACCACGGCCTCGGCGCAAGTCGCGCGTGAACTGGCTGAGCATGCGATTGCACTGGGGTTGGGCTTTCTCGATGCGCCGGTTTCCGGTGGCCAGGCCGGCGCTCAGAACGGCGCATTGACCATTATGGTGGGCGGTGAGGCGCATACTTACGCCCAGGCCGAACCGATTATCCAAGCGTACGCGCGCATGTCCCGGCTGATGGGGGCTGCCGGCAGTGGTCAACTGACCAAAATGGTCAATCAGATTTGTATCGCTGGCCTCGTGCAGGGCTTATCTGAAGCGCTGCATTTCGCCCAATGTGCCGGGCTTGATGCGCAGGGCGCGATGGAGGTGATCAGCAAAGGCGCCGCGCAGTCCTGGCAACTGGAAAATCGCCATAAAACGATGCTGGCAGGTGAGTTTGAACATGGTTTTGCGGTGGATTGGATGCGCAAAGACTTGTCGATACTGCTGACAGAAGCTCGCAGCAACGGTGCGCAGTTGCCGGTGACGGCATTGGTCGATCAATTTTATGCCGATGTGCAAAACATGGGCGGCGGGCGTTGGGACACCTCCAGCCTGCTAGCCCGCCTGCAAGGCCGTAAATGACCTGAAGCAACGTGCCATCTGTCTGCTGAGTTGCGTTGCGGCTGGTAATAAGCCGGCGAGGACTATACTCAGCACGAGACCCGTCAAGAGTCGGTTTCCCACTTTCTCAGACATTCGGTCAACACTCATGGACGGACAATTTGCGTTCAGTGAAGAACAGCACCCTGATGCCGCTGTTGAAGATGTCTGGCGGGTGCTGGCAGTTGATGACGATGGTGATTTTCAGCGTGCAACAGCCTCGGTGTTACGCGATATAGAGCTGCTCGGCGGTCGTGTTGAGTTGATTCAGGCGTTCAGTTGCAGCGAAGCCGAAAAACTTCTGGCCAATTACAAGGACATTGCCTTGGTAATGTTCGACGTGGTCATGGAAACCGAGGAAGCCGGCCTGCGGCTCATCAAATACCTGCGTGAAGAAATTGATAACAGCCACACGCGGGTTGTTTTGCTGACGGGTGACCCCGATATTTCCCCCGCGCCTGACGTCATGCGTGATTACGACATTAACGACTATTGGGCAAAAAGTGAGCTTAAGGCAGAGCGACTGCTGACGGTTTTGGCGGCAGCCGTGCGTGGTTATGCGCAATTGCGAGCGGTTGCGAAAGCAAGGCGTGGCTTGCAGAGAATCGTCGAGTCAAGTAACACCTTGTTCACCTGCAAGAACCTGCCTGAATTGGCCGGCCGAATATTGACTGAAATCGCTCAATTAATAAGTCAGCCTGTAGACGCGCTGGTGTGTATGCGGCGTGAAGATACGACTGTCAGTTCACCCATTGAAGCCGATGTGGTCGGGGCCAGTGGACGGTTTGGTCGCTACATCAATACAACGCTGTCCACTCTTGATGACTTGTCTGTAGTCAAAACGCTGCAGCAATGTTTTGCCACTCAGCTTACTCAGCGGTTGCCTAATGGCGCGGTGATGTTTTTTCCACGCCTGCAAGCCGGTGCCGATTACGCCTGCTATATCCGCTGTGAGCGTGGTTTGGATGATACGGAGTTGGAATTGTTGAACGTGTTCAGCACCAGCATCAGCCGCGGTTTGTTTAACGTCGCGATGTTTAGTCGCCTGGAAAATATGGCTTACCAGGATGACCTGCTGAAAATCCCTAACCGCAATGCCCTGATACGCACGCTGGACGTGACACTTCACTCACCTGCAAAAGCCAAGCAGGTGTTGATTGATATCGATAACTTTTCGGGTGCCAATACTGCGTTCGGGACCGGCTATGGCGACTTTATTCTCGGGCTAGTGGCAAAGAAACTCCGCGATGCGTTCAACAGCGAGGTGTTCGTGGCGCGTGTGCGCGATGACGTATTCGCCATTCTTGGCCCGCAGAAACGGGTTTGCGCAGCCGAAATAGTGGCACTTTTCCGCAAGCCCAAGCGGCCATACGAACTAGGTCAGGTGAATAGTCTAAGCAGCGTCACCATGCACTTGGATGATTTTAATGGTTCAGCTCGGGTGGCTTTGCAGGACGCCTTATTAACGCTCAAACAGGCCAAGCACTTAGGTCAGGACCAGCACAGTGTTTACGATCCCGGTCTGCAAAGTGCTCATGCCGAAGCTTATCGCTTGTTATTAGCCTTGCGTGATGCGGTAGAAGCAGGGCAGATCAGTGTTGAATTGCAGCCGCAGATTGATATGCGCTCCGGGCGCGTTACCGGAGTAGAAGCACTGGCACGATGGCGTAAGGCGGATGGCAGTATGGTTGCGCCGCTCAGTTTTATACCGCTGGCTGAAGCCACGGGTTACATCTTGCCTTTGGGTGATTTGCTCATGCGCCTGTCTTTGCGGGCGGCTAAAAAACTGGCTGATGCGGGCTATCCGCACATTCGTGTGGCGGTCAATGTGTCTGCGCCACAGTTGTTACAGCACGATTTTATTGAACGATTCAGTTCGCACCTGTTGATGACGGGCGTATTACCCACTCAGGTTGAAGTCGAAATCACTGAGTCGGTGGCGATGCGTTCTTTCGACACCGTGTGTGAGAAGTTGTCGGCGCTGCGTGCTATGGGTGTTGAGGTGGCCATTGATGATTTCGGAACGGGCTTCTCATCGCTGAGTTACTTGCAACTTTTACCGGCGGATCGGTTAAAGATAGATCGCAGCTTTGTCATGGAGATAGGGGCAACGAACGACCAGCAAATGATTGCTGAAGCCGTTATTCAGATTGCATCGCGTGTTGGAATGCAGGTGATCGCAGAAGGTGTTGAAACACAGCAACAGGCTGATTGGATGCTGCGCCATAGTTGTTGGCATGCGCAGGGCTATCTGTTCGCAAAACCTATGGAGTGTTCAGAGTTGTTAACGTGGCTGGGGGCGCTGGAAAAACGCTCAGCTTGAATTCAGGCCCTTAGGGAAACTCTGAAAAAGACTTCCTGATTTTGGCAAAATACCCGGATTCCACCCGCTGAGTTTTCCGATGAAGCAGATGACCTTCGCCGACGCCG
>LNDO01000062.1 GCA_001465025.1 Pseudomonas sp. Ga0074129
CGAAGATCAATTTACGCCCACGCAAACGCCTGGGCTGGAAGACACCGTACGAAGTGTATGCAGGGGTGAGCGTTGCACTTATGGGTTGAATTCAGGCCCTGCCTCACCCAAGATTGATCCTGTTGCAGGAGATAAGTGTTTCACAGTTGCCGCAGCCTTATGCGCCGTGGAAAGGGTGGGCAGATGTGGCATTACCGTTATAATCGCCGGCTTAGCCTGAACGTTGTCGAGATGTCATGAGCCAATCCACTGATTTGATCCAATCCGCGCAGCGCACCATTCGCTTGGAACTCGACGCCATTGAGGATCTTCTGCAGCGCATCAACGGCGACTTTATTCGTGCCTGTGAGTTGATTCTCGGCAGCAAAGGACGCGTTGTAGTGGTGGGCATGGGCAAATCAGGCCATATCGGTAACAAAATCGCTGCAACCCTAGCCAGCACCGGCACCACAGCCTTCTTTGTTCACCCGGCTGAGGCGAGCCACGGCGACATGGGCATGATCACCCGTGACGACGTGGTGCTTGCATTATCCAACTCCGGCTCAACTGCTGAGATCGTCACCCTGCTGCCCCTGATCAAACGCTTGGGCATCACACTGATCAGCATGACCGGCAATCCTGAGTCGCCATTGGCCAAGGCCGCTGAAGTCAACCTGGATGCCCGCGTGGCGCAGGAAGCCTGCCCACTCAACCTCGCCCCCACGTCATCGACCACCGTATCGCTGGTTCTTGGCGATGCCCTGGCGATTGCCTTGCTAGAAGCACGCGGCTTCACCGCCGAAGACTTCGCATTCTCCCACCCGGGCGGCGCATTGGGTCGCCGCCTACTGCTCAAGGTGGAAAACGTGATGCACACCGGCGCCAGCCTGCCGCAGGTCAAGCGCGGTACCTCACTGCGCGACGCGCTGCTGGAAATGACCCAAAAAGGCTTGGGCATGACCGTAGTTACCGAGGATGACGGGCGCTTGGCCGGCATCTTCACAGACGGCGACCTACGCCGAACCCTGGACCGTAATATCGACGTCCGTGAAACCCTTATTGACCACGTCATGACCGCTAACGGTAAAACAGCGCGCGCGGACATGCTGGCCGCCGAAGCCCTGAAAATCATGGAAGACCACAAAATCAGCTCACTGGTGGTGATCGACGAACACCAACAACCCATTGGTGCACTGAACATGCACGACCTGCTGCGCGCCGGAGTGATGTAATGACAAACCTAACCCACGAAGAACTGCTGCAACGCGCCCGCAGCGTCAAACTGGCTATTTTTGACGTCGACGGCGTGCTGACTGATGGCAAACTGTATTTCTTGGTTGATGGCAGTGAGTTCAAGACATTCAACACACTGGATGGTCACGGCATCAAAATGCTGATCAACTCAGGCGTACGCACGGCCATCATCAGCGGGCGCAAAACACCGGTGGTTGAGCGCCGCGCACAGAATCTGGGCATTCAGCACCTGTATCAAGGCCGTGAGGATAAGCTGGTGGTGCTTGATGAACTGCTGGGCGAATTGGGCCTCGACTATACTCAAGTGGCTTATCTGGGTGACGACCTGCCTGACCTGCCAGTGATTCGCCGTGTAGGCCTTGGCATGGCAGTGGCCAGCGCCGACGGTTTTGTTCGCGAGCACGCTCACGGCATTACTCGCGCCCGAGGTGGCGAAGGCGCTGCCCGCGAGTTCTGCGAATTGATCATGCATGCGCAAGGCACCCTCGATACCGCCCAAGCTGCTTACTTATAGGCCCGCCATGCCGCGCAAATTGCTCAACTTATCGCTCCTTGCTTGCGCCGCACTGCTGGTGGCAGCGCTCGGCTACTGGAACTTAAACCCGGACGAAGCGAATACAGTCAAAAGTAGTGGAGCGCCTGAAAACCTTGTCGACTTCTACGCCCACAACACGTACACCGTGCAATACCAGGCCGACGGCAAGCTGCATTATGAAATAACCGCCGAGAAGGTTGAGCACATCAAGACCAGCGACATCACCCTGATGACCGCACCGAACATGAACCTGTTTCGTGGCACCGATCTGCCGTGGCAGATTCGCAGCGAGCGTGGTGAAGTTTCCCCTGGCGGCAGCGAAGTGGAGTTAATCGAGCGGGTTCGCGTCGAGCGAACCGACGCCAAAGGCCGCCCAACGACGCTTACTACCAGCCGCCTGACCGTATTCCCAAACAAGGAATTTGCGCAGACCCAGCAGGCCGTTAGAATCGTAGCGGCCAACGGCGTGACCACGGCACAAGGAATGAAAGCGTACATGAATGACGGCAGGATGCTCCTGCTGTCCAACGTAAGAGGTCAGCATGAGGCTCGTTAACACCCTCCCCCTACTATTCAGCCTGAGCGCCGCTCTTGTTAGCGCCAGCGCATGGGCACTGCCCTCTGATCGTGAGCAGCCTATCCGCATCCAGGCAGACAGTGCAGAGCTGGATGACAAGCAAGGCGTGGCCGTTTATCGCGGCGACGTCATCATCACCCAAGGCAGCATGAAGGTTACCGGCGACACCGTGACCATCACCCAAAACGCCAAAGGCGACGTGGAGGTTTTCACCTCCGTTGGCAGCCCGGCCTACTACGAACAACAGCCTTCGGCTGACAAAGAAATCGTCAAAGCCTACGGCCTGACCATTCAATACTTTATGAGCAATGAACGCGTTGTGCTGATTGACCAGGCCAAAGTCATTCAGGAAGGCAACACCTTCGAGGGCGAGAAAATCGTTTACGACACCCGCCGCCAGATTGTGAATGCCGGCCGCGCCACAGGCACGAGCGTCACCGCTCCTCGCCCGCGCATCGACATGGTGATCCAGCCGAAGAACAAACAAGCCGATCAGCAGGCGCAATAACAATGGCCATATTGAAAGCCCAGCACTTGGCCAAGAGCTACAAAGGCCGACAGGTCGTGCGCGATGTCAGCCTGAATATCGAAAGCGGTCAGATCGTGGGCTTGCTCGGCCCCAACGGCGCAGGCAAGACCACCTGTTTCTACATGATTGTTGGCTTGGTTCAAGCGGATCAGGGGCGCGTACTCATCGATGACCTCGACGTCAGCTATCAACCTATGCACGGCCGCGCTCGCGCCGGCATCGGTTACCTGCCGCAGGAAGCCTCGATCTTCCGCAAGCTAAGCGTGGCCGACAACATCATGGCCATCCTGGAAACACGCAAAGACCTCAACAAATCCGGCCGCCAGGATGCACTCGAAGCCCTGCTGCAGGAGTTTCACATCACCCACATCCGCGACAACCTTGGCATGAGCCTGTCCGGCGGTGAGCGCCGCCGTGTAGAGATTGCCCGCGCGCTGGCAACCAACCCAAAATTCATTTTGCTGGATGAGCCTTTCGCTGGTGTTGACCCGATTTCCGTGGGCGACATCAAACAAATCATTCACCACCTCAAAGCCAAAGGCATCGGCGTATTGATCACCGATCACAACGTACGCGAGACACTGGATATCTGCGAGACCGCCTACATTGTCAGCGACGGCCAACTGATCGCCGAAGGAGATGCCGATGCCATTCTGGCCAACCAGACGGTTAAAGAGGTGTATCTGGGCCACGAATTCAAGTTGTGACACAAACTCTTCTGGGGTGAACACAACCAAGGCTAGGCAAACCCCTTAAAATCAGGCATATAATTTGCTTCCAAGTGGCGTTTTTCTTAACCGCCCTGTAGTGGATCGCGCACAGACGCCGGTAAATAAGGTCTGCAATGAAACCATCGCTAGTCCTGAAAATGGGCCAGCAGCTGACGATGACGCCTCAGCTGCAACAGGCCATTCGCCTACTCCAACTGTCGACCCTGGATCTGCAACAAGAGATCCAAGAGGCCCTGGAGTCAAACCCGATGCTCGAACGCCAAGAAGACGGCGATGACTTCGACAATTCGGACCCCATGGCCGATGGCGCAGAAAGCGCCAGCAGTCACGAACAGCAAGAACCCGCTTACCAAGACACCAACTTCCAGGAAACCACACAAACCGTGGACAACCTTGAAGAAGGCGACTGGAACGAGCGCATTCCCAATGAGCTGCCAGTTGATACTGCCTGGGAAGATATTTACCAAACCAGCGCCAGCAGCCTGCCCAGTAGCAGCAACGACGATGACGAGTGGGATTTCACCACCCGCACTTCAAGCGGCGAAAGCCTGCAAAGCCATATGCTCTGGCAACTCAATTTGGTGCCTATGTCCGACAAGGATCGCCTGATCGGCGTTACCTTGATCGACTGCATAAACCAGCAGGGCTATCTGGAAGAAACCCTGGAAGAAGTCGTTGAAGCCTTCGACCCCGAACTGGACATCGAACTCGATGAAGTGGAAGCGGTGCTGCATCGCATTCAGCAATTCGAGCCCGCCGGTATTGCCGCACGCAACCTGGGTGAATGCTTGCTGCTGCAACTGCGCCAGCTACCCAGCAAAACGCCTTGGCTGACAGAGGCCCAGCGCCTGGCCAATGACTACCTTGACCTGCTCGGCAGTCGCGACTACAGCCAGTTGATGCGCCGCATGAAGCTCAAGGAAGATGAACTGCGCCAAGTTATAGAGCTGATCCAAAGCCTCAATCCGCGTCCAGGCTCACAGATTGAGTCCAGCGAACCCGAATACGTCGTGCCTGACGTGATTGTGCGCAAACACAATGAACGCTGGTTAGTTGAGCTGAACCAGGAAGCCATGCCACGCCTGCGGGTAAACGCGCAATATGCCGGGTTCGTCAAACGGGCCGACTCCAGCGCCGACAACACCTTTATGCGCAATCAGTTGCAGGAAGCACGCTGGTTTATCAAAAGTCTGCAAAGTCGTAACGAAACGCTGATGAAAGTCGCCACGCAAATCGTCGAGCACCAACGCGGCTTCCTCGATTACGGCGATGAGGCCATGAAGCCGTTGGTGCTACACGACATTGCAGAAGCAGTCGGCATGCATGAATCGACCATTTCGCGGGTCACCACGCAAAAATTCATGCACACCCCGCGCGGCATTTTTGAGTTGAAATATTTCTTCTCCAGCCACGTCAGCACCTCTGAAGGTGGCGAATGCTCGTCCACAGCGATACGAGCCATCATCAAAAAACTGGTCGCCGCGGAAAATGCGAAAAAGCCGTTGAGTGACAGCAAGATCGCTGGTTTACTGGAAGCACAGGGCATTCAAGTGGCCCGCCGCACCGTTGCAAAATACCGTGAATCCCTCGGTATAGCGCCCTCCAGCGAGCGCAAACGATTGATCTAAGGCGACCCAAAGAAGGAAGACAACTCGCAGCGTGCAAACACCCCTGGCCACGTATTTTCGTAAAAGCGTCCATACTGTTAACAAGCAATATGCGCCGTGCCAGGCTCGCAGCGTCAGAGCCTTCCACGCCACAGTGTTCCGGCGGCAGGCCCTTTGCCTGTCTCTTACACACGGCAACAAGGAGAAAGCGGTATGCAAGTCAACATCAGTGGACATCAGCTGGATGTGACCGACGCCCTGCGCGACTACATCGCCGAAAAACTCGGTCGATTAGAGCGCCACTTCGACAAGATAACCAACGTGCAAGTCATCATGGAGGTCGAGAAACTCAAGCAGAAAATCGAAGCCACGTTGCACATCGCCGGAGGCGAAGTGGTCGCCAACGCCGAGCATGAAGACATGTACGCGGCCATCGATTTACTGACCGACAAACTCGATCGACAACTCATCAAACACAAGGAAAAACAGCTCGAACGTCAACAGGGCGCAATGGCTCGCTGACTTCGTCTATCTCCTATGATCCAACTCCAAACTATCCTGACCCCCGGCCGTTCCTTGGTGAACGTGCCGGGAGGCAGCAAAAAACGCGTTCTTGAACAGATTGCCAACCTGGTAGCCCGCGAGCTGCCTGATTTGGACGGTCAAGACGTTTTCGAAAGCCTGATTGCCCGTGAAAAGCTTGGTTCTACCGGCTTCGGTAACGGCATCGCCATTCCTCATTGCCGCTTGGTCGGTTGCAACGCGCCCATCAGCGCACTGCTGCGCCTCGACACGGCGGTAGACTTTGACGCTATCGACGGCGAGCCAGTGGACCTGCTGTTTGTCCTGCTGGTACCCGAAGCGGCGACTGATGCTCACCTTGAACTGCTGCGCCAAATCGCCAGCATGCTCGACCGCAGCGACGTTCGCGCCAGCTTGCGTCAGGCCGACAACAGCGAAGCGCTGTATCAGGTCGTAGTTGACGCACAAAACCAACTCAATCAAGGCTGAGTATGCGTCTGATCATCGTCAGCGGTCGTTCCGGCTCCGGCAAGAGCACCGCGCTCGATGTGCTCGAAGACAACGGTTTCTACTGCATCGATAACCTGCCAGCTGGGTTGCTGCCCGATCTAGCTGAGCGCACATTGATGCACACCGAGTTGCTCCACCCGCAAATTGCCGTGTCTATCGACGCGCGCAATTTACCAAGCCAACTCAAACGCTTCCCTGAACTGCTTGCCGACGTACGTGCGCGGCATATTCAGTGCGATGTGATCTTCCTGGATGCGGATGATGAAACCCTGCTCAAGCGCTTTTCAGAAACCCGCCGGCGTCACCCGCTGACCAATGAAAGCCGCTCCCTGGCTGAAGCCATTGCCGATGAAAGCCTGCTGCTAGGGCCGATTACCGATCTGGCTGATCTGAAAATCGACACCACGCGCCTCAACCTTTACCAACTGCGCGACAGCCTCAAGCTACGCCTGCTAAACCAGCCTGAACCCGGCACCGCGTTTCTGATTGAGTCCTTTGGATTCAAACGTGGCATGCCGGTGGATGCGGATTTGGTGTTTGATGTTCGCTGCCTGCCAAACCCTTACTGGAAGCCAGATTTACGTGACTTTTCAGGGCTGGATCAGCCTGTTGCTGAATACCTGTCGAGTCAGCCCGATGTTGAAGAGATGTATCAGGACATCTTCAGCTACCTGAACAAGTGGTTGCCGCGCTTCGCAGCCAGTAACCGCGCCTATGTCACAGTGGCTATCGGCTGCACGGGCGGGCACCACCGCTCGGTATACCTGGCCAACCGTTTGGGTGACGCCCTCAAGCCCATTCTGAAAAACGTTCAGACACGCCACCGCGACCTCAGTTAAGGAATTGCCGCGATGCCCGCCTGCGAAATCACCATTATCAACAAGCTTGGTCTGCACGCTCGTGCAGCGGCCAAGTTCGTTGGCGTTGCGGGGCGCTTTCCTTGCCAGGTCAAGATTGGCCGCAGCCCTGAGGGCCTGGTAGATGGAAAAAGCATTATGGCCGTGATGATGCTGGCCGCTGGCAAAGGCACGGCCGTACACCTGCATACCGAAGGTGAGCAGGACGCAGAAGCGATACAAGCCCTGTGCGAGCTGATCAATAACTTCTTCGACGAAGGCGAGTAAAAACCCAAGCGGCAGCCTCAGCATTAGGTTTGCAGGCCACGTTTTTTAGTCCCAGGCGCGTAAATCACCAATAAAAAGGGCTGCCCCGCACAAACGGGGCAGCCCTTTTTTGTGTCAGGCGATTTAGCTACCGGCCACGGTCATCCGCTCAATCAGCACTGAGCCGGTGCGGATGTTGCTGCGCAGTTCAAGGTCATTACCCACGGCCACTATTTGCTTGAACATGTCGCGCAAATTGCCGGCAATGGTCACTTCCTGCACCGGGAACTGGATCTCTCCGTTCTCCACCCAGTAGCCGCCAGCACCGCGCGAATAGTCACCGGTGACCATGTTCAAACCCTGCCCCATCAGTTCAGTGACGAGCAACCCGCGCCCCATGCGCTTTAGCAGCGCCGCCTGGTTCTCATCGCCATGACTGACAAACAGGTTATGCACACCGCCTGAGTTGGCAGTACTGGGCATGCCTAGCTTGCGCCCGGAATAAGTGCCGAGCACGTAGGAAAGCAACTCACCGCCCTCAACAAACGACTTGGCATAGGTTGCCAGGCCGTCACCATCGAAGGCGGCACTGCCCAGCGCACGCGGAATGTGCGGGCGCTCGTCGAGCTTCATCCATTCCGGGAATAACTGCTGCCCCAACGCGCCCTCTAAAAACGATGACTTGCGGTACAGGTTGCCGCCCGAGATGGCCGCGAGAAAACTGCCGAACAAGCCTGTTGCCAGTTCCGCCGCAAACAACACCGGCACCTCACAGGTGGGCACCGGTCGCGCGCCCAAGCGGCTGACGGAACGCTCGGCAGCGCGGCGGCCAATACTGGCGGCATCGGCCAGCAACTCACCCTGACGATTAACGTCATACCAGTAGTCGCGCTGCATCTGCCCGCCATCCTCGGCAATCATCACGCAACTCAGGCTGTGCCGGGTGCTGGCATAACCACTGATAAAACCATGACTATTGCCATACACCCGACAGCCCTGATGGGTATTGAGGGTAGTGCCGTCAGCATTCTTGATCCGCTGATCCGCCGCAAACGCTGCGGCTTCGCAACTCAGCGCTTGTTCGATGGCCTGCTCGGGGGTGATCGACCACGCATGGTACAAATCCAACGCCGGCAGCTCACGGGCCATCAGTGCTGCATCAGCCAAACCCGCACATTCGTCTTCAGAGGTGTGTTTGGCAATGGCCAGAGCCGCCGCCACCGTCTCGCGAATAGCCGCATCCCCGGTGGCCGACGTGCTGGCTGAACCCTTGCGCTGGCCAACATAAAGGGTGATGCCAAAACCCTGATCGCGGTTGAACTCAACCGTTTCCACCTCACCCTGGCGCACCGTGGTGGACAAGCCCTGCTCCACCGACACCGCGACCTCGCAAGCACTGGCGCCCTGCTTTTTTGCCTCAGCAATAATTTGCTCCACCTGCGCCTGCAACTGCGGCACTGCCTGTGGGCCTACCCCGTCTACTGCACTCATAAACACTCCTGAACGATAAGCGGCAAGCGCGACCAAACAGGCCAGACGCTTACAGCTGGAAACTTGCTGCTATCATGTCGGCGTTTTCCACTGGACCGCCACCATGTCTGAATACCTTGACGACTTCTCCGGCGAGAAGAGCAAAACCCAAATCAAGCGCGAGTTGCATGCGCTGCAAGATATGGGACAACGCCTGACCACCCTAAAGCTTGACCTGCTCAACAAACTGCCGCTGACCGACGAGCTGCGCCGCGCGCTTGCCGAAGCGCCGAAGCACACGGCCAATGCCGCGAAAAAGCGCCACGTGCAGTTTATCGGCCGGCTGATGCGCGACCAGGACGTGGACGCCATTCTGACCCTGCTCGATCAACTGGATGCCTCAACACGCCAGTACAACGAACGTTTTCATAACCTCGAACGTTGGCGTGACCGCTTGCTCAACGGCGACGACGACACCCTGGAGAAATTTGTCGGCGAATACGCCGACGCCGACCGTCAACACCTGCGCCAGCTAATCCGCCAGGCCCAGCATGAACTGGCGCAGAACAAAGCACCTGCCGCCTCACGCAAAATCTTCAAATACATCCGCGAACTGGATGAAGCTCAGCGCGGGCTGCGTTAACCCTCGCAACAGGTTGGGTTACGCCTGCGGCTAACCCAGCCTGCGCTTTATGCGTTGCGGTGAGCCTTTCACCGCTCACGCAAAAAGCTCGCTACGCCCCCGTCCCCCCTACAGTAATCGCATCAATCTTCAGGGTCGGCTGGCCCACACCCACTGGCACGGACTGCCCGTCTTTACCGCAGGTGCCTACGCCGCTGTCCAGCGCCAGGTCGTTACCGACCATCGACACCTTGCTCATGGCTTCCGGGCCGTTGCCGATCAGAGTTGCGCCTTTAACCGGAGCGGTAATCTTGCCGTCTTCGATCAAGTACGCCTCGCTGGTCGAAAACACAAACTTGCCGCTGGTGATATCCACCTGACCGCCGCCGAGGTTGGCGCAGTAGATGCCCTTCTTCACCGAACGGATGATTTCTTCCGGGTCGCTCTCACCGGCCAGCATGTAGGTGTTGGTCATGCGCGGCATCGGCAGATGCGCGTAAGACTCACGACGACCGTTACCGGTTGCGGCCACGCCCATCAACCGCGCGTTGAGCTTGTCCTGCATGTAGCCCTTGAGCACACCGTTTTCAATCAGCGTGGTGCACTGGGTCTGTGTGCCTTCGTCGTCCATGCTCAGGGAACCGCGCCGCTCAGCCAGGGTGCCATCATCAACGATGGTGCACAGGCTGGAGGCCACCTGCTCGCCCACTCGGCCGCTGTAAGCTGAACTGCCCTTGCGGTTGAAATCACCCTCCAGGCCATGACCAACCGCCTCGTGCAGCAGCACACCTGACCAGCCAGCGCCCATCACCACAGGCATGGTGCCCGCCGGCGCAGGAATGGCTTCCAGATTAACCAAGGCCTGACGCAGCGCCTCGCGGGCATAGCCCATGGCGCGCTCTTCGTTATTGCTGGTTTGCTCAAGGAAATACCGGTAATCGATGCGCCCGCCGCCGCCATGCCCGCCGCGTTCACGGCGGCCATTTTGCTCGACGATCACACTGACATTGAAACGCACCAACGGGCGAATATCCGCGCCCAGGCTGCCATCGGTGGCCGCCACCAAAACACGGTCCCACACACCGGCCAGGCTGACACTGACTTGCTGGATACGCGGATCAAGCGCACGGGTGGCGACGTCGACACGCTTGAGCAACTCGACCTTCTCCGCGCGGCTCAACACATCCAGCGGATTGTCTTGAGCGTACAGCGGCGTCATTAACGGGCTGCTGAACGCCTGTACACGGCCATTTTGTCCCGCGCGGGCAATCGAGCGGGCAGCGCGTGCGGCCTGGCTCAGGGCATCGGCAGTGATCGCATTGCTGTAGGCAAAACCGGTTTTCTCACCCGACTGGGCACGCACGCCCACACCTTGGTCGAGGTTAAAGCTGCCTTCCTTGACGATGCCATCCTCCAGCGCCCAGGTTTCCGATACCTGGCTCTGAAAATACAGGTCAGCGGCGTCAATACCAGGACCAGCCAACTCGGCCAGTACGCCCGGCAGATGCTCGAGGGTCAGGCCACCCGCCCCAAGTAGATGCTCACTGACAGACATCAACATCGTGTTCATGGGTTTATCTCGTTCATAACGGTTCAACACCTGGCTGCCGAGGTTCAGCAGCCGCAAAAAATCGTTTATGCCGGCTCACCGGCATGCGTTGACGGATGGCCGCCTGCTCGTGCGCGTTACGCTCGGCCACCAGCACACCAGTGCCACAGGGTAACTCGGCCAATACCCGCCCCCAGGGGTCGATCAGGGCTGAATGACCGAAGGTCTCACGCCCACCAGGGTGGCAACCGCCCTGCCCGGCGGCAAGCACATAACACTGGCTTTCGATGGCGCGGGCACGGGTCAGCACCTGCCAATGCGCCGCACCAGTTACGGCCGTAAAGGCCGCTGGCACGCTGATCAACTCAGCACCGGCATCGCGCATCGCGCTGTATAACTCGGCAAACCTCAGGTCGTAGCACACGCTCAGCCCAAGCCGACCGACAGGCGTATCAACGACCACCACGTGATCACCGAAGGCGTAGTCATCGGACTCACGGTAGCGACCATGACTGTCGCTGACATCCACATCAAACAGATGCAGCTTGTCGTACCGGGCGACGCGCTGACCTTGCGCATCAACCAACAGCGAGCAGGCGTGTGGTTTGGCATCCGGCTGGCCGTCCGGCGGCAGGGGCAAGGTACCCGCGACAATCCACAGGCCCAGATCACGGGCGGTTTGCTGCAGCCAAGGCAGAATAGGGCCCTCACCCAGCGCTTCAGCCTGCCCTAGTGCAGCCAGATCACGCCGGCCCATGGCGGCGAAGTTCTCGGGCAACACAGCCAGGCGCGCACCTTGCGCCGCGGCTTGCTCAAGCAGTTGCCGCGCCTCGGCCAGATTGCCCAGAACATCGGCCTGACTGACCATTTGAATGACTGCGAGATTCATCACGGCCTTATCTCAACGTCGGTTTAACCCAAGCTTACAAGCCACGCTGGCCGACTGCACGGGCGCATATGGCACACAAGGTTACTGCGGTTTTTCAAACGGCTTGTCGAAACTGATGTCTGGGTTCTGCCAGGCGCCTTTAACGTCGTACTGCACAGTGGCAAAACGGGCCACACGGTCGCCCAGCAGTTTATCCACCACAAACAACGCGCCACCAATGGCCGGTGCGCCGACAATCAACGCGGCCAGCGGCAGGTTGTTGGTCACTGGCAGTGTGACCAATAACTTGGCGTCGATACGGTCATTGGCAATATCCAGCGTGCCGTTAAGTTCCAGGTTGCTGGACGGGCCTGTCAGGGTGATGGGCTCGCGGGTCAGAAATACACCGCTGTCGGCATCCAGCACGCCTTTTACCCGGTCATAGCTGAGACCTTTGCCGAGCAGATCGGAAAAATCCAGTCGCAGTCGGCGACCGATTGAGTTGAAGTTCAACAAGCCAAACACTCGCAGCGCCGAAGCGGGCCCTTCCACCTCAGAAAACTGCCCCTTGCGCAGCGAAGCGTCCAGCGTGCCGCTAAAGCGTTTGAGGGCGAACCAGGCTGGCGAGCCAGGCCAGTGACCGTCTACATCCAAGTGAAAGCTGCGACTGGTCGCCGTGGGGGCAAACCCCCAAGCGATCAGCACGTCGGCCAAATCAGCCCCCGCCAAACGTCCCTGGTAAGTTGAGCGCACGCCAGCGCCCGCGTGCTGCCAACTGGCGCGACCGGCGATGTTCAACCCCTTGAGATTCAGATCAAGTTCGCTGAATTGAACGCCGGCACTAACCGGGCGCGCCTTGAATGACCAACCGCCCAGCGGCTCAATCCCCTGAAAGACCTCAGTGATGCGTACATCCAGCGCAGGGAAACCGCGCGGATCGAAGGTCGCGAGCGGGTCGGGGGTATCGACCTTCACCTCACCTTCGACCTTCGCTTTAGCCGCCGGGAAACGTAGATAATCCAGCGCGAGAACTATTGGCTGGTCGCTGCTGCTTGGCAAACCAACCCGCCCCTTAAGCTGCGCACTGTCAAGGCTCACCGACCACGCGGCCGCCTCACGCGAGACACCAACCTCCAGCGCCTGCAGGCTGATACCAAAGCCGTTGAACTGAGCGACCTGCAGTTGAGCGTCCTTGAACAGTTGCTGGGCATCATCTTTCGGTAAAGCCGAATAAGGTTTTAACGCGTGCTGCCAGGCTGACCAGTCCAACTCGGCCACTCGACCGCGCACACGCAGGCCCGGCGTGGTCGGCAAACGCGCTGGGCCATCGGCCAGTCGCAACTCGCCACGGCCCTGACCGAACTGGCCGGGTGCCGCAGCAAACGACAGACTCAGCAACTCGGCATAATCCAGCCAGTAGCGCCGCTCTGCGCCGCCCAGGCTCATGCGCCACTGCGTATCGCGCTCGTCTGCCGCCGCTTTGCCGAACGGCGCGGGCAAATCCACCACGGCGCCTTTAAGGCTGGAGCTGACACGCAACTGGCTGTCAGCGCCTTCCAGAATCAGATTTAAGCGATACGGCAGCAGGCCGCTAACGGGCACGGGTTGTGTCACCCCCAGCCAGGCCGTCAGCTCTGGCACGGCAATTTGCCCACGGGCTTCGATACGGCTGCGTGCCTTACCGCGCGAGCCTTCAGCCAATGCTTTGGCACGCACCGCATGGCCAAGTAACTGCGCACGAATATCCGGGGCACTCAGGCCACTGGCAGTATCGTAGCGAAATGCACCCTGCAACTGGGTGAACTGCAACGCTGGATTGGTCAGATTGAGCTGCGCATTCTCGGTGGCGAAATCCACCACCACCTCTGGCGGCAGGCCCTTGCGCAGCGGCAAGTCTAAACTGAGTTTGCCCGCCAGCGCACCCTCGCCAGACCACCCAGCAAAGGTCGACGCGGTGCCAATCGGAGCTTGTTGGAGAATCTGCAGGGCATCGCGCAAGCTGCTGTTCAGATCTGCCGTGAGCTTTAACCGCGGGATTTGTCCGGGCAACGCCGTGGCAATCACTGCCTGAGCATTCACAATCTGGCTGTCGAGAATGCGCCCCTCAGCCAAGTCGACCCGCACGCCGCTGTCTTCGACCAACACCTGGCCGCGTGCCGCTTGCAGCGACGGCCAACCAGGTTGAAAAGCCAGTTCGGCATCACGCACGGCAAAGAACAGGCTAATACTGCGCGCGCTGTTTTCAGCCCCTTTATTCAACGAACCCTGATATTGGAAGTAGCCCTCATCCACCGCACCGCCGCGAATGGCCTGTTTCAGCCAGGCATCCAACTGCGGGCTCATGCCCGGAGAGCGGCTGGGCAGATACTTCTCAGTGAAGCGCGCATCGCCGTTACGCAGGCCCACGCGCAGGTCCATGTAATCCTCTTCGGCAGGATCACGACGTAAGCGAATCAGGAAATCACCGGCCACCGGCCCTTCTTCACCGAGCACCTGCAAATAGGGGCTGCGCAAGGTGAAGGCGTGCTCGTCCAGCTGCCAGGTCAGGCGTGCACTGGCCTTTTCATAGCGCCAAGGCTGTGGAAAGAGCGTCTCCAGGTGCAGTGAAAAATGCTCGGTTTGTAAACGCAACTCACCCTGACCGAGATCGCCAGCGATGCTGCCACTGACGTTTTCAACGGCAGGCGAGCCTAGGTAAGCGGCAAAACCAACCTGCTGCAGGTTGGCCGCAAATTGCACACGCTTGCTGTCAGTAAGGCCGGGGCGAACATCCAGCTGAATGTTACGCAGCGTGCCATGGGGCTTGAGCTGATTGAGCAACGCCAGGGCATTATCGGGCAGCGGTGCTAAGGCGCTGATCAGAGGCTGCAAAGGCGCCAGCTCAAGGCGGTCAGCACTGAGCAGCCATTGCTCCTGCAACTCTGGGCTTTCTGCCTGCTGAGTCAGCCCTAGGCGCACATCGCCCCAGCGCTGCCCATCGCGGCTAAAGGCCAGATCATCGAGAAGCAAGTTAAAGCCCGTGGCCGTGCGTGTGAAGTAGGCATTCAGCGCCAGATTACCCAGCGTCACCGCATCGCGCCCGGCCAACCCCGCCTGAAGCTGCGGTGCGTGTAACCGGCTAACGGCGCGCTGCACGGCACCATCCACCCATTTCAGCCACACTTCGCCGCCCAGTTGCAGTTGCTGCACGCGCCACTGTGCCAGCACCTTGGGTGGTAACCAGGGTGCCCAATCGCTCTGCGGCAGGCTGAGGTAAACATCCGCCTGCAGATCTTGCCAGCGCTCGGCCTGCATGCGCGTGCGCACCTGCAAGGCCAGCGGCTGACCATCAGGCAGTAGCAAACGACCATCCAGGCGCTGGCGCACTGTGCCATTGAGCAGGCTGAGGTTGACGTAGGTCAGGGTGCGCGCCGGCTGCTCATAGGCTTGCAGGGTGACCTGACTGTTGAGCAGGGAGATGCGTTTGACCACCTGCAGCTGGCGCAGAGTTTTCGCGATGTCCAGTTCGACCTCGGGTTTCGCCAGCGGCAAGCCCTTGAGCGTCCAGCGGCCCTCGGCATCCTCCGTCAGCACCACTTGCAGGCCGTCCAACTCCAGCCGGGCGATGCGCACCTGACGCGCCATCAGGCTGCCCAGCACATCCGGCACCACGCGCACCTGCTCCAACTGCAATGCCGTGGCACCTTCGCCCAGGTCGACGTCATGCGCAGTGAGCAGGGGGGCAAAGCCTCGCCAGGAGCCTTCCAGCTCACCAATGCGTACCGGCATGTGCAGAGCAGTTCGGGCCTTGTCTTCCACCTCAAGGCGGTACTCGGCCAGAAACGGCACTAACTCACGCCCCAGGCTCACATAAAGCGCGGCCAACACCAAACCCAAGGCACATAGCCCGAGCGTGGCGCGCAGCAACCACGCTAACCCGCGTGCCAATAACTGCATTCAGTTCAGGCCCGTGCACATATCAGAGCAACACCACATCGTATTGCTCCTGGGAGTACATGGTTTCCACCTGTAACTTGATTGTCCGGCCGATAAAGGCTTCCAGATCAGCAACATTGCCCGACTCTTCATCGAGCAGGCGATCCACCACTTTCTGGTTGGCCAACACTCGGTAGCCTTCGGCCTGATAGGCCCGCGCCTCACGCAGAATCTCGCGGAAAATTTCATAGCAGGTGGTTTCTGCGGTTTTCAGCTTGCCGCGTCCCTGGCAGGCACTGCAGGACTCGCACAGCACTTGCTCGAGGCTTTCGCGGGTGCGCTTGCGGGTCATCTGCACCAAGCCCAACTCGGTAATGCCGATGATGTTGGTTTTTGCGTGGTCGCGCTCCAGTTGCTTCTCCAGCGTGCGCAGCACTTGGCGCTGATGCTCTTCATCTTCCATGTCGATGAAATCGATGATGATGATGCCGCCGATATTGCGCAGACGAAGCTGCCGGGCAATGGCGGTGGCGGCCTCCAAATTGGTTTTGAAGATGGTCTCTTCAAGGGTGCGATGGCCGACGAAAGCACCAGTGTTGACGTCAATGGTGCTCATCGCCTCGGCCGGATCGATGATCAGGTAGCCACCCGATTTGAGCGGCACTTTGCGCTCAAGGGCTTTCTGGATCTCATCTTCAACGCCGTACAGGTCGAAAATCGGCCGCTCGCCAGGGTAATGCTCCAGGCGGTCGGCAATTTCCGGCATCAACTCATCGACGAACTGAGTGATCTTGCCAAAAGTTTCCCGCGAGTCGATGCGGATCTTCTCGATCTTCGGGTTGACCAGATCACGCAAGGTGCGCAGCGCCAGGCTGAGGTCTTCATAGATCACTTGCGGCGTAGGGCCGATTTTCATCTGCGTGGCGATCTGCCCCCACAAGCGGCGTAAATAGCGGATGTCCGCGAGAATTTCATCCGCACCCGCGCCATCGGCGGCCGTGCGCAGGATAAAACCGCCGCTCTCTTCAATGCCTTCGGCGGCCACACAATCGGCGACCACTTTTTTCAGACGCTCGCGCTCGGCTTCATCCTCGATTTTCAAGGAGATACCAACGTGCGCGGTGCGCGGCATGTACACCAGATAGCGCGACGGGATTGACAGCTGTGTGGTCAGGCGCGCGCCTTTGCTGCCGATCGGGTCTTTGGTGACTTGCACCACCAAGCTCTGCCCTTCATGCACCAGCGCGCTGATGCTCTCGACGGCGGAACCTTCACGGCTGGATATTTCGGCCGCATGAATAAACGCGGCACGTTCCAGGCCAATGTCGACAAACGCGGCTTGCATACCCGGCAGCACGCGCACCACTTTGCCTTTGTAGATGTTGCCGACGATGCCGCGCTTTTGCGTACGTTCGACGTGAACCTCTTGCAGTACGCCGTTTTCCACCACCGCCACGCGCGATTCCATCGGCGTGATATTGATCAGGATCTCTTCGCTCATGCGCACATCTCTTGGGAGATCAGGCTGAAGCCGTGGCACTGCACCTCAAACGGCAGCTCATTACCCACGACCGGCCACCTCGTGACTGTGGACTGGCAGCGTTTGCCAGCACGGAATAGCAAATTCGGCGAGCAAGGCCGCCGTCTCACACAACGGCAAACCGACCACGGCCGAGTAACTGCCTTGCAACTGGCTGACAAACACCGCTGCCAGCCCCTGAATGCCGTAACTGCCAGCTTTGTCCTGTGGTTCACCGCTGGCCCAGTAGGCCTCGATTTCGGCCACGGACAATGCCCGGAACGTGACATGGCTTGTGACTACCTGCGAAACAATCCGTTCGCTGCTTACCAGCGCCACCGCCGTCAGCACCTCATGGCACCGACCCGACAACGCCTGCAAAGTCGCCAGCGCGTCGGCACGATCCAGAGGCTTGCCGAGAATGCGCCCATCCAGCACAACGGCGGTATCCGCACCGAGCACAACCGCATCGGCTGGATTGCTCAACGCAGCCAAACCGGCCAGGCCTTTGGCGCGCGCCAGGCGCTCTACATAGGCTGATGCCAGCTCATCTGGCAATGCATTTTCATCAATCGGCGCGATTTGCGTGAGAAACGGCACGCCAATCTGCGTCAGCAGTTCGCGTCGCCGTGGCGAGCCGGATGCGAGATAGAGCGTGGCCATGCAGACTTCTCCCTGTCGGATAGACGCAAGGCCAAGGCACCTTGCTTAATTGACACCCAGACGTTGCTGGAAACCGCGCAAAATGGCGCAGACCCAAGGCCAGAGCAGTGCGCTGATCAGCGCGGGCAAGACAAAGGTCAAGGTCGGCGGACGACTGCCGGTGAGGGCATTGAGCCAAAGCTGGACCAGTTGCGCCAAGCCAAAGACCACCAGCAGCACCATGCTCTGCTGCCACATCGGAAACATGCGCAGGCGCTGGTGCAAGGTCAGCACAAGAAAGGTGATCAAGGTCAAAATCAGCGCATTCTGCCCAAGCAGGCTGCCGTTAAGTACATCCGCCAGCAACCCCAGACACCAGGCCGTGGTCATGCCTACGCGATGCGGCACAGCCAGCACCCAATAGGTCAGAAACAACGCCTGCCACAAGGGACGACCCAGCTCCATGAACTTCGGCAGACTGGCCACGCTCAGCAGCAGCGCAACCGCGAACGTCAACCACACCAACCAGATATTGCTTGCCCGTGCGGCCATCATTGCGCTGCCTCTGGCGGGTTCACGGCAGGCTCAGATGCACCTGCCGCCTGAACAGCAGGTTGTGCCTGCTGAAGAATTTCCTGATCCAACGCTTCCTGCGCCTGCGCCGATTCAGTTGCGCGCTGCTCAGGGGTACGCGGATCGGTGAACACCAGCAGCATGTAGCGACTGCGATTGAGCATGGCCGTCGGCACCGCTCGAACAATCGCAAAGGGCTGGCCAGAGTCATGGATCACTTCACTGACCATGGCCACCGGATACCCGGCCGGGAAGCGCTGACCCAAACCCGAGCTGACCAGCAGATCGCCTTCTTTGATGTCTGCCGTGTCCGCTACATGGCGCAACTCCAGGCGTTCCGGGTTGCCTGTACCGCTGGCAATGGCGCGCAGGCCATTGCGATTGACCTGCACCGGAATGCTGTGTGTGGTGTCGGTGAGCAGCAACACGCGCGAGGTGTAGGGCATGACTTCAACCACCTGGCCCATCAGACCGCGCGCATCCAGCACAGGCTGGCCCATGACCACGCCGTCTTTCTCACCTTTGTCGATGAGGATGCGGTGGGTAAACGGATTGGGGTCGATGCCGATCAGCTCGGTGGCCAGCACCTCGTCATCGACCAACGCGGCGGAGTTCAGCAATTCGCGCAAGCGCACGTTTTGTTCGGTGAGGGCAGCCAACTTCTGCAACCGACGCTGCAACATCAGTTGCTCGGCTTTGAGTCGCTCATTTTCGGCCGTCAGTTCATTGCGCGTGCTCAGCTCTTGCGTCGCACTGTCCCAGATCCGTACCGGTAAACGCCCAACCCAATACACCGGCTCGACAATCAAGCCCAGTTGCGCGCGCAAAGGCTGCAACAACGTGAAGCGCGCATCGACCACCATCAGCGCAGCCGAAAGCACGGTGAACACCAGCAGGCGAACACCCAGCGAAGTACCTTTGGCAAATAGCGGTTTGATCGGCAATTCCTCACAGCGGCAGGCAGCAAAACAAAAGCTGCAAGCAGGTTAACCCGGCTTGCAGCTCAAGACTTGGAGCGCTCGCGTTTATTCCGAGGACAGCAGATCCATGGTGTGGCGATCCATCATCTCCAGCGCCTTGCCACCACCACGGGCAACACAGGTCAGCGGGTCTTCGGCGACGATCACCGGCAGGCCGGTTTCCTGCGACAGCAGTTTGTCCAGGTCACGCAGCAGCGCGCCACCACCGGTCAACACCAAACCGCGCTCAGCGATATCGGAAGCCAGCTCAGGCGGTGATTGCTCAAGGGCGCTTTTAACCGCCTGAACGATGGTCGCCAGGGATTCCTGCAGCGCTTCAAGCACTTCGTTGGAATTCAGGGTAAAGCTGCGCGGCACACCTTCAGCCAGGTTACGACCACGCACGTCGACTTCACGCAGTTCGCCACCGGCGAAAGCGGTGCCGATTTCCTGCTTGATGCGCTCAGCGGTGGATTCACCGATCAGCGAACCGTAGTTACGGCGCACGTAAGTGATGATCGCTTCGTCGAAACGGTCGCCACCCACACGCACGGATTCGGCATAAACCACACCGTTCAGCGAGATCAGGGCGATTTCAGTGGTACCACCACCGATATCGACCACCATCGAACCACGCGCCTCCTCAACCGGCAGGCCCGCACCAATGGCGGCGGCCATCGGCTCTTCGATCAGGAACACTTCGCGAGCACCGGCACCAAGGGCCGATTCACGAATAGCGCGACGCTCAACCTGAGTGGATTTGCATGGCACGCAGATCAGCACGCGCGGCGACGGCTGCAGGAAGCTGTTTTCGTGAACTTTGTTGATGAAGTACTGCAGCATTTTTTCGCAAACGCTGAAGTCGGCGATAACGCCATCTTTCATCGGGCGGATAGCGGCAATGTTACCGGGGGTACGACCGAGCATGCGTTTTGCTTCGGTACCAACAGCGACCACGCTCTTTTGGTTACCGTGAGTACGGATGGCAACAACCGACGGTTCGTTGAGGACGATGCCGCGTTCGCGAACATAAATCAGGGTATTGGCAGTGCCCAGGTCAATCGACAGATCGCTGGAAAACATGCCACGCAGTTTTTTGAACATGGGATAAGGACCCTAGGCAACGCGTGGGTAAAGGCAAGCGCACAAACGCGCAGGTAAAAAGTGCGGCAAACTCTAACAACGGTAGGGATTTTGAGCAAGGCACCAATATGGTAGATTGCCGGCTTTTCCGGGCTTTACGCCCCATCATCGCGGCCTTTGACCGCCACCTTTTGCAATCTGTTCCCTAATGTTTCCTACACGGGAACCTGTTCACATTTCCACAGACAGCCAAGCATTGCGCTGCGTTTAATAGGGGAGATATCTGATGGCGCTTGAACGCTCCGACGTGGAGAAAATCGCTCATCTGGCTCGACTGGGCCTGAATGACGCCGATATTCCAGACACAACCGCGACCCTGAACAACATTCTCGGCCTGATTGACCAGATGCAGGCGGTCAATACCGACGGCATCGAACCGCTGGCCCACCCACTGGAAGCCACCCAGCGCCTGCGCGCTGATCAGGTCACCGAACGCAACCAGCGCGAGGCTTACCAAGCCATCGCCCCGGCCGTCGAGAACGGCCTGTATCTGGTTCCGAAAGTCATCGAGTAAGGGAAAAGCCACCTCATGCATCAATTGACCCTGGCCGAGATCTCCCGCGGACTCGCCGATAAACAGTTTTCCGCTGAAGAACTGACCCGCAACCTGCTGGCGCGCATCGCCCAACTGGACCCGCAACTCAACAGCTTTATCACCGTCACCGCTGATCAAGCCATCGCCCAGGCCCAGGCTGCCGACGCGCGCCGCGCCGCTGGCGAAAGCAGCGCCCTGCTTGGCGCGCCGATTGCGCACAAAGATCTATTTTGCACGCATGATGTACTGACCACCTGCGGCTCGAAGATCCTCACCGGTTTCAAGGCCCCGTATAACGCCACCGTGGTGGAAAAACTCGCGACTGCCGGAGCTGTGAGTCTGGGCAAGCTGAACATGGACGAGTTCGCCATGGGCTCGGCCAACGAGTCCAGCCACTTCGGCGCGGTGAAAAACCCCTGGGACCTAACCCGCGTACCTGGCGGCTCCTCAGGCGGTTCCGCTGCGGCTGTGGCGGCACGCCTGCTGCCCGCAGCCACCGGCACCGACACCGGCGGCTCGATCCGCCAGCCCGCGGCGCTGACCAACCTCACCGGGATCAAGCCAACCTACGGCCGCGTCTCACGCTGGGGCATGATCGCTTACGCCTCCAGCCTTGATCAGGGCGGCCCACTGGCGCGCACCGCTGAAGACTGCGCACTGATGCTGCAAGCCATGGCCGGTTTCGACGCCAAAGACTCCACCAGCGTCGATCAGCCTGTTGACGACTACCTTGCCGCCCTCAGCCAGCCGCTCGCAGGCCTGCGCATTGGCCTGCCGAAGGAATACTTCGGCACAGGCCTGGATGCACGCATCGGCGAGAAGGTCATGGCCGTGGTCGAAGCGCTGAAAAAGCTCGGCGCGACCGTCAAAGACATCAGCCTGCCGAACATGCAGCACGCGATCCCCGCCTACTACGTAATCGCCCCGGCCGAAGCCAGCAGCAACCTGTCGCGCTTTGACGGCGTGCGCTTCGGCTATCGCTGCGAGAACCCAGTCAACCTCGAAGACCTGTACAAGCGCTCACGCGGCGAAGGTTTTGGCGCGGAAGTGAAGCGCCGGATTATGGTCGGCACCTACGCGCTGTCCGCTGGCTACTACGACGCGTACTACCTAAAAGCGCAGAAAATCCGCCGCCTGATCAAAAACGATTTCGTTGCTGCCTTTAATGATGTCGACGTGATCCTCGGCCCGACCACGCCAAACCTGGCCTGGAAGCTCGGCGAGAAGAACAACGATCCGGTCGCCGCCTACTTGGAAGACATCTACACCATCACCGCGAACCTGGCCGGCATCCCCGGCTTGTCGATGCCTGCGGGCTTCGTCGATGGTTTGCCGGTTGGCGTGCAGTTACTCGGCAACTATTTCCAGGAAGGCCGCCTGCTCAACGTCGCCCACCAGTACCAACAGGTCACTGACTGGCACACACAAGCTCCGGCTGGATTCTGAGGACGACTGACATGCAATGGGAAACCGTAATCGGGCTGGAAATTCACGCCCAGCTCAGCACCCAATCGAAGATTTTCTCCGCCAGCGCCATCGCCTTCGGCGCTGAGCCCAACACCCAGGCCAGCCTGGTTGACCTTGGCATGCCCGGCACCCTGCCGGTGCTGAATGCCGAAGCTGTGCGCATGGCCTGCAAGTTCGGCCTGGCGATTGACGCCGAAATCGCGCCGCAGAACATCTTCGCCCGTAAAAACTACTTTTACCCGGATCTGCCCAAGGGCTATCAGACCAGCCAGATGGATCACCCCATCGTCGGCAAGGGCTTCCTCGACATCACCTTGGAAGACGGCACCCAGAAGCGCATCGGCATCACCCGCGCGCACCTGGAAGAAGACGCGGGCAAAAGCCTGCACGAAGACTTCCACGGCATGAGCGGCATCGACCTCAACCGCGCTGGCACGCCGCTTTTGGAGATTGTCTCCGAGCCGGATATACGCAGCGCCAAGGAAGCCGTGGCTTACGTCAAGGCCATGCACGCGCTGGTACGTTACCTGGGCATCTGCGACGGCAACATGGCCGAAGGCTCGCTGCGCTGCGACTGCAACGTATCGGTACGCCCGAAGGGCCAGGCCGAGTTCGGCACCCGCGCCGAGATCAAGAACGTCAACTCGTTCCGCTTTATCGAAAAAGCCATCAACCATGAAGTGCAACGGCAGATCGAACTGATCGAAGATGGCGGCAAGGTGGTGCAGGAAACCCGCCTGTACGACCCGAACAAAGACCAGACGCGCTCCATGCGCAGTAAGGAAGAAGCCAACGACTACCGTTACTTCCCCTGCCCTGACCTGCTGCCTGTGGTGATTGAGCAAAGCTTCCTCGATGAAGTCCGCGCAACTCTTCCAGAGCTGCCGGTGCAAAAGCGTGCGCGCTTTGAAGCGCAGTTTGGTTTGTCCGCCTACGACGCCGACGTGTTGGCTGCCAGCCGCGAACTGGCCGACTACTTCGAGGCCGTCAACGCTGTGTGTGGCGATGCCAAGTTGGCCGCCAACTGGGTGATGGGCGAGCTGTCCAGCCTGCTCAACAAAGACAACCTGGAGATCGAGCAGTCGCCAGTATCCGCCGAGCAGTTGGGCGGGATGATCCTGCGCATCAAGGACAACACCATCAGCGGCAAAATCGCCAAGATGGTCTTCGAGGCCCTGGCCGCCGGTGAAGGCGCCAGTGCCGATGAAGTGATCGAGAAGAAAGGCCTTAAACAGGTCACCGACTCCGGCGCCATCGAATCGATGCTCGACGAAGTGCTGGCCGCTAACGCCGAGCAGGTCGAACAGTACCGCGCGGCTGATGAAGCCAAGCGCGGCAAGATGTTCGGCTTCTTCGTCGGCCAGGCCATGAAGGCCTCGAAAGGCAAGGCCAACCCTGCACAAGTGAACGAACTGCTGAAGAAAAAGCTCGAAGGGTGAGCCGGCGCGCCCTAACAAGCCAAGGATGGCTTGCTCTATCAACGCCGGGTCAGCCCGGCGTTGTTTTGTCCGTCGCACCCACCTCGGAGCTGCTATGCGCTTTCTGTTAATCGCCATAACCAGCCTGTTGCTCAGCGCCTGCGCCAGCCAGGGCCAGGTCGACCCGCAGGGCTATCGCGCCGAAGGTCAGGCGTCTTATTACGGTGCACGCCACCACGGCAACAAAACCGCCAGCGGCGAACGCTTCGACCAAAACGCCCTGACCGCCGCGCACCGCAGCCTGCCGTTTGGCAGCCAGGTACAGGTGACCAACCTGCGTAACAACAAAAGCGTGGTGGTGCGCATCAACGACCGCGGCCCCTACGCAAAACAGCGCATCATCGATCTGTCGCAAAAAGCCGCCGAACGGCTGGGCATGCTGCGTGACGGCGTGGTGCCGGTACGCATCGAAAAACTGCACGAGCAATAACAGTTGTTTACAAACACATGCGCAAAAAAGCCAACGCCACTGGCAAATCACAAACCGATGATTAAACTAGCGCCACTTTTATGGAGCTGACTGCAATGACTGTAATGACCTTTGTTTATCTAATTGCCGGCCTAGTGCTGCTGGTGGCCGGCGCGGAAGTGCTGGTGCGCGGCGCGGCTAAACTGGCTGCTCAGTTTGGTATTCCGCCACTGATTATCGGCCTGACGGTGGTTGCTTTCGGCACCAGCGCCCCCGAAACAGCGGTCAGCGTTCAAGCGGCGCTGGACGGAAGCGGGGACTTAGCAATTGGCAACGTTGTTGGCAGTAACATTGCCAACGTTCTGTTTATTCTGGGCCTCACCGCATTAATCGCTCCGCTGATCGTTTCGCGTCAACTGATCCGCCTGGACGTGCCGATTATGATCGGTGCCAGCCTGCTGACCTTCGGCTTGGCCTGGGACGGCAGCCTGAACAAGCTCGACGGCGCCATTCTGTTTACGTGCATCGTCGCTTATACCGTGTTTTTGATTATCAGCAGCCGCAAAGACAAAGGCAGCGAAGATGACGAGTTCACCAAGGAGTTCGGTCTTGATGAACCGGTCAAGCCCTATGCTTGGGCAATAAATCTGGCCCTGATCGTGGCCGGCCTGGTACTCCTAGTCACGGGTTCCAACTTCCTGGTGGAAGGTGCAGTCACACTGGCTCGTGCGCTGGGTATCTCGGAATTGGTCATCGGCCTGACTGTTGTCGCCATCGGCACGTCGCTGCCTGAGTTGGCCACCTCTGTTTTGGCAGCCATCAAGGGAGAGCGCGATATTGCCGTGGGCAACATCGTCGGCAGCAACATTTTCAACCTGCTCTGCGTGCTGGGCTTGGCCTCTCTGGTCGCACCACTGCCAGTCAGCGTGTCTGCAAACGCCCTCGCCTTCGACTTCCCGGTGATGATCGCTGTGGCGGTGGCCTGCCTGCCGATTTTCTTTGCCGGTTACCGCATCAACCGCTGGGAAGGCCTGCTGTTCCTCGCCTACTACGTGGCCTACACGGTTTACCTCGTGTTGTCCTCCACTGGCCGCCCGTTCGCCGAGGTAATGGGTGATGCGATGCTGGGTTACGTGTTGCCACTGACCGCTGTAACACTGGTAGTGATTGCCGGGCGCGCCAGGCAGAAACAACGCGGCCAAGCGCTCTAACATGAGTGATAACCACGCACAGGGATTAAAGGTACGCCGCGAGGTGATGGGCGACGCGTTTGTCGACCGCGCGTTGGGCAATGCCACCGAGTTCAGCCAGCCGCTGCAGGATTTCGTCAATGAGCACGCCTGGGGCGGCGTGTGGACCCGCGAGGGGCTTGATCGTAAAACCCGCAGCCTGATCACCCTGGCCGCATTAACCGCCCTTAAATGCCCACAGGAACTCAAAGGCCATGTGCGTGGCGCATTGAACAACGGCTGCAGCGTTGAGGAAATCCGCGAAACACTGCTGCATTGCGCGGTATACGCTGGGGTGCCGGCCTCCATCGACGCCTTCCGCGCGGCACAGGACGTGATCGACGACTATCAGCAAGGCTGATCACGACCCAATAAAAAGCCGGGCATGCCCGGCTTTTTTACGCCTGCGTGGTCACTAGATCCACCCCGCCCACTGCAGCACAAACAACCCCAGATTAGTGGTGACCACCGTTGCCAAGGTGCTTAGCACAATAATCGCCGCCGCCAACTGGTGATTGCCACCCACGGCTTTGGCCATAACGAAACTGGCCGCCGCCGTGGGGCTGGCAAAATACAGAAAGAGAATCGCCAGATCGGCCCCACGGAACCCCCACAACCAAGCGCCCAGGGTGGCCACCAACGGCAGCCAGAACACCTTCATCAGGCTTGAGCTGATCGCCATGCCACTGCTTTGCCGCAGTGATTCCAGGGTCAGGGTGCCGCCGATGCAGATCAACGCCAACGGCAGGCTCATCTGCGCAAAGTACTCAGCCGAGGTCAGCAGCCAGTCAGGCAGGGCAATCTGCCACAGCGCAAACGGAATGGCGGCCAACACGCCGATGATCAACGGATTACTGAGGATGCTTTTGCTCAGGCTCCAGACATCGGTTTTCGCCTGCGGGCTGTAGATGGCCAGGATAATCGCCGACAGCGTATTGTAACTGAGGATCACCACCCCACCGAGCACCGCGCCGACCGACAAGCCGTAGTCGCCATACATGCTGGTGGCCAGCGCCAGGCCGATGATGCCGTTGTTACCGCGAAACGCACCCTGGGTGTAGATGCCGCGATCCGCCTCAGGGCAGCGCAAAATCGACCAGCCCCACGCCAAGAGAAAGCAGCCCAGCGTGGCGATCACGAAATACAGCAATAACGCGGGCTGCAATGCAGTGCTCAGGTCAGCCTGGACAATCCCGAGGAACAACAAGGTCGGCAGTGTGCCGCGAAAGACCAAGGCCGACGCCGTGTTGATAAAGGCCCCGTCAATCAACCCCAGGCGCTTGAGCAGCACGCCAAGAAACAACATCGAAAAGACTGGAGCAGTGACACTGATGGTTTGTTGCACAACCGCGAGCATGAAGCCCCCACTGGCGGATCAGAGAGGGGCTGATGGTAACAAGGCTGTGCGCTAGAAAGCTTTCGGCAGGCTTTCAGCGACCACATTATTGACGCGTCAGCCGGGCTGACGGGGCATTCGTTTAGCGTCGCACCGGACGCTTCTGCAGTTTGCGCTGCAAGGTGCGCCGGTGCATGCCAAGGGCACGCGCCGTGGCGGAGATGTTGCCTTCGTGCTCGCTGAGTACGCGCTGGATATGTTCCCACTGCAGGCGGTCCACGGACATCGGGTTATCCGGCACCAAACTTTCCAGGTCGGCATGTTGAGTCAGCAGCGCGGCCAGCACATCGTCGGCATCCGCCGGTTTGCACAGGTAATTGCAGGCACCGCGCTTGATCGCCTCAACCGCCGTGGCGATGCTCGAATAGCCAGTGAGGATGACCACGCGCATTTCCGCGTCCAACTCCAGCAACTTGGGCAGCAGCACCAGGCCGGAATCGCCGTTCATTTTCAGGTCAACCACGGCGTAGTCCGGCACATCCTGCTCGGCCAGGGCCAGGCCTTCTTCCGCAGAACCGGCGGTAGAAACCCTCAAGCCACGGCGGCTCATGGCCCGCGCCATAACGCGGGTAAAGGTCGGGTCGTCATCGACCAGCAACAGGTGAGGCTGATCTTCACCTTCGAACAGCACGTCATCACTCATTCGGTAACTTCCTTAGGCTCGGCCATAGGCGCGCGGTAATTTCAGCTCGGTGAGCGTACCGCCTTCTTCGTGGTTATACAGTTTAACGGTGCCGCCCGCTCGGGTGACGCTGGCCTGGCTGAGGAACAACCCCAGGCCAAAGCCTTTGCCCTTGGTGGTGAAAAACGCTCGCCCCAGTTGTTCGGCAATGGCCAGCGGCACACCGGCACCAAAGTCGCGAATACTTAAACGCAACCATTGGTGATCCCAGTCCAGGCGGATATCCAGTTTCTCCGGGCAGGCATCGGCGGCGTTGTTAAGCAGGTTGAGCAACGCCTGGGTCAGATCAGCCGGCGGCATCATGCGCGGCGGCGCACCGCGCCCCAGGCATTGATAGCGATAACTGGCCTCAGGGCGCATCAGATGCCAACGGTTGAGGGTGGTTTCCAGCCACTCCACCGAAGACATTTCGACCACGGCCTGACGCCGATCCGCCTCGGCGGCCCGCACCAACTGCTGCAGGGTTTGTTTGCACAGTTTGACCTGCTCTTGCAGCACCGCCAGATCCTCCTGCAAGGTCGGCTCCTGATGCTCACGGCGCAATTCTTTGATCAACACGCTCATGGTCGCCAATGGCGTGCCCAGCTCATGCGCCGCACCGGCGGCCTGCGTCGCGACGGCCAGCAGTTGTTGATCACGCAAGCCCTCCTCGCGTCGCTCGGCGCGCAGCTCATCCTGACGGCGCAACTCTTCGGCCATCTTGGCCACGAAGAAGGTGATCAAGCCAGCCGCCAAGGCAAAACTCAGCCACATGCCGTAAATCAACAGCACCTCACGCGGGCCGGACGGCAAATCGAGCGGATGCGACCAGACCAGCAAAAAGGTGTAACCGCCCAAGGCCAGCCCGGAGAGGGTGATGGTGTAAAGCCAGGGCAACGTCGCCGCCGCAATCGTCAGCGGTACCAGGTAGTAAGAGACAAAGGGATTGGTCGAGCCACCGGAGTAATACAGCAGCAAGCTGTGGATGATCAGGTCGCAGGCAAGCTGCACAGCGTATTCAAGCTCGGTAACCGGCCACGGCCCACGCAGTCGAAGCGCCGTGAGCAGGCACACCACCAGTGAAATACCCAGCGTCACGCTCAGTTCAAGCCAGGGCAACGGCAACGCACCCGACTTGTATGCCAGCCCCACGGAACCCGCTTGAGCAGCCAGCACCAAGATGCGGATCAAGGTTAATCGCCAGAGGTTTTGCCGGCTCGCCGACAGCAACTGAACAGGTGCGAGCATAGGGTCTCCAGGGTGCATGAACGCCCGTTACGTGAGCCGCAGGAGTATAACCAAGGCGCTACCGGGCAAACTGCGGCAACGCGCCGCAGCAGTGGTAATAAAACGCCAATTGCAACTTGGCTTAACCCGCTTGGTCAGATCCCTTCGTCTATACACTGGAAAGCGGCGCATCAGTGGACGCGCCCACCTCGTTAAGGAGTTGTCATGTTGTCGAAACCCCTGTTCGCCAGCGCCCTGCTGCTGAGCGCATGCACCTTGATAAGCACCGCCTCTTTTGCCGCCGAGCCGCGCTACAACCAAGTCGCGCTTCGCGCTGAAGTCAGCCAGGAGATTGCCCATGACCTGATGCACGTGACCCTTTACAGCGAAGCGCAAGGCTCTGACCCTGCCGTTCTTGCGGCGCAGATCAGCAAAACCCTGAATGCCGGCATTGCGCAAGCGCGCAAGGTCAAGGGCATCAGCGTCACCTCCGGCAACCGTCACAGCTACCCGATTTACGCGGAGTCCACCTCAGAGCGCAAAGGGCCGCAGATCACCGCTTGGCGTGAACGCGCCGAACTGCGTCTGGAAAGTGCTGATTTCAGCGCCCTCTCAACACTCACCGGCGAACTGCTGCAAAACCTGAGCATGGGCGACATGAGTTTCAGCATTGCGCCCAGCACCCGCAAAAGCCATGAAGACACCCTGCTCAAAGACGCTGTTGCAGCGTTTAAAGCACGCGCCGATCTGGCCACCCTGGCCCTTGGCGGCAGCGATTACAAGTTAGTCCGGCTGGACCTCAACAGCGGCGGCTTCCAACACCCTGCGCCGATGCGCATGGAGGCCATGAAAGGCGCAGCCATGATGGATGCCGCAGTGACCCCGGAAATAGAAGCAGGCACCAGCCAAGTCAGCATCAACGCCGATGGCGTCATCGAAGTGCTGATGCCTTAAGTCTCTGGCCGATAACAGGGCGCTCAGAGCGACGGCGCTGCTGGTTTGTAGAACAGCCGATAGCCGATTAGCCCGACCGCCTCGTTGAGCAGCAGGCCGTTTTGCCAAACGGCCTTGCTCTCCGGCAACCAGCCACCGACCGGGCGCCCATTGGGCGTACCGAGAAAGCCCATCGGCGCGCTGATCACGTGCAGCCCCGCCTGCTCAAAGCTCCAGCGCGCACGGGGCATGTGCCAGGCTTGAGTCACCAGCACAACGCGGTTGATTCCCTGGGCATTGAGTAACTGCGCGGTATATAGCGCGTTTTCCCAGGTCGTGCGGCTCTGGCCTTCCTGCCAGCGCACGGGCAAACCGTAATCTCGGGCAAAGACCTCGGCCATCAGCGCCGCCTCGCTGGGTGGCTGGCCATAGTGCAAGCCGCCCGTTGTCAGCAACGGCAAACCCGAGGCCTTGGCCAGCCGCGCGGCAAAACGCACTCGCTCCAACGCCATTAGGCTTGGTTGATCGGCGCCCCAGCCGGGGTCGGCCAAATCGCGACCACCACCCAAAACCACAATCACCTGCGCCTGCTCGGCAAGGGCCGGCCACGTCTCTTGGTGCAGTGCTGGCTCGCGCTCCAGCCCGCGCGCGGCCCACTCCACCACAACTGGCAGACTGAACAGCGCCATACCGGCGAACCCGCTCACGAAACATAGAGCGGCCATCCGCGGAAAACGCCGACGCAGCCACCAAGCGGCCAATAACAGCAGCAGGAAAAGGCCCGGCGGAAGGAAGAACTGTTTAAGCATGTAGCGAATCGACATTGAGCACCTCCAAAGGTGCACGCAGCCTACCGAGGATTGCTCGCCCGAAACAATTGCGATCCACACGCGTGGCAGGCTTTAACCCCACGCCCGGACTGCCAGCCCGCTGGCGCACCGCACATCGCGCAACACAGCTGCAGGCGACGCTTGAGCAACGGCTTGACCTTACTCGGTAACGGTGGAGGCACCTTCTGATTAATACGCGCCGCTTTGCGCGAACTGGGTAACTGCTCAATCTGCGTCATCTCCTGCGCAGCAGCATGCCAGCCGCGCAGCCAATTCAGATCACGGTTGAGGTAGGCACGAATCAGCTCCATCTCGGCAGCAGTCAGGCCGCGCAATTCCAGCTCTTCAAGCGGTTGCGCCGACAGCACACTCAACCCATCGGCTTCATCCAAGGCAATGGCCAAGCGCTGCAAGAGACGCTCGTAAAGCCCTCCTGGTGGAACACCGCGCCTTGATTCAGCCATAACTCACCTCATACGGGGGCGATTGCGGCCCCCTAACCAAGCTTAGTCGCCAGGGCTAAGCCAGAGGCCTGCTGCGACCAACGGCGAGCGGCCCAGGGCCGGCGGCGACGTAATCTGGGTTTCCCTGATTAAGCAGGCCTCATGTATGCTACTGCGTTTTCCGCAGCCCTCACCTCCAGCGTCGGTAGCCATGCAAGAACAGTATTCGCCCCGTGAAATCGAAGCCGCTGCGCAGTCCCATTGGGACGCGCAAAAATCCTTTGTAGTGAGTGAGCAACCCGGCAAGGAAAGCTTCTATTGCCTGTCGATGTTCCCCTACCCGAGCGGCAAGCTGCACATGGGCCATGTGCGCAATTACACCATCGGTGACGTAATCGCCCGCTACCAGCGCATGCAGGGCAAGAACGTGCTGCAGCCAATGGGCTGGGACGCCTTCGGCATGCCGGCGGAAAACGCCGCCATGAAAAACCAAGTAGCACCGGCTAAGTGGACCTACGAAAACATCGCCTACATGAAGACCCAGCTCAAATCCCTGGGCCTGGCCATCGACTGGACGCGCGAAGTTACCACCTGCAAACCAGACTACTACCGCTGGGAGCAATGGCTGTTCACCCGCCTGTTCGAAAAAGGCGTGATCTACCGCAAAAATGGCACCGTAAACTGGGATCCGGTCGACCAGACCGTACTGGCCAACGAGCAGGTTATCGACGGTCGCGGCTGGCGCTCGGGCGCGGTGATCGAAAAGCGCGAAATCCCCATGTACTACTTCAAGATCACCGCCTACGCGGAAGAACTCTTGAGCAGCCTGGATGAACTGGATGGCTGGCCGGAACAGGTCAAAACCATGCAGCGCAACTGGATCGGCAAAAGCTTTGGCGCCGACATCGTGTTCGACTACGACCTCGCCAGCATCGGCATCAACGGTCAGCTTAAAGTCTACTCGACCCGTCCTGACACCCTGATGGGCGCGACCTATGTCGCCGTGGCCGCTGAACACCCGCTGGCCCAGCGCGCTGCTGAGAGCAACCCTGCTATCGCGGCGTTTATTGCCGAATGCAAAGGTGGCTCCGTGGCCGAGGCTGACATGGCCACCATGGAGAAGAAGGGCGTGGCCACCGGCCAATTCGTCCTCCATCCGCTGACCGGCGACAAGCTGCCGGTATTCGTCGCCAACTACGTGTTGTGGGGCTATGGCGAAGGCGCGGTGATGGCCGTGCCAGCGCATGACGAACGCGACTTTGAATTCGCCAACAAATATGACCTGCCAATCAAGCAGGTTTATGCCGGCGAAGGTAAAGACTACGACGCCAGCCTTTGGCAGGACTGGTATGGCGACAAAGCCGGCCTGACTACTGTCAACTCCGCTCAGTACGATGGCAAAGACTTCAGCGCGGCCTTCGACGCCATCGTCGCCGACCTAGAAACCAGCGCTCACGGCGCACGCAAAACCCAGTTCCGCCTGCGCGACTGGGGCATCAGCCGTCAGCGTTACTGGGGCTGTCCGATCCCAATTATCCATTGCGACACCTGCGGCGACGTGCCGGTGCCAGAAGACCAACTGCCGGTCGTGCTGCCCGAAGACGTTGTGCCCGATGGCGCTGGCAGCCCACTGGCGCGCATGCCCGAATTCTACGAATGCACCTGCCCGAAATGCGGCAGCCCGGCCAAGCGTGAAACAGACACCATGGACACCTTCGTTGAGTCGTCCTGGTATTACGCACGCTATGCATCGCCGCAGTTCACCGACGGCATGGTCGACCCCGCAGCGGCCAACCACTGGCTGCCGGTTGATCAATACATTGGCGGTATCGAACACGCCATTTTGCACCTGCTCTACGCGCGCTTCTTCCACAAGCTGATGCGCGACGAAGGCCTGGTATCGTCCAACGAGCCGTTCAAAAACCTGCTGACTCAGGGCATGGTGGTGGCTGAAACCTACTACCGCACCCTGGAAAACGGCGGCAAAGACTGGTTCAACCCAGCCGACGTTGAACTGGAGCGTGACAGCAAAGCCAAGGTCATCAGCGCCAAATTGAAGAGCGACGGCCTGCCGGTGGAAATCGGCGGCACTGAGAAGATGTCCAAGTCGAAAAACAACGGCGTTGATCCACAGTCAATGATCGATCAGTTTGGTGCCGACACCTGCCGCCTATTTATGATGTTCGCCTCGCCGCCCGACATGAGCTGCGAGTGGTCGGACTCCGGTGTTGAGGGTGCCAACCGCTTCCTGCGCCGCGTCTGGCGTCTGGCGCAGAACCACGTCAATCAAGGCACCGTGGGTGCAATTGATGTCGCCAGCTTGAATGATGAGCAAAAGGCTGTGCGTCGCGCGATTCACCTGGCCATTAAGCAATCGAGCTTCGATATTGGTCAGCACCACAAATTCAACACCGCCATCGCCCATGTGATGACCCTGATGAACGTGCTGGAAAAAGCTGCGCAAAGCACCGCACAAGACCGCGCGCTGTTGCAGGAAGGCCTGGAAGCTGTCGCCCTGCTGCTGGCACCGATCACCCCACACATCAGCCACCAACTGTGGCTTGAACTGGGCTATGAGGAGGCGATCATTGATGCCAGCTGGCCGCAAGTGGATGAGGCCGCGCTGGTACAGGACACCCTGACGCTGGTGGTGCAGGTCAACGGCAAACTGCGCGGTCAGATTGAAGTGCCCGCCTCGGCCACTCGCGAAGACGTTGAAGCCAACGCTCGCGCCAACGAAAACGTGCTGCGTTTCACTGAAGGCCTGAGCATTCGCAAGGTCATCGTGGTGCCGGGCAAACTGGTCAATATTGTTGCCAACTGATAAAAACCCGGCACGCCCACAGGGCGTGCCGCAGTGTTAGCCAAGGGGAAAAACATGCTCAAACGGAATCTGTTGGTAATCGGCCTGGCCACCCTGCTCAGCGCTTGCGGCTTCCAACTGCGCGGCACCAACGACGTTCAATTCGCACTCAGCGAACTGGATGTCAGCGCGCGCAATGCCTACGGCGAAACCGTCAAACAGGTGCGCGACGTGCTGCAGAACAACGGCGTGCGCGTGTATCCCGGCGCGCCTTACCGCCTAATCCTCAGCAATGAACAGGAAAGCCGCCGCGCCGCAAGCTTCACCAGCGCCGCGCGCACAGCCGAATACGAGCTGAATAAAACCCTCGAGTACGAAATCCGTGGCAGCAAGAACCTGCTGCTGTTGAGCGACAAGGTCGAAGCGCAAAACTACTACAACCAAGACGGCAACAACCTGATTGGCGGCGATCAGGAAGCAGCGCAGGTTCGCCAGGAAATGGACCGTGAACTGGTCCAGCAACTGGCCCTGCGCCTGCAACAAATCACCCCGGCTCAGCTTGACCAGTTGCAACAAACCGCAGAGGCCAAAGCACAAGCCGAAGCCCAGGCATTGGAAGCCGCACGCCAAGAGCAGGCGGCGCAACCGCAGCAGTCGCCGATCCAGTTGCCGATCCCCGCCCAGTAAGTGTGTCGGGCCGCGCAGGCGGCCCGTATCTCTCGCAATGAAACTCAACCCCGCACAACTCGGCAAACACCTGCAGGGCAACCTAAGCCCTGTCTATGTGATCAGTGGCGACGAACCGCTGCTCTGTCAGGAAGCCACCGACACCATTCGCGCTGCGACCCGCCAACAGGGTTTCAGCGAGCGTCAGGTGTTTAACGCGGACAACAACTTTGACTGGGGCAACCTGCTGCAAGCCGGTGCCAGCCTGTCGTTGTTTGCCGACAAACGCCTGCTTGAGTTGCGCGTGCCCAATGGCAAGCCCGGCGACAAGGGCGCGAGCGCCTTGCTCGAATACCTCGCCCGCCCCGCCGAAGACACTGTACTGTTGATCAGCCTGCCGAAACTTGACGGCAGCGCGCAGAAGACTAAATGGGGCAAGGCACTGATCGACGGCGCGCAAACCCAGTTCGTGCAGATCTGGCCGGTCGATGCCCATCAACTGCCGCAATGGATTCGCCAGCGCCTCGCTCAGTCAGGCCTGACTGCCAGCGCCGAAGCCATCGACATGATCGCCGTGCGCGTCGAAGGCAACCTGCTGGCCGCCGCCCAAGAAATTGAAAAGCTCAAACTGCTGGCCGAAGGCACTCAGATTGATGTGGACACCGTGCATGCTTCGGTCGCCGACAGCGCTCGTTTCGACGTGTTCGGCCTGATCGACGCCGCTCTGAACGGCGAAGCCGCCCATGCCTTGCGCATGCTCGAAGGGTTGCGCGGCGAAGGCGTCGAGCCACCTGTCATTCTGTGGGCTTTGGCGCGGGAAATTCGCCTGCTAGCCACCATCGCCCAGCAGTTCGCTCAAGGCATGCCCTTGGACAAAGCCTTCAGCTCAGCCCGCCCGCCCGTCTGGGACAAGCGCCGACCGCTGGTCAGCAAAGCCCTGCAGCGCCTATCTGCCGCACGCTGGGCCGCGCTGCTGCAAGATGCCCAACAGATCGACGCACAGATCAAAGGCCAAGCGGGCGGCGACCCTTGGCGCGGTTTAAGCCTGCTGACCCTGGCAATCTGCGGTCAGCGCCTGGCGCTCACTCGCTAATCGGCAGCATCTGGACTTTCCCACATGAGCGGCGCATCCTTTGCGCGCGCTGCTATGTGCAGTGCCACGCCGGAGAGAAAACCATGGCAAAGAACCGCAGCAAACGACCCAACAAAGCCAAATCCCTGATTGCCCAACCGCTGTTCCGCTCTCGCCTAGAGACACCAGCCAAAGGCAAAGGCAGCTACCGCCGCGAAGCCTCCCAGCAAAACTGGGAGGCTTCTTACCTTCTGGCCGCCTGAAACGCCCGCCACAGCCCGCACAACATGCCTTTCATGCTAAGGTTACGGCCTGCGAAACATGCCGAGACCACCATGTCCTACCTGCTTCTACGTGGCCTTTCCAACTGCGCCACCGCCTGCACACTGCTGCTTCTGACTGCCTGCGCCGAAGTGCCTGCTCAGCCGCTTCCCGTCGCCCCCCTTCCCAGCGCCAGTCCCGCAGCCATAACGGCATCTACTGCAATGCCAGCACCAGCACCGTTACTCACCTTTGAAGAGTGGCGCATGCTCCTGCGCAGCGATGCGATTGCCGCCGGAATTAATGCTGATCTGTTCGACCGTACATTCGCTGGCCTGACCCTCGACCCTAATGTGGTTCGCGCGGATAACAGCCAGCCCGAATTCACCCGCCCGGTATGGGAATATATCGACGGTGCGGTGTCGGTATCGCGTATCGCACAGGGCCGCCTGCTCAAGGCGCAACATCGGCCGACGCTGAAAGCCGTGCGCAAGGCTTATGCAGTCGACCATGAAGTGCTGATCGCCATCTGGGGCATGGAAAGCAATTACGGTAGCAACATTGGCAGCCACAACGTGATCCGCTCACTGGCCACGCTGGCCTTCGACGGGCGCCGCCAAGTGTTCTGGCGTACACAGTTGTTGGCCGCGCTGCAAATTCTGCAAAACGGCGATGCTCCAGCCCAGGGCCTGATCGGCTCGTGGGCCGGCGCCATGGGTCAGACACAGTTCATGCCCACCACCTTCAATGAACACGCCGTGGACTTTGACGGTGACGGTCGCCGCGACCTTTGGCGCTCAACCCCCGACGCCCTCGCCTCGGCCGCCCACTACCTGCAAGCATCAGGCTGGGAAAATGGCCAACCCTGGGGGTTTGAAGTCAACCTGCCGCAGGGCTTCGATTACGCCCTGGCTGATCCTGAAATCCGCCGCAGCGTGGCGCAATGGCGCATCCTAGGGATCAATCCGACCAGAGCGATTGACGTCAATGAACACAGCCTGGCCACCCTGTTCCTGCCCGCCGGACATCGTGGCCCGGCATTCTTACTGCTGAATAACTTCCGTAGCATTCTCAAGTACAACAACTCGACCGCTTACGCCCTGGCCATCGGCCTGCTGTCTGACGCGCTGGATGGCAACCCAGGCGTGCAAGCGACATGGCCGCGCACGGATCGCCAGTTAGGCCGCAGCGAGCGCATCGAACTGCAAGAGTTGCTCACCCGTAACGGCTTCGAACCCGGTCCGGCAGACGGCATCATCGGCGCTAACACGCGCAAAGCAGTACGGGCATTCCAACAGCGCCAGGGTTTACCCGCAGATGGCTACCCCAGCCATGAGTTACTGCAAAAACTCCGTCAACCCTGAGCATCACCGGTGCCAACTGGCACCGACGGCCATGGCCGCCGCGCAACACGGACTGATCAGTCAGCGTCTGTGATAAACTGCGCCGCGGCCACAAGCCGCCCCTTCCCGGAGCCTCTAGCGGAGCCCAGATAGCCGATGTCCGACACACTCCCGCCGAAAACCATCGCCAGCGGCGAAAAATTCCGTACTGCACAAGGCATCACTGCCATCAAAGACGGGCAAAAACGCCGCAGCTCAAGCGAAGCTCAAGTATTTGAACCCAAGCCCAAATGGCTGAGAGTCAAAGCGCCAGGTGGTAGCCGTTTTGAAGCGGTCAAACGCAATGTCGGCGAGCATCGCCTGAGTACCGTATGCCAGGAATCGCATTGCCCGAACATGGGCGAATGCTGGTCCAACGGCACGGCAACCATCATGCTCATGGGCTCGGTTTGCACCCGCGCCTGCCGCTTCTGTGCCGTGGATACCGGCAACCCCAACGGCTGGCTGGACCTGGAAGAGCCGCAAAACACCGCAAAATCAGTTGAACTGATGGCCCTGCGCTATATCGTGCTGACCTCAGTGGATCGCGACGACCTCGACGACGGCGGCGCAGCGCACTATGCCGCCTGCGTACGGGCGATAAAGGAGCGTACACCGCACGTGGTGGTGGAGGCCCTGACACCGGACTTTGACGGCGACCTGCTGGCCATCGAACGCGTGGTGGATTCCGGCCTAGAGGTGTTTGCGCAAAACGTAGAAACGGTCAAACGCCTGACCTACGATGTGCGCGACCCGCGTGCCGGCTACGAAAAAACCCTGCGCGCTCTTGAGCACGCCAAACGTCATCGCCCACAAGTGCTGACCAAAACCAGCCTGATGCTGGGCCTGGGCGAAACCGACGAAGAAATCCTCGAAACCATGGATGACCTGCGCGCCATCGGCGTAGACATCCTTACACTCGGTCAATACCTGCAGCCCACTCGTAACCACCTGAAAGTGCAGCGCTGGGTCACGCCAGAAGCCTTTAATCAGTTCCGCGACATTGGTTTGGCGAAAGGTTTTATGGAGGTCGCAGCAGGCCCGCTGGTGCGCTCCAGCTACCGCGCTGACCGGGTTTTTGAGAAGAACAACCTGGGCCTGGCCGCACCTGTACCCGTACCTGGCCAACAGATCGACAGCAGCCTGATCCCCGCGCTCAACCTGAGCTGATCCGATAACGGCAAATGACCCTGCTTCTAGTTCTAGCAGGGTCATGACTCCAAACCATTACTAAGCGCTTAACCTGGCAGAACGCCCGGCAAACTCCGCGACTCTGCGTATTGCAGATGCTGCAGCAGTTGCGCGCGCAGCCGTGCAGCAACCTGAGCCATCACCAAGGGTTCATCAACCTGATCGGCAAGCTGCGTCATGCTCATGCCCGCATAGCCGCAGGGGTTGATGCGCTGGAACGGCTGCAAGTCCATGTCCACGTTCAACGCCAACCCGTGAAAAGAGCGGCCATTGCGGATACGCAGGCCAAGTGAGGCGATTTTCGCGCCGTTGACATACACACCCGGCGCATCGGGCTTGGCTGAAGCCTCGACGCCATAGCTGGCCAATAGATCAATCAGGCTGCGCTCAATGCGGCTGACCAACTCACGCACCCCGATACCACTGCGGCGTACATCCAGCAGCAGATACGCAACCAGCTGACCTGGCCCGTGGTAGGTCACCTGACCACCACGATCGACCTGCACCACCGGAATATCACCCGGGAACAACACATGCTCAGCCTTGCCTGCCTGCCCCTGGGTAAATACGGGCGCATGCTCCAGCAACCAGACTTCGTCGGCGGTAAAGCCATCACGCTCATCGGTAAAACGCTGCATCGCGTGCCAGGTCGGCTCATAGTCAACCTGACCGAGTTCGCGAAAGCCAAGCGGCAGTCTCATCAGAGCACCATGTGCACAATGCCGGTCGCGCGCAGGGCGCTGTTGATATCGCGCAGTTGCTCCTCACCGGTCGCCACAATGTGCAACTGCACGGTGGTGTACTTGCCATTACTGCTTTGCCGCTCAGCCAGGGAGCTGAGGTCGACCTCGGCGTATTTGCGCAGAATTTCGATGACTGTGTCGCGATAGCCGGCACCGCTGTTACCGACGACCTTGATCGGATAATCCGGGCAAGGGAATTCAATTATGTGTGATTTAACGTCAGGTTGAGTCATGGCTATGGCGGCCTCCTAAACCGTAAAAACAACAAAGCCCCTGCACAGGGCAGGGGCGTTGTGATCAGACTATCAGTTGAACAGCCCGAAGAAGAACAGGCTGATGCTGTCCCACAAACGACGGAAGAAGCTGCCTGCCTCAACCGCTTCCAGGGCAATCAGGTCGGCGCTGTGCACCACTTCCTCACCCAACTTGACCTCAACCTTGCCGATTACATCACCTTGGGCAATCGGCGCGGTTAGCTGAGGATTTAGGATCATCCCAGCCTGCAGCTTATCTAACTGCCCCTTGGGCAAGGTCAGACTCAGGTCCTTCGCCAGACCGGCTTTAACCAGGCGGGTCTGCCCTTTCCAGACTTGAGCCTGTGCCAACTCCTGACCTTTTTTGTAGAACGTGCGTGATTCAAAGAAGCGGAAACCATACGTCAGGAGTTTCTGCGTTTCAGCCGCACGGGCCGACTCACTGACAGTACCGAACACCGAGGTGATCATCCGAGCACCGTCACGCACAGCCGACGCAACCAAGCAGAAGCCAGCTTCTTCGGTATGGCCGGTTTTCAGGCCATCAACAGTTTTATCGCGCCACAACAGCAGATTGCGGTTGCCCTGTTTGATGTTGTTCCAGAGAAACTCCTTCTGGGCATAGATCGCGTAGTGCTCTTGGTCTTCGTCAATAATCGCCCGCGCCATGATGGCCATGTCATGGGCGCTGGAGTAATGCTCTGGGTGAGGCAGCCCAGTGGCATTCATAAAGTTACTGTTGGTCATGCCCAGGCGCGCAGCGGTTTCGTTCATCATGTCGGCGAAGGCGTCTTCACTGCCGGCAATGTACTCAGCCAGCGCAATGCTGGCGTCGTTACCGGACTGAATGATTACGCCATGCAGCAGGTCATCTACCGTGGCCTGGCTATTGAGCGGCAGGAACATAGTGGAGCCACCCGACGCTGCACCACCGGTGCGCCAGGCATGCTCACTGATTGGCACCAGATCCTGCTCACCGATCTTGCCTTTACGAATTTCCAAAGTCGCAATGTAAGCCGTCATCAGCTTGGTCAGACTCGCGGGGGGCAGCCGCTCATCACCATTGTTTTCCACCAGTATCTTGCCCGTCGCCGCATCCATCAGCACATAAGACTTGGCGGCGAGCTGAGGGGCTGCGGGCATTGCTGACTGGTTAGCCCAGGCGGTGGATGCACTGAGCAAGCACAGTGACAGGAAAACGCGTTGCGTAAAGCTGAAGATATTCATCCGTCTCTCTAGATTACTGATGGTCGTTCTGGCACAGGGCCATAAGTTGCAAGTCACTCACCCTGATTGCATCAGGCAAATCAGGCGAGTAGGTGTTTAGTCCTGCAAAAGCGTGACAAGTGCCCGATCAGTCAGCTTTAACCAGTGTCGGCTCGCCCAGGTTAGCCAGGCGCACGCTGTCTTGCAGTTGTTCAGCCTCGCGCTGGGTGTTCACCGGGCCCAATCGCACGCGGTGCAGGATCTGCTGGTTGCGTACCACTGAGCTGACGAACACTGGCGCAACCACTGATTCGCTCAGCTTGGCCTTGAGTAACTCCGCAGCGTCCGGATTGGCGAAGGCGGCCACTTGGAGATACAGGCCAGACACTCCGACTAAAGCGTTTTTTTTTGCGTCAATCTGCACGGGGAGCACCGCGGCGGCATGCTGTTGTGGCGGCGGTGAATATTGCTCAATTGGCTGAGCAACGGGTTGTGCAACAGGCTTAGCCTGAGCGACCTGCTGCGGCGCAGCCAATACCATTGGCACTGGGCGGCCCTGCTGAGCCCACCACTCGTGCGGATCGATCCCCTCAACCTTAACGCGTGCGGTGCCGCTTTCGGCGTAGCCAAGCTTTTTCGCCGCCGCAAAGGAAAGGTCGATGATTCGGTCGGAATAGAACGGGCCGCGGTCATTGACCCGCAGAATCGCACTCTTACCGTTTTCCAGATTAGTTACACGCACATAACTCGGAAGCGGCAGGGTTTTGTGTGCTGCGGTCATGCCGTACAGGTCGTAAGTCTCGCCGTTCGCGGTAGCCTGGCCATGGAACTTAGTACCGTACCAAGACGCGGGGCCGACCGACTGATAACGACGCGCATCGGGAATCGGATAGTACTGCTTACCGAAAACGGTATACGGGCTGGCTTTGACCGGGCCGTAATGCGGCATGGGCACGGCATCTGGGATTTTTGATACATCAACATCCCACCAAGGCGCCCCGTCCTTGTGCGGGCGGTTGAAATCCGACGGGCCGGAAATGCCACCGCCTTGCTGTATGGGAGCAGTCGGCGTGACAGGCTCAGGCGCACGGGTCGACGAGCAACTGGCTAGCAGCAGCGCAAAACTGCCACAGGCAGCCAATTTAAACGGCAAACGCGACATCAATTATTACCCCGTGCCTCAACCAACAACTCGGCCAGCTGATTAACTGCCATTGCATACATTACGCTGCGATTGTAGCGGGTGATGACATAGAAATTCGGCAGACCCAGCCAGTACTCATCCCCAGCTGCGCCTTGCAGACGGAATGCCGTGACAGGTAGATCGTTGGCTAAAGGGTCAGCACTTGTCCACCCCAAGCTACGCAACTCTGCAACGTTCTTAACCGGTTCCAGGCCGACGGTCAGGCCCTTATCCACATCGGCCCCGTTGACGGTGGCCGCACTGACGACCGGCTGGCCAGGCTGCCAGCGGTGCTGTTTGAAGTAGCTGGCCACGCTGCCGATGGCGTCCGCTGGATTGGTCCAAATATTAATGTGTCCGTCACCGTCGAAATCCACGGCATAGGCACGAAAGCTACTCGGCATAAACTGCGGCAGGCCCATGGCGCCGGCATAGGAGCCTTTCAGCCCGATCGGATCGACCTGCTCTTCACGCGTCAGCAGCAGAAACTCACGCAACTCTTTTCGAAAGAACGGCGCGCGCGGCGGATAATCAAAAGCCAGCGTCGACAGTGCATCCATCACCCGCCAACTGCCGGTATTACCGCCGTAGAAAGTTTCCACGCCGATAATGGCCACAATGATTTGCGCCGGCACACCGTACTCGGCTTCGGCGCGCGCAAGCGTCGCTTCGTGCTGCTTCCAGAACGCGGCACCCTGAGTAATGCGCTTGTCAGTAATGAAGATCGGTCGGTAGTCTTTCCAAGGTTTAACCTTTTCTGCCGGGCGCGAAATGGCATCCAAAATGGCCTGCTTGCGCTCGACCTGAGCAAACAGATCAACCAACTGCTCACCGGCAAAGCCATAGTCACGGGTCATCTCAGCGATGAACTCATCGACCTGCGGCGACTGTTGATAGTCAGCAGCCAAGACCGGCTGCGCCGTTGCGCAAAAACCAGCCAAGAGCAACCAAGGCGCCTTACGAACCATCCAACCACGCGCGTTTTGCATTGAATACCTTGTCTCAATCAAATCTAAGTCATCCACTTTCGATGGGTGTGGATCGACATCAAAATTCCGAATCCGGCCAACAGGGTGGTCAGAGATGTGCCGCCAAAGCTGATGAAGGGCAGCGGCACTCCGACAACAGGCAACAAACCACTGACCATGCCGATATTGATAAACACATAGACGAAAAACGTCATGGTCAGTGCGCCGGCTAATAGCTTACCGAACAGCGTTTGCGCCTGCACGGTAATCACCAAGCCGCGCGCAATCAACAGCAAGTACACCAGCAGTAACAAACACACACCCACTAGGCCGAACTCTTCGGCCAAAACGGCAATGATGAAGTCGGTATGACTCTCTGGCAGAAAGTCCAAGTGCGACTGGGTGCCTTGCAACCAGCCCTTACCGAACACTCCGCCCGAACCAATGGCTGCTTTGGACTGAATGATATTCCAACCACTGCCTAGGGGATCGCTCTCAGGGTTGAGAAATGTCAAAACACGCTGCTTCTGGTACTGGTGCATCACAAACATCCAGAAGCCGATTGCAATTGGCACCAAAGCCGCCACAGCACCGATCACCCAGCGCCATTTTAGGCCAGCCATAAAGAGCACGAAGCCACCGGAGGTGATGATCAGTAATGAAGTGCCCAAGTCAGGCTGAATCAAAATGAGTACGAAAGGCACGACGATCATCGCGCCACTGATGCAAATATGCTTGAAATTAGGCGGTAAGCTGCGATTGGACAAATACCAAGCGATGGTCGCTGGCATGATGATTTTCATAAACTCAGAGGGTTGGAAGCGTATTACCCCGGGGATGTTGATCCAACGCGTGGCACCCATGGCGGTATGACCCATAACGTCAACGGCAACCAGCAGCGCAACGCCCCCCGCATAGGCCAGCGGCACCCAGCGCGCCATAAATCGCGGCTCAAACTGCGCGATGATGAGCATGCCGATGAGGCCAATGCCAAATGAGGTGGCCTGTTTCGTGACCACATCAAGATTTTTGCCACTGGCCGAATACAGAATCAACAGGCTGCCCACGGCCAGGGTTAGCAACAGCAGCAGCAAAATTCCATCAATATGCACGCGCTGCAGAAAGGTCGCACGCCGACGCAGCAAGTCTTCATTGGACAGGTTACGGTCGAAATTTCCGGTCATGGCGCAGTTCCAGTAGCCGCAGCTTGCGGGGCATATTCAGCCTTCAACTGACCCGTTTTCTCATCCAGCAACCAGGCATCCAGTACTTGTTTTACGACAGGCGCCGCAACACCCGAGCCAGACTCGCCATTTTCCACCATCACTGACACTGCAATTTGCGGATTTTCAGCCGGAGCAAAGGCTACAAACAAGGCATGATCGCGATGGCGCTCGGCCACTTTGTCGCGGTCATACTTTTCGCCTTGTTTAATCGCCACCACCTGCGCTGTACCGCTCTTGCCAGCGATGCGGTAAAGCGAAGCATCGCCAACCTTGCGAGCCGTGCCACGCGCGCCATGCATCACAGACTCCATGCCCTTGATGCCGTGGTCCCAAAACGCCGGGTCTCGCAGAACGATGTCGGGCGGCGGATTGGTATTGAGCACGGGATCATCACCAATGCTCTTGGCCAGATGCGGCCGAATCCACTTGCCGCGTGTCGCCATCAGCACCGTGGCCTGAGCCAGTTGTAAAGGCGTGGTCTGCATATAGCCCTGACCAATACCAAGAATCAGCGTTTCACCGGGATACCAAGGCTGCCGTAAGCGAGCACGTTTCCACTCACGTGAGGGCATCAGCCCGCCCGTTTCTTCAAACATATCCAACGCGACTCGCTGGCCCAGACCAAAACGGCTCATGTAGTCATGCATACGGTCGACGCCCATTTTGTGCGCCATGGAATAGAAGTAGGTGTCATTGGAGCGGGCGATGGCTAAATCCATGTCCACCCAACCATCGCCCGTGCGATTCCAGTTGCGGTATTTATGACTGTGGTTGGGCAACTGGTAAAAACCTGGGTCAAAGACGCGCGTCTGCGGCGTCACTACACCCGCATCCAAACCGGCAACGGCAACCATCGGCTTGATGGTCGAGCCAGGCGGGTAGAGGCCACGCAGAACCCGGTTAAAGAGCGGACGGTCAATCGAATCGCGTAAATCGGCATAGGCTTTAAAGCCAATCCCCGTCACAAAAGGATTGGGGTCAAAACTCGGCTGGCTGACCATTGCCAGCACTTCCCCCGTTTGCGGCTGGATAGCGACCACCGCACCACGCCGACCAGCGAGCGCATTCTCGGCAGCCTCCTGCAAACGCACATCTAGGCTCAGAATAATGTCTTTACCGGGGGTAGGGTCGGTTCGCTTGAGCACACGTAGCACGCGCCCCCGTGCATTGGTTTCGACCTCTTCGTAGCCGACCTGGCCATGCAACTCATCCTCGTAAAACCGCTCGATGCCGGTTTTACCAATGTGGTGCGTACCGCTGTAAGCGACAGGATCAAGCTTTTTCAGTTCCTTGTCGTTGATTCGCCCGACATAACCAACCGAGTGAGCGAAGTGATCACCCAACGGATAATGCCGTACCAATTGTGCGACCACTTCTACGCCAGGCAAACGAAATTGATTAATCGCAATGCGAGCGATCTGCTCCTCGCTCAATTCGAACAATACCGGTACGGGCTCGAATGGCCGACGGCCCTGACGCACACGTTTTTCAAACAACGCCCGCTCTTCAGACCCGAGCTCAAGCACACTGACAACTTCGTCCAAGACTCGCGGCCAATCACCGGCACGCTCGCGGGTCAGGGTCAAACTGAAGCTTGGTCGGTTGTCCGCAATAATCACCCCGTTACGGTCATAAATCAGCCCGCGGCTCGGTGGAATCGGCTGCACATGGATCCGATTGTTTTCCGCCAGCGTGGTGTGATGCTCGAACTGCACCACTTGCAGGTAATACATGCGGGCCACAAGAATGGACGTCATCAGCAAAACCACTGCCGCACCCACGATTGCCCGCTTGCGGATCAGGCGACTGTCTTTTTCGTGGTCTTTGAGGCGAATGGCTTGCGGCATCGGTGGCGGCTGACTGTTGGCTGATTACTTGTGATAAGGATGGCCGGACAACACCGTCCAGGCCCGATACATCTGCTCGCCAATCAAAATACGCACCAACGGGTGCGGCAAGGTGAGCGGTGAGAGCGACCAACGCTGCTCACTGCGCGCCTGAACCTCAGGTGCCAGCCCCTCCGGGCCACCGACCATCAAGTTGACCGTGCGCGCATCGAGACGCCACTTGTCCAACTCAACCGCCAACTGCTCGGTGCTCCAGGGTCGCCCCTCGACTTCCAGGGTGACGATACGTTCCCCAGGCTGCACTTTGCTCAGCATGGCCTCACCTTCCTGGCGAATCATGCGCGCCACATCGGCATTTTTGCCGCGCGTGGTCAGCGGTATTTCCACCAGCTCCAGCGGCAACTCGCTGGGCATGCGCTTGGCATACTCCTGCCAGCCGTCTTCGACCCAGCGCGGCATGCGCGAACCCACAGCGATCAGCTTGATGCGCACCGCTATGCGCCCTTAATTCTGCTCGGGGCCAGGCTCGGCGCTGAACTGCGCACGGCTCTGCTCGGCACCTTGCCACAGACGCTCAAGGTCATAGAACTGACGGGCAGTAGGCAGCATCACGTGTACGACGATGTCGCCCAGGTCGAGCAGTGCCCACTCGCCGGTGTCCATGCCTTCAGTACCGATCGGGCGCACGCCCTGCTCTTTGACCTTCTCCAGCACGTTGTCGACCAGCGACTTAACGTGACGGCTGGAGGTGCCGCTTGCGATCAGCATGAAATCGGTGATGCTGGTTTTGCCGCGCACATCAATGGTGGTGATGTCTTGCGCTTTGATTTCTTCCAGAGCGGTGATGGCCAGCTTGACCAGGTCTTCGCTCTGCATTTTTGCGTTTGTCATAAATAACTCGTTTGCCTCGTGTTCAATTCGCGCCACGGTACAGTCCGTGGGCATGGATATAGGCCAGTACCGTGTCAGGCACCAGAAAGCGTGCCGACTTTCCGCTCGCCAGTAGCGCGCGGATCTGGGTAGCCGACACCGCCAGGGGTGTCTGCCAGATAAAAGCAATTTGTCCGCCCGGCCCTTCAAGGGCCGACGGTGTACTCACACTGCGCGCCGCCAACAGATCACGCAGCGCCTCTGGCGCCTCACTGTCGGCGTCGGGGCGCTGCAACACCAGAATATGGCAGTGCTGCAGCAGTTCTTCCCAGCGCTGCCAACTGGGCAAACCACAAAAGGCGTCCCACCCCAGCAGCAAAAAAAGCTGATCATCCGCGCTCAGTTCACTGCGCAGCGATTCCAACGTGTCGATGCTGTAAGACGGCTTGTCGCGCTGCAACTCGCGATCATCCACCTCCAGCACATCAGCATCCGCCACCGCCAACGTGACCATGGCCAGACGATCCTGCGCACTGACCTGCGGCGCATTGCGATGCGGCGGGCGCGCACTGGGAATCAGGCGCAACTCATCAAGCTGCAACGCCTCGGCGACTTCCACCGCGCTGCGCAAATGGCCAATGTGCACCGGATCAAAAGTGCCACCGAGGATGCCTATGCGTCGGGCGTCGCTACGCTGGGCCATCAGGTACGGATATGTCCGTCGCCAAACACCACATACTTCTCGCTGGTCAGCCCTTCCAGACCGACCGGACCACGGGCGTGCAGCTTGTCGGTGGAAATACCGATCTCCGCGCCCAGGCCGTACTCAAAACCATCGGCGAACCGCGTTGAAGCATTGACCATCACCGAGGCGGAATCCACTTCGGTCAGGAAGCGCCGAGCATCGCTGAAGTTCTCGGTGATGATGGCGTCGGTGTGCTGCGAGCCATATTGGTTGATGTGCTCGATGGCCGCATCTAGCGATTCAACAATGCGAATCGCCAGGATCGGCGCGTTGTATTCGGCGAACCAATCGTCTTCGCTCGCTTCCAGCACGTCGCTGCCAAGCAGCGCGCGGGTCGCGGCGTCGCCACGCAGTTCAACGCCTTTATCGCGGTAGATCGCAGCCAGCGGCGGCAGCACCTTGTCGGCCATGGCGGCGTGCACCAGCAGGGTTTCCATGGCATTGCACGGCGAGTAGCGATGGGTCTTGGCGTTATCAGCTACGCGGATGGCCTTATCAAGGTCAGCGGCGATATCGATATAAACGTGACAGACGCCGTCCAAATGCTTGATCACCGGCACTTTGGCGTCGCGGCTGATGCGCTCGATCAGGCCTTTGCCGCCACGCGGCACGATCACATCAACAAACTCAGGCATGCTGATCAACGCACCCACAGCGGCGCGATCGGTGGTTTCTACCACCTGCACGGCGCTGGCCGGCAAGCCTGCTTCAGCCAGACCGAGCTGAATGCAGCGGGCAATGGCCTGATTGGAATGAATCGCCTCGGAACCGCCGCGCAGAATGGTGGCGTTACCGGATTTCAGGCACAGACTGGCGGCATCGATGGTCACGTTCGGCCGCGACTCATAAATGATGCCGATCACGCCCAGCGGCACGCGCATCTTGCCGACCTGAATCCCGGACGGCATGTAACGCATGCCCTGGATCTCGCCGATCGGGTCCGGCAGGGTCGCCACCTGACGCAGGCCTTCGATCATCGAGTCGATTACCGACGGCGTGAGTGCAAGACGATCAACCATGGCCGGTTCCAGACCATTGGCGCGGGCGGCGGCCAGGTCCAGTTCGTTGGCAGCCGTTAATTCGCTGCGCGCGGCGTCCAGCGCAGCAGCAGCAGCCTGCAGGGCACGGTTTTTCTGCGCCGTATTGGCCCGCGCGAGTACGCGCGAAGCACTGCGGGCGGCCTGTCCCAGGCGGGTCATATAGTCGAGCACGGACTCAGTCATGATCTTGGCAGGTCTGGCGGTTGAAAAAAGTCGCTGAGTATAACGGGCGCGCCGCCTCACGCCCAGCGCTGTGCGGCGGACGGTAAACAGGTCGTTCAGCAGAACCTTCGGTAACGCGGCAAAAGCCATGGCGATAGGCCTTGGCGGGAAACAGTGACACCAGCCTGCATCTGCCGCCCGAAGGTTAGGTAAACAAAATACGCATAAATGTTTACCGTGAAGCTGTACGAAAAACAGGCGGTCAACCGCCGGGTGGGATCAGCATGCATTACCGTACCGACTATTGCGCTGCGCAACTCAACGAAGCCCCGCGTGTACTGCAACTGGGCGAACTGCGCCTGCATTACCAGGCCTTCGCCCTGCGCAGTCATGACCCGCGCCCGCCCGTGCTGCTGCTGGGCGGGGCCTTCCAGAGTTTTCGCTCATTTGCCGCCGAGGTCAGCGAGCTCCTCACCGAACACCCAGTCATCCTGCTTGATCTACCCAGCCAGGGTTGCAACCTGCAACTGGCCCCCCACCTGAGCCTGGAACAACTGGCCGACCTAATCGCCGCCTTTGCCGAAGAACTCGAACTGCCGCCGCTGATGCCGATCGGGTTGTCGTATGGCTCGGCATTGGCAGGGCTGTTTGCCGCCCGCCACCCTCGGCACTGCGCCCGCCTGTTGCTGGCGGGAATCACGGCCTTCGGTCGGCCAGGGGCGCGGCTGTTACTGCAAGAGGGGCTGGCGCTGCTGGCTGAAGGGCGCACAGATGCTTTTGCCCATGGCGCACTCACGGGGCTTTTGAACCCGCTGCGCCTGGAGCAGACCGGCGTCGCGCCGGTATTTCGTAAAGCCTTGCTGCGCCAGATCCAGCGCCTGTCCGCAGCAGACATCGAACGCTACCGGCAAAACAGTCAGCGCCTGCTGGATTTTCAGGGCTTTAAGCAGCATCCCAGTTGCCCCACCCTGGTACTGGCAGGCGAATATGATCATTTCACTCAACCGTGGGAGCACGCGCACTTCGCCAACGCCTGTGCGCAGGCCACGTGCGCGCTGATCCACAACGCCGACCACCTCGCTCAGTTTGAGCAACGCGGAGCGTGCGCCAGCTTGTACAACCCATTTTTGCGTGGCGACGCCCTGCCCAGCCGCAGTGCAGGCACCCACCTGCTGGCGCAAAAGCAATTGCTGCACCTGAACAAACGCCACGAACCGCGCCTACCGCCCAACCAGCGCAACGCGCTCTTGCGGCATGCCGAGGGCGGCGAATGGCGGGTAACGGTGGATGAACTGGGTTTCTTTGGTGGTTTGCTACAGGGCGACCTGCCTGAGTTGTGCGGCACGCGTGGCTGGCAACTGCACTGCAAGGATTTGCCGGCGCAGCCTTTGCTGCCGCTGCGCCAAGACGCCAACGGCGTGGCTTTCGTCTTTCCGCACAGTGAACCACTCGCCAGCCAAACACTGGCCCTGCAATTTAGCCTGCCGCCTTTGCCCAGCGCGGCCTGCGCTTAACAGGCAATGAAAGGAAGCAACGCGAGACGTCACCTCACCTCCACGAGGCGCTGAACGCGTTGCAGCGAGCACGCTCAGACCCGCGCCTCAATGACCCGCACCAACCCCGCATTACGCGACGGCGCCAGGCCTAGCGCCTGACTGGTCAAGCTTGGATCAAAGACCGTTACGTCTGTAAAACCGCAACGCTGAAAGCCCTGAGCAATCGCCTGATCATCGCGGTAATGCAGCGGGTAACTGCCGCGCGTAAGGCGGCCGATCAAATCAACACCCCAGCGCAACTGGCGGTAACGCGGATGCTCATGCAGATCCGGGTACAGTTCGGTGAGGTAGGTGGCGTGAGGAAACACGCGCAATTGTTCAGCCAGGCGCGTCCAGAACGACTCAATCAAGGGCAACTCGAAGTAATTCACCAACCCTTCGGTAATCACCACCAGCGGTTTACTGCGGTCCAGTTCAGCAAACAGTGCGCTTAGGCTTCTGCTGCCCTCCTCGGCCAGAATATCCACCGACCGCACCTGATGCTGACTGCCCAACCAGCCTTGCGCGTGAAGCAAGAGCCGCTTGCGCGCCGCCATCACCGGCAAATCTGCCTCGACATAACGTAACTGCGGGTAACGGGCGGTAAAACGACGACCGCGCGGTGACAAACCGCATGCAATCTCCACCACTTGGCACACACCACGCTGCTCAATCGCGGCTGTCAGTTGCGCATCAATTTGCAAATGCCGCTGCAACAGAAACAGCTCAATGTCCAGGCCAAACCCAACCCGCGCGCCCCAGGTAATCGGGCTGAGCAGGCCGTGTACAAAACGACCAAACCCGGTCTTAAAGGCTGCATCAGCCAATTGATGGCGATACCAGACGTAGCCGGTGTAGTGGGCGCTGGGGCTGATATGGGCGCTGCTGGCACGGGCGCGTTCAGGCATGATTAAGACTCTTGTTGTTATTATTGACCGGCACCGCTGATACCCTGCGCGCGCCTGTTGCGCAGCAGCCTATGCCCTGACGAGCCAAGCGACAACGCATGCCAGCCGATCCCAACCTTAGTTTGCCGCTCACTGCTCAACCCGGCGTGTTCGAATATTTAGGTAGCCTCACGCGCACCAACCGCGCCCGTACAGCCCATCAACCGCACAAGGATAACCAGCCATGACACAGTGGCTAGAGACTGTAACGCAGTGGCTTGGCCACCACCCCGAGTGGTTGGCACTGGCCATTGTGCTGATCGCCTGCATCGAGTGCCTGGCAATTGTTGGCATTCTCATACCCGGCACAATTCTGATGTTCGCCGTCGCGGTGCTGGCGGGCAGCGGCGCGCTGACGCTCTGGGAAACACTTCTGCTGGCCTACGTGGGCGGTTTGCTGGGCGATGCAATGTCGTACGCCATAGGCCGCTATTTTCATCGCGACATTCGCCGCTTGCCGGTGCTGCGCCATAACCCGCAGTGGCTGAGCAGTGCCGAGGGCTATTTCCAGCGTTATGGCGTCGCCAGTTTGCTGATTGGTCGCTACATCGGTCCGCTGCGCCCCATGCTGCCTATGGTGGCGGGCGCACTGAATATGCCTCCGGTTCGTTTTATGGCAATCAGTATGCTGGCCGCGGCGGGTTGGTCGGTGGCCTACATGCTGCCAGGCTGGGCCACAGGTGCCGCACTGCGCCTGCCCTTGCCCGAGAACTTCTGGCCGCAGGCGGGCGCAGTCGCCGCTGCCGTCGCCATCGTCGCCGCCTTAAGCATTCAAGGCACATTGCGCCAGGTGCGTCACGCCAGCCTGCTGGCGGCCGTGGCCAGCCTGACGCTGTGTGCCGCGTTAATGATCAGCTGGCCCTTCCTCAACCAACTCGATCAAGGCCTGCTGACCTTGCTGCAAGCGCAACGCACGGCCAGCCTCGACAGCCTGATGGTGCTGATTACCCGCCTTGGCGACCTGCATACACAGCTGATTGCTGCCTTGGTGTTGTGTTTGGTATTGCTGGCGACCCGGCAATGGCGCGCGCTGTACCTGGCGATTGGGGCCACGCTGGGTACCGCGTTAGCGAACACCGCACTCAAGACGCTGTTTGCCCGCAGCCGACCAGATGTGCTGCTCGACCCCCTGAGCAGTTACAGCTTCCCCAGCGGACACAGTTCCGCAGCGTTTGCGTTTTTCCTGCTGCTGGGGCTTTTGGCCGGCCGCGGGCAACCGCCGCGCTGGCGGCTGACCTGGCTACTGCTGGCCAGCCTGCCGGCAACCGCGATAGCCCTTTCGCGCGTGTACTTGGGCGTGCATTGGCCAAGCGACATTATTGCGGGCGCCGCTTTGGCGGCTGGGATCTGCGCATTGAGCCTGGCTCTGGCGCAGTGGCGCACACCTTTACCGGCACTACCCGCCAAGGTCTGGTGGTTAATGCTGCCGGCTGTAATCGCGGTGTTGGGCGGCATGGCCACTTGGCAACTGTCGGCGGGGCTGTTGCTATACCGTTATTGATGGCCGTTTTGTAGCAAATCCAGCAGTTGCTGGAGTAAATCCAAGCGCGATTCAGCGCTGGCTGTATCAAGCAATTGCAGCTTGCGCTCGCTGTCCAGCGGCAGCAGGTAGGCCAGTTGATTGGCCAACGCCTGCTGCCCGGCAGGCTCAGCCGACATGCCCAACGCAGCCACCAAGGGATGCGCACTGAGCGCGCTCAGCAATGCAGCCAAATCAGCGTGTTCGGCCCGCAGCGGCTGCTCATCAGACTCGCTCAGCCATTGCACCTGCGCCACGCTGAGTTGGTCCGGCAACACCTGGGCGCTGAGCACACGAAAGCGCCGCGCACCCTCAACGCGAATACCCAACAAGCCATTGGGCAACTGCTGGAAATCGTGGATCAGGGCCTCGCAGCCCATCGCCGAAAACTGCCCGGCTGCGGCTCCCACTTCGTTGCCTTCGACAATGCACACCACACCAAAACCCTGCCCCTGCTTCATGCAGCGACTGATCATGTCCAGGTAGCGTGGCTCGAAGATTTGCAAATCGAGCATGCAGCCGGGGAACAGCACGGTATTGAGTGCAAATAACGGCAATGTCACACGCCTAACCTCATAGCCAGAACAAAATCGCCAACGGCAGCAATACCGCTGTCACCACACCCATCAGACTCATCGCCAGAGCAGAAAAAGCGCCACACTCATCGCCTTCCTGCAGGGCGCGCGCCGTACCCACCGCGTGGGCGGTCAGGCCCAGCGCCATGCCCAACGCGGCGGGGTGGTGCACGCCGCAGCGCTTGAGCAAAGACGGCCCGATAATCGCGCCAATAATCCCGGTGATCATCACAAACACCGCCGCCAAAGCGGCAATCCCGCCAATCTGATTGGCCACCAACATGGCAATCGGCGAGGTGACCGACTTGGGCGCCATGCTCATCAGCATCACCTGCTCGGCCCCAAAAGCCCACGCCAGGCTCACGCCCAACACCGTGGCCACCACGCCCGCAATCAGCAGAGTGATCAGGATTGGCCAAAACAGCTGGCGAATACGCCGCAGATTGATAAACAACGGCACCGCCAGCGCCACCGTGGCCGGCCCCAGAAACAACGTCATGGCCGCCACGCTGTCGCGGTATTCGTTAAAAGTCAGGCCGCAGGCCAACAAAATGCCGATTACTGTCAGCATGGACAGCAACACCGGCTGCAAAAATACCCAGCGGGTTTTCTCGTAGGCAACCACTGCCAATTGATAAGCGCCGAGGGTGATGCCGACACCAAACAGCGGGTGATGAGTGAGCGCCTGCCAGGCGGCGTGCCATTCCAGATTCATGCATCCTCCCGGCGTTGCTGACGATCGATGAGCTTTTGCATCAACCAACCGGTAAACACAATCGAGATCAGCAACGACAGCAACAATGCCCCGGCAATCGCCCAGAAGTCCGCAAAGATCGCTTCGGCATAGGCCATCACGCCGACCGCAGGCGGCACCAGCAGCAACGGTAGGTACTTCAGCAAGCTCGTCGAGGCTTCATGCAGTGGCTCGCCCACCTCCCCGCGCACCAACAAGAAGACAAACAGCAACAGCATGCCGATGATTGGCCCCGGCAGCATCGGCATCAACAGAACATTCAGCGCAGTGCCGAGAAGCTGGCACAACACCAGCCAGGAAAGGCCGCGTAACAGCATGATGGGTAATCTCCGAATCGTATGATCCCAGGCGCAGTGCCGCGCATTATAAGCAGAACCCCTCGGTAATGGCCGAGATACAGCGGTCGAGTGGGAAAAGCAGAAACGCCAATGCAGCCGGCAACTGACACTTGACCCTGTCGCAAACCCATGATGATCTAAAGGCAGAAGGATTTACGCCCCAAAAAAAACAACACTTGCGTCTTCAAGGAGAAACCATGACATCAGTACCCGCCGCCGAATTGCCCAGCTACATCGGCAAAGAACTCGGCCGTTCCGAATGGCTGACCATCGATCAAGAGCGCATCAACCAGTTTGCCGAGTGCACCGGCGATCACCAGTTCATCCACGTTGACCCGGAAAAAGCCAAGCTCACCCCGTTTGGCTCAACCATCGCCCACGGCTTCCTCTCGCTGTCGCTAGTGCCCAAGCTGATGGAAGGCATCATGATCATGCCCAAAGGGCTGAAGATGGCCGTCAACTATGGCTTGGACAGCGTGCGTTTTATCCAGCCGGTGAAGGTCAACTCCAAGGTACGCCTGGTCGTCACCCTGACCGATGCCACCGAGAAAAACCCCGGCCAATGGCTGCTCAAAGCCAAGGTCGTGCTGGAAATCGAAGGTTCGGAAAAACCCGCCTATATCGCTGAACCGCTGACCCTCTGCTTCGTCTAACCGCAGCCGGCTGACCACGGCGTACAGATCAACCTGTATGCCGTGGCCTACTCAACCAGCCTCACTCGCGGCAGCGGTAACACCTCACACCCGCCTATTTTCATATCGTCCGTACGCTCAAACCCGGCACTCTGCGCGGTTTGAGGCATACTCGGCGTACCTCCACAGCCCGGATTGTTGCCCATGCTGCGTCTGTCCCATCTGGCTCCTTTAAGCCTTGCCCTGTTTCTGGCCGCGTGCGGCGATGCTGAACCGTTGCTGCCGCCTGATGCGGTTCTGCCGGATGGCAGTCGATACCGTGGTGAGGTCATTAATGGCCTGCTGCAGGGTCAGGGCCGGCTGGATTACGGTGATGGCAGTCATTACCAAGGGCAGTTCAAAGACGGTCAATTCAACGGCCAGGGCATTTACACCTACGCCGATGGCAGCCGCTACGAAGGCCACTTTGTAAAGGGCCTGCCCAGCGGTGAAGGGCATCTGAGCAGCTCGGACTTCGATTACCGGGGCGAATTTCGCCAAGGTCAATACAACGGTCTGGGCGTATTGCAATGGCGCAGCGGTGATGGCTTTCAAGGCCAGTTCCGACGGGGCGAGCCGCACGGTCAGGGGGTAATGACCGACACCGAAGGCAACGTCTTCACCGGCAGTTTTGACAATAACCAACTCAATGGCCTGGGCAGCTTCAAGAGCGCTGATGGCGACCTGTACAGCGGCGAGTTTCGCGACAATCAGTTTCACGGCAAAGGGCGCTACCAAAGCGCTAACGGCGACGTCTGGAGCGGACGCTTTCGTGAGGGCAGCCTGAGCGGCAAGGGCCAGTTGACCGGCACCGACGCAAGCCACTACCAAGGCCAGTTCCGCGACTGGCGCTACCATGGCGAGGGCCGTTTGAGCCAAGCCGATGGCAGTGTTTACCAAGGCCAATTTTCTTATGGCAAATACCACGGTGACGGCAGCCTGACCCTGGCCGATGCCAGCGTGCAGCGCGGCACTTGGCAGCATGGTCGGCTGATTCGTGACGGTGAAGGCAAGGTTATAGCCGACGCACTGGCTGAAGGGCTGCTGGAGCAAGGCCGCCTGCTGGACGAGGCGATCGCGCAACTTCCCGCCTCGACTCCGGCGATCGAACTCTACGCCATGACCGTCGCCGGCGACGGCAAGCAAAGCGTGTTTATGCGCGAGGCCGATTACGTCGGCAACCTGTTGCAAACGCGCTTTGCGGCCCACGGCCGGCTGACTTTGATCAACCACCGCGATCATCTGGCCACCCGCCCGATGGCCACCAGCGCCAGCCTGGGCCGTAGTTTCCAGGCGCTGGCTGAGCGCAGCGGCGCGGAAGACCTGATCTTCATTTACCTCACCAGCCACGGCTCGGCCCAGCACGAATTACACATCGACCAGCCGCGCCTGCAGCTGGCTGACCTGCCCGCCAGTGAACTGGCCAGCCTGCTCACGCCACTCAAGGACCGCTACAAGGTGCTGGTCATTTCGGCCTGCTACTCCGGCGGCTTTATCCCTGAACTGCAGGACGAAAAAACCCTGGTGATCACTGCGGCGCGCGCCGACCGGGTGTCATTTGGCTGTTCCGAAGAAAACGACTTCACCTACTTCGGCCGCGCCCTGTTTGCCGAAGCCCTGCAGGAAACCGATGACCTGCAACGCGCCTTCGAGCTGGCTAAAGCCAGCGTGGCCGCGCGGGAAAAAAGCGACGGCTTTGAACCCTCCGAACCGCAAATCTGGCCGGCCAAGGCCGTGCTCGCGCAGTGGCAAACCTGGCGCGCCGAACAGGCCCAGACTGCCCCAGCGGACAGCCCACCAACGGCCGACACACCCTGACCGCCAAGCGCCTGTTAAGCTCAAAGAAATCAGCGGAGATTCATAGCCTATGTATTTGACGCCCCAACACATCCTGCTTGCAGGTGCCACCGGCCTGACCGGCGAACACCTGCTCGACCGCCTGCTGAACGAACCCACCGTGGCCCGCGTCCTGGCCCCTAGCCGCCGCGCGCTAGCCGAACACCCGCACTTGGAAAATCCACAAGGCGAACTGGCCGACCTGCTGCCCGGCTTGACTGGACCGGTGGACACCGCTTTTTGCTGTCTCGGCACCACGATCAAACAAGCCGGTTCGCAAGCGGCTTTTCGCGCCGTGGATTACGACTTGGTGATCGCCTTTGCCGAGCGCGCCCGCGCCCTCGGCGCCCGCCACCTGCTGGTAATCAGCGCCCTCGGTGCAGACGCCAACGCCTCGGTGTTTTACAACCGCGTCAAAGGTGAAATGGAAGATGCCCTGCGCGCACAAGGCTGGCCGCAACTGACCATCGCCCGCCCCTCCCTGCTGCTCGGTGCGCGTCAGGAGTTTCGTTTGGGCGAACGCCTGGCCGCGCCGTTTATGCGCTGGCTCCCGGGCAAATATCGCGGAATTAAAGCCACGGTACTGGCGCGCGCGCTGTGGCGCTTGGCGCTGGAAGAAGATGCCGGCACACGGGTGATTGAATCCAAACAACTGCGCCGTCTTGGCCGCTAAGAGAAGTACCGTCCCATGAGTATTCCGCACGACCTGATCAGCGCCCTGAGCGCCGCCGACATGCTGGAAATCGATGACCTGCATGCCTGGCAATTTCACCTCGACAGCGAACAACTGGCGCAGCACCACGCCGGCCAGGCCGTCGTCACCGACACGCCCGTGCTCAGCATCGAATGCATGGATGGCCGCGCCCTGCGCAAATGGCATTTCGCACTAGCACAGGTACTGGCCGCGCGCTTTGACGGCGAAGCCGATGCCTGGATCATCACTGGCAGTGGCGACCCACACCGGCTCAAGTGCTTCGCCGCCGTCACGGGTGATAACAGTGACCTGCCAGACGACGCCGAGTAATAAAGCCGAGGGCTACCCGTGAATCTCTACGACCGCTACCTGCTCCCTCACCTGATCGACCTCGCCTGCGGCATGGGTGCGGTGATGAAGTCCCGCTCGCAGGTGGTGCCCCAAGCCCATGGTCGGGTGCTGGAAATCGGCATTGGCAGCGGCCTCAACCTGGCGTTTTACGACGCCAGCAAAGTCAGCACGATTGTTGGCGTCGACCCCAGTGCCGACATGCAGAAGCTGGCCAAGCAGCGCGCAGCCGCCATCCGCATCCCGGTGCAGATGATTGCCCTCGAACTGGGACAAATTCAGGCTGAGGACGGCAGCTTCGACAGCATTGTCTGCACCTTCACCCTGTGCACCATCCCTGATGCCGTGGCCGCACTGCGCGAGATGCGCCGTGTGCTCAAACCCGGTGGCCGCCTGTTGTTCTGCGAACACGGCATGGCCCCCGAGTTGCCCGTACTACGCTGGCAAAACCGCCTGACCCCGCTGTGGAAGCCGCTGGCCGGCGGTTGCCACCTTAATCGCGACATCAAGGCGTTGATTGAGGCCGGTGGTTTTCAGATCGGCGAGTTGAGCAACCACTACCTCAAGGGCCCCAAACCTATGACCTACATTTATCAGGGCTGGGCCAACTGAGGCGCTGATGTTCCTGCGTTTGTCGTAATTACTGACTACTGTTAGGCGTGCAAACCCGCACCGACGCCGGTCTTCGCATGAATTGCTCAGGTTTACGCCGTTTTTCCCTACTGATGCTGCTGACGGGCTGGCTGCTGTGCCTGCCCGTCAGCAGCATGGCACGCGAGGTGCGCGTCGGCGTCTATGCCAATGAGCCGAAGCTGTTTCTCGACCAGGACGGCAAACTCTCCGGCATTTTTGGTGAACTACTCAGCGAAATCGCCCGCCAGGAAGACTGGCAACTGACGCCCGCCCCCTGCGACTGGCAAGCCTGCCTGAGCCGGGTGCAAAACGGCGAAATCGACTTATTACCCGATGTCGCATTCAGCGAAAGTCGAGCTCAGGTGCTGGATTTTCACCAAGTACCGGCACTGTTCAGTTGGTCGCAGGTTTACGCGAGCAAGCACCTCAACCTAGCGTCCGTACTGGATCTGGCCGGGCTGCGCATCGCCGTGCTGCAAGGCTCGGTGCAAGAGCAATACCTGCGCGAGTTGCTGAGCAGTTTTGGTCTCAATGCCCAGCTAATTGGCGTGACCAGTCTGGCCCAAGGGTTTGAACAAGTAGCGGCAGGCGAAGCCGACGCTGCGGTGGCCAACCTGCACTTTGGCGACTACCAGGCAACGCGCTACCGCTTGCAGCGCAGTTCGATCATGTTCCAGCCGGCGCAGTTGTTTTTCGCCACGCGCAAGGGGCATAACGCCGACCTGCTCGCCGCTATTGATCAAAATCTGCAAAGCTGGCAACGCACGCCGGCATCCCTCTACTACGAAACCTTGCAGCACTGGGGCGCAGATAAGCCGCGCGTACTCATCCCAGCAGCCGTGTGGTGGAGCCTGGGCATTTTGAGCGTGCTACTGCTCGGCGCACTGGGCGGTGCATTCGTGCTGCGCCGCCAGGTGCATCGCAAAACTCGCCACCTACTGGCCAGCGAGCAACGCCTGAACACCATCCTCGACAGCGTTGAGGCCTACATCTACATCAAGGACACGCAACTGCGTTATCAATACGCCAACCGCAAAGTCTGCGAGCTGTTCGGGCAACCGCTGGCGCAGGTTATTGGCAAAACCGACGATCAATTTTTCGACCTGGACACCGCCACCAACCTCAATGAAAACGACCGCCGCGTACTCAAGCTCGGTGAGCGGGTGGAAAGTGAGGAATGCAACCGCAGCCTCGACGGCGAAAGCCAATACACCTTTCTGTCGGTCAAGCTGCCGTTGCGCGACAGCCGGGGCCAGGTCTACGCCCTGTGCGGCATTTCTACCGACATCAGCGAGCATAAAAAGAACCTGGAACGCATCAATCAGCTGGCTTTCTACGACCCGCTGACCGGGCTGCCCAACCGGCGCATGCTGCTCGACCGCCTGCGCCAGGCACTGGCCAAGCATGCCCGTGGTCTGCAACAGGGCGCGCTGCTGTTTATTGATCTGGATAACTTCAAAGACCTCAACGACACCCTCGGCCATGACACCGGCGACCAATTACTGCAGCAGGTGGCCAAGCGCCTGAGCGAACACGTGCGCACCCAGGACACCTTGGCGCGCCTGGGCGGTGATGAGTTTGTGCTGATGCTTGAAGGCCTGAGCCAGATCCCGGCGCAGGCGCTGAACCAGGTCGAATACGTAGGAAAGAAACTGGTGAGCGCCTTGGCTGCACCCTACCCGCTGGATAAAACCGACTACGTCAGCACGGCCAGCGTCGGCATTGCCCTGTTCCCCGACGATCGCAGCTCGGTTGAAGAAGTGCTCAAGCGCGCCGACCTGGCCATGTATCAGGCCAAGGCTGCAGGGCGCAATGCCATGCGCTTCTTCGACCCGCAAATGCAGGCTGATGTGACGGCACGCGCCTCCCTGGAGAATGATCTGCGACAAAGCCTGGTGCAGGAGCAATTCGTGCTGCACTACCAGGCGCAAGTCGATGCCCAGCGCCAGCTGATCGGGGCAGAAGCATTGGTGCGCTGGCAGCACCCCACGCGCGGCCTGATCGAGCCAGCCGACTTTATCGCTGTGGCCGAAAGCACCGGATTGATCCTGCCACTCGGCCGGCTGATTTTGCGCCGTGCTTGCGAGCAACTGGCTGCCTGGGCCGAGCATCCGCACTTGCGCAACCTGACCCTGGCGGTGAATGTCAGCGCCAAGCAATTCCACCATCCGGACTTTCTCAGCGACGTGAACACAGCCCTGGTTGCCAGCGGTGCCAACCCACATCGACTGGAACTGGAACTGACCGAAAGCCAGTTGGTGGAGAACGTGGACAGCCTGATCCAAAAAATGGAACAGCTCAGGGCGCAAGGCGTGAAACTGGCGCTGGACGACTTCGGCGCAGGCTACTCATCACTCATCTGCCTCAAGCGCTTACCGCTGGATCACCTGAAAATTGATCAGGTCTTTATCCACGACCTGCAAGAACAGCAGAGCAATGCGGCCATTGTGCGCACCATCCTGACGCTGGGCCTAAACCTGCAGTTGCACGTCACCGCCGAAGGTGTAGAAACCCACGAACAATTCGACAACCTCAAACGCATGGGCTGTCATCGCTTTCAAGGCTACCTGTTTGCCCAGCCGGGCAGCGCCGCCGACCTAGCGCAGGCCTTTGCCCGGCCCGCGCGTTAGGCAATTGTCGGATGCCACACGGCGCTACTGCGCAACAACCTCGCTCAGCTCATTAAACGCACGCCAGGCCTGATCCACGGCCGCGTGCAGGTAAGGGTCCCAACCAGCATCGGAGTTGGCGATGGCCACCGCACCCAAGGGCTGACGCGCCCGCTGCATCACCGCCGCACCACCGTCCGGGCCATCGAACAAGGGATTGCTGTAGTAGGAATAGCCATGCGGCCAGCGGTTGACCGTGATCGCCAGCACATCGCGCTGATGATCGAAACCACCGCCACCGAGTACGCGCTGCAACTGATCACGGATTTGCGCTTCGTAGTGGGCAAAGGTGCTGGTATAGATCTGCATGCGCGCGGCCCGCGCCTGTGTGCGCAGGTCCGGGCCAACACCTGAGGCATGCGGCACATGCACCAGATGCAGGCACATGGGCTGTTCAGGATCATTCGGCGCCTGATAACCGCCCAGATCCACCGGGTAATCCAGCTTCATCAGGCTGAAGGGCATGCCCGGCGCGTACACCTCCTGCATGCCCAGTTCGGCCCAACTCTGCCAATTACGAATCACCACGTTGGCGTAGACCATGGGCAGTTTGACGTTCTGCGCCAACGCCTGCGCCTGAGGGGCCGGCAGGTCGCGCAGAATGTAAGGGATGAGCATGTTGTAGCAGGCCAGCACCGACTGCCGGGCGCGCACCCGGTAAAGCTGCCCCGCTTGGCTGTAGCCGATGTCCACGCCGCCCTCACGGTTGCGCACACTGACGACGGTGCTCGACAGGCGCAGGCGCACACGGTGCTCGGGGCGGTCCAAACGGCTGTAATCGAAGGCGGCCAGCACCACATCGTCCATGCCCTGCCCGGCGGCCACCGCCGGGATCAGGTCACGCACCAGCAGGCGGGCGACACCGGCATTGCCATCGGGGAAATGGTAGATGTACGGCTCTTCTTCGCTGTCATCCTCCTCCAGGCCCAGGCCGGCAAAGCCCGGATAGCCGGCATAACGCGCGTAACTGGCCGGGAGAAAGTCGATGCGGTAGCCGTATTCGTCGCTGGAACGCTGCTGAAAGTAGGCGATGGCCTTGTCCGAAAGGCCGACATGACGCTTGAGATACGCCTGGTAACTCAAACTGTCGAGGTAGGCCTCGCGTTCATCGAGCGGCAGCGCCTGCAGGTAATTCTGCTCACCCGCATACAGCGCCAGCAGGGCGGCGCGGTCGCTTTCAGGCAACGGGAACTGGCCAATAAAACCGGCCCAGTCGGGTTCTTCAGCACCGTCTGCATCCGGCTCGCCGACGACCAACCGGTCTTCGCCAAAAGTCTGCTGATCGAAAAACACCGCACTGTCCAACTCGTCATACAGGCGATGCTGAAAGGCCTGATGAAAGCGCTCCAGCTTGATCTCCAGCGCCGTCAGCAAGTGCTGCACCTCGGCGCTGAAATTGGCCTTGGGCGAGTCCAGCGATTCGCTGCCGCCATAGCCCAGCAGTAAACGACCGCCCACACGAAACTCGTTGCGTTTGGCATGGCCACCGAAGTCGTCGTGATTATCCAGCAGCAGAATGCGCGCCTGCGGGTGGCGTTCACGGTAAAACCAGGCAGCCGCCAAGCCGCTGATGCCGGCACCCACCACGACCAGGTCATAGTCTTCATGCTGGGGCAGGTGATCGGTGGCGAACACCTTGCGCTCCCAGCCCAGTTGATGCGCCACCTCAAAGCTGCCTACATGGCTGCCGCGCAAGCCCGTCAAGGCCGGCGGATTCACGCGCGACTCGGCGCGCAGAAAGCGCCACGGCACCAGGCCGGCGGCAATCGTCAGCGCTGCCCCGTTGAGAAAATCTCGTCGTTTAATGCTCATAACGCCTCACTGAAAGTCGCCGCTCAGGCCTCTGAACATTGACCGGTATTCGCTACAACGCTGAGCCATCAGGCATGGGTAGGCATGATTCGATTGAGCCAGTTCCGCCCGGCACGTCAGTCCGTACGCCGGGCGTCTGCGGGCTGCACATGCCATTGCTTTGATTCAAAAGCCGCCACCGCCACCGGCTGGCTAAACAGGTAGCCCTGAAAGAACTGGCAACCGTTGTCGCGCAGCACATCCCACTGCGCCTGGGTTTCCACGCCTTCAGCGATGACCTCCAACCCGAGGCTTTGCGCCAGCGCCAGAATGGCGCGCACGATGGCTAGGCTGCTGCTTTCGGGCAGTTCGCGGACAAACGACTGATCGATTTTAAGCTGATTGAGCGGCAGCTGTTGCAGGTAGGCCATGGAGGAGTAGCCCGTACCAAAATCATCAATCGAGAAGCGAATGCCGAGGGCCTGTAACGCCTGCATGCGCAGAGCAGCTTCGTGCTTGTCGCTGAGCAGCAGTGATTCGGTGATTTCCAGTTTTAATTGGCGAGGGTTGGCCTGAGTCTCGGCCAGAATGCGCTGCACCTGAGCAATAAAATCGTCCGTGTAGAGCAAACGGCTGCTGATGTTTACCGCCAGGCTCAGCCCGGCAAACGCAGGCTGCGCAGCCCAGCGCGCCAGTATCTGGCAGCCTTGCTTGAGGAGGTACAGATCTAGCTCGGCGATCAGCCCGCTGCGCTCGGCAATCTCGATAAACAAGGCCGGGCCCAGCAAACCCCGCTGCGGATGCAGCCAACGCACCAACGCTTCCGCACCTTGCAACTCACCCAGGTGGTTCATTTGTGGCTGCAGATAGAGCACAAATTCACCTTCGGCCAAGCCTCGGCGCATGTCATGTTCCAACTGCAAACGCTGACTGACCATTTCCTGCATCAACGGGTCATAAAAACTCAGGGCATTCTTGCCAGCGGACTTGGTGCTGTACATCGACAAATCGGCGCGCTGCATCAACTCATCCACGTTATGCGTTTCATCGTTGAACAGCACCACGCCGAGGCTGGCGCTGTTAAACAGGCGGTGCTCGCCGACCAGATAAGGCTCACGCAGGGCCAGCATAAGCTTGCTGCCGATGTGTTCAACTTGGGTGCCGGCATCTTCGGGATTGGCTTCGAGCCCTTCGAGCATGATGACAAACTCATCCCCACCCAAACGCGCCACGGTATCCAGTTCACGCAAGGTGTTCTTCAAGCGCTGCGCCACCTGACACAGCAACTCATCACCCGTTTGATGTCCATAAAGGTCGTTAACATTTTTGAAGTCGTCCAGATCAAGGAAGATCAGCGCGCTGAAGTGCCCATTGCGCCGGCTCAAAGCCGCAGCCTGTTGCAGACGGTCGCGCAGCAAGCGGCGATTGGGCAGCCCGGTCAGCGGGTCATAAAACGCCAAATGCTGGATTTTCTCTTCGGCGTCCTTGCGCTCGCTGATATCGGTCAGTGAGGCAACATAGTTGGTCACCAATCCCGCTTTATCGCGCACAACGCTGATCGACAGCCATTCAGGAAAGGTTTCACCGCTTTTGCGGCGGTTCCAGATTTCCCCTTTCCAGTGATCCATTTCACTGAGGGTTTGCCACATCTGCTGGTAGAACTCGGGGGACTGTCGCCCCGAACCCAACATGCGGGTTGGCTGGCCAATCACGTCCTGCGGCACATAACCGCTGATGTCGGTAAAGGCGCGGTTAACCTTGATCATGCGCGTCTGCGCATCGGTGATTATCATGCCCTGCTGCGACTCGAAGGCGATGGCGGCAATACGCTGCTCACGCTCCATTTCCACACGTTCGGTAATGTCACGCGCCATAAACACCACGGCCCGCTTGCCATTGACCTTGGCATCCATACGCCGCGCGCGGGCCTCAAACATGCGTTGCCCGGCCGGGGTTTGCAGCTCGTACTCCAGCGTCTGCGGCTGCTCACTGTCCAGCGTATGGGCGATGAAGTCCATAAACATGTCCGCTTGCTGCACGGGCATTACATCGAGCAAGCGCTTGCCCAACAAACCCTGTCCGCCGTCGAGCAAAAGGTCTGTTTTCGGCGACTTGATCCTCAGGTAGCGCCCATCCTCGTCCATCACTAACGACAAATCGGGCACCGCTTCGGTGATCGCGCGCAACTGTGCTTCGCTCTGCAGCAGGGCTTTGCGATCCAACCTCTGGACATGAGCATCTTTGAGCAACAGACCGAGGAACAGGGTGAGCGGCACCATAAGGACAAACACCGCCCAGGCCGCATCCTGCATAAACAGGGCAAACTTTGGCGCAGGCAAGAGGGTGAGATTGAGGACCTGCAACACTTGTATGGCGATGGCAAACAGCAGCAGGTTAGGCAGGTTGAAGGCCAACCGTCCGTGCCGGTACAGGTGCCTGTAGAGCAAGCCCATCAGCACGGGCATCAGCACATTCAGCAGCCCGGGCAGCATGCCGACACCCCCGAGCCAGCCGCGATAAGCGCCGGCAATGGCACCGGCAATCAGCCCCACCTGCGGGCCACCAAAAAAGGCAGCCATGCTCAACACCGCCGTGCGGCCATCGAAGATCAGCCCGTCGGCCAAGGTCATCGGCGCCATCATGCCTAGGATACAAATGCCGCCAAACAAAACACCAGACAAGCCTTTGCCCAGAGGCGAGCGTTCATCAACATAGCGGGTAATCAGGCCGTGGATCCAGCACAGGGCAATCAACAGGATGACGTTATTCAGCAGTTCCAGAACCATACAACTCCCGCCTGTGCAGCGAACGCCAGGTACCTGACGTCACAGTGACTCGTTGATCGTAAGCCCGCACCATGCAGCCGTACTTGGGACTATAGTACAGCCTAGGGCCGCAACTGCAGGGCGTCCACCAAGCCGGCGGCGATGGCCATGCCGACCAACTCGGGCAGGTTGTCGGCTTGCATGCGCTTCATCACCCGCGAGCGGTAGAGGTCGATGGTTTTCACGCTGATGTCCAGTTGCTCGGCAATTTCACGGTTAGTGAAGCCGCGCACCAACGGCAGCAACACATCCCGCTCACGCGGGGTGAGGCTGTCCAGGCGTTGCTGCAAGGCCTGCAAACGCGGGTCGGTTTGCGCGCTGGAAGCTTCCTGATTGAGCGCGTGCTGCACGCTGTCGAGCAGTAACTGTTCGTTGTAGGGCTTTTCAATAAAGTCCACGGCACCGGCGCGGAACGCACGCACCACAATCGGCACATCGGCATGCCCGCTGACAAAAATAATCGGCATCGTGATGCCCTGGCTGCGCATGGCTTCCTGCACATTCAGGCCGCCCATGCCGGGCATGCGCACATCCAGCAGCACACAGCCCTGGCTGTGCTCGTCGCAGGCATCGAGAAAGGCTCGGCCACTGGTGAACGGCAGCGCCGTCAGCCCCACGGACTCCAGCAGCCAGACGGTGGAGTCGAGCATGCCTTGATCGTCATCGACCACGTAAACCCGTTGTTGCATTTGCAGGCTCATGCCCTGCTCCTTTTATTGTCATGCCTTGGTTTGTCACGGCTCAAGCCCCAACACGCAAGTGCTTTTTGTGGCGCTTTAGCCGCGATCAGCACTCTCTGCATCTTCGCCGCGCAACAGCGGCAAGCGGCATTCCAAACACAGGCCACCGTCGGCACCGGGCAAGGCTTCCAGCGCGCCGCCAAACCCCTCGAGGATACTGCGGCTCATCGACAAACCCAGCCCCAAACCTTCGGCCTTGCTGGTGTAGAAGGGGGTGAAGATGTGTTCCAACTCGCCCTGTGCCACGCCCGGCCCCTGATCCCACACTTGCACGCAAAGCTGGCCGGCCTGTTCGCTGGCGCGCAGTTCGATGCGCGACGGCTGGCCCGGATGGGCCTCGCGGTTGGCATCAATCGCATTGCGCAGCAGGTTGAGCAACACTTGTTCGATGAGGATGCGGTCGGCATACACCGGCGGCAGCTGGTCGCTTAACTGCTCGACGATGCTCACCTGCCAGTTGCTTGCCTCCCACTGGCATAAACGCACGGCCTCACGGGCGACGCTGGCGATATCCAGCGCCTGGGTGCGGCGCTGGCCTTTGCGCAAAAAGGCGCGCAGGCGCTTGATCACTTCCGAGGCGTGGTTGGCGTGCTCGGTGATGCGCTCCAGCCCTTGCGCCACCTTGCTGGCCGCGTCGGGGTTAGAGCCCAGTGCTTTGAGGTAACGCTGGCTGGCGCTGGCGTAGTTGACCACCGCCGCCAGCGGCTGATTGATTTCATGGGCAATGCCACTGGCCAACTCGCCCAAGGTGACCAGCCGCGCGGTGTGGGCCAGCTCGTCCTGATGGCGACGCTGTTGGGCTTCGCGCAGTTCGCGCTCGGTCATGTCGCGCGCCACCAGTGAGTAGTAATGCTCGCCATCGCGCCCACGGTGCGCCAGCAGCACCAGTGACACCGGCAAGGGCGCACGCGGGCCCAATGGCAGCAGGCGCGCCTCGGCACTCCACACGCCCTGACTGTCGGCTGTATGCCAGCCGCCATTGCGCAAGCGTTGCAGATCGTCCTGGGCGAGCAACTGGTCGAGGGCTGGCAAGGCTTGCTGCTCGTCGATATTCAGGGCGTGACGCGCCGACGGATTGAGGTGCGTGAGTTGCCCGTCCGGATCGATAAACAGCACCAAGTCGGTGTTAGCTTCCACCACTTCAGCGAGGCGGCGCTTGTTCTCTTCGGCCAGCACGCGGGCGGTGATATCGCGCGACACGCTGACCACCTCCACCACCGTGCCGGTGTAAGTTTCGCGAATGGCACGGCTGGCGGTTTCAAACCACAGGTAATGGCCATCGCGGTGGCGGATGCGGTAGGTCATGGTGTGGTAACCATCCAGCTCCAGCGCCTCGCGGGTGCTGTCGACCAGGTGCTGGCGGTCATGCTCATGAAACAGCGCCTGCACCGGGGTGCCGCGCAGGGTTTCCGGCCAGAAGCCGAGCAGCGTCCAGCTCGCGGGCGAGGCATCAAGAAAATGCCCATCGGGGGTGTGCCGGGAGATCAGGTCGGTGGTGTTTTCGGTGATCAGCCGGTACAGCCGACTGGCCTTGAGCGCTTCACGCTCGGTCTGCACCTGCGCGGTGGCGACCCGGCAGCGGGCCAGCACCTGCTGTTCAGCCGGGTCGGGCATAAACAGCCAGATCAGCACCTGTCCGGCGACTTGCGCCTCTACACCGTCAATCGCACGGCCTTGTTGCAGACAGGCGCGCACCAGTTGCGCGGTGTTCACTGGCAACAGATCGGCCACGGCAGGCACGTTATGCGCACTCAGCCACCCGTGCATGGCGGCGTTCAGTTGCAACGGTTTGGCGTCGATGTCCAGCAACAGGCTGGGCTGCGGATCACTGCCCAGCAACAAGCTGCCACGGGCTTGCTGCGGCAGGCTGGCTAGCAGGGCCTGGAGCATGGCGTGCAGCAGATCAAGCCAGTCACTGCCGGCGTGCTCGTGCAGCTCAAGCAGTAGCAGGTCGTGTTGCCCGTCATCCAGCGAAAACGCCAGCGCCTGGCCGTGGCTCAGGCCAGCGCGGCGCACCCGCCCGGCCAGCCAGCACGGCAGTTGGCGCAATTCACTCAGGCTGAGCCGGGGCTGCGCGTGCAAGCGCGTCCACAGCGCCTGATCGCTGGTTTGCAACGGGTCACCAAACCCGGGCGGCAAATGCGGCGCGCGGCCTTCATGGCTGTAGATCGCGGTGCCGGCCTGCCAGCGCAAAAAGTACGCCTGACGCACCTCAGGGCAGGCCTGCAAGGCGCGCAACAACGCATCGGCACGCACGACCAAAGGCAGGCTTTCACGCTGCATGCACAGCCAGCTGTGCAGCTGCACAGAGATTTCATTCATCCGGGTTTGTGTTCCTTGCAGCCAGTGGCGGCGAGCATCCACTCAAAGCACAAGCAATTGCAAAGCGACCAAGGGCTAATAGGTCGCGCCAGGTATAGTAAAGATACTATACAACCATGGTTTAACTTCCATATAAAACACGAGATCTATATAAATACACCCAGAACAATACCGGGCCGCCGCTAAGACTAACTGCTGCATGGCCCGAGCATCCAACCTGCTGTGGGTATTCGCATGTCGATCTACGAACAGGGCCTTGAGCCCGCTGCCGTCAACCATATCGCCCTCTCGCCCCTGAGCTTTATCGAGCGTACCGCCAGCGTGTACCCGCACTACCCGGCGGTGGTGCACGGCTCGATTCGTCGCACCTGGCGCGAAACCTACGCCCGCTGCCGGCGCTTGGCTTCAGCGCTGGCCGGTCGTGGCATTGGCAAAGGCGACACGGTGGCGGTGATGCTGCCGAACATTCCGCAGATGCTCGAAGCGCATTTCGGCGTGCCGATGATTGGCGCGGTGCTCAACCCGCTCAACGTGCGCCTGGATGCCGAAGCCATCGCATTCATGCTGCAACACGGCGAAGCCAAGGTGCTGATCACCGACCGCGAGTTCCATGAAGTGATCCACGCCGCCGTCGGCATGCTCGACCACCCGCCGCTGGTGATCGATGTGGACGACCCGGAATACGGCGAAGGCCAGGCCGTCAGCGACCTCGATTACGAAGCCTTCCTCGCCGAAGGTGACCCGCAGTTTGCCTGGCAGTGGCCGGATGACGAGTGGCAGGCGATCAGCCTCAACTACACCTCCGGCACCACCGGCAACCCCAAGGGCGTGGTGTATCACCACCGTGGTGCCTACCTGAACTCGCTGGGCAACCAGATGACCTGGGCCATGGGCAACCACCCGGTGTACCTGTGGACCCTGCCGATGTTCCATTGCAACGGCTGGTGCTACCCGTGGACCATCACGGCGCTGGCGGGCGTGCATGTGTTCCTGCGCCGCGTTGATCCGGCAAAAATCCTCACGCTGATCCGCGCCGAGCAAGTCACTCACTTGTGCGGTGCGCCGATTGTGCTTAACGCTTTGGTCAACATGCCGGCGGAAGCCAAAGCCGCCATCGATCACCCGGTCAAGGCCATGGTCGCCGGCGCTGCGCCGCCCGCAAAAGTCATCGGCGCGGTCGAGGAAATGGGCATCCACGTCACCCACGTCTACGGCCTCACCGAGGTCTACGGCCCAGTGACCCTGTGCGCCTGGCATGCCGAGTGGGACGCCCTGCCGCTGGATGAGCGCGCAACGATCAAAGCACGCCAAGGCGTGCGCTACCCAACCCTGGAAGGGCTGATGGTGGCCGACCCGAAAAGCCTGGAGCCGACCCCGCGTGATGGCGAAACCATTGGCGAAATCTTTATGCGCGGCAACACGGTGATGAAGGGCTACCTGAAAAACCCCAGCGCCACCGCTGAAGCCTTTGCCGGTGATTGGTTCCACACCGGCGACTTGGCCGTATGCCACCCGGACGGCTACGTGGAAATCCGCGACCGCCTCAAGGACATCATCATCTCCGGTGGCGAGAACATCTCCACCATCGAAGTCGAGGGCGTGCTCTATCGCCACCCGGCGGTGCTCGAAGCCGCCGTAGTCGCCCGCCCGGATGAAAAATGGGGCGAAACGCCCTGCGCCTTCATCACCCTCAAGGCCGACCAGCAAGCCGTAAGCGAGGCGGAGGTGATCAGCTTCTGCCGCGACCATCTGGCGGGCTTCAAGGTGCCGAAGACCGTGGTCTTCACCCAACTGCCGAAAACCAGCACCGGCAAGATTCAGAAGTTTGTCCTGCGCGATATGGCCAAAGCCCTGTAACGCCAGACACAACCCTTGATCTGCTCTTCCGGAAGTGGATCACAGCCAATGCCACGAGACCTGGACTCGTCCACGACAAACAGGTTCGGCCAGGCAACAACAAAAATAAGGAGCCACATTATGACAACGCGCACCAACGCCCAGAGTTGCGACCACATTCGGGCCAACCCCAAATTCCAGCGCCTTGTAAGCAGCCGTTCGCGGCTAGCTTGGTCGCTAACCGCCCTGGTGCTTAGTAGCTACTACATATTCATGCTGGCGGTGGCCTTCGCCCCGAAATGGCTACATGCACCACTGGTGGAGGGCGGCCATTTGACCGTCGGCATCCCAGTCGCTGCAGCCGTCATCGTGCTGTCCTGGCTGCTCACGGGCTGGTACGTACACCGTGCCAATACTCGCTTCGATATTCTGGGTGCAGAACTGCTGGAGGAGCTGAAATGAGCCGTCGCCTCAGCCTCCTGAGCCTCTTCAGCTCCAGCAGCCTGCTGCTAATGCCCAGCGCCGCGTTTGCCGCGCCGATCGTCGCGGAAAAACAACCCATCAACCTGCACGCCATTGCCATGTTCTTCGTCTTCGTAATGGGCACACTGGCCATCACATGGTGGGCTGCACGGCAAACCAAGTCCGCTTCGGACTTCTACACCGCCGGCGGTGGTATCACTGGTTTCCAAAACGGCTTGGCAATAGCCGGCGATTACATGTCGGCCGCGACCCTTCTGGGTCTTTCCAGCCTAGTATTCGCCAAAGGCTATGACGGCTTTGTATACACCGTGGCGTTCTTTGTCGGCTGGCCGGTGATTACCTTTCTGATGGCAGAGCGCCTTCGCAACCTTGGGCGCTACACCTTTGCGGACATCGTGTCCTACCGCCTCGACCAAACCAAGATTCGCACCTTCGCGGCGCTGGGCTCACTAACAGTCGTGTGCTGCTACTTGGTGGTGCAGATGGTCGGCGCCGGACAGCTGATCAAGTTGCTGTTTGGCCTCGACTACTCCACGGCAGTGATGGTGGTCGGTGCCCTCATGCTGGTGTATGTGATATTCGGCGGCATGATAGCCACCACATGGGTGCAGATCATCAAGGCCGTGCTGTTGCTCGCGGGCGGCACTACCCTAGCCATGTTGGCCATGGCCGAGTTCGGCTTCAGCTTAGAAACCCTGGCTAGCCGAGCCGTCGAAGCACACGCTGGTGGCTGGAATATAATGGGCCCCGGCTCAATGCTCGCCGACCCTATCAACGCAGCGTCTCTATCACTAGGACTGGTGTTCGGCATCGCAGGCCTGCCGCACATACTGATGCGTTTCTTCACAGTGCCCAATGCCAAGGAAGCGCGCAAATCAGTGTTCTATGCCACTGGCTTTATCGGTTTCTTCTTCCTAGTAGTGATCATCCTCGGCTACACCTCCATTGTCATTGTGGGTACCGACCCGCAGTTTTTCGTCGGCGGTGATACCAAAGGAGCCCTGATCGGCGGTGGCAACATGGTCGCTATGCACCTGGCCAAAGCCGTGGGCGGCAACCTGTTCCTCGGTTTCCTCTCGGCCGTGGCCTTCGCGACCATCCTTGCTGTGGTCTCGGGCCTAGCACTGGCTGGCGCCTCGGCGATTTCCCACGATCTCTACGCCACTGTATGGAAGAAAGGCAGCGCCAGCGAGAAAGACGAGATGCGTGTAACTCGCATCGCCACCGTTGGCCTGGGCATCATCGCCATCGGCCTGGGCATATTGTTTGAGCAGCAGAACGTCGCCTTCCTAGTCGGCCTGACATTCGGCATCGCCGCCTCGACTAACTTCCCGGTTCTGATAATGGCAATGTACTGGAAGGATCTGACCACTAATGGCGCCCTAGCCGGCGGTTTCGTCGGCCTAG
>LNDO01000063.1 GCA_001465025.1 Pseudomonas sp. Ga0074129
GGTAGACTTATCCACAGTTGCTGGTAACAAAATCAGCAATCCGCCCTGGGTCAAATTTCAATCGGCAGGGTGGGTCAATTTTCCATCAGCGCCAACAAGTACCCTCTCTATGGATGCGCATAACGCCGCCAACACGCGCAGCTTTGTAGTGAAGGCGAAGCCGCAACCGAAATGGTGTCGCTATGCTTGGATTGGTTAGTGGCAGACGCCCGTGACGTTGGCTCTTGCCCAAAGCAGGCTCCCATGAAGCGTTGGCCGCCTACATTCTCTGCGGAGTGGTTGCCTCTCTAGTTCAGGCAACCAGCAGGTGACGTCTAACCGCGTGCTGTGCATCAGTCTTTCATATTCTTCCACGCGAATACCGAGGCCAAAATAATGATACCGATGGCAGCACCAAAGTATAACGTAGCGATCGTAGCGCCAATCTCTACCGCCTGCTCAAGGAACAGAACCAGCAGTATCACAACAGCCACTTGGCTTACTGTTATCTTCAAATCATGGAAGCTCTTAATGTCCAGAGGGTTTTGGGATTCTCTGTCATCATCAGACACCGGACGGATGAACAGACGATACAGGTTAACCGCCATGATCTGAAAAGTAATAGCGATCAGCAGGAGATCCAACAGCTTCAGGAGGCGAACCGCGAGGCTCTTGCCGTCGTCAGCAGAGACAGGTATATCACGTACTACATCCAGTGCGGTATTCCAGATTATGTTAACCGAGGCACCATACAAGAGCAAAGATGACACCGCACAGATAACGACTGCCACCCACACCATAAACCGACTACTTCTGAAAACTCTCTCGATCATAATTTCTCCGGGCCGCGTCACAACGTCAGTTACAGACTCACAATTTTCTCTTAGTCGGTTTCACCGGACCATCTACTATCTCGTTAATCAACCTCTAGATTGTGCTTTCTACGGCGTTAGCCGAACACTGGAGCTGTCGGATTACTGCTGGATTACTTCAAACGTTCGTGACCCTGACATGACCTGGAGAAAAGCCACTAACGTTTGGTTAAGGGGCGGGCTTTAGCCCGTCCCAGTGAGCGAAGCGAACGGTTTGAACCATTTGTTAGAGAACGACACTCACTCATTTACGTTTCCCTAACCCCGGTGCACCACCTTGCATGAATGGTGGAATTCTTGCAGGGATTGCCCTCGTTGCGGAGCTATTAGTAATGCCGTTTCGGTTTTTGTGCAGTGATATGGCCAGCTTTAAAAGCTCTTTGTCTTCTTTGCATGCTTCGTGAATGTCCTTATTCCTTAGTGCGTGATCCTTGAGAACCTCACTAATTTTAAGCCTGAGGGCTTCTCTGTTTTTATATGAAAGCAGGTCTTCAGCTGACATGTAGCGCTGATTGTGACTCGATTCTTTTTCCAAGAATTTTTTGAAGAGCACTGGAAGATCCAATATTTCTGAAAAAATGCAGTCGTTACATTTGTCAGGCAGATTCTTCCAGTGCGGCATGTAAGGAATTTTTCCGTTACAGAACAGGCACTTTTTGTAGCTCCACTGCGTACTCATGCGTGGTTCTCTAACAGTGATTAGACCGAACGCTCGACTAATACGCAGCCTAACATTTCGCTAACAATGTTGACTTTTCTCTTGCGGATCAGTGTTTTATGCATCTTTC
>LNDO01000064.1 GCA_001465025.1 Pseudomonas sp. Ga0074129
GCCCGCGCTTCACAGCATGTCGCCAAAGCTAGCAGGAATGAATGCTTGTGTGAGATAAGCAAGGCATCCATGCCGCCGAAGATGGGACTGCGCGTGAGCAGTTGTTTCCATAATGCTTTTTCTGCTGTTGATTGCCAAGAAATTAGTGGCCGCTTTTGGCCGATACCTGCCAGTCGCCATTACGCTGTGTCTGGCTCTATACCCCCGCACATACCCGGTCAGACCGACTGCACTTCGCAAGTCAATTCCGTGCAGCTTCGCAGGCCGCGCCACCCGCACGGTGACACGCTGCAAACAAGCAAGCTGAAACGCGACGTTCCAGCCTGTTTTAAATCCAGCAATAGCCACGCAGTTGATGTTTCAACCGCCCGCTAGAAATACCCTTCGATTTTCTTCTTCTCCATAGAGCCGTCCTGGTCGTGGTCGATGATTCGGCCTTGGCGTTCTGAGGTGCGGGTCATCAGCATTTCTTGAATGATCTGCGGCAGGTCGGTGGCGGTGGATTCCACGGCGCCGGTCAGTGGGTAGCAGCCCAGCGTGCGGAAGCGTACCCAGCGTGTTTCGATGCTGGCGCGCTGTTCGGCGCTCAGGTGCGGCAGGATGCGTTCGTCGTCGATGCAGATCAGCGTGCCGTGCAGTTCCACCACCGGCCTTGGTGCGGCGCGGTAGAGGTCAACGATGTCGATGTTTTCCAGGTGGATGTACTGCCAGATGTCCAGCTCGGTCCAGTTCGACAGGGGGAATACGCGCAGGCTTTCGCCCGCGTTGACCTTGGTGTTGTACAGCTGCCAAAGCTCCGGGCGCTGGTTTTTTGGGTCCCAGCGGTGGTTGGGGTCGCGGAAGGAGCAGACGCGTTCTTTGGCCCGTGACTTTTCTTCGTCGCGCCGTGCGCCGCCAAAGCAGGCATCAAAACCGTACTGGTCCAGCGCCTGTTTCAGCGCGTCGGTTTTCATCACGTCGGTGTATTTGGCCGAGCCAACCGAGTAGGGCGTGATGCCCAGGCGTTCGCCGTCCGGGTTGATGTGCACGCGCATGTCGAGGTTCAGGCGCTCGGCCAGGCGGTCGCGAAACTGCGCCATTTCGGCAAATTCCCAACCGGTGTCCACATGCAGCAGCGGAAAGGGCAGGGTGCCGGGGTAGAAGGCCTTGCGCGCCAGGTGCAGCAGCACCGTGGAGTCTTTGCCGATGGAGTAGAACAGGCAGGGGTTGCGCATCACCGCCACCACTTCACGCAGGATGTGAATGGCTTCGGCTTCCAGCGCGCGTAGGTGGCCAAGGTGTTGTATGGAGGGCGTCAGGGTAGTCATGGGTTGCAGTATCCACAGTGCGCCGCAGGGGCTTTGCTGGTGACCGGGTGGCGTTCGGCGTAGGCGCAGGCCGGGCATTCCCAGATGTGTGTGGCGGCCAGCGCGGTGCTGATGCCGCAGGCTTCGCAGTGCAAGCCCGGTTCGCTGCGCGCCAGGGCAAACCCCGGTGCGGCGCAGGCCGGGCAACACTGGCTAAGGCGTTTGGCCAGTGCCGCTGCGGCGTCGCGAATCACCGCTTGGCGCAGGGGGTTGAGGTGGGCGCGCATGTCGGTTTCCAGCCAGACGCGCCCGTGGATGGGCAGCAGGGTGTGCAACAGGTCGAGCAGGGTTTCGCGCCGGCGTATGCCTTTGCGAAACCACGGCTCGCCCGCGCGGCCGATGATCAGCGCGTGTTCGGGAAACTGCGCTTTGTCCATAAAGGCCTGCGCCGCCTCCAGGCTGTCGACTTCCGCCTGCGCGTAGTTGGTGGCCCCGGAACCGGCCAGGGCATACACCGCGTATTCGCGTTCGGCGTCCCACAGGCAGAGCAGTTCGTAATCCCAGGGCATCCAGCCCACATGCGGGTCGCGGCCAAAGCTGCCTTCGCTACCCAGGCCGTAACGCGTGCCGGCTAAGTCGGTGGCCAGTTTGGCCTTGGCCAGGGCTGTCTCTTGCGCGCTCTGCGGACGGTTCACCTCACGGCTGAAGGTGCCGAGCTGGTCGGTGTCGAAGCTGTCCAGCGTCTCCACCGCCAGCCCGCAGTCAGCCAGCGCCGCCTCCACCAGCGGCGCTTTGTGATGACAGGTGAGAAAGGCCGCGCGTTGCAGCGGCCTGTGCTTATCCGTGCACCGCTGCAAAGCCCGCCTCCCCGTCGAAGGTGTAGAGGTTCTCGGTTTTGATCGGCTCAAAACCCGCCATGTTCAGGCGTGTTTGCAAGGCCAGCAGTTCGGCGAAGTCCACCGATTGCCCGGCGGGTGCGATAAACCGGCAGCGCCAGTGATCGACGCAGCTGGTTTCGCTGAAGCCGTTTGGCCACACCTTGACCCCACGGTTGGTGATGACTGACAGCGGCAGTTCGCTGCTGGCCAGTGTTTGCAGGCGTGCGCCCAGTTCGCTGGCGGGCAGGGCGCGTTGATGCAGGAACACATCCACCCCGACCAGCACTTTGTGCGCGGCTGGGCGCGGTTGCACCGGCCGCTGCGGCAGGCGGCTGTCGGCCGGGTAATCCACTGCCCGCAGTTGCTCCGGACGCTGACCAAGGCGCGCGATGATGGCATCGGCAAACTCACGGGTGCCGAGCTTTTGCCGGCTGTGGGCTTCGTCGTAGATGTCGTAGGTGTGCAGGCCTTCTTCCAGCGTGCGCAGCCAGGCGTTCTGTATGCGGCTGGCGACCTCGCCCTGACCGATGTGCAGCAGCATTTGCACCGCGCCTTGCAGCAGGCCGGATGGGTTGGCCAGGTTTTGCCCGGCGCGACGCGGTGCTGAGCCGTGAATGGCCTCGAACATGGCACATTGCTCGCCGATATTGGCCGAACCAGCCATGCCCACGCTGCCGGCGATTTGCGCGGCGACGTCGGAGAGGATGTCGCCATACAGGTTGGGCATCACCAGCACGTCAAACATCTCGGGGGTGTCGGCCATTTTGGCCGCGCCGATATCGACGATCCAAGTTTCCTGTTCGATATCCGGGTATTCCTTGCCGATTTCGTCAAACACCTCGTGGAACAGGCCATCGGTGAATTTCATGATGTTGTCTTTGACGAAGCAGCTGACCTTGCGCCGCCCTTGCTGACGGGCGTAGTCGAAGGCGTAGCGGACGATGCGCTCGCAGCCGGGCCGGGTGATCAGCTTGAGGCACTGGAACACCTCGTCGCTCTGCCGGTGCTCGATCCCGGCGTAGAGGTCTTCCTCGTTTTCGCGCACGATCACCAGGTCCATGGTCGGGTGCTTGGTGTGCACAAAGGGCGCGTAGGCAATGCAGGGCCGTACGTTGGCGTATAGGCCCAGTGCCTTGCGGGTGGTGACGTTGAGGCTTTTGTAGCCGCCGCCCTGTGGCGTGGTGATCGGTGCTTTGAGGAACACCTTGGTGCGGCGCAGCGATTCCCACGCCTCGGGGGCGATCCCGGCTTGTTCGCCGCGCAGGTAGACGGCTTCGCCCACTTCAATGATTTCTGGCTCGATGGCCGCGCCAGCGGCTTCAAGGATGCGCAGGGTGGCCTGCATGATTTCCGGGCCGATGCCGTCGCCGTAAGCAACTGTGATGGGAGTCTTGTGCATGATGCGCCTCGTCATTGCGGTGGGGTTGGGGCTATTCTGGTCACCTGTATGAATTGTTGATAATCGAATTTAACCGGCTTGAGTATTGCTAAATGGCAATGGATAAACTGCGCTTCCACACCCGCCAGACCACCTTTCGCCAGTTGGAAATCTTCCGCGAGGTGGCTGAACGCCTGAGCGTGACGGAAGCGGCGCACGCGCTTCACCTGGCCCAGCCGTCGGTGTCCACGCAATTGGGCAAGCTCGAACAAGCCTTGGGGCTGAAGCTGTTTGAACAGATCGGCAAGCGCCTGCACATGACCGATGCCGGCCGCGAAGTGCTGCAAGGTACGCGCGAGTTGTTTGATGCTCTCGACGGCCTGGAGATGCGCTTGGGCCAACTGCGCGGGCTAACGGCGGGCCAGTTGCGCCTGGGCGTGGTGACCACGGCCAAGTACCTGGTGCCGCGTCTTTTGGGGCCGTTTTGCCGCACCTATCCGCAGGTGGAGGTGCAGTTCAACATCGGCAACCGCTCGGAAATCATTCATCGCCTGCAAGACAACCGCGATGACCTCTACGTGTTCAGCCAGCCGCCGCTGCAGTTGGATATCCTCGCCACGCCACTGGCTGATAACCCGCTGGTGGTGATCGCCCCCGCTGGGCATCCGCTGGCCGGTAAACGCTTGCGCTGGGAAGACTTGGCCGATCAGCCGTTTATCAGCCGTGAGCCCGGCTCCGGCACCCGGCGCGCCATCGAAGAGCATTTCAGCCGCTTTGGCTGGACGCTGCGCCCGCACATGACCATTGAAAGCAACGAAGCGATCAAGGAAACCGTCGCCGCCGGGCTGGGTATTGCCATCCTTTCGCGCCATACCCTGGTGCACACCGCGCCGGGCAACTTGGTGGAGTTGGACGTTGAACAATTCCCCATTCCCAACCGCTGGTACCTTGTGCGCTGGCGCAGCAAGGTGCTGTCGCCGGTGGCCGCAGCCTTCAGTGATTTCGTGCGGGAAGGGGATTCATTGCTGATCAGCAATTGATGGGCGGCGCTAAATTGATTGGTGGCGCCGTCGCGGCGTTTTGTGGCCTGTATCAGTCCAGCGGCTGGCTGGCGCGGGCCAAACGGTCGTGTACCGCGCCCCAGGCCTCGCCCTGCGGTGGGGTCTGGATTAGCAGGCGCTGCACGCCCAGGTTGTCCAGTGCATAGAGTGCGGCATACAAACCCTGAGCGTACTGCTCGGGGTCCGCACTTAAATCCAGCGCCGGTCCTGCTGTGATCTGCGGTGTGCCACACCAGATCCAGGCGCATTGCGGGTCTGTCAGTGCATCTGTGGGCGGTTGCTGAAAGCGCAACGCCGGGGTGTCCGGGGCGTAATGCTTGTGATGCTGGCCGGGCACGCGCAGTTGGCCTGCTGCGCCGTGTTGCAGCGGCTCACCTAGCACACGTTCGATCTCACTGGCGGTCAACATGCCCTCGCGCAGCAAGCGCGGCGGCTCGCCCGGCAACACGCCGACAATGGTCGACTCCAAACCCACCCGGCACGGGCCGCCATCGAGGATGTGCAAATCGCTCTCGGCAAACTGTTGCGCCACATGTTCGGCGCTGGTTGGGCTGATCGACATATAGCGGTTGGCCGACGGAGCCACCAAACCACCGGCAAAACGCTGCAACAGTTCGCGTGCCAGCGGATGGGCTGGCACACGCAAAGCCACGGTGTTTTGTCCGGCGGTGACGCTGCGCAGCACGTCATCACGCGCCGGCAGCACCAGCGTCAGTGGCCCCGGCCAGAAGGCGGCCATCAACCGCGCCGCCTGCGGGGGAATCAGCGCGGCCCATTCACCGGCCTGCGCGGCATCGTGCAGGTGCACGATCAGCGGGTTGCTGCTGGGCCGACCCTTGAGCGCGAACACCTTATGCACCGCGTCGTCATTGCGCGCATCCGCCGCCAGGCCGTAAACCGTCTCGGTGGGCATGGCCAGCAGATGCCCGTCACGCAGGCGTTGGGTACACAGGGCGAGGTCTTCAGTGATCAAGGGCATGGCTGAACTGCAAAAGGCTAAGAGACAAGAACGCGCCCGCCATCACGGCCAGCACGGGGCGCTACTTTACGTGCTGCGGGCCGTCATTGGCAGATTAGTTTGTCGGGTGGTGTGGGCAAATGGGCCGCCAGCCTGTGGCGTGGGAATTGACGCGCCTGCGCCGCAGAGTGGAGGCGCAGAGCAAGCTTAAATGCACATTAAGTCAGCGATTTTTTTGCTTCAGTTTGGCTTCAGGTTAGGCCGTTAGGGTTGGCTCATTCCTCTCGGAGAGACCTGTCATGAACAACACCGCTTTAGTCCTTGCCCTTGCCGGTATGGCGACCATCCCCAGCATGGCGCAGGCCCGTGAAATTACCCTTCAAACCACGCTCAAAGACTACCGCGGCAATGGGGCCTACCTGGCGATTTATGTCACCGACGCCCAGGGCAACTACCAGCGGACGCTGTGGGTCTCTGGCAAAAAAGCCAAGTACTACAAACATTTACGTGACTGGGCGCGTGCAGGCAACAAACCCGCTGAATATGACGGGCTCACCGGCGCCAGTGTGGGCAGTGGAGAAACACTGGAAGTGGTTGTGGAACTCGAAAACGCTTTGATCGATGCGGGCTATGAGGCGCGTATCGACTCTGCTGTCGAGGATAAGCGTGACAGCCGTGCCGATATCGCTGTGCCGTTAAGCAGCCAAGGTGCAGCAGCCAGCGGCAGTGCAAACGGCTTTGTCGACAGCTTTCGCTATCAGTTCTGACCTTGGAGCACGCCCATGCTGAATCGCACCCATGTTCTCATCAGCTTGCTGCTGAGCGCTGTGCTGATGGTCTCTGCCGTCACGGGGCTGATGCTGTCCACGAATACGCTGGTTGATCATTTGCGCGCAGCCCCCGGCAGCGAGTTACCAGTAGGGGCCGTGGTCGATCGCATCGCGGGCCAGATACAAGGCGTCGAACGTATCGAACGCGCGCCCAGCGGTGAATTGCGCGTCGCGTTCAGCAATGACCTGTCCAGCGATACCGTGGTGGTTGATCCGCTCACGGGGGCGACCCTGGCGCCTTATCAATCGTCGCCTGCGCTCAGCTGGATTCGCAGCCTGCACCGCGAATTTATGGTGGGCGATTGGGGGCGGTGGGTGAGCGCCTTGTCGGCGTTGGCCTTGTTGCTGTTGGTGCTGACCGGCTGCGGGTTGCTGGCAAGGCGACTGGGCGGATGGCGTCGGCTCTTTATGCCGATTCCCGCTGCTCAGGGGCTCATGCATTGGCATACGGTGGTGTCGCGTTGGGCGCTGCCTGTGCTGGCGATGTTGGCCGTAAGTGGGCTCTACCTGGCTGCCAGCAGCCAAGGATGGCTGGGTGATGTTGAGGATGCAGAACCGGCTTATCCCACCGCCACCTACGCCGAGCCTGCCGCCGCGTTGGCGAGTCTGCCCGCCTTGAATGCGCTGACGTTGCACGAGCTTCGAGAGTTGGAATTCCCCAGTGATCCTGCGAGCGCTAACTACTTTCTGGTTCGCACAGCGGCCGGCACAGGTTTCGTTAATGCGAGCAGCGGGCAATGGATCAGCTATCAGCCCCACGGGTTTGGCGCGCGTGTATATGAGGCGTTGTATGAGTTGCATACCGGGGCACATTCGCCCCTGTGGGCGCTGGTGCTGGGCAGTGGTTGTCTGAGTGTGCTGTTTCTCAGTGCGAGCGGTCTGCTGGCGTGGTGGCGGCGCTCGCGTCAGGCGAGCAACCTGCGCGGTAATTCGTCGGCCCAGCGGGCGGAGATTGTTCTTCTGGTCGGCAGCCAAGGGGGTGCGACGTGGGGCTATGCCCGGCAGCTCTACGCACAACTGCGTACGCAGGGGCTTGAGGTGCATTGCGCGAGCATGAATCAGCTGCAGCCCTGCTACCCCAAGGCGCGGCATATGCTGCTGCTCACCTCGACCTATGGTGACGGCCAAGCCCCGGAGTCGGCGCGTGACTTTCTTGCCCGCTTGCAGCAGAGCCAATTGGATAAGGGGATGTCGGTGGCGTTACTGGGGTTTGGTGATTCCACATTCCAGGGCTTCTGCGCATACGCCCATGATGTTGAGCAAGGTCTGCGGCAACAGGGGTTGCCGGCATTATTGCCGTTGCACTGCATCGACCGTCAGTCGCTTGAGGGGCTTAATCAATGGGCTGCTGCGTTGAGCCAGCGCCTCTCAGTTGACCTGCACTTCAGCCAGGAAACGAACCAGACCCACCCGCAAACCCTGCAACTGATCAGCCGCAAGCTCTATGGCGAGCAGAGCGAGTCACCGGCTGCGATCCTGCGTTTTGCGGTTGCGGCGTCGCCCAAACGAGGCTGGTTGCGTGCCCGTCGTCCGCGCTTTGAGCCTGGCGATTTGCTGGCCGTGAGTCCTGGGGGCAATTTGTCGCCGCGTTACTACTCAATTGCCAGCAGTAGCGAGGACCGCGTTCTGGAAATCTGTGTGCGTAAACAGCCGCAAGGGCGCTGCTCAACCTGGCTGCATGAGCTTGAGGTCGGGCAGCGTATTGAGGCATGCACCCAGTCACATCCGGCTTTCCGCCCAACAGCCGGGCGTCATCCGCTGATACTGGTGGGCGCGGGTGCCGGTGTTGCACCGCTTATTGGTTTCGTCCGTAAAAATACCCATAAGCGACCACTGCATCTCTATTGGGGGGGACGTAATGCGCAGTCCGACTTCCTCTATGAAACGGAGTTAAGCGACTGCCTGGCCGATAGCCGTCTGACCAGCCTGGGGTTGGCATTCTCTCAGTCGAGCCAGCCGATGTATGTGCAGGAGCGTTTGCAACAGGACGCCCCAGCATTACTCACGTGGTTGCAGCAAGGGGCGCAGGTATTGGTCTGTGGTTCGCGGGACATGGCCGCCGGTGTACGCGCTGTCCTGGAGCCGCTGCTTGTGCAATTAGGTTCCAGCATTGAGCAGCTGAAGCTGCAAGGGCGCTACCGTGAAGATGTCTACTAAGCCGCTGGTGCAGCAACGCTTCAACCTTAACGGTATGACGATGGGCACCCGCTACAGCGCCATTTTTTATGCGTCCAGCGACCTTGATCAATCGATGTTGGCTGCGCAGCTGCAACAGGCGGTGGAGGCGGTCGACCAGCAAATGTCGACCTGGAATCCCGAATCTGACTTGATGAAGTTGAATCGGGCCGCGTGTCACGAGTGGCTTAGCGTGCCCGAACAGCTGATGTGGGTCTTGCTCAGTGCGTTGCATGTGAGTGACGAGTCGGACGGTGCATTTGAGATTGGTGTGGGCGCGTTGGTCACTGCCTGTGGTTTTGGCCCGCAGCCGCCGTCGTTAGCCTTGCCCGATAAGCCGGTCAGCGCACGTGCTGTACTCGAACTTGATTCGGCTGCTTGCCGTGTGCGCAAACACGCGCCGCTAAGCCTGGATCTGAACGGCATCGCCAAGGGTTTTGCCGTCGACCAGTTGGCCCGTTGCCTCGACAGCCATGGCGTGGCGGCTTACCTGGTGAGTATTGATGGTGAAATGCGTGCCAAAGGTGTCAAGGCAGATGACAGTGACTGGTGCATAGCGTTGGAAAAACCTACTAAGGGTCGCCGTGAGGTGCTGGGCTCACTGGCGCTGAGCAACACGGCGATGGCGACATCGGGCGACTATCGCCATTGGCGCGAGCGTGATGGCAGCGTGTTCTCCCACACGATGGACCCCTATCTGGGTGCACCTCTTGCCTCTGATCTGGCTTCGGTATCGGTGCTTTGCGCCACTTGCATGTACGCCGATGCGTGGGCGACCGCACTGATGGTGTTGGGCGTGGAGCGCGGTACGCAGGTGGCTATAGCGAGGGGCCTGAGTGTGATTTTTGTTGTCCGTGAAGGCGATGAATTGCGTGAGGTGATGGTCGGGTTCTAACGCACCAGACGGGTTGGAGCAGCGTGGGTTTTGCCTGTTGCGCAGAAGTCGGTATGGTTAAGCCCTTTCATCCCTCGCGCAACGGAGAACCCCGATGAGCCTGCACGGCGACTACGACAACCAGAACATCTTTGCCAAGATCATCCGCGGCGAAATCCCCTGCTACAAGCTGTACGAAGATGACGATGTGCTGGCCTTTCTCGATGTGTTTCCGCAGTCCTTCGGCCACACGCTGGTCATTCCCAAGCGCGCAGCGGCTCGCAATATTCTGGAAATAGATGCCGACAGCCTGACCAAGGTCGTCACCGTTGTGCAGATGCTGGCCAACGTGCTGGTGGCCGAGTTGCAGCCCGCTGGCGTGCAAGTGGCGCAGTTCAATGGCGCACCGGCCGGGCAAACCGTATTCCACCTGCACATGCACATTGTGCCGCGCTATGAAGGCGAAGCGCTGGCCGTGCATGCTGGTGGCCAGGCTGAGCCAGAGGCATTGGCCGCGTTGCAGGCGCGAATCGTCGCGCGCATGGCGGGTTGATCGCGTAGAAGCAACGACAGCCTGTTCCCCCTTGTTCGGTGCCCATGGAGGGCGGTTATGCGATTGATTGCGGCGGTTTTACCGGTGTTGCTGTTGGCGGGCTGCTCTTCGTGGCAGCCCGAAGCTGAGTACATCAAACCTGTACCGGCTGAACGTTTGCTCGGCTATCAGACGCCGCTGACGCAAGGCGGTCAGTTGACCGTCAACCGCGACTTCGGCGGCATGGGCGGCGGGTGTTACGTGGCCATTCTGGTCGATCGCCGAGTGGCCGCGCGGATTGGCGTCGGCGAACAGGCGCAGTTTCAAGTGCCGGTCGGCACGCGTGTACTCGGCATCGGCATCGATGAAATGGATGACACCTTGTGCGGCAAAGGCCGCCTGCGCCGCGAACTGGCCGTGAAGGTTACGCCGGGCACGCAGCAACAGTTCCGCATCCTCAGCGACAACCGCAAGGGCTTTGACATTGTGCCGCTAAGCCCATAACGCGCTAATGCGCTGTTCCTTGTTCTACAGGGGGCGATTTGCTGTGTCGTAGTTCACCGCGGAGTTGCTGTCAGGGTGATACAGGCAGTTCGCGCGGGTAGACTCCACCCAGCTAATGAGTGGAGGCGGGGCGTGAAGGGATTGTCGATTGCCATTGTAGGGGCCGGTACAGCGGGGTTGGCCACCGCGCTTTTTCTGGCGCGCCAAGGTTTTAGCGTGCGCCTGCTGGAACGTGTGCCAGTGTTGCAGCCCGTGGGTGCCGGTATTTTGTTGCAGCCGTCGGGGTTGGCCGTGCTGCAACAGTTGGGGCTGTTTGCTGAATGCAGCAGCCTGGGCGCGGCGGTCAGTCGCTTGTACGGCACCTCGGCCAATGGCCGGGTGATTCTCGATACCCGTTACGCGCATTGGCAGCCCGACAGTTTCGGCATGGGTATTCACCGCAGTGTTTTGCTTACGGAGTTGCTCAACGCGGCGCGGCACGCCGGTGTGCAGATTGAAACCGGTGTGCATATCAGTCGTTTCAGCCAGCACGGTAGCCATGTGAAGCTATATAGTCAGGACGAACAGGGCGTCGAGCAGCCATTCGGCGAGTTCGCCGCGCTGGTGCTGGCCGATGGCGTGCGTTCGGCCTTGCGTGGGCAGATGCAGGTCAAGCAATGGCTGCAGCCTTACCCTTGGGGCGCACTGTGGAGCATTTTGCCGACCCCGGCACCGTCGCCACACGCGCCGGATGCCACGGACCTGCGCCAGTGGTATCGGGATAGCGCGCAAATGTTCGGCATCATGCCCACCGGGCGTACTCACCAGAACCGCGAGCAAGAACTGAGCAGTTTGTTCTGGAGCCTGCCGGTGGCGCAGTTCGGTGCCTGGCGCGAAGCTGGATTGGCTGCCTGGAAAGCTCAGGTGCTGCAACTGGCCGGCCGCGCGGCCGAGCCATTTGTTGAGCTTATTGAGCATCCTGAACAACTGAGCCAGGCGGTGTATGCCGATGTACGCATGCAGCAGTGGCACGACGGCCGGGTAATTGCCATTGGCGACTGCGCCCATGCCATGAGCCCGCAACTGGGCCAAGGCGCGAATATGGCCTTGGTGGATGCGGCGGCTCTCTGCGCAGCTGTTACCGCACAGAACACAGCGACGGACTGCGACTGGTCAGCGGTATTCGCCGCCTATGCGAGCAGCCGGCGTGATCACCTGCGCTACTACCGCCAAGCCAGCCGTTTGCTCACCCCGTTGTTCCAATCCCACAGCCGCAGCTTGGCCTGGCTGCGCGACAGTGTGTTGTTGCTGGCTCGGCACAATCCATTTGGCCGTGCGCATGCAGTCAGCACCCTAGTCGGTGGGCGCAGTGGTTGGTTACTGAAGGGGGCCGAGCGGCCGTTGCAGGTCTGGAATGGCCAGCCTGAGGCGCAGGGGCTAGATGAACGTGCGCCCGCCCCAAATACTGCTCAGCTGTCAGTGACTTGAGTCATGTGTGACAGGCCGCGAGTGCTGCACGCTTTGTTAATCTGATCACCCATTTCAATTTGTCGCGAGGGATCGCCGTGTCGTTCCGTGTTGTGCTGAGTGGCCGGGCATTGCCCGGGTTTACGCCTGAGCAGATTGCTCAGCATCTACAGACGCAGCTGAAGTTCTCCGAGGCCCAGGTAAAGGCCCTGTTGCCGCCGGCACGGCGGGTGGTCAAGAGTAGTTTGGATCAGCCAAGTGCCGAGCGCTGGTGCAGTCGGTTGCAACAGGCAGGCCTGGCAGTCTCGGTCGAAGAGGTTGCCACGCCTGCGGCAGTCGACCCTCTGAAGGTCTTGCAGGAGTTAGCCCAGAAGGGCCTTAAGCGCGCCCGCCCCGGTCCGGCCTATGCCCTGCAGTTGTTTCTGGTCACGCTCTGCTGCCTGCTGGTGCCGACGCTTTATGCAGGGTTGGTGATTGGCCTGGGCGTGGGACTTGCTTGGTACCTGATGCATATCCACGAATACCTCGGCGGCTTGCGCAATATCTGGTTGTTGCTTTGCATCTATGGCGTTCCCGCGATCAGTGGCGGCATTTTGCTGTTGTTTATGGCGCGGCCATTCTTTCTTCCTAGCCAGCGTGGCGATAAGCCGCTGGAGCTAGATCTGGCCCGCGAACCGCGTTTGCAGTTGGTGATCAGCCAGTTGTGTCAGGCGATTGGCCTGCGCCCACCGGTGGCGGTGCAGCTGTCCAATGAAGTGAATGCCAGCGTGCATTTCGAGGATGGCTGGAGTGGGTTCTTTTCTGGCCGCAAGGTGCTGACCATCGGCATGCCACTGGTTGCCGGGATGAGCGTGCAGCAGTTTGTCGGCGTACTGGGGCACGAGTTTGGCCACTTTGCTCAGCGTCTGGGTATGCGCTGTAACTTCCTGGTCAACTCGGTCAATGCCTGGCTGGAAGTGCGCAGCAATAGCCGCGACCCTTGGGATGATCGCCTTCAGGAATGGTTGGAAAACGATCCCTGGTGGATTCTGCAGTTGGCCATCTGGGTGGCGCAGCAGGGTATCGAGTTGTCGCGGCTGCTGATGCGTGGCTGTTTCTGGCTGAGCTTTCGCCTGTCCCGCTCGCTGTCGCGGCAGCTGGAGTTCGACGCCGACCGCTACGAGAGTTTGCTCGCCGGGAGTGCGGCATTTCGTGGCAGTGCCTTGCAGCTGCGTGCGTTGTCTTGGGCCTGGCGCGAAGTGGATCAGCAGAATGCCCGTACTTGGCGTGAGCGTCGTCTTCTGCGCGATATGCCGCACGCCACTGCCGAGAAGACTTCCAGCATGAGCAAGGCCACGCGGCAGCAGATGGAGCAAAGCCTCGAAGAGGGCAGTACCCGCTACTGGCACACGCACCCAGCCGATCTGGCGCGTATCCAGCACAGTGAAACCCTGCAGGCGCCTGGCTACTTGCATGACGCCCGCCCGGCGGCCGTTCTGTTCGAGCACTTCGCCGAGCATTGCCAGCGTGTCACCCAGGCGTACTACGCGGAGTTAGGGCTGGACTATGACGAGCAGCAGTTGCAGGACAGCCAGCAGATCTTCCAGATCAGCGCCCAGCGCGAAGAGGCGCTTGATCAGCTTTGGGAATGGACAGGTCGGCAATGGCGCAACCTGCCCTGGCTGGCGTTGCATCAGCCGGTTCAGGCAGCCCATGCCACGCTGGGCTGGCAGGCTGTAATTGACGAATTGCGCCGCCTTTCTCCGGAAATTACTCAGGCCTGGACCCAGGCTGAAGCGCATGAAGACCAACGGGTGGCGCTGGCCTGGTGTGGCGAGTTGCAGCGCAACGGGGTGACCTCGCGACTCAGTGACAGCGAGGCGTTTGACCCGGCTAAGCACTTGCCCTTGTATCGACAAATCGATGAGGGCAAGACACCGGCGCAGTTGCAGTTACTCCAGGCTGCTTCGTTATACCGGCGTCGTCTGGAGTTGAGCCTGGCGGGTGCAACCACGGCGCTGCGTGAAACAACCCGTCTGGCGCTGCAATTAAGCAAGCTGTATGTCGACTATGCGCGCCTGCTGGAGGCCCGTGAGCTGGCCGAGCGTTTTCTGGATTGGCATCAGCAGAACCCGGACAGTCTTACTGAGCGCTTGAGCCAGGATGCCTTGTCGCGCTATCAGGATCTGGCCCTGCGCTTGCTCAAAGCGGCGGATCAGATTCCACAGTCCTTGCTCGATGGCAGCACGCTGGGTGGTTATCTACGCCTGCGCTGCCCACGACTGAATGCCCAGGCCGGCGAACCGGTCGAATTCCTGCGCAACAGCGCCACGCTGATCGACAGCCTGGCCTATGTGCATCGCCGGGCCATGGCTGAACTGGCCAGCTATGCCTTGCAGCGTGAGCGCGAGCAGGGCCTGCGCGGCATTCGGCTGGTGCTCAAGATTGGCGATCCAGATTGAGCGAGCGGTGCTTGATAACAACAGCCTCCGCTCCCGTGCGCGTTATGCGCTGTAGTTGGGTTCTTATCTGCAAGGTTTGAAGGTTGTAAGTGATGCTCTTGCTCGTGCGTCACTTACAGCGGCTGCTCCGCGTTTGCGTTCATGGGGAGGCTTTGTTGAGTGTTTTTAGCTGCTGCAACTGACGCCAGAGCATCCAGATCACCACCAAGCTCAGGCAGACGTTGGACAGCGGCAGCGCTAGCCAGACGCCGTTGAGGCCCCATATCAGCGGCAGAATGGCCAGGAAGGGCAGTTGGATCAGCATGTTGCCCACCGTCACCAACGTGGCGTTGCGGGCCTGGCCCATGGCTTGGAAGAAGCTGGCGGCTAGGACGATAAAACCATCCAGAAACATGGCGAACAGGTGCAGGCGAATACCCGTGGCGCTGGCGTCGAGCAAGGCCTCATCGCTGCCGCTGAATATGCTGGCAAAGGCTTTAGGCAACAGCAGCAGGGCCGCCGTCATCAGCAGGCCACTGCCGACCGCCGTGAGCAAGCCCAGGCGCAGCACGCGGCGCACTTTGTCCGGTTCGCGGGCTCCGTAGAAGTAGCTGACCAAGGGCTGCATGCCGCCGCAAACGCCTTCGGCAAACATGTAATAAAACGCCATCAGGTAACCGGCGATGGCATAGGCAGCCACCTGCAGCGGGCTGCCGTAGTGCATAAACAGCAGGTTGTGCAACACCACTACCAGGCTCATGTAGAGGTACATCAACATGCTGGAAAAGCCGGTGGTCAGTGACTCAAGGCTGTGGTGCAAGTTGAAGCGGCAGGCCGCTCGTTGCAGGCTCAGCGGGTTGTGCCGGCTGAAGATGTAGCCCAAACAGATCAACACCGACAGGCTTTCGCCCATCACCGTGGACAGCGCCGCGCCATGCAGGCCCCATTGCCAGACGATGATGAACAGGTAATCCAGTGCGACGTTGGTCAGTGCGCCGACCAGCATGGCTAGGGTGGCCAGTCGCGGTGCGCCGAGGTTGCGCACCAACAGCGGCAGGGCGATAGAGCCAAACACCAGCGGCGCGGCCCAGCCGATCACTTGCAGGTAGTCATTGCCCAGCGCCGCCAGTTCCCCTTGTGCGCCCTGCATGGCCATAAACGCCGGGCCGATCAGGATTACCAGCGCACCAGTCGGGATGCCCAGTATCACCAGCAGCCAGAGTGCCTGTGCCAGGTAGCTGCGTGCTTGCGGCCACTGGGCAGCGCCTTGCGCCAGTGAGCACTGCGCGCCACTGCCCATGCCGATCATCATGCCGATGGCGAGCATGACGCCGGACAGTGGCCAGGCCATGTTGATCGCGGAGAGGCCGGTTGCGCCCATGGCGTGACCGATAAAAATGCCATCTACGACCATGTACAGGCCGCTGATCATCAGGGCGGCGACGGCCGGGATGGTGTAGTGCCAGAAGGTACGGGTGAGGCTGTGGCTGTTCATAAGAGGGTCACGGGTAAGCGGTGGTATCAATCGGTTTCGAGGCTTTGGCAGGCTTTTGCCAGCAGGTGGCTGAGTTGCTGCATTTCTTCCGGGCTGAGGTGCTCGGCCAGGCTGGCGGCGGTGTGCACGTAGACATCACGTTCTTCCTGTTCCAGTGCGCTGGATTTGGTCGTGGCCAGCAAGCGCATGGCGCGTCCGTCTTCAGCGCAGGGCTGGCGCTGCAAATAGCCGCGCGCTTCCAGCTTGCTGGCCATGGTGCTGGCGCTGGCCTTGCTGACATTCATGCGCTCAGCCAGTTCGGTCAGGCGCAGGCCGTGTTCGGCAGAGATCAGGGCGTAGAGGTAATCCAGTTCACTGTTGCTCAAGTCCATGCTGCCGCTGTGCTGGGCGTACTGCCGCCAGTGGTGCCACATGTGCCATTGCAGGCGTTTCAGGCTGTCGGTGAGGGTCATGCTGTGCTCCTTTGTATTTTGTTAGGCTAACTAACTAAAAGAAGCAAGGCAAGCCTCGTGCAGACCAGTGGCGGCGTCGGTGGGGGATTGAGTTCAGCGGTAGCGGGCGAGCAGGGCGTCGAATTCGCCGTCTTGTTTCATCTGCACCATGGCGCGCAGCAGGGCCATGGTCGGTACATCCGGTGCGTCGCGAACGATGCAGGCAATCGGCTCGGCCTCCACTTCGCTGAGGGCGTGGAGCTTTTGGCCGGGTGGTTGCTGCCGGTTAAACCAGTGCAGTGACAGTTCATTACTGATGGCGTACTGATAGCGATCGGCGGCCAGTTTCAGCAGCACCTGATGCTGGGTGCGGGCATCTTCACGCTCCAGTTGTCCGCTGTTAAACAGCGTTTCGAGTGCTGGGTAGCTGAAGCCCAGCACAGTGCCAATGCGCTGGTTGCGCAGGTTTTGCACGCGCCGGTTCTCGGCCTGGCGGCTGACCAGCAAATCGCGCTGGGTCATAAACGGCAGGCTCCAGATGTAGTGGTAATGGCTGTTGTTTAACCAGTTGGGGCTGACGTAGCAACGCACGTCGATCTCGCCGATTTCCAGCGCCTGTTGCACACGCAGGCGCGGCATCACCACCAGTTCAGCCTTGCGTCCGATTTTGGCTGCCAGGCGGTGTTGCAGGTCAAAGAGGATGCCGTCGACGGCTTGACCTTGCTCGATTTTCACCATCGGCATGGCCCAGCTTTCATTGATGGAAAAACGCACCGGACGTTCTTCAGTCGCTAATACGCAGCCAGGCAGTATTAGCAGGGCGGCAATCAGTTTGAGCACCCGTTGCGTCCTCATTAATTAGCGGGCCATGGGCAATGCGGCGCCCATCAGCGCAAACAGCGCGCCGCAACTGCGGTTAAAGCCTTTGCCACTGCGTTGCAGCCAGGGGCGTATGCGGTGTGCGGTGCGTGCCAGCAGGTATTCGACGCTGCCTTCAATCAGAGCAAAGGTCAGGGCCATCAGCGCAAATTGCAGCCAGAGGTCAGCCGTGGGGTCGAGGAACTGCGGGAGAAACGCACCGAAAAACAGAATCACCTTAGGGTTGGAAAGCGCTGACAGCAAACCCTGACGAAACAAGCTGGCGTGGCTGACGAGGCCTGCGTTTTCAACGCTCGTCAGGTGCAGTGCTGGTGCGCGCCAGAGTTGAATGCCGAGCCAGATCAAGTAAGCCCCGCCGAGCCATTTGAGGACGGTTAACGCCTGTGCCGAGGCTTGCAGCAGGGTGCCGATGCCGATCATCGACAAGGCCATCAGCAAGGTAAAACCGAGCACGCCACCGCTGATGGTGAACAGGGTTTTGCGGTGTCCATAGCGTGCGCCATGGCTCAGGGCGAGCAGGCCGTTAGGGCCAGGAGTTAGGGCAAGGCCTGTGACAGCGGTGACAAACAGCAGCCAGGTATGCAGGGCCATAAGGCAGGTGTCCAAAAGCTCGGGGAGGCAGGTGGGCACCTGCGGAGCTTTGTTTTTTCACGCGCTGACTGCTTAGTCAAGTGCCACGCAAAAAGGCAGCGCCCTGCTGGCTTGAGCAGGGCGCTGTGCGGGCTAGCGATTGGCTTCGGTGAAAGTGTCGTCAGACGGTTCTTTGCTGTACGCGCCTTGATCATGCACCAGCTTTTTCGTGCCGTTCATCAGGGTGGTGATGCGGCTGTCGCTGGTTTTGGCTGAGGCCGCTTGGTTGCTGGTGCCGCGGATCAGCGGTGGGTTGCTGCTGAATGACCACAGGTAATGCCACACGGCCGCGTTGTGCTTCTCGGTCAGTTGGGTGGAGCTGAAATACCAAGGCTTGAGTTCAGTGAAGGCGGTCATGCGCATCAGGCCTGTGTTGCTGTCACCGATAAACCCGGTGCTGCTCACCCCGGAGGTGCGGTAGGTTTCAAAGATCACGCCCTTGGTTTTCAGCTCGCTGACATAGGTGCGGCACACTTCGCCCACCCAGCGATTGCCCAGGTAGCTTTTGGCATTGTTGGAATAGAAGGGGTCCAGCAGGGCGACGCGTTTGGGCAGCAGGTTGCTGCTGACCGTGCCAGCGGTGACGGCATCGCTGATTTTCTTGGTCAGGACGATGGCCATTTGGTTGCCCAGCGAGTGCCCGGCAATGCGGATGTTGTTGCCGGTGTAGCCCGCCAGGTTGGTGCGGTAGCTGTTGAACAGCAGATCACTGGCTGACTGCGTGGGGCCCGTGCTGTACACCCCGCTGCTGTTGCGCCAGCGCATGGCGCGTGGGCCGGTGGCGGTCCAGATTTTGGCTTCGGCATCCCTCACTTCGCCTTCATCGGCGAATTGGTTCCAGTACAGCACCCCCACGTTGTATCCCGCCGCCAACCAGGCATGCGCCAGGTCGAGGTCCGGGCCGCCAGCGTCCTTGCGGTTGAAGGTTTCGCGGTTTTTCTTTTGCGTCGAGCCGTTCTGCCAGCCGTGGATATAAATCATCGTCGGCTTACTGGCCACGTAGTAGGCGTTGGTCTGGCCGGGCACGGCTTTCTGCCAGCTCTCGCCATAACCAAACCAGTACAGGCCGTGATCCAGGTTCTGGAAGGTGCTGTCGGGGAATACGCCGACAGCGGCCTGGCTCAAGGAGCTGAAACTCAGCAGCATGAAGACAATCAGGGTGCGCATGGTGGGAGCCTTTTCTTGTTATTAGGAAAGGCCAGCATATCGGTTGTCCGACAATCCACTATCGCCCGGATGGGTGAGCGCCCGGCAAGGCTGCTCGCGCCGTCTGACGGGCGCTGCAGGATGTGTCTTGCCCGATGTTGCGTGCATCTTTGCTTCAATAGCCGGCAGCTTGTTGCAATCGGCCTGACGTGCTGAGCGGACGAAGCCCCTTTGGCTGTGGCAAACTCTGCGGCACGTAACAGGACGTTTCATGGATCGAGTTTACTGAGCCTGTCAGCCTATTCTGCCTACGGTCTTTATAACCCAGGGCGCATTGCATAACCGGCCGCTGCCTGCGGCGAAGAACAAGAGGAATGACTGTGCATAACGTCGTGATCAGTGGTACCGGCCTCTATACCCCGGCTAACAGTATTTCCAACGATGAGTTGGTTGAATCGTTTAACGCCTATGTGCAGCTGTTCAACGCCGAAAATGCGGCGGCGATTGCCAGTGGTGAAGTAGAAGCATTGAGCGAGTCCAGCAGCGGCTTTATTGAAAAAGCGTCGGGCATCAAGAGCCGTTTTGTCATCGATAAGGCCGGTATTCTTGACCCGCAGCGCATGACGCCGCGCATTCCTGAGCGCAGCAATGACACCTGGGGCATCCTCTGTGAAATGGCCGTGGGTGCCGCCAAGGAAGCCATGGCGCGTGCCGGTAAAACCGCCGCCGATATCGACGGGGTGATCGTCGCCTGCTCGAACTTGCAGCGCGCCTACCCGGCTGTGGCGATTGAAGTACAGGCTGCACTGGGTATTCAGGGCTTCGGTTACGACATGAACGTGGCGTGCTCCTCGGCCACCTTCGGTATTCAGGCCGCTGCTAACAGCGTGCAACTGGGTCAGGCTCGCGCGATTCTGATGGTCAACCCGGAAATCTGCACTGGCCACCTGAACTTCCGTGACCGCGACAGCCACTTTATCTTCGGTGATGCCGCTACCGCCGTGATCATCGAGCGTGCCGATCAAGCCACCTCGAACTACCAGTTCGACATCGTTGGCACCAAGCTGATCACCCAATTCAGCAACAACATCCGCAACAACTTCGGCTTCCTCAACCGCTGTGCGGAAGAGGGCATCGGCGCGCGCGACAAACTGTTTGTGCAAGAAGGCCGCAAGGTATTCAAAGATGTGTGCCCGATGGTCGCCGAACTGATTGCCGCCCACCTGGCCGAGAACAAGCTGAATGTCAGTGATGTGAAGCGCTTCTGGCTGCACCAGGCCAACCTCAACATGAACCTGCTGATCGCGCGCAAGCTGCTCGGTCGCGACGCCGAGCCAGGCGAAGCCCCGGTGATTCTCGACACCTACGCCAACACCAGCTCGGCCGGTTCGGTGATCGCCCTGCACAAATACCAGGAAGACCTGCCGAGCGGCGCGCTGGGTGTGCTCAGCTCGTTTGGTGCGGGCTACTCGATTGGTAGCGTGATCCTCCGTAAGCATTAAAAATCACCTTAATGTCTACTGCGCTTGGGGATGCTGCGTTGAAAACAGGCTCGGACTGCTCATTTACAACTCGTAAACTCCGCGTCCTCGCCTGTTTGACCAGCCTGCGGCTGTTACTGCGTTTCGCTGCCTGCCCTGCGCTCGCTACGACATTAAGGCGATTTTGACCATGTCGGTAAATGACGCTGATCTCCTTCCTCGTCTGCGTGCAGGCGAGCAGAAGGCCTACCGCGAGCTGGTCGCCACCTACCAAGGGGCGATGCGTGCGGTGGCCTTTGCCATTGTCGGCAGCCGTAATGCCGATGAAGTGGTGCAGGACGCCTGGCTAGCCGTGGTGCGTGGCCTCGATGGTTTTCAGGCACGCTCCAGCCTGAAAACCTGGCTGCTGACCATCACCGCCAACACCGCGAAAACCCGCCTCAAGGGCAATCGCCGCGAAGTGCTACTCGACGATATTCCCGCGCCCCACGGCAGCGTGGGGGATGAGCGTTTCAGTGCAGATGGCCACTGGTTGCTGGCCCCGCATGCCTGGCATCACGACTCCCCGGACGCCTTGTTGACCGAGGACGAATTGCGCGAATGCCTGGAGAAAACCCTGGCCAGCCTCTCCGAGATGCAAGGCAGCGTGCTGCACCTGCGTGAGCGTGAAGGCCTGGAATTGGAAGATATTTGTAATCTTTTGCAGGTCTCGCTCTCCAATGTACGGGTGCTGCTGCACCGCGCACGGCTCAAGGTATTTGCCACCCTGGAGCATTTTGAGGAGACTGACCAATGTTGAGTTGTAAAGAGCTGGTGGCCCGCTCGAGTGAGTTTCTCGATGGGCAGTTAGGCCTGCGCCAACGCCTGTCGGTGCGTATGCATTTGGCCATGTGTCAGCACTGCCGGCGCTTCATCAAACAGATGCGTCTGAGCCAGGCCGTGTTGCGTCAATTGCCGCCGGGGCAAAGCGCCGAGTTGGATGCCCTGGCGGCCAAACTGGCGGAGTTGCGTCGGCAGCAGCGCTGAAAACTCAGCTGCCTGAGGCTCTCTATTCCTCGTTTTGTGCGGCCTTCAGCGCCTCATAAGCTGGCGCGGCGTAGATGCCCACTTCCACCGCCAACTCCATCACCCGCGCCAGGTCGCTGCTGTACACCAGCACGGCTTGCAGTTCGTCATCCAGCGGTTCGCTGAAATCCAGCAGCACATAACCTTGGGTTTCCGGGCTGAGGCTGGAGAGCTGCACTTGAATGCGGTTCAGCGCTTTCAGCGGTTCGACTTTCACCAATTGCTTGGGCTTGAGCACAAAGCTCACCTGCGGGCCGAACGATTCGGTGACCTGCTGGAATAGCGCGTCGTAACTGTCGGCCTGAAACAGCACTGTCTCCGGCAGGCTGCCAACCACTACCCACTCGCCCAGCGGAATGGGGAAGCTGTCGTCGAAGTTGATATCCGGGTTGGCGGCAAGAAACGCCTGCGGGTCGGCATAGGCCTGGGCGGCTTCATCGGCGATGCGCGCCACTTCTTCGGCCAGCAGGCAGCCCGAGCTTATTTTGCTGATCAGTTCTTCGAGTTGGGCTTTCATGGTGGTCATCCTGCGGCGCAAAAAGGTCGGCAAGGATAGCCGGTAATGGCCAACCGCGCTGCATACAACCCTATGTGCGGTATCGAACAGATAAATAATGAGAATCGCTTATGCTAGGCGTGCAGCCCAGGAGTAGCAGTGGTTGTTTACTCACTTTTTGGAGACAGTGATGTCCGCCGCCCCAGCCAGTCCGCAGCAAAATCATCTGCTTGCCATGTTGCCCTCTGAGGCGCGCGAGCGTCTGATACCTCACCTTGAATTGGTGGACATGCCGCTTGGCATGGTGCTGTACGAATCGGGCGATACGCTGCGCCATGTGTACTTTCCGACTGACTCGATTGTGTCGTTGTTGTACGTCATGGAGAACGGCGCATCGGCCGAAATTTCCGTGGTGGGCAATGACGGGGTGATTGGTGTCGCGCTGTTTATGGGCGGTGAGAGCACTACCAACCGCGCCATTGTGCAAAGTGCCGGCAGTGCGTATCGCGTGTTGGGCAAGCGCTGCAAAGAAGAATTTAACCGTCATGGTGAGATGCTGAATTTGATGCTGCGATACAGCCAGGCCTTGATCACGCAGATGTCGCAAACGGCCGTGTGCAATCGCCACCACAGCATCGATCAGCAATTGTGCCGTTGGTTGTTGTTATCGCTGGACCGGCTTTCGGGCAATCAGTTGGCCATGACTCAGGAACTGATTGCCAACATGCTTGGCGTGCGCCGCGAAGGCGTAACGGAAGCCGCTGGCAAGCTGCATCGCCTGGGGGTCATCGACTATTGCCGTGGTTTGATTACGGTGCTTAACCGGGACAAGCTCGAACACCTTTCTTGTGAGTGCTATGAGGTGGTCAAGCGTGAAACCGATCGCCTGTTGCCTTACAAAACAGGGCGTGCTGCTAAAGCCCAGGCCTCAGTGCCGCAGCGCACAGAGTCATAACTGTGGTATAGGGCAGACTGCAGCGGTGATGGCGTCAAGCACCGCCATCGCGCCATTCTTTGGCCCGCGTTGTGCTCTGGACACTTGCATGTTTGTTAATGCACCGCTGCGGATTCTCAGTCACCTGATCGAAAGCCTGCCGAGCAAACCCCGCAAACAGTTGTTAGACAATTGCGAACCCACTCAGTTGGTGTTTGGCACTGTGCTGCAAGAGGTCAACCAACCAATTCGCCAGGTGTACTTTCCCTTGAGTGGTTTTATCTCGCTGGTGACCACCTTGCGAGGGCACCCACCGTTGGAGATGGGATTAATTGGCAACGAAGGCGTGTTGGGCGCAAGCCTGGCCCTAGGCGTTGGGCTGGCACCTCTACGTGCCGTGGTGCAAGGCTCAGGCAGTGCCTTGCGTATCAGTAGCAGCCTATTTCGCCAGCAGATAGCCAACAGCCCGGCGCTGCTGCGCGTTTTGCAGCGCTATTTATATGTGGTGATGGTGCAGTTGTCGCAGAGCGCTGCGTGCACCCACTTTCATGAGATTGAACCGCGGTTGGCGCGCTGGTTACTGATGACTCAAGACCGCTCACATGCCAACCACTTTCACCTCACCCATGAGTTTCTCGCGGACATGCTGGGGGTGCGCCGCAGCGGCGTTTCTATCGCGGCGGCGGCCCTGCAGGCGCGGGGGCTAATCAGCTATCGGCGCGGGCAGATCATCGTGCTTGATCGCGAGGGTTTGGAGCAGGCCGCTTGCGAGTGTTACGGCTTACTGGTGGCGGATTATCAGGCGCAGTTTTAGCCGTGCTTGCACGCTGCCCCCCTGTTTAGCCTGATGCAGCCGCGCAGGTTAAACCCTCAGGCTTCACCTGTGAGGGTGTTGATGGGCGAGTTGATGCCATTGCGCAACAGGTGGGTGAAGTGTTCGGCGCTCACCGCATGACTGAACAGAAAGCCCTGACCTTCGGCGCATTGGTGATGACGTAAAAACACCAGTTGCGCCTTTTCTTCGATGCCTTCAGCGATCACCCGTTGCTTGAGGCTATTCCCCATGGCGATCACCGCACTGACGATGACACCATTGGAGTCGCTAATCGCTTCAATAAACGAGCGGTCAATCTTCAGCACGTCGATGGGGAATAGATTGAGGTAACTGAGGCTGGAGTAGCCTGTACCAAAGTCATCCACAGCCAACTGCACGCCGAGTTTTTTCAGCTGTTGCAGGATGTCGGCGCTGGCTTGGGCATCGCGCATCAAAACCCCTTCGGTGATCTCCAATTGCAGTTTGTCTGGCTGCAGTCCGCTCTTGTCCAGGGCTTGGGTAACGCTGGCAATAAAGTCGGGGCGACGGAACTCCAAGGCGGAAATATTCACCGCGACGGAGTTGAGGTCGTACCCGCAATTCTCCCAACGCTTGGCCTGATCGCAGGCTTGCTGGAGCACCCAGCGGCCCAGCGGCACGATTAAACCGCACGCCTCGGCGATGGGGATAAAACGCCCCGGCAAGATGGTGCCCCAGGTGGGATGCTGCCAACGCACAAGCGCTTCAGCGCTGGTGATAAGGCCGCTTTGCAAATCGATTTTGGGTTGGTAATGCACAACGAACTCCTCGCGCTCCATGGCACTGCGCAGGTGCGCTTCAATCGCCTGACGCTCCACGGCGCGCTCGTTCATTTCGCGGCGGAAAAACTGGTAGTTATTGCGGCCTTCTTCTTTGGCTTGATACATCGCCGTGTCGGCATGGCGAATCAGATCAGCGCCGTTGTCGGCGTCCGTTGGGTAGGTGCTGATGCCAATGCTGGCGCTGATGTGCAGTTGTTGCTCGTCGATGACAAACACCTGGCTGAGGGTCGTAAGAATTTTCTCGGCGGTGAGTGCCGCATCCTCGACGCTGTGACGTTCGCTGAGCACCACAACAAATTCATCACCGCCCAGGCGACTGACTGTGTCGGCGCTGCGCACGCAATCGCTCAAGCGTTGCGCAACGCTTTGCAGCAGTTGATCACCGATGCCGTGGCCGAGTGAGTCATTGATGTGTTTGAAATTGTCCAGGTCAATAAACAGCAGGGCCAATTGACCGCTGTGCCGTTCGGCCAGTGCCAGCGCCTGGCTGATGCGGTCGTTGAGCAGGGCGCGGTTGGGCAGGTTGGTCAGGCTGTCATGCTGCGCCAGGTGGGTCATCTTTTCGCTCATGGCATGCGTGGCGGTGATGTCGTGGAACACCATCACCGCACCTTTAATACGCCCCGCTGAGTCGTGGATGGGCGCAGCCGAGTCTTCAATCATCGACTCGTGGCCGTCGCGGTGCACCAGCAGCGTGCCGGAGGCCAAGAGTTTGCAGGTGTTTTCCAGCAACACTTTGGCCGTGGGGCTAGCCACGATTTCGCGGGTTTTGTGGTGCAGCAGGTGCATTACGCGTTCTATGGGCTGGTTTTGTGCGTCCTCGCGGAGCCAGCCAGTCATGCGCTCAGCGGCTGCGTTGAGGTAGTCGACATTGCCTTGCAGGTCGGTGCCGATGACGCCGTCGCTGATGGAGTTGAGCGTAATGGCCTGGCGTGCTTTTTCATCAAACAACGCCTCTTCGACCGCCTTGCGCAGAATGATATTGCGCAGCGATTGCGGCACCAGTGCGCTGTCGAAGTGACCTTTGCACAAGCTGCCTTGGGCTCCGCTGCGAATCGCCTCGCTGGTTTGCTGCGTGTCATTGAGGTTGCTGAGGGTCATGATCGGGATGCTGGGCACCCGCGCGAACAGCGCATTGAAAGTGTCCATGCCCTGGCTGTCGGGGAGTGCGAGGTCTACCAGAATGGCGTCAATGCCGTGGCCCTGTTCAGGCTCTAAACGCTCCAGAGCCAAGCTGAGGCGGGTGACCCATTCGATGGCGAAAGGGCCATCTTGGGCTCGCTCCAGCGCCTCTTCCAGTGTCGCGGCATCATGGCTGTTGCTGGTGATGATCAGAATGCGGTTGACCATGATGGGTGTATTTCCTGTCTTGCAGTGGGTTAAACATGGCTGCGCCGCCCTTGTGAGGCGGCGCAGTTAGCGCTGTGCTGGCATGGGCCTTAAAAACGCAGGCCGGGCGGTGCGGCTTCAGGTTCGGGGTGTACCTGCGCAGCGGGGTCGGCCTTGGGCGTCAGTTGCCATGCGCTGTGACGCAGTGCGCGGGCAGCGGGCTCTGGCTGTTGGGGTAGGGTTAAGTCATCGGCGTCTTGAGGGGTGGTTGTTCGCTCAAGGGTGACGGGTTGAGTGAATACCTGCGGAGCGAACAGCCAGTCAGCGTGCGCGTTTGTACTGAGCATGCTCAGCAACAGTGTGCTGTAACCGAGAACCCAGTGATGGCTAACGAACCTGTGCATGAAGTGATTCCACATTGTGGAGGCTGGCTCAGCGTCAACAAAGGGGCCTACTGCGTCAGGGAGCCGTCCTGGCCAGGCAAATAACCCAGTTGCTCTGCCACTAGGGCGAGCATCATGGGTGGTTAGAATGTGCGATTGGGCGTGGCTTGTCAGTGCGCTATCGCACCTAGGCATCAGCGTGCAAAGACGGCCTATTTGCGCCTGATGAGCTGGTAGACTGGCACACGTTTTTACCCGTTGAGTATTTTTCTGGAGCCTTTTGTGAGCCCGCGTATGCACCCTTTGGCCGGTCAGCCGGCACCTGCTTCCTTGTTGACTGACATCAGCGCGCTGCTGGCCGCCTACTACGACTTGCAACCCGATCTGAGCGTGGCCAGCCAGCGTGTGGCTTTCGGCACGTCTGGGCATCGCGGTAGCTCATTGGCGCACAGTTTTAATCAGGCGCATGTGTGGGCCATCAGCCAGGCCATTTGTGATTACCGCGTGGCACAGGGCATCAATGGCCCGCTGTTTATCGGGGCCGATACGCATGCCTTGTCGCAGCCTGCGCTGGAAAGCGCCATCGAAGTGCTGGCGGCCAATGGCGTGCAAACCATGATCTCGGCGGGCGGTGAGTACACCCCTACACCCGCCATCAGCCAGGCGATTCTGGTGTACAACCAGGGCCGCAGCAGCGGCCTGGCTGACGGTATTGTCATCACCCCGTCGCACAATCCGCCGGACAGCGGCGGCTTCAAGTACAACCCCACAAACGGCGGCCCAGCCGACAGTGACATCACCACCTGGGTGCAGAACCGCGCCAACGCGTTACTGGAAGCCGGCCTGCACGAAGTCAAACGCATGCACCTGGCGCAGGCGCGGCAGGCGGCCAATGTTCAGGAATACGATTACCTCGGCAGCTATGTGAATGACCTGGGCAATGTCATCGACTTTGCGCCGATCCGCGCTGCTGGTTTGCGTCTGGGTGTCGATCCGCTGGGCGGCGCTGGCGTGCATTACTGGGGCCGTATCGCCGAGCAGTACGGCCTCAACTTGCATGTGGTGAGCGAGATTATCGACCCGCAGTTCGCCTTTATGAGCCTGGACTGGGACGGGCAGATCCGCATGGACCCGTCCTCCAGTCATGCCATGCAGCGTCTGATTGGCCTGAAAAATGGCTATGACATCGCCTTCGCCTGCGACACCGACTACGACCGCCACGGTATTGTTGCGCCGAGCGTTGGCCTGCTGCCGGCCAACCATTTCCTCAGCGTGGCCATCGATTACCTGTTCCAACACCGTCCGCAGTGGAGCGCCACCGCGGCCGTGGGCAAAACCCTGGTCAGCAGCGCGATGATCGACCGTGTGGCTACACGCTTGGGGCGGCCGATGCAGGAAGTGCCGGTAGGTTTCAAATGGTTTGCCAGTGGCTTGTTTGATGGTTCGCTGGGCTTTGGCGGTGAAGAAAGCGCTGGTGCGACCTTCCTGCGCCGTGATGGCCGGGTCTGGACCACTGACAAAGACGGCATCGCCCTGGCCCTGTTGGCCGCGGAAATGACCGCCGTTAGCGGGCGTGATCCAGGTGAGCTGTACCAAGGCCTGAGTGATGAATTCGGCGCGATTTATGCTGATCGCGTCGATGCGCCCGCCACACCGGCGCAAAAGAAAACCCTGGGTAAACTTTCGCCCGCGCAGATCAGCAGCCGTGACCTGGCCGGTGACAGCATCACCCAGGTGTTGGATAAGGCACCCGGCAACGGCGCGGCGATTGGTGGCATCAAGGTGATCAGCGAGGGCGGCTGGTTCGCCGCACGGCCATCGGGCACTGAAGACATTTACAAGATCTACGCCGAGAGCTTTCGCGATGCGGCGCATTTGCAGCGCATCTTTAGCGAGGCGCAGCAGATCGTCGATGCGGCACTGGCCAGTGCACAAGGCTGAGGTCATCGGTTCGCTGGCGCACCGACGGCTCAGGTGATGACGCGCAGAATGCCGGAACGCTTGGGAGCCATATCGGCTTCTGTTGTTCCGGCGTGCTGCTATGACTCATCAAGGAGAACGCCATGAGCCTGGGTACCATTTTATTGATCGTGTTGATTTTGCTATTGGTCGGTGCCATCCCCGCCTGGCCGCATAGCCGAAACTGGGGTTACGGGCCTACGGGCGGTCTGGGCGTGATCGTTATTGTGCTGGTGGTGTTGCTATTACTGGGCCGCATCTGACAGGTCGTTGAAAAACTACCTACGTTGGCAATACTGCGTTAAAAACAGGCTCGGCAAGCCGCTGTGGCTAACGCGCTTCAGTGCGACCCCGAAGGGGCGAGTGAAACGAGTAATGCTCATTTACAGCACGTAAACTCCGCTTCCTCGCCGCTTTGACCAGCCGAAGGCTGTTACTACGTAGCGCCTTGTCTTGCCTGCCTCGCCTACATTTTTCAACGGCCTGTCAAGGCCTGCTTGTAAAACCTGTGTGCCCATTGCGTGTTGCACGCAATGGGCGGCCCAGCAGGCTTCAGCCAAAGGCGTAGGGCTGCGCCCCGCGCCCTACGTTACCTCCCTTCATCTAACCTGCTCGCTGTTGCCGGGCGGTCTTGTCACAGCTCAATCCGCAAGCGATGCGTGCCAGGCTCCAACGCCACGTTAAGTGATCCGTCTGCACACACGAGCGGTTGTTCATCCAGCCACGCCTGGCGAATGCCCTGGCTGCGCTGCATGGGGTTGCTGAGTTCAATCTCATAATGACTCTCGCCCAAGCGGATCTGCGCAGTGAAGCCTGGCCAGTCGGTAGGGATGCACGGGTTTAGCAGCAGGCAGTGGCCTTCACGGCGAATCCCCAAGAGCCCCTCAACACCGGCGCGGTACATCCAGCCAGCAGCCCCGGTGTACCACGTCCAGCCGCCACGCCCCACATGCGGGGCCACCGCGTAGACATCAGCCGCCAGAACATAGGGTTCGACCTTGTAGCGTTGGCAGGCCTCTGGGCTGTTGCCATGGTTGATCGGGTTGACCAGGTCAAACAGGGCAAATGCCTGATTACCTGAACCCAGTTGGCAGTAAGCCAAAATCGCCCACATGGCCGCATGGCTGTATTGCCCGCCGTTTTCCCGCAAGCCCGGTGGATAGCCTTTGATGTAGCCGGGCTCCAGCGGTGTTTGGTCGAACGCCGGGGTGAACAGCAGGGCGATGCCTGCGTCTTCGTCAACTAACTCGCGCTGCAAGGCGGCCATGGCCAGGCGTGCGCGCTGTGGGTCGGCGCTGGTCGACAACACCGCCCAGGATTGGGCAATGGAGTCGATGCGGCATTCCGTGTTCTGCGCCGAACCCAGCCACGTGCCGTCGTCAAAGGTGGCGCGCCGATACCACTGGCCATCCCAGGCGTGAGCCTCCAACGCGGCGCGCAGACGTTCGGCATGTGCTTGCCAGCGCGTGGCGCGGGCGCTGTCGCGACCCTCGGCATAAGGTGTGAACAAGGCAAGGGTGCGCAGCAGAAACCAGCCCAGCCAGACACTCTCGCCTTTGCCGCGTTCGCCCACGCGGTTCATGCCATCGTTCCAGTCACCGCCGCCCATCAGGGGTAGGCCGCGCTCGCTGGTCAGCGTCAGGCACTGGTCGAGTGCGCGGGCGCAATGCTCAAAGAGTGAGGCTGGCGCATCGGCGGGCAGTGGCAGAAAGAAGGCGTCGTGCTCGTCGGCGGCCAATGGCGGGCCGTCCAGAAAGTCCAACATCTCATCAAGAATGGCTGTGTCGCCACTGCTCTGCAGGTAGTGCGCGGTGGCGTAAGCCAGCCACACACGGTCGTCAGAGATGTGGCTGCGCACGCCTTGGCCAGAGTGCGGCAGCCACCAGTGCTGCACATCGCCGTCGATAAACTGACGGCTGGCGGCGCGCAGCAGATGGGCGCGGGTCAGCGCCGGGTTGGCGAAACTCAAGGCCATGCCATCTTGCAGTTGATCGCGGAAACCATAGGCCCCGCTGGCTTGATAAAACGCCGCGCGCGCCCACACGCGGCACGCCAGGGTTTGATAGAGCAGCCAACCGTTGAGCATGATGTCCATGGCGCGGCTCGGCGTTTGCACCTGCACGGCGTTGAGCACGCCTTGCCAGTGCTGTTCGACGCGGGCCAGTTCGGCGTCCAGATCCGCTTGGCGATAGTGCGTGATCAGTGCGCTGGCTTGCGCGTCGCTGGCACATTGGCCGAGCAGCCAAAGCACTTCAATGCTTTCTCCAGCGTTCAGTTCCACCTGGCATTGCAGCGCCGCGCATGGGTCCAGGCTGGCGCCCAAGCTGTTGCTCAAGGCTGCCTGGCGACCGAGTGCGGCAGGCTGAGCGAGGCTGCCGTTACGGCCGATAAATTCGCAACGATCAGCCGTCCAACTGCTTTGTCGGCCGCCCAGGTCGCTGAACGCGCAGCGCTGGTTGAAGGCGATACTCCAGGGGTTTTTGGCAAACAACGCGCCGGTGCTGCTGTCGCGCTGGCTGACAATAAACGCGGCGCTGGCCGCCCGCGTGCTGCCCAGCACCCATTCGGCATAGGTGCTGACGCTTAACCGCCGTGGCCGCCCCGAGAGATTATGCAGGGTTAGCCGGGAAATCTTGATTGGGTCATCCAGCGCGACATATTGCAGCAACTGCATGGCGATGCCGCTGGCTTGGTGGCTGAAGCGGCTGTAGCCAAAGCCATGGCGGGCCTCGTAGTGGCCGCTGTCACGCAGCGGTTGAGCGGTGGGGCTGAACAGCGCCAGGCTGTCCTCGTCACGCACATACACCGCCTCGCCGGGCGGGTCGCTTACCGGGTCGTTGGACCACGGCGTGAGTTGGTTTTCCCGGCTGTTGTCGGCCCAGGTGTAGCCGCTGCCTTCGGCGGACACTTGAAAGCCAAACTGCGCATTGGCGATTACGTTGATCCACGGTGCCGGGGTGTTGCTCCAGGCGTCGAGGCGCACCACGTACTCGCGGCCATCCCGATCAAACCCGCCCAGGCCATTGGCCAATTCCAGTGGGCTGGGCGGTGTGGCGAGCACGGCCGGGATGGGCTGGGCGCTGTGGTTGAGCGCGCTGGCGGGCGCTGGGCGGGGGCAAGCGGGCAGGCGCGCTAGTTGCTCGGCAATGGCCCCGCGATGACTCAGCAGCAGCACGCGCGCGGCGGCTTGCAGGTGTTCACGAAATGCACCACTGAGTAAGTCGGCGCGCAGCACAAACACTGAACCCTGCGCCAATTCGGCATTAAAACGTGGACGTGACTGGCTGCTGCGCACGGCCGTTTCGATGGCCACTTGCAAGTCTTGCAGGTAGGACGAGGCATGCTCGTTGATGATGACCAGGTCAACCGCCAGGCGTTTCATGCGCCAGTATTCGTGGGCGCGCAGCAGTTGTTTGACCTGGGCAATGTCTTCGGCATCGCTGATGCGCAGCAGCACGATCGGCAGGTCGCCGGAAATGCCTTGCGACCACAGCATCGACTGGCTTGCCAAACCGCGTAGCAAGCTGGCGGCGGGTGTCCGAAAACGCGCATCCACATACAGAATGGGCGCGGCCAGGCGCTGAAAGTCGGCCGCTTCGGCGGCGAGTATGTCGAGGTGGCGTAACTCCACCTGGGCTTGGGTCCAGGCCAGGGTTTTGGCCCGGTCAAAGGCGCTGCGGTCGTGGTGCTTGTCGATCAGGTCTAGCAGGGCTTCACGCGTGGGGGCGACCAGTGTCCAGAACGCCACGCGGGCGACTTTGCCCGGCGCGATCAACACCCGCTGGCGCAGCGAGAAAATCGGGTCGAGAACCGTACCGACGGTGTCGGACAGCGCCTGTCCCTGGCGGATCACCGCAGCGGCATGCAGGGCGCAACTGCGCCCGAGAAAGCGGGCACGGTCGGTTTCATATTGCACAGCGGCGCTCTGCTCACCTTCCACCACGGCAAAGTGTGCGGCCCACAGCGGCTGCTCATTGGCGCTGCGCGGGCGTCGCGAAGCAATCAGGGCGGCAAAGGCTGGCAGGTATTCGGTGACCACAAAGAGTTTGGAAAACGCCGGGTGAGCGCTGTCGCTGGCCGCGCTGGCCAGTACCAGTTCAGCGTAGGAGGTCAGTTCGATTTCCCGCATGACACGGCCGCTGTTCGTCAGCGAGACGCGGCGTACTTCACCGTCATCCTCACCGGAAACCAGCACTTCCAGTGCGGTGCCGAGGGAGCCATCTTGTCGGCTGTAGCTGGCGTAGTCTTCGGCAAACACCACTTCGTCGTAGGGGCTGTGACTGCTGGGTTGGGCACCCAGTGACCAGTGCAGGTCATTGTGCATGTCCCAAAGAAAGATAAAGGAGCCATGCGCATCGCGGGTGCTGTCGGCTTGCCAGCGGGTCACGGCGACGTCGCGCCAGCGGCTGTAACCGCCGCCGCTGGCAGTGAGCATGACGCTGTAGCGGCCGTTGCTGAGCAGGTGGGTGATCGGCGGGCCGCCATTGAAGTGGTTCAGGCGTCGTTCGCTGTGCAAGGCACAGTCGGCCGCTGCGGCGCAGGCGCTGACTTCTTCGGCGCGCGGATGGGCCACGGCAACATTGCGCGGCATGCGTTCTTGCAAGAGCCGCTCGCAAGCCTGAATCATCGGCTCGCGGTGAAAGCGCGCGCGCATTTGGCCGTCATGCAGGGCGTTGGCAATGGCCACGATGGTCATGCCTTGGTGGTGGGCCATAAAGGTCTGCACGATGGCGAAGGGTTGTTCATCCGGCAGGCGCGTGGGGGTGAAATCCAGCGCTTCATAAAAGCCGTAACGGCCCAAAGCGCCTAACGCGTCCAGCCGCTGATAGTTGGCCAGCGCGGCGTGTGGGTCGACCATGGTGGCCAGCCCCGTGGCATAGGGCGCGATCACCCGGTTGGCGGACAGGCCGCGTTTGAGGCCAAGGCCCGGCACGCCGAAGTTGGAATACTGGTAGGTCAGCTCCATGTCGCGGGCGTTGTAGGCTGATTCGGAAATCCCCCAGGGGATGTTCAACGACGCGCCATAGGCGGCCTGCCGTGCCACCACCAGGCGGTTGGTCTGCTCCAGCAGGCTACCGGCTGGCGCGCGCATAACCAGCGAGGGCATCAGGTATTCGAACATCGACCCCGACCAGGAAATCAGTGCCGAGCCATTGCCCAACGGGGTGGACGTGCGTCCCAGTCGAAACCAGTGACGGGTTGAGACATCCCCTTTGGCGATGGCGAACAGGCTGGCCAAGCGTGCTTCCGAGGCGAGCAGGTCGTAGCAACTGCTGTCGAGGTTGTTGTCGGCCAGGCAGAAGCCAATGGACAGCAGTTTGCGTTCAGGCTCTAACAAAAACGCGAAATCCATGGCCAGGGCCATGGCGCGCGCTTGCGCAGCGGTGCGGCTCAGGTCGACATGCAGTTGGCTGCGTTGCGTATCTGTGAGTTGCGCATCGTGCAGCAGATCGCCAATCGCCTGGGCGAGTGCTTGCAGCCAAAACTGCAGGTCATTCACTTGCTGCTCATCGTCGAGTTGCGCGATGCCGCTGGCCAACAGCGCGGCTTTGTCAGTCAGACGTAGAAGGGTGGGCAGAAGGCTGAGCAGCGGCTGGCTGCCCTGTAGATCGGTGGCAATTTGTTGCAGCAACTCATCCATCTGGCGGCCGCGCTCGCTGGCAGCGGCGGACATTGTCGCCAGCGTGGCGCAGGCCAGTTGCAAGTTGTCTTGCAGGCCCTGGCGCGCATCGAGGCTGATGGGGCTGTGCAGCCATTCTTCACAGGCATTGGCCACCACCAGCAGGTGGCCAGCCAGGTTGCCGCTGTCAACTGAGGACACGTAAGCCGGTGCCAGTGGGTGCAAGTTCTGGGTGTCGTACCAGTTGTAGAAGTGCCCGCGATAACGCGGCAATTGCGCCATGACTGTCAGTGTGGCGTGCAGGCGGTCGAGGCTGCGCTGGGTGCCGATCCAGCCGAAGTCACGCGCGGCAATGGCGCAGAGCAGGTACAGGCCCATGTTGGTCGGTGAGGTGCGGTGGGCAATAACGGGTTTGGGATCATCCTGAAAATTATCCGGTGGCAGTTGGTTGTCTGCGGGGGTGACGAAGGTTTCGAAGAAGCGCCAGGTGCGGCGCGCGATCAGGCGCAGTTCGACGGTTTGCGCAGGCTCGATAACCAAGCGTTTGCTTGCGGCTGGCGAACGGCTGACCCACAGCGCAATGGCGGGCGCGCTGAGCCAAAGTACGGCAAAGGGCAGTATCAGCGGCCAATTGGCAGGTGAGACGAGCAGGGCCGCAGCGCCTATCAGCAGACCGAGTACGGTACCGCCGGCCATGCCACGGTAAAAACCGGGCAACTTAAGCCGTGGGCTGATGGCGGCTTGTGCTGCGGTGGTCCATTCCAACAGGTGGCGACGGCTGATCAGCAGGCGATACAAGGTGCGACTGATCGCATCGAGCATCCGCCAGCTTTGGTCGGCAAGGAAACTCAGGTCGAGGGCGCAGTGCTGCACGGCCAGTAACAGGTCGTCACGCAGGGTGCCCAGGTGGCTGCGCCAGCGAATTCCGGCACGCGCCGGCAGCAGGCCGAAGCACAGCGGCAGCAACGCCGGAATCAGCAGGCTGGCCAACAGCATGAGGCTGGCGCTGAGTGCTGCTGGCATGGGCAAGCACCAGCTCAGGCCCAGGGCCGCCAGCGTGGTGGGGGCCAGCACCGAGCGGCGCAGGTTGTCGAGCATCTTCCAGCGGCCGATGCTCGGCAGCGCCTGTGGGCCGCTGCATGGCCCGAGAAGCCAAGGCAGTAACTGCCAATCGCCGCGGGTCCAGCGGTGCTGGCGTTTACCGGCAACGTCATAGCGCGAGGGGAATTCTTCGACCACTTCGACATCCGAGGCCAGCCCGGCGCGGGCAAAAACCCCTTCGAAGAGGTCGTGGCTGAGCAGGCTGTTTTCTGCCACGCGGCCAGCCAGTGCAGCCTCAAAGGTATCGATGTGGTAGATGCCTTTGCCGGTAAAGGAACCTTCGCCAAACAGGTCTTGATACACATCGGACACCGCCGCAGCGTACGGGTCCATGCCGCCTGGGCTGGAGAAAACCTTTTGGTACAGCGAGCCTTCACGCTGTAAGGGCAGTGCAGGGGTGACCCGGGGTTGCAGAATGCCGTAGCCACCGACGACCCGTTGCAGGTGCTCATCGAAGCGCGGCTGGTTCAGCGGGTGGGCCATTTTGCCGATCAGGCGCAGCGCGGCATCTCGCGGCAGGCGGGTGTCGGCATCCAGGGTGATGACATAGCGCACGTCTGCGGGGATGCGCTGGCTGAGCCCGGGCACGTTGCAAAAACTGGTGTCAGCTGCGCCGCGCAGCAGGCGGTTGAGTTCGTGCAGCTTGCCGCGTTTGCGCTCCCAGCCCATCCAGGTGTTTTCGCTGGGGTTGAACTGGCGACGCCGGTGCAGCAACAGAAACCGACTGCCACCCATACCGGCGCCATAGCGCAGGTTGAGCTGCGCAATGGCGCTGCTCGCCAGTTGCAGCAGGGCGTCGTCGCTGGCCCGGTGTTCTTGCTCGGCATCCAGACCGTCGGTCAGCAGGGCAAAGGTCAGGTCGCCACCCTGGCCAGCCAGGTGATGCACTTCCAGTCGCTCGATCTGTTCCAGCAGGTCGGCCTCGCTGCCCAGCAGGGTCGGCACGGCAATCAGTGTGCGCAGGTGGCTGGGCACCCCTTCGCTCAACTCCAGGCCGGGCAGAATCATGGCCCCGCAACTGGCGCTGACCGCACGATTAATCAACGCAGTGGCCACTTCGCTGGCGGGCAGAAAACCCAGCACAGCAAGTGCCAGCAGCCAGCCGTGGCTGACGCCTTGGCCTGCAAGCAGCCATAGCCCCAGACCCAACAGCACGCTGCCCAGTCCAACAATGGCGGCCACATAACCACGCATGCCGAGGTGGATGTGGCCTCGGCTGATGCGTAAACGCAGCGGTGGACGAAAGCCGATCTGCTGTTCCAGAGCCCTGCGGCCTTCAGCAATCAGGTGATAACCGGGGTCGCTGCAACGCGGGTCGCAGGTTGGGTTTTGGCGCGCCTGGTGCGCGGCCTGCAAGGCGCGTTCGGCAACATCCAACTCACTGCAGGTGCTGCCCCGCGCCAATTGCTCAATGGCGCTGCGGTAGTGGTTGCGGGTGGCAAAATCCATCGCGGCAAAGTCGCTGCGCGCGCCCAGGCAGGCATCCACCAGGCTGACATTCTCGAACAGTTGCGCCCAGTCGATGGAGGAAATCAGGCGCATGCTGTTGATGATATTGCGCACCGTGAGGTTGGACGCGCCTTGACGCTGCTGCGCATGTTGCACCACTTCATCAAGGCTGCTGCCCTGCGCGCCGAGGCGATCCTCCAGCCAGCCGAGGGCAGGCGTGGTCAGTGGATCATGGTCGCGCAGGCGCTTTGCCAGTTGTGCGGCAAAGGGTTCACTCAGGGGCGCGTTTGCCTGTTCGTTGAGTAGCTTGTCGCGCAATAACGGCCCGGTCTGTGGTTCCAGTAAACGGTTGGCCAGCGCGTCGGCCTCGGCCCGAGCCTGGCGTCCGGCGGTCATTTGGTCGGCCAGGCGGCGCAGGTTTTCAATCAGCACAATGCGCAGGGTAATGGCCACTGCCCACAACTCGCCGATGGTCAGCGGTTGGACCTGCTGATAAGCGACGATAAAACGCTGCAAGGTGTCGGGGTCGAAATGGCTGTCGGTGTGGGCGATAAAGGCCCAAGCCAAGCCCAGCACTCGTGGGTAACCGGCAAACGGTCCCACGCCCAGCTTGGGCAGTTGGCGGTAGTAGCCGGGCGGCAGGTCATCGCGGATTTCGCGGATTTGTTCTTCGACCAGGTGGTAGTTGTCCAACAGCCACTCGGCCGCTGGCACCACGCCGCGCCCCTGCGCCAGTTCGGCAGCGCTGGCGCGGTAGGCGGCGAGCAGCACTTTGGCGTTATCGTCCAGGCGGCGGTGCAGCGACAATACCGCTGGCGGTTTACTGTGCACTTGCTGGGCGGCGGCCAAGGTTGCGGCGTGTTGTTCGAGGCGTTCGATGCCGAACAGCTCCTCGCGCACCGGGGCGTGATCAAACCATGGCGAAACGCCGGATGTACGGCGCAGCAGGGCAGTGAAGACTGAGGTCATGTGGCGCGGTTCCAGCCATCGAGGCGTGCGCGATGGGTGTCGAGGCGCGATACCCATCTGAGAAGCCGCGACAGCGGACCTGCGAATTCAGTACGGCCTGGTCGGTGCAGGCGAAGGCGCTCGCATACAGCGCTTAAGAATGCTGTCGCAGCATTCGCAGTACCCTACAGAGCGCAGTGTGTGGGTGTCTGTTCGCTAACGGACATAAGCACAAATGAATGCTTGGCTAACGCAGTTGCGCTTCGGCCAGGGTCAGGCAGCGCGGGATGCGAGTGGCGTCCCAGTGTTGGCTGGCCCAGCGCAGCAGTTCGCCGGGGCTGGCGTAATCGGCGGCGTGCGGCAGCGCTTGGCCAAGGGCGCGTAGGGCGCGAATCAACAGCGGCGTGGCCTGGTCGACGGGTAGCGGGGGCGAGCGGTAGGACTTGCCCAGTTTGTGGCCGTCGGGCTGGATAATCAGCGGCACGTGCAGGTAGCGCGGCTGTGGCAGGCCGAGCAATTCTTGCAGGTACAACTGGCGTGGCGTGGAGTCGAGCAAATCGGCCCCGCGCACCACATCGGTGACGCCCTGCCAGGCATCATCAAGCACCACGGCCAGTTGATAGGCGTACAGGCCATCGCGCCGACGAATCACAAAATCCCCGACTTCGCGGCCCAGGTGCTGCTGGTATTCCCCTTGCACCCGATCGGTAAAGCGGTAAACCAACTCGGGGACGCGCAGGCGAATGGCGGCATCGCTAAACCCGTGCCCGGCATTGCGGCAGGTGCCGGGGTAAATACCCTGATGGCCTTCCAGTTGTTTGCGCGAGCAGGTGCAGGCATAGGCCAGGCCCTGATTGAGCAGGCGGTCGACCAGTGCGGCGTATTCAGCGTGACGTGTGCTCTGGCGCACCAGTTCGCCATCCCACTCAAAGCCATAGCTCTCCAGCGTGCTGAGAATGCCCGCCTGAGCACCGGCCACTTCCCGTGGCGGGTCGAGATCTTCCATGCGCAGTAGCCAGCGGCCATTTACCGCGCGCGCGTCGAGGTAGGACGCCAGTGCTGCGACCAAGGAGCCGAAGTGCAGATAACCGCTTGGGGTGGGGGCGAAACGGCCCGTGTAAGCAGGTGGGGTCATAGGCTGTTGCACACGCGCAAGGCAGAAACAACAGAGGGTGCCGAAGCACCCTCTGGGTCAGATCAGGAACCGATCTGCTTTTCTTTGATTTCCGCCAGCGTCTTGCAGTCAATGCACAGGGTCGCTGTTGGGCGGGCTTCGAGTCGGCGGATGCCGATTTCTACGCCGCACGAGTCACACCAGCCGTAATCGTTGTCTTCGATCAGTTGCAGGGTTTCGTCGATTTTCTTGATCAGTTTGCGCTCGCGATCACGGGCACGCAGTTCCAGGCTGAATTCTTCTTCCTGGCTGGCGCGATCCGCGGGATCAGGGAAGTTAGCGGCTTCGTCCTGCATGTGGTGCACAGTACGATCAACTTCCTGCATCAACTCCAGCTTCCACTTATTGAGGATGCCGGTGAAGTGGACGCGCATCCCGTCGCTCATGTATTCCTCGCCCTTTGTTTCTTTGTAGGGTTCGAAACCACGAGTCAATTGACTGCTTTTTGCTTTTGCTTTTGTGGGCATGGATGACCGCCTCTCACTCTCTCTAATCCACTGCGCAGGACGGTGTCCCTTGCCGATTCTACGTCGAGTAGAACTGGCCCTGCGGCTGCAAGCGGGCGAACTTACCAGAACAACTCCCCCTGCGCCACTCCCGGTTGTCGAAGCTGAGACGGGTATGCTTTAGAATCCGCCTCTTTATTCCAACCAAGGCAGCCCCATGGCCCAGCCCTACAGTGCGCGCAGCCGCGCCATAGAACCTTTTCATGTGATGGCCTTGTTGGCCCGTGCCAATCAATTGCAGGCCGATGGTCATGATGTTATCCACCTGGAGATCGGTGAGCCGGATTTCACCACGGCCGCGCCGATTGTCGCTGCCGGCCAAGCAGCGCTGGCCGATGGGCACACCCGCTATACCGCCGCACGCGGTTTACCAGCGCTGCGTGAGGCGATCGCCAGTTTCTACGCGCAACGTTACGGTCTGACGATTGATCCACAGCGTATTTTGATCACGCCAGGCGGTTCCGGTGCCTTGCTGCTGGCCACCAGCTTGCTGGTCGACCCCGGCAAACACTGGTTGCTGGCCGATCCGGGTTATCCGTGCAATCGGCACTTTCTGCGTCTGGTTGAAGGCGCCGCGCAACTGGTGCCGGTGGGGCCGGAGGTGCGTTATCAACTCACCCCCGAGCTGATCAATCGGCACTGGGATGAACACAGCGTCGGCGCGTTGGTCGCATCCCCGGCCAACCCAACTGGCACCTTGCTCAGTCGTGATGAGCTGGGCGGGCTGTCACAGGCGTTGAAGGCGCGTGGCGGGCATCTGGTGGTCGATGAGATTTATCATGGCCTGACCTACGGGGTGGACGCCGCCAGCGTGCTGGAAGTGGACGACGACGCCTTTGTGCTCAACAGTTTTTCCAAGTATTTCGGCATGACCGGCTGGCGACTGGGCTGGTTGGTGGCGCCCCCGGCGGCAGTGCCGGAGTTGGAGAAACTGGCGCAGAACCTCTACATCAGTGCGCCGAGCATGGCCCAGTATGCGGCGTTGGCCTGCTTTCAACCGCAGACCCTGGAGATTCTCGAACAGCGCCGTCATGCGTTTCAGCAGCGCCGTGATTTCCTGCTGCCCGCGCTGCGTGAGTTGGGCTTCAAAATTGCGGTGGAGCCTGAAGGGGCCTTCTATTTATATGCCGACATCAGCGCCTTTGGCGGTGATGCTTTTGCCTTCTGTCAGCACTTTCTGGAAACCGAACACGTGGCCTTTACCCCGGGTCTGGATTTTGGCCGCTACCAGGCTGCGCAGCATGTGCGTTTTGCTTACACCCAGGATTTACCGCGCTTGCAGCAGGCCGTAGACCGCATCAAGCGCGGGCTGATCAGTTGGCGCGCTCATGCGCTTTGACCCCCCGTTGGAAGAGGGGCGCTTGCTGCGCCGCTACAAGCGCTTTCTCGCCGACATTGAGACCGCCAGCGGCGAGGCCCTGACGATCCACTGCGCCAACACCGGCTCGATGCTCAACTGCATGAGCGAGGGTGCGCGCATCTGGTTCAGCCGCAGCAACGACCCCAAACGCAAATTGCCGGGTAGCTGGGAGATTGGCGAAACACCCCATGGCCGCCTGGCCGTGATCAACACCGCGCGCGCCAATGCCTTGGTTGAAGAGGCTCTGCACGCCGGTGTGATCAGCGAACTCAATGGCTTCACGCAGCTCAAGCGCGAAGTGCCTTATGGCGAAGAACGCAGCCGCATCGACTTTCGCCTGGACTACCCGCAGGGCGCGGCGTTTGTCGAAGTTAAGAGCGTAACGCTGGGGTTCGAAGGCAATCGCGTCGCCGCATTTCCTGATGCACGCACCGAGCGTGGCAGTAAACACCTGCGTGAACTGGCCAGCCTGGCCCGTGCGGGCACGCGTGCGGTGCAGTTGTATTGCGTGAACCTGAGCGAAATCGATGCCGTGCGCCCAGCCGTAGAAATCGACCCGGCCTATGCCGCGGCCCTGCGTGAAGCGGTCAGTGCCGGTGTGGAAGTGCTCGCATACGGCACCACGATCAGCGCGCAGGAGGTGCGTCTGGTCAAACGTTTGGATGTGTTGATATAGGCTTTCGCTTCAATCAAGTGTTGCATGGGCCGCTGAGTTGTCCCGCGATTGCTCCGGATGACCAGGCGCATATTAGGTAGGTTGGTGTTGAGCGTAGCGAAGCCCAACAGAGCGCAGGTTGTAGGAGGGGCCGGGCGGCGTTCCGCTTTAGCCGCGAGCTTTTGCGGTATCAGCGCTACGGTGCTGAAAGATCTCCGCTAAAGCGCCTCCCACAGCTGTTTGTTCAATGCTGAGTTCTGCCGGCTGGCAGTTCCTGTTCGGGCTGCATGGCGCAGCGCAGATGCTGTTCAAATAACTCGACGATCGCCGGCCAGCCTTGGCGTGAGGCATGCAACCGTGCATTCAGACGCACCCGGCGCAGGCTTTCGTTGTTGCTGATCAACTCGCTGGCTGCGTCTATAAAACCCTGTTGATCCTCCGCCACCGCCAGCGCACCGTTATGCCCGTGGCGGATATGTTGCGCGGCGGCGGCCTGGTCAAACGCCACCACGCCAAGGCCTGCAGCCAGCGCCTCAAGCACCACATTGCCGAAGGTTTCCGAGAGGCTGGGGAACAGGAATACATCCCCCGAGGCGTAATGCGCGGCCAGTGCTTCACCGCGTTGCAGGCCGCAGAAAACCGCCTCGGGCAGTTGTTGCTGAAGGGCGCTGCGCTGCGGGCCGTCGCCGACCAGAATCAGCTTCAAGCGCCGCTCTGGATGCTTTTGTTGCAAGGCCAGAAAACTTTTACTGAGCAGGGCTAGGTTCTTTTCGGCGGCCAGGCGGCCGACATGCAGCACGGCGATGTCTGTATCGCCCAGCCCCCACTGCGCACGCAGGTCGGCACTGCGTTTGGCCGGGTGGAACAGTTGGCTGTCGACGCCGCGCGCCAGCATGGCTAGGTTCTCGAAGCCACGGCGTTGCAGTTCGATGCGCTGGCTGGCGCTGGGCACCAAGGTCATTTGCGTGCGGTTATGGAACCCACGCAAGTAGTGGGTCAGGGCGCGGGTCAGTAAGCCGTAGCCGTAATGCCCGGTGTATTGCTGAAAGTTGGTGTGAAAACCGCTGACCACCGGGATCTGCAAACGCCGCGCGGCACGCAGGGCGGACAACCCGAGCGGGCCTTCGGTGGCGATGTACAGCACGTCCGGGCGCTGACGTTGCCAGCGGCGCAGCAATTTGTGCATGGATGATTGCCCCCACTGCAAACCGGGGTAGCCGGGCAGCGGCCAGCCACGGGTCAGCAGTTCATCTTCAGTGGCGGCTGTGCGTGGGTCGCTGGATTGCCGTGGGCGCACCAGTTGCACGCGATGACCGCGACCGCGCAGGCCATCGACCAGGCGCCCGAGGGTATTGGCCACACCGTTGATTTCCGGCGGGAAGGTTTCGCTGATCAGCGCGATATGCAGGGTAGCTGTGCTCATGCCTGCAGTGTCGGCTGCTGGTGTGTAGTGACTGTGACGATTAGGTGGCGGTTATGTGTCAGTCGGGCAGGTCTATCAATTGTTGGCGAAGCCAGGCATGCGCGGGGTCGTGTTGCTGCTGCCGGTGCCAGATCAGGCTGACCTGTACCGGCGGCATATCAAACGGCAGTGGCGCGCTCTGCAAGGCATGCAGGGGCGCAAGCGCCGCAGCCAGGCGTGCAGGCACAGTGCCGAGCAGGTCTGTTTGCGCGACGATGGCAGGGATCGGCAAGTAGTTGGGCAGGTGCAGTGCTGTGTGCCGCCGCACCTTGGCCGAACCCAGCACGATCTCCAGCGGCGAACCGCGTCCGGCCCGTGGGGTCACGCTGATATGCCGGGCTTGCTGGTAACCCTCCAGGGTCAGCCCGCCAACAAAGGCCGGGTGACCGGCACGGCCGATGGCCACCAGCGGTTCTTCACGCAGGGGCGCGTAATGCAGTTCGGCGCACTCGAAATGCAGATAGTCGATGGCCAGGTCCAGCGTGCCGCTGGTCAGGCGTTGCACCAGCGAGTCGGCGTCGTCGACTTGCACCTGTAATTCAACCTGCGCTGCGATATGCGCCAAATGCGCCTGCAAACGTGGCAGTAAAGCGGTCTGCGCGTAGTCGTTCAGCGACAGGCTGAACGTGTGCGGCGTTTGCGGATTAAATGCGGCGGTTGGCCCAAGCCCGCTTTGCAACAGGCGCAGGGCCTGGCGCACTGGCACATACAAGGCCTGAGCGCGGGCGGTGGGGGTCATACCGCGCGCGGTGCGCAGGAACAATTCCTCGCCCAGTTGCTGGCGCAGACGCGCCAGGGCGTTACTCACCGTCGATTGGCTCAGGTGCAGGCGCTCGGCGGCGCGGGTCAGGTTGCCTTCCTGCATCAGGGCGTCGAAAACCAGCAGCAGGTTGAGGTCGAGTTGGCGCAAATTCGTGATCAAGAATAATGCTCTTTTGAACTATCCATTATCCGAATGATTCGCCCGCGCCTAAACTCCTGTCAATCCGCAGAGGAGTTTTGCCATGGCTTATAACAACGACAATGCCCAGGCGTTCCGCACACGTTACCGGGCAGCCATTCATCCGCTTTACAACCCCTGGCTGCATGCAGCTTTTGTGCTGCTCTATGGCCTGACCTGCCTGGTGCTGCTGGCGAGTACGCTGCATGCCGTACCGGCTTGGCAATGGTTGCTGGTGCCGCTCACGCTGGTGTTTTTCAGTTGGGGTGAATACCAGGTGCACAAGCGCCTAGGGCACAACAAAACGCGTTTCGGTCAGCTGTTCTACAAGCGCCACACGGGCGACCACCACAGCTTTTTTGTTGAAGGGTTGATGCGTTATGACATGCCGCGCGACTGGCGGGTGATTCTGTTCCCGGCGTGGCTGATCGTGCTCTACAGCCTGCCGTTGCTGGCCGTCTGGTGGCTGCTGGCGCAACTCGACGGCAACCTGGCGGCCTTGGTTGCCGGCAGCATGTTGCTCGGTTACATGAGTTACGAGGTGGTGCATGCCTGTGAACACCTGCCTGCTGAGCACCCGTTGTCGCGCCTGCCGTGGATCCGCCAGATGCGCCGTTTGCACACACTGCATCATCGCCGTGATCTGATGCACAGCCGCAATTTCGGTATTGTTCATCCGCTTATGGATTGGCTCTACGGCACCCTGCATTGGGAGCCTGAAGCGGACCATGAGCAGAACTGCCAGCAGCATCGCCTGCGCTTGTCACGTTCAGCGGACGAGGTGTTGAGTTACGCCGCTGCACCGGCCAACTGGCCGCAGTGGCATCCCTCGTCGTTGCGCATTTATGGTCGCGAAGGGGCGTTAGCTGCAGGGGAAGTGTTTGCAGAAGACATTCATGCTGGTGGTCGTGCGGGCCATCTGCGTTGGGATGTACTCGACTACCAACCCGGCCGCCGCTGGCAAGCCAGCGCCCGAGGCGATCATGGATTGGCTTTGCTGTTGACCTACGAATGTGTGGCGGTGGAGGGCGGTTGCGAATTTATTCGCACCCTGCAATACGGCTTTGACAACGCCCTGATGCGCCTGGCCAACAGCCTGCTGCTGAGCCGGCGCATCGAGCGTGAATCGCAGGCCTCCATGCAGGCGCTGCGCGCTGTACTTGAGGGCTGCGCAGCTTCCTGACTTGGGCTTGAGGTGCAAGGCGCTTAGCCGCGCTCGCGCACCCAGAACAACGTGGCACCGGCCACGGCGGCCTGCATCATCACGATATTGAGCCCAGGCACCAGCAGGCACAGGTAGGTGACGCCGCCAAAACTCAGGCTCTGCCAGCGTTTCTCGCGCAGCCAGGCGAGCATGTCGTCCCAGCTCATCTTGTTGTTGTCAGCGGGGTAGTCGATGTATTGAACAGCCATCATCCACACGCCAAACAGCAACCACAGTGGCGCGGCCAGAATGTTCAGCACCGGAATAAAGCTGAGGATCAACAAGGCGATGGCGCGCGGTAAAAAGTAGCCCAGCTTGCGCATCTCACGGCCCAGGGTGCGTGGCACCATGGCCATCAACTCTGCGCCGCTAAAGGGTGGGAAGTCATCCTGGCCACGCACCACCACTTCGACCTTTTCCGCCAGAAAACCGTTGAACGGCGCGGCAATGATGTTGGCCAGCAGGTTAAAGGTGAAAAACACCATCAACAGCACCAGCACCACAAACAGCGGCCACAGCACGTATTCGAGAAAACTCAGCCAGGTTGGCAGGGTTGGCATAAAGGTGTCGACCCAGCCGGCGAATTGCTGCATGGACAAAACGATCAGCCCGCTAAAAAGAATCAGGTTGATGGTCAGCGGCAATAGCACAAACAGCCGTAAACCGGGGCTGAGGATCAGTTTAAGGCCCTGGCCCAGGTATTGCGGACCGGTCAGCACGGGGGCAGACATGGTGAGGTTTCCTCTAGGTTGAAGTCGCGCCGACCTTACCGGCTTTGCATGGCCGGTGAAAGCTTCTGCAATGGGTGCTAACGATTCAGTCGGGGCTGATAGGGCTTGCCTATGCCTGGCATTGGCAATGCAAATTTCCGCAGGATGGCTGCCGCGCATAGGCTGCGCGGCATTGTCCCTTTGCGGGGCTTTCAACTTGACTGCCTTCCCCTGGTAATTCTGAAAGCCTCCCTTTACTGCACGCTGTTAAGGAGTTGCTGATGTCTGCTGATCGTCATGCCCGCGTGATCATTCTGGGTTCTGGTCCTGCGGGTTACAGTGCTGCCGTTTACGCTGCCCGCGCTAATCTCAAGCCGCTGCTGATCACCGGTTTGCAGGCGGGTGGCCAATTGACCACCACCACGGAAGTGGATAACTGGCCGGGCGATGTGCACGGCTTGACCGGCCCTGCACTGATGCAGCGTATGCAGGAGCATGCCGAGCGCTTTGAAACTGAAATTGTCTATGACCACATCAATGCCGTGGATCTGGCTGGTAAACCGTTCACCTTGGTGGGCGACAGCGGCACCTACAGCTGCGATGCGCTGATTATTGCGACCGGTGCCAGCGCCCGTTACCTCGGGCTGCCGAGTGAAGAGGCGTTTATGGGCAAGGGTGTTTCCGCCTGCGCCACCTGCGATGGCTTCTTTTACCGTAACCGCGAAGTGGCTGTGGTCGGTGGTGGCAACACAGCGGTGGAGGAGGCGTTGTACCTGGCTAACATCGCCAGCAAAGTGACCTTGATTCATCGCCGTGGCAGCTTCCGGGCTGAGAAAATCCTGCAGAACAAACTGCAGTCGCGGGTAGCCGAAGGCAAGATCGTGCTCAAACTCTATGCCGAAGTGGCTGAAGTGCTGGGCGACAACATGGGTGTGACCGGCGTACGCGTGAAGAACAATGACGGTAGCTATGACGAGTTGAGCGTCGACGGTTTGTTCGTGGCCATCGGCCATACGCCAAACACCTCACTTTTTGAGGGGCAGTTGCTGCTCAAGGATGGCTACTTGGTGGTCGACGGCGGGCGCGACGGCAATGCCACCGCCACCAATATCCCCGGTGTGTTTGCCGCGGGTGATGTGGCCGACCATGTGTATCGCCAGGCGATTACCTCGGCCGGTGCCGGCTGCATGGCCGCCCTGGATGTGGAGCGTTACCTCGACGGGCAGTAGGTCTGTGAGTGCGAAAGACTTGATGTAAACCGCAATGCCGCTCACCTGAATCAGGTGAGCGGCATTTTTATGTGGCAGGTACTGTGTGGCGATGGCAAAACTGCGTGGGAGGCGCTTTAGCGGCGAGCTTTTGCAGTGATTGTGTCGTGGTTTAAGCCCCTTCCACATCAGTTGTGGCGGTTTAAACCCAGGTATTGAGTTTCAAATCCCGCGAGCTCATGCGCAGAAACTGGTCACTGGCTTTGACCAGCAAGGCGTGCTCGTCAACCATCAGTTCGTGGCTTGGGCGGCCTTGTGACTCACTGCGATAAAGCGTGCCGCCGTTCTCGTCACGCAGGCGCTGATAACGTTGGCGGCGTGGTTCTACGGTCAGGGTGAGCAAATCGATGTAGGCCACTTGCAGGGATTCACTCTGCCCGGTTTCCAAGGCGCAGCGCTGCAAAGCAGGGGTGTGGGTAAAGGGCGAGTCGGAGAGCATCACCTGCTGGCATTCGCTTAGGTCTGGGCGCAGCTCGCCATTGAGCAGCCAGTTACCGCGCACGTCACGTCTGAGATTGAGGCTGCGCTGGCCATGGTTGTCGACTTTCAGCCACAGGCGGCGAAAGCGCCAGCGCGGATCGCAGTTGATCACGTAGCTGGCCACGATGCTGTTGCCACGTAGGCTTTGCATCAGGTGGCTGGTTGCGTTGATGCCATGCTCGTCGATGTTCAGGCGCAGATTTTCTACACCAGGGTTGTGCCACGGCTTCCATACCAGGGTTTGTTGCATGTACGCGACTCCATGTCGGCAGGTGGCGAGCGCGTTAGGCTGATCGGGGGCTGCAGCCGTTGAGCGCTCGGTCGACTTGTGGCGCGCAGCTTAAAACGCCGCCTGACCGCTGTCTGTCAGCGATTGCCGACAGCTGCGCAAGAGTCTGCACAAAGCGGTCGTAGTTGTCAGGCGTTAATACGCTGCAACGATGGCTGCTCAAATTGAACGCCGACCAGGCCATGGCTCATCAGGGCGCGGATGTTGCCGTGATCACTGTCGTCTGGGGTGGCCAGCACACTGCGGTAATGCTCGCCAAAGCAGCGCAGGGTTTCTTCCAAGCTGAAATTTTCCAGGAGCGCCAGGCCGAGGGTTTTGCACGAGCCTTCGTTCTGCCCGGCGGCGTTATGCACGTTGCCATTGCTAAAGGCGCTGGGTTGGTACTGGTAGTGCTGCGCAATAAAAGCCAGGGTCTCGGCGAACATAAAATGCTCGCCGTGCAGCTTGGTGCGAAAGTCGTGTAGGGCAGACATCAAGATTTTCCTTTATTAAACGCCGCCTGTTGTTCAGCGCTGGCTTCTTTCTGGTACTTGGTTTTCCACTCGGCGTAAGGCATGCCGTACACCTCTTCACGGGCCTCGTCGGGAGTGATGGCGACGCCGATGTCGTCTGCTGCGGCCTTGAACCACTTGGACAGGCAATTACGGCAGAAACCGGTGAGGTTCATCATGTCGATGTTCTGCACGTCAGGGCGTGAACGCAGGTGTTGCACCAGGCTGCGAAAAGCGGCGGCTTCAAGTTCGAGGCGTTCTTGCTCGGTCATGGCGATGCTCTCTGGGGGCAGGCGGGGGGTGATGGCGGCGATGATAAGAGCATGCCCGATTTACGGCAACGGCTCCGGCGCATGAAGCGCCGGGAGTCTGTGTGAGGCAGGTAAAGGTTAACGGTGCGCGGAGAGGGTGATGGACACCGATTCGGCAAAGCGCAGCGCGTGTAGCTTATCGACTTCAACTTCGGCGTAGCGCACGTCAGGGTTGACCATGACCAGGTCGAGGATTTCTTGGGTCATGCGCTCCAGCAAGGCAAAGCGGTTTTCTTCCACATGGCGGATCACCGCTTTGGTGATGGTGCGGTAGTTGAGGGCGTGATCAATGTCGTTGTCGCGCACCGCATCGGCTGCCGGGTAGAGGATGGTGAGGTTGATCAACACGTCCTGCTTGTTGTTGATCTCCTCTTCCTTGATGCCGATGAAGGTGCGCAGGCGCAGATCCTTGACGCGAATGCGCGCCATGCCAGGTTCAAGTCTCGGCATTATTTACCCCGTCCAATCAGTTGCAGGAATTCGTGGCGGGTGTTGCACGACTCGCGAAACGCACCCAGCATCACCGAGGAGGTCATGATCGAGTTCTGCTTCTCGACGCCGCGCATCATCATGCACATGTGTTTGGCTTCGATCACCACCGCCACACCTGCAGCATTGGTTACCTGCTGAATGGCATCGGCGATTTGCTTGGTCAGGTTTTCCTGAATTTGCAGGCGGCGAGCAAACATATCAACGATGCGAGCCACCTTGGACAAGCCCAAGACTTTGCCAGTCGGGATATAGGCCACATGGGCTTTACCGATAAAAGGCAGCATGTGGTGTTCGCAAAGTGAATAAAGCTCGATATCACGGACGATCACCATCTCGTCGTTATCCGACTCGAACAGTGCGCCGTTAACCACCTCGTCGAGGCTCTTGTGGTAGCCATTGCACAGGTACTGCATGGCTTTAGCCGCGCGCTTGGGTGTGTCGAGCAAACCTTCGCGTTCTGGGTTTTCGCCGACACCGACGAGGATTTCGCGGTAATGCTCGGGCATTTGTGGATTCATGATCGTTCCTCGCAGCTGCATCACTTCAGGTGACGGCCGCCGTTGATGGTGAGAGTTGTGCCTGTGACATAAGGGTTGTCGAGCAGATAACGCACGCTTTGGTAGATCACTTCAGGGCCTGGCTCGATACCCAGAGCCGATTTCTTCAGGGTTTTTTCGCGGTAAGCCGCATCGTCATCGGGGTTGAACATGATCAATGCCGGGGCAATGCCATTGACCTTGATTCGGGGGGCAAAACGGGCCGCAAACGACAGCGTAAGGTTGTCGAGACCGGCTTTGCTGGCGCAGTAGGCCGGGCGATTGGCGCTGCCTTTGCGCGCTACGTCATCGCTTAGATGAATGATGTCGGCAACGGCTGACTGGGCCAGTAAGCCTTCGCAATGCAGGTTGATCAGGTAAGGCGCGAGCATGTGCACGTTGAACAGTTGGGTGAACACCGCCGCTTCATCGCCTGGCGTTTCCGCATGCCAGTCGGAGGCGTTGTGCACGATGGCGCGCAGGCTGTCGGTGTGCGACTTCAGTTGCTCGATAAAAGCGAGGATTTGCCCTTCGTTGGCAAAATCCGCTTGCAGAGTAATTGCGCCTGCCGCTTTGAGCTCCTCGATAGCCGGGCGCAGGGTGCGGTACGTGACAATCACCGGGTGGCCATCGGCCAACAGGCGCTGCGCGCAGTGCAAGCCGATTCGCTGGCTGGCTCCGGTAATCAGAATGGGGGCGGTGCTGGCGCTCATGGTCGACTCTGCACAAGAAAAGGGGTGGGTTCAGCGATGTCGCGCCGGGATACCTGACCAGTAAGACGCGGCCTCGACTGAACCTAGAACAAACTTATACCAGTGATTGGTTTTGTACAACCATGCGCGCTGTGCGGTTACTCGTCTGTTTTTGCTTGGATCGCCTATTTCATTGAGCTGCATCGATATTTTTGTTTCGCTTAGTGCCAATAAAATTGTTTTAATCGTGTACAAGTTGGTTTTTATTGTACAGGTGTGGCTATGAAGCTCTGGCAGCTGTGTGTGGCGGTGGTGTGTGGGCGGGTTCGCCGAGTAGAGGTTTTGGCGCTGCGTTGCAGTGGCTACCACGTGCGGGTGGTGATGAGCGACGGCGCTGTGCGTGCGGTGCACTTTGCCGCTGGGCGGTCGTTGTGGCCCGCCATGCCTGTTGTGAAATCACGCTTGCTGCGCTGCGGTGTGCGCAAGGTGTTATTGCTGCAGCCGGAGAGCCACGACGAAATCATCGGTCGGCCTGTTTTGCTAACGGCCGATCCGGGGTTGTGGATGCCTTTGCGCTGATTGAGTGCCAGTCGCCTAGCGCTGATGAATGTCGCACTGTTTGTCCGTGCAGCGCTTGCTGCCTTGAGGGTGCGGCAACCAATTCAGGTGCGGGCGCAAGCGGCAAAACAACAGGTAGCCCAGTTCAAGCAATGGACGCAAAGGCTTCCAGGTAAGCGGTACGGCCCAACGATCTAAGCCGGCAGCGCGCCAACTCCACAGCGTCGCGTCCAGACCGGTGACCCATTGGCCATCGGCAAAGCGGGCGTGCAGGCAATCTTGCAGGGTCTGCTTGCTTTGTCCGACTACGGCGGGGTCGAAGTCGCCCAGGCTGATGTCCACCAGGTTCAGGCGATGCTCGTCGGCGCGGCGGCGCAGCAGTTGAATTTCGCGGGCGCAGAGTGGGCAATCACCGTCGAAATAGAGGGTTAAGGGCCACTGTGGTTGATTGATCATGGTTTAACGCTCTGTATAGGTCTTGTACAAAGTATGCGCTAAACAGCTGAGTTACAATGCGCGCATCCTTTTTTCTGCGATGCCTCCGCCCATGTCCGATCTCGTTGGTGCTTCGTCCCTCGTTTCGAGTGCCCTCAAGCAGGAAGAGCTGTTTCCTATCCGCGAGGTGTCGCGCCTGACGGGCGTCAATCCGGTCACCCTGCGCGCTTGGGAGCGCCGCTACGGCTTGATCCGGCCAACCCGCACCGACAGCGGCCATCGCTTGTATTCGCAGGCCGACATTGAGTCGGTGCGCAGTATTTTGGCCTGGATTGAGCGTGGTGTTGCGGTCAGCAAGGTCGGCAAAATTCTGGCGAAAAGCAGTGCGATTAAATCAGCCAGCGCCCCGGTCTATGAAGAAGTCAGCGCCAGTGAGTGGGGCGAGTGGCAGGCCCAACTGCGGCGCGTGATCGGTGCCTTTGATGAAGCGGGGCTGGATCGCCTGTACGGGCAGATTTTTTCCAGCTACCCCTTGCCTGTGGTGTTTCAGGACATCCTCATGCCGCTTTGGCAGGAGTACCTGTTGCGCCAGGATGAGTATGGTCAAACCAGTGAGTGGCTGTTTCTCGATACCTTTTTGCGCGCCCGTACGCTGCAGCGCTTGCAGGTGATGCGTGCGCAGGTGGATGAGCGCGTTCTGCTGGCCGCGCTGCCTGGGCATTGCCGTGAGTTGGAATTGCTGGTTGCCGGTTTGCTGCTGGGCGGCAGTGATGTCTCCATCAGCGTCCTTGGTCTTGGGCAGCCGCTTGAAGAGCTGGCGCTGGTCTGTGAAAAAGTGCAGCCGCAAGCCTTGGTGCTGTTCTCCAATCAGCCGCCGGCCGATGACCTGCCACGCGTTCTGTCCCGCCTGGCATTGACCTTGGATTGCCCGTTGGTGCTGGCCGGTGACGGTGCAGACTTGGCCGAAGAAAGCCTAAGCGGCTCACCGATTGCCTGCCTGGGCAGTGAAGGGCGGTTGATGCAGCGCCGCCTGCAGCAGTTTCTTGCCGGTCACCTCGATACCTGAATAAGCGTTTAACGCCTCTTGATCTTCGCCTGCTGCTGAGTGGGCGAAGCCTTAGTGTTGCCCAGAATTTCTGTTTTTCGTAATTTACTTGTACAGGTTGTACAAAAAATTACTTGCCATTTACCTTCTCTGGCTATACAAAAGCTGTACATGAAATGTTTATGTACAGCTTGTCTCTACTTGTACAGCCTGAGGACTTAGCAACATGACCCAATACCGCGCACCCCTTCGTGACATGCGTTTCGTCTTTGACGAGGTGCTCGATGCTTATGCCACCTTGCAGTCGCTGCCTAGTCAGCGCGAGTTCGGAAACGACCTCGGTGGCGCCATTTTGGAAGAGGCAGCCAAGCTTGCCGAGAACGTTCTGGCTCCGCTGAACGGCTCAGGTGACAAGCAGGGCTGCCATTACGACCCGCAGAACAAAACGGTGAAAACGCCTGACGGTTTCCGCGAGGCCTACAAGCAGTTTGCTGAAGGCGGCTGGACTGCCCTGGCGTGCAACACCGAGTTTGGCGGCCAAGGCCTGCCTCATGTGCTGAACATGATGGTTGAAGAGATGGTCTGCTCCGCCAACCTGTCTTTGGGCATGTACCCCGGCCTCACTCACGGTGCCATTAACGCGCTGACTGCTCACGGTGCCCGCGAGTTGCAAGAACGTTACCTGCCAAAACTGATCAGCGGCGAGTGGACTGGCACCATGTGCTTGACCGAGCCGCAGTGCGGCACCGACTTGGGCTTGATTCGCACCCGTGCTGTGCCTCAGGCCGACGGTAGCTACGCCATCAGTGGTACCAAAATCTGGATCACCGGCGGTGAGCACGATTTGGTCGACAACATCCTGCACCTGGTGCTGGCCAAGCTGCCCGATGCTCCGGACAGCGTTAAAGGTATCTCTTTGTTCCTGGTGCCTAAGTTCCTTGAAGATGGCAGCCGTAACCCGGCCTTCTGTGGCGGTTTGGAACACAAGATGGGTATCAAGGGTTCTGCCACCTGTGTGATGAACTTTGAAGGTGCGCAAGGCTGGTTGATCGGTGAGCCGAACAAAGGCCTTAAGTGCATGTTCACCATGATGAACTCGGCTCGCTTGATGGTCGGGATGCAAGGCCTGGGTATTGCCGAGAGCGCTTATCAAGTCAGCTTGGGTTTTGCCAAAGAGCGTCTGCAAAGCCGTTCGATGTCGGGGCCGAAAGCGGCTGACAAGCCAGCTGATCCGATCATCGTGCACCCGGATGTACGTCGCATGTTGCTTCGTCAGAAGGTCACCATTGAAGGCTGCCGTGCACTGGCCTACTTCACCGGCCTGCATGAAGACGTTGCCCACGATCACGAAGACGCGAGCGTTCGCGAGCGCGCCGATGATTTGGTCCAACTGCTGACGCCAGTGGTTAAAGCCTTCCTCACAGACGAGGGCTTCAATAGCGCCAACGAAGGCTTGCAGGTGTTGGGTGGCTCTGGCTTCACCGAAGACTGGGGCATCGAGCAACTGGTGCGTGACTCCCGCATCACGCGTATCTACGAGGGCACCAACGGCATTCAGGCGCTTGACCTGGTAGGTCGTAAGTTGGCGCTGGGTGGCGGCCGCGCGGTGCGCAACTACTTCGGCTTGATCGAAGGCTGGCTGAAAGACAATGCACACGCCGACCATGTGGCTGCTGTGGGCGCTGCACTCAAGCAACTGCAGCAAGCCACGATGTGGATTGCTACCGAAGGCATGAAAGACCCCGAGCAGGCCGGTGCGGCAGCAACCCCTTACCTGCGCCTCTTCGCTCTGACCAGCCTGGCCTGGATGTGGGCACGCATGGCGGCGGTGGCCAAGGCCAAGCTCGCCGAAGGCAGCACCGAAACAGCTTTCTATGGCGCCAAGCTGAAGTCCGCCGACTTCTACATGGCACGCGTGCTGACCGAAACAGACAGCTTGTTGGCCGAAGTAAAAGCCGGCAAGAGCACTTTGATGGCCTTTAGCGAAGAGGAATTCGCCGCCTGATACGACTGCGCAATCCGATAGTCATCTACGCCCTTTTCGACTGTCGGATTTTTTTATCCCTACTGCAGGATTTTCCTGCACCTCAGGCCCGCGATTATCGCGGGTCTTTTTTTTGCAGCTGAATCGGCTCTGCATTCAAGTGTTGTTCGCAGCGATGTCGCTGATAAATAAAACGGCGGAGTTGTTCATCATTGTGGGCATCGATTGCATGGAGTTGGTAAGCCAGCAGGCCGCCTTCGGTTGGGCGAACGAACTCAGCGATGATCTCAATAGTGTGACCGTCCTCCATCGGCAGGCGCAGTTGCAAGCGTTCGGCTGGTGCGTGGCTGGTGCCTTGTTCAATCAGCGCGCCGCTTAACGAAAGTTGATGAATCCACAAACCGCTGGGCTCTCCGCTTGGGGTTTGCAGTGCAATAGGCTGCGGCAGCGGTGAGCGCCAGGCACGATTAATGTCGCCTTCATCGACTATTTTCGGGGCGCTCAGCTGCAAGCGATCGTCGTTCAGGCGCACATCAAAGGTCAGCAACTGGTTGGCGACGTGTGCGCTCAGGCTCAGTTGCTCGGTGGCGGCATACTGCGCGAGAAACTCGTTGAGCGACTCAAGCAGGTCTGGCTGTACCTGCACAGTGGTGTCAGGTGGGCTTGAGGTTTGCTGCAACTGACGGATAAAGGCCAGTTCAGCCTGCGTCAGCAGGGCAGGGGCATTCATGGGCGCGGTCTATATCGAGCGTTGGAACAGTTGTGACCGCGCGCGTGCTGTTTAGTTACGGCCTGTCGTCGCCCGCAGATTTTCCAGTTCGGCTTTAAGTACGGCCAATTCAGCTTCCAGCTCTTTGACGCGCTCTTCGGCCAGCACTTGTTCGGTGACGTTTTTCTGAATGCCGATGTAGTAGGTCAGCTGATCGGCATCGTTGACCACCGGCGTAATCGACAGCTCGTTCCAGAACGGGCTGCCGTCTTTGCGGTAGTTACGAATGATCTGTCGGCAGGGGCGGTGCTGCTTGACGGCCTCGCGGATGGCATCCAGACCGGCTTGGTTGCGGTCGCCCGCCTGCAAAAAACGGCAGTCCTGATACAGGATGTCTTCGCTGGCATAGCCGGTGAGCTTTTCAAAAGCCGGGTTGGCATAGATCAGGATGTTGTCATCACCTTCTTGTTCGGCAACCACGATGCCGTCGTTGGAGGCGTTGATCACCAGTTGCAACAGTTTGGCGTTGATCATGAGGCGAGTTCCCAGTCTATGTCCGCTGCATTCTAAAACATCCGGGCGGGCTGTCTACTTGCGGCATAATGCCGTGATTATCGACTTGGTTCTGTATGTTTCGGAGTTTTGCATGAAGATCGCCCTCTTTTCCGGCTCGGTTTACGGCACCGCCGAGGAAGTTGCCCGTCACGCTGAGCGCGTGCTGAAAGCCGCTGGCTTTGACGCCTGGCACAACCCGCGGGCAACGCTGGCCGACGTGCAGGCCTTTGCCCCAGAGGCTTTTTTGACCGTGACCTCAACCACCGGTATGGGCGAATTGCCAGATAACCTGCAGCCGCTGTATTACGCCATCCGTGATCATTTGCCCGCCTGGAGCGGCCTGCCGGGCGCGGTGATCGCCCTGGGTGATTCCAGCTATGGCGACACGTTTTGCGGCGGTGGTGAGTTGGTTCGTGAGTTGTATGCCGAACTGGGCCTGCGTGAAGTGCAGCCCATGCTGCGTTTGGACAGCAGCGAAAGCGTCACACCCGAGACCGATGCCGAGCCTTGGTTGGCCGACTTTATAGCGGCGTTAAAAAACTGATGCACCCGCGCGCGCAGGCGTTGATCGAAGCGCTGAACTTGCAGGCGCATCCAGAGGGCGGCTATTACCGCCGCCTGTTTGAGTCGCCGCAGACAGCGCCTGATGGCAGGTTGTGCAGCACCTCGATTGTGTTTCTGCTCCCCGCCGGTGCCGTCAGCCGTTGGCACCGGGTGGATGCCGATGAACTGTGGCACTTCTATGAAGGCGCACCGCTTGAGTTGCTGATTGCCGAACAGCCGGATCAACCCGTTCGGCATGAGCGACTTGGCCCTGTGGCGGCGGAGCAAATGCCGCAGCGTGCGGTGGTGGCGCACGCCTGGCAGGCGGCGCGCAGTTTGGGCGATTTCACCTTGGTTGGCTGCACAGTCGCTCCGGGGTTTGATTTTGCCGGGTTCAGCCTGCTGCGAGATGAGCCACTGGCGCAGCATGAATGGCCGCTTTTGCGCGGCTACCCCGAACTGCTGTGACCCCTAAGGCCACCATGCTGGCCGCCAGAGCAACTTCGTTTTAGTTGCAGACTGGCTAGACTCCTCGGCATTCATAACAACAAATGCTGAGGGATCAACCATGACTGCCGCCCACGCTCTGCCTGTTGCCAACCTCAAAGACCAAGTGTCTGCCGCCGAATGGCAAACCCGCGTTGACCTCGCTGCCTGTTACCGCCTGATCGCCCTGTATGGCTGGGATGACCTGATCTTCACCCATATTTCCGCCAAGATCCCCGGCAGCGAAGATTTCCTGATCAACCCCTACGGCCTGATGTTCCACGAAATCACCGCCTCCAGCCTGGTGAAGATCGATTTGGCCGGCAACAAGCTGATGGACAGCCCCTTCGACATCAACCCGGCGGGTTACACCATCCACAGTGCCGTGCACGAGGTGCGTCACGATGTCGGCTGTGTGTTGCACATTCATACCCCGCAAGGCATTGCCGTTTCGGCGCAGAAACAGGGCTTGCTGCCGTTGTCGCAACAGTCGTTGTTTGTGCTCGCCAGCCTGGCTTACCACGGTTATGAAGGGGTGGCGCTGAACCACGATGAAAAGGCGCGCTTGCAGGCGGATCTGGGCGACAAGAATTTTATGATCCTGCCCAACCATGGCCTGCTGACCGCTTTTGGCAGCATCGCCGATGCCTTCCTCGGCATGTTCACCCTGCAGCGTGCCTGCGAAATTCAGGTGATGGCGCAGAGCGGTGGGGCGGAGCTGATCCATATCCCGCAAGCGATTCTCGACGGCGCACGGGCGATGATGGCTGGGGTGATGAAAAGCCCACAGGGCATGGGCGGCGCTCTGCCGTGGCCGGCCCTGCTGCGTAAACTCGATCAGCAGATGCCGGGTTACGCCGCATGAGTACGCTGCCCGGTATTGCCCTGGCGCAGTGGCGTGCGGCGGGTTTGGATTTCAGCTTTAACGGCCATGCCATTCGTTACTGGACAGCCGGGCAGGGTGAACCGCTGTTGCTGATTCACGGTTTTCCGACCGCCAGTTGGGATTGGCATTACCTGTGGGCGGCGCTGGCCGAAAAGTACCAGGTGATTGCCTGTGACATGCTCGGCTTCGGCGATTCGGCCAAGCCTCGCGGGCATGCCTACAGCCTTCTGGAACAGGCTGATCTGCAGCAGGCATTGCTGGCGCATCTGGGTGTCAGCAAACCGGTGCATGTGTTGGCCCATGACTATGGCGACAGCGTGGCGCAAGAGTTGCTGGCGCGTCATCAAGCAGGCCGCGCACAACTGGCGAGCTGTGTGTTCCTCAATGGCGGCTTGTTTCCAGAAACCCACCACCCGGTCTTGGTGCAAAAACTATTGCTCAGCCCCATTGGCCCGCTGATCGGTCGGTTGTTCAGCCGCAAAAAGCTGGCGCAAAGCTTTGCCAAGGTGTTCGGCCCGCAGACCCAGCCCAGTGCCCGTGAACTGGATGATTTCTGGAGCCTGATTGCCGCCAATGATGGCCCGGCGGTGATGCACCGGTTGATCCGTTACATGCCGGAGCGCCGTGTGCAGCGTGATCGCTGGGTGGCCGCCATGCAGGCGACCCGCGTGCCGATGCGGGTGATTGATGGCGCTGTGGACCCCATCTCCGGTGCGCACATGGTGGCGCGCTACCGTGAGCTGATCAGCAACGCCGATACCGTGCTGCTCGAGGGCATTGGTCATTACCCACAAACCGAAGCCCCTGAACAGGTGCTTGAGCATTACCTGCAATTTCGTCAACGTTTGGAGTCTGCTGCATGCAACGACGCACTGTTTTAAAAGGCGCGGCCCTGGGCGGCGTGGCCCTAGTGGGGGCTGGTTTTTGGGCGCTGCCCGTTGCCGACGCGCCTGCGGCTGTGACGCTGGAAGGCGCGCAGCAGGTGCTGGCCGGTTTGGTGGATAAGCCCTTGCTGAGCCTCAAGGGCTGGAGCCCCACTGAGGTGTTCAACCACTGCGCGCAGAGTATTGAGTACTCCATCAGCGGTTATCCCGAACTCAAACCCCAGTGGTTTCGCAGCAGCGTCGGGCCGCTGGCTTTTAGTGTATTTGCCGCGCGCGGAGCGATGCGTCATCCGCTGGATGAGGTCATTCCCGGTGCTGCCGCACTTAATTCGCCGGCCACGCTGGCCCAGGCGCTGCAACGTTTACAGCAGGCCTTCAGCGATTTCGCGGCGTACCAAGGCGAGCTGCAACCTCATTTCGCCTACGGCGCGCTCAGCCATGCCGACTACGCGCAAGCGCATGTGTTGCACCTGTACAACCACATGAGCCTGATCCGTACCGCCACTGCGTGAAACAGAAGACCCATAGCATTCGCCGCTAAAGCGCCTCCCACCGCTGATTTCAACTGACGCTAGGTGTGGGAGGGGCTTTAGCCGCGACGAACGGGCACCTTTAATGCGCTTGCCTTACCTGACTATCCCGCTGCTTTATCGCGCACCATTCAGCGTGACTTGTATCTATTGTGACCCGAGCACGTCTGCTGGACACTCAGGACATTGTTAATCTGCCGAGGAATGCTGCATGAGCGACGCCATCCGTTTTCAAGATCAGGTTGTAATCGTTACCGGTGCTGGCGGTGGTTTGGGTCGTGCCCATGCGCTGCTGTTTGCCAAACACGGTGCCAAAGTGGTGGTTAACGATCTGGGCGGCAGCACCCACGGTGAAGGCGCCAATGCATCGGCCGCCGATAAGGTGGTTGAAGAAATTCGCGCCGCAGGCGGCACCGCAGTGGCCAACCACGACTCGGTGACCGATGGCGAAAAAATCGTGCAGTGCGCTTTGGACAACTTTGGCCGCATCGACGTGGTGGTCAACAACGCCGGCATTCTGCGCGACAAGACCTTCCACAAGATGGAAGACGCTGATTGGGAGCTGGTTTACAAGGTCCACGTTGAGGGTGCCTACAAAGTCACCCGCGCCGCTTGGCCGCACATGCGCGAGCAAGGCTATGGCCGGGTGATTTTCACCTCATCCACCTCTGGCATCTACGGCAACTTCGGTCAGTCTAACTACGGCATGGCCAAACTGGGCTTGTACGGCCTGACCCGCACCCTGGCCATCGAAGGTCGTAAGAACAACATTTTCGTCAACGCCATCGCCCCTACGGGCGGCACGCGCATGACCGAAGGTCTGATCCCGCCGCAGGTGTTCGAGCAACTCAAGCCTGAACTGGTCAGCCCGCTGGTGGTGTACCTGGCAAGCAATGCCTGCGAAGAAACCTCAGGCCTGTTTGAAGTCGGCGGCGGCTGGATGGGTAAAGTCCGCTGGGAACGCAGCTTGGGTGCCGGTTTTGACCCGCGCGAAGGTTTCAGCCCGGAAGATGTAGCGGCCAATTTTGCGCAGATTTGCGACTTCGACGGCGCTGCTCACCCGAAGGACAACATCGAAGCCATGAAAGAAATGATGGCAAATCTGCAAAAGTTCGTGGTTTGAGCCTTTGCTGAGTTGAGCTGAATCTGGGCCGCTCTTGTAGCGGCCTCGGATTGCATCCGGGCTACTGCGCCCACGTCCCCGTAAACGTCGCGCAGCCCGTAGTCTCGTAGCCTGGATAGCGAAGCGTAATCCGGGGCGCTGTCCGCACACTCTAATTAAGCACGTTAAACGCCAACCCTCACGACTTGCCCGGTATTCCATAGCGGCGTAATCGCATGGCAATGGCGCTGTGTGACGTTTGCAGGCGTGCCGCCAGTTGCCGTGTGGATGGGTGGCTGGGGTAGAGCTTTTCCAGCAGGGCTTTCTCAAACGTGGCCACTGCCGTCTCTAGGCTTTCGACCTCGCCGTCAGCCTGTTGCGCCGCCACCGCCGTTCCGGCGATATCGAGGTCATCAATCTGCACCAGATTGCTTTCGCAAATAGCGGCCGCACGGAAGATCACGTTCTGCAATTGCCGCACATTGCCCGGCCAGCGGTTGCCCAGCAATGCCGGGTAGGTGTCGGGCGTCAGGCGGCAGGGCAAGCGTTGAATCTGTGCGCAGGCGTGCTGCATAAAGTGGCGCGCCAACAGCAGAATGTCCTGGCCACGCTCGCGTAGCGGTGGCACGTCCAGCTTGAGGACGTTCAGGCGATAGAACAGGTCTTCGCGGAAGCTGCCCTCGCTGACCATCTTTTCCAGATCACGGTGAGTGGCGCTGAGAATGCGCACGTTGACCCGCAATTCACGCTCGCCACCGACCCGGCGAAAGGTGCCGTCGCTTAAAAAACGCAGCAGCTTGGCCTGCAGGTAGGGCGACATCTCGCCGATTTCATCGAGAAACACCGTGCCCTGGTTGGCCAGTTCCAGCAGGCCCGGTTTGCCGCCGCGTTGGGCGCCGGTAAACGCGCCGGGCGCATAGCCGAACAGCTCGCTTTCGGCGAGGTTCTCCGGCAATGCCGCGCAGTTGAGCGCAAGGAATGGCGCAGTCCGGCGCGTGCTGATGGCATGGCACGCGCGTGCGACCAGCTCCTTGCCGGTGCCGGTTTCGCCTTGAATCAGCAGTGGTGCATCCAGCGCGGCCACGCGTTGTGCACGGGCTTTCAGGTTGCGGATGGCTGCCGAGTCGCCCAGCAGCGAATCAAAACCTTCGGCATGATCGTGGTGCAGCGCCGCCAGGCGTTCGCCAATCCGGCTGGGTGCATAGAGGCTCAGCAAGCCGCCCGCCAGTTGCCGCGCGTGGCCCTCCACGCCTTCAGTAATGGGCTGCGCGTCCAGCAGCAGGGCTTGGCCTTTGAGCGTGACTTCACGCATCGGCAGGCGAAAGCCGTGCTCCAGCAATTCAAGTTGCAGCGGGTTGTCGGCAAACAACTCGCCGATACTCAGCCCCTCGGGAGGCTGGCCGCACAGCTCAATCAATGCCGGGTTGGCCAGCAGCACGCTGCCCTGACTGTCGACCGCCAGTACCGGGTCGGTCATTGCCGCCAGCAGGGCGTCGAGTTGCAGATGACGGCGTTGGCCGGGGAGGATGTCGACGATGGTCACCGCCTGCACGCCGCGCACCTTGAACAACGCCTCGCGCAGTTCGTCCAGCACCTCGGGGCTCAAGGTGGGGGCGTCGATATAAACGTTGGGCGGCACCATCTCCACCGCATCCAGGTTGAGGTTGCGCCCGCCGAGCAGGGCCAGCACTTCCTGGGTGATACCAACGCGGTCGATAAAGGTGACGTGAATACGCATGGATGCGGGCGGCCCACTGGTTTACAGGTGCGCCAGTATGCCCGGTCTGCGGGGCTTAGTTAACCGAAGGGCGCTTAACCGCAGCTGAGGCGGATGATCACTTCGCTTTCATCGATATCGATATTCAGGCGCTGCGGGTTGTAATCCATGGTGGCGGCGTCGCCGGGGGCGAGGACGCGCAGGGTGGCGGCGTTGGACTGTTGCTGCACCTGCTCGATGCGTTTGGCGTTGGCGGTTTGCCCGAGTACGTCGCGAATGTTGTCGACGTTGCAGGCTCCGCTGATTTCAGCGGCCTGTTCGGCGGCAGGCTGTGAACTGCACCCAGCCAGCAGGGCGAGCACGCTGAGGCTGGCGAGGAGGTGACGAAGCGCCATGGTCGATGTCCTTGTCTGAGGTCGAACGTGGGTCAGCCTAGCAGTCGTCTACACCGGCACTCAATGCTAATTCACCCCATCCTGCGTTCGGCATTTCCGCCCGCCGGCACAACTCCCTACAATGGCGCTTTTGCCCCACGTAGGAGGTTTTGTGCACGCGGTGATCTCGATTCAACAGCTGAACAAAACCTACGCCAGCGGCCATCCGGCGCTGCAGGACATCAATCTGGACATTCGCCCCGGCGAAATCTTTGCCTTGCTCGGCCCCAACGGTGCGGGCAAGACCACGCTGATCAGCATCATCTGCGGCATCGTCAATCCAGGCGGCGGTCGGGTGTTGGTGGGCGGCAAGGACATCATCAAGGACTACCGCGCCTCGCGCTCGCAGATCGGTCTGGTCCCGCAGGAGCTGGTCAGCGATGTGTTTGAAACCGTCTGGGCGACGGTGAAGTTCAGCCGCGGCCTGTTCGGCAAGAAGCCCGATCCGGCCTATCTGGAGCAACTGCTCAAAGACCTGTCGCTGTGGGAAAAGCGCGACGCAAAGATTTTCGAACTGTCCGGCGGCATGAAGCGTCGGGTGATGATCGCCAAGGCGCTGAGCCACGAGCCACAGATTCTGTTCCTCGACGAGCCCACCGCCGGCGTCGACGTCGAGCTGCGCCGCGACATGTGGAACATGGTGCGCCGTCTGCGTGAGCGTGGCGTGACCATCATCCTCACCACCCATTACATCGAAGAAGCCGAGGAAATGGCCGATCGCATTGGGGTGATCAGCAAGGGCCGGATCATTCTGGTGGAAGACAAGCAGGCGCTGATGCACAAGCTCGGCAAGAAACAGCTGACTCTGCAACTGCAACAGCCGCTGGTGAGCATCCCCGCCGAGCTGGCCCGTTACCCGCTGGAATTGAGTGATGAGGGCCGTGCGTTGGTGTTCACCTTCGACACCCAGAGTGAGCACACCGGCATTGCCGAGCTGCTCAAGGACTTGGCCCAGCACGGCATCGATTTCAGGGATTTGCAGTCCAGCCAAAGTTCACTGGAAGAGATTTTTGTCGAATTGGTAAAAGGGGCACGTGCATGAATCTGTATGCCATCAAGGCCATCTACCTGTTCGAGCTGGCGCGCACCTGGCGCACCTTGCTGCAAAGCATCGCCACCCCGGTGATCAGCACCTCGCTGTACTTCGTGGTATTCGGTTCGGCCATCGGCTCGAGCATGACTCAAGTGCAGGGCGTCAGTTACGGCGCGTTTATCGTGCCAGGGCTGATCATGCTGGCGCTGCTCACCGAGAGCATTTCCAACGCTTCGTTCGGCATCTACATGCCCAAGTATTCGGGGAGCATCTACGAGCTGCTGTCCGCGCCGGTGTCCTACCTGGAAATCCTGATTGGCTATGTTGGCGCGGCGGCGACCAAGTCGATCATTCTCGGTTTGGTGATCCTGATTACCGCGCGGCTGTTTGTCGATTTCGAGATTCTTCACCCGCTGTGGATGCTGGCGTTTCTGGTGCTCACCGCGCTGACCTTCAGCTTGTTCGGTTTCATCATCGGCGTGTGGGCCGATGGCTGGGAGAAATTGCAGGTGGTGCCGGCGCTGATCGTCACGCCGCTGACCTTCCTCGGTGGCGCGTTTTACTCGATCAGCATGCTGCCGCCGGCTTGGCAGACCGTGACCTTGTTCAACCCGGTGGTGTACCTGATCAGCGCATTTCGCTGGAGTTTTTACGGTGTGTCCGATGTGAATGTGGGGCTGAGCCTGGCCATGATTCTGGGCTTTTTGCTGCTGTGCATTTTGGCGGTGGGCTGGATTTTTAAAACCGGCTATCGCCTCAAAAGCTGATGCGTTTTAACGCTTCGGACAACTTTTGTTTGATTTGCTGTCATCAGCCTGTAACCCACGGAGCGCATGGCATTGGCCACATTGGCGAGGTCACGACCGGGGCGACGGGCTGAAGATATTCAATTTGGGGGCTTGCCTAAAGGGGGGCTAGGTGGCGTAGGCTGAGATTGTCGCTTAGTTGAGCGGCGCTATTCGCGAACAGTTGAAGAAGGAAAGCTTTATGCAAATCCAAGTTCACAGCGATAACCATATCGAAGGCAGCGCACGGCTGGTTGAGTGGGTAAGTGCCAGTGTTGCCAGCAAGCTGGAACGCTTTGACGACGAACTGACCCGTATCGTTGTCCACCTGCATGACGACAATGGCGCCAAAGCTGGCGCACACGACAAACGTTGCCAGATCGAAGCACGGCCAAAAGGCCTGCAACCACTTTCCGTCACCCACAAAGCCGAATCACTCGAGCAAGCCATCGACGGCTCCATCGAAAAACTGCACCACGCGCTTGAACATCAGTTCGGCAAGCTGCGTAACAAACGCGCCACTCCACTGCAGGCTGATGACGCCGCCGATATCAGCCAAGACGCGCTGCTGCGTGAAGACTTCCTCGCTGAAGAGCAACTGCGCGCGGTTTAATTCCTACGGGCTGCCTGCATGGCGTGCAGCCTAATCATTTACTGCTCGCGCCCGCGCATTAGATTGCGCGGGCGCTGTCGTTTCTGGCTTGCGCAAAAGCTGCCGTTTGGCGGCAAGCCACTGGCCAACGCGGCAAAATCTGTCCGCGTTCAATAGCCGTGCTTAAGGGTCAGATCCGCTTGTGGCCTTGGCTGCAAGCGTATGGCCCATATCCTGCTTAGGCCTGTGCAACTGACAGTCGCAGGGACTCGCCATGACCAGTATTTCCGCCAACTCGCCACTCGCGAGCTACTTTGCCAACAGCGCGAAAACCATTGCACCTGCTGGCGCTGCCAGTAGCGAAAAAGCTGAATCCAGCCCGGCTGCTGCAAAAGACCCACTCGCGGAAATTCGCCGCTTCGCCAGCAACTTGGTGGACAGTAGCCGCGGCGGATTATTGCGCGCCATGCATGCGCAAAGCAGCGGTGCCAGCTCGGCCATCGCCAGCGACCGGTTTCGCGCCGTGGCCGAGCCGGAAGTGGCCAACAGCAAAATCGCCCTGCCAGACGTGGCCAATATGGACCGTGATGATGCGGCCAAGTTGCTGGCGCAAATCAACAAGCTGGTCGATGCCGGCTTGGATAAAAGCGACAGCTTTGTCGGCTACAACGGCGATCAACAAACCAACTCGCTTACCACCTACCGCGATTGGCTACAGGCCAAAGGCGGCGTAAGCGTTTACGTCTGATGCCTAGCTGATCATGCGCCCGGCATGATCTGGATCTGGTTTCCAAACCCAAGGTGCGCCAAGATCGGCTTCTATACAGCCGTGGTGCGGTTTATTGGGGAGTCTTATGGCTACAAGGTATTGGTTTGGGGTGTGTGCAGCGCTGATGCTGGTGATGGGGCAGTCGGGCGTCGCGCATGCAGCCGAGGAAGCGCAACTGCTCAGCCTGATCAACCTCTATCGCAGTGATGTGCAGCGCTGTGGCAAAGATGCCTCGCCGCCGTTGCCACCTCTGGCGGCGGACGCGCGCTTGCTGTTACCTGCCGTTGGCCGCAGTGATTTGCAGGCGGCGATGACCCGTAGTGGCTATCCGATGGTCAACGTGCAGGCCATTAGCCTTTCTGGCCCGCGTGATGCCAATGCCGCCCTGCAGATCATCAAGGACAGCTTCTGCCAGATTGTGCTGGATCCGCAGTTTGTCGATATCGGCATCAGCCGGGCCGATCGCGACTGGCGCATTGTGCTGGCTCGACCCATGCTCGCCGGGCGTCTGGGTGATTGGCAGGCCGAAGGGCAGAAACTCTTGCAGCAGATTAATGAGGCCCGCAGTTCGACACGTCAGTGCGGCGCTCAGGCATTTAACGCCGCTGCACCGTTGGCCTGGAATGCCACCCTGGGCGCAACGGCTGAGCAACACAGCCGTGCGATGGCCAACGGCAACTTCTTTGATCATCAGGACCGTGATGGCCGCACGCCAGGAGACCGTGCAGAGCTGGCGGGTTACAGCGGCCAGCGGGTGGGGGAAAACATTGCCGCCGGGTTGGACAGCCCAGCCAAGGTGGTTGCCGGTTGGTTAGCCAGCCCGGCACATTGCGCCAACCTGATGAGCCCGTTGTTCACTGAGCTGGGCGCGGCCTACGCCAGTGACCCGAAAAGCGATGCGGGCATTTACTGGACGGCAGTGTTTGCCGCGCCTTAGTCAGCTTATTTGACCGGAGCGGTGTTGGTCTTCTCGCCCGCTGACCAAATGCGATAGCGCACTTCTACATCGCCGGGTGCATAGATCACCAGCGGCAGTCGGCTGTTGTAACGCAGCAACAGCGGCTCACCGGCAACCGGGACAAAAGCCTTAGCCCGGTTGTTATCGGGGCAGGCCATCAGGGTGCTCATGCCAGGGCCGACTTGGCTCAGTTCGTAGTAGGTGTAACCCCAGCCTTGCAGTGTTTTTTCCTGCCATTGCCCGCTCAAGCGCTGCTGGTTGCAGTCCACCGCCAGCGTTTTGCCGGCAATCAACTCAACCTTGAAAGCCGCTTCATCGGGTTGTGCGGGTAATTCGATGACATGCCGTTGTTGACCGTTTTGCGCCTGCGGGAAGGGCTTTAGCGCATCCGGTGTCGCCGCACATGCGGTCAGTGGCAGGGCGCAGGCGAGTACCAGTAGCGAGGTTCTTGATAAGGCCATGGGTCATCCTTGTTGACGGGGTAGATGTGGACACGAAGCGCGTATGCATCGAGTGGTTGGGTTTTAATCATGCCGTCCCTCCAGCATGGCAAGTCAAGGCTTGTTTGGACGTTGTGGTGGTGGGCATTTCTCGCGGCATAAAAAAACCGCTCCTAAAGAGCGGTTTTTTTGCAGCAGCCCCGAGTGCTTAACCGCCCAGGTAGGCGTCGCGCACTTTCGGGTCGTTGAGCAACTCTTGACCGCTGCCCTGCATGACGATGCGCCCGTTTTCCAGCACATAGCCACGGTCGGCTAGCTTGAGCGCCTGGTTGGCGTTTTGCTCAACCAGAAACACCGTCACGCCGTCTTTACGCAGTTGTTCGATGATGTCGAAGATCTGCTGAATGATGATCGGTGCCAAACCCAGCGACGGCTCATCAAGCAGCAGCAGCTTGGGTTTACTCATCAGGGCGCGGCCGATGGCGAGCATTTGCTGCTCGCCGCCCGACATGGTACCTGCGCGCTGGGCAAAGCGTTCCTTCAGGCGCGGGAACAGGTGCAACACCTTGTCCATTTGCTCCTGATTGTCGGCTTTGCTGCCGAAGAAACCGCCCATCACCAGGTTCTCTTCCACGGTCAAGCGGGAGAACACCCGGCGACCTTCCGGCACCACGGCAATGCTCTTGCGCATGATGCTGGGGGTGTCCTGGCCGACCAGTTCTTCACCCTGATAACGGATGCTGCCACTGCTGGCTTGCGGTGTGCCGCACAAGGTCATCAGCAAGGTGGATTTACCTGCGCCGTTGGCCCCGATCAGGGTAACGATTTCACCCTGACGCACTTCAACGTTGATGCTGTGCAGCGCCTGGATCTTGCCGTAGAAGGTGGAAACATTCTCGAAATACAGCATCACGCTTCCCCCAGATAGGCTTTGATCACGTCCGGGTTTTCGCGGATCTGCTCCGGTGTACCGTCCGCCAGAGGCGTGCCCTGGTTGATCACGTAGATGTGGTCGGAAATGCTCATGACCAGTTTCATGTCGTGCTCGATCAGCAGCACGGTGACGTTGTGCTGGTCACGCAGCACACCAATCAGCGCCTTGAGGTCGTCGGTTTCACGCGGGTTTAGACCGGCTGCAGGCTCGTCGAGCATGAGGATGCGCGGTCGCGTCATCATGCAGCGGGCGATTTCCAGGCGGCGCTGTTGGCCATAAGCCAGAGTGCCTGCCGTGCGGTTGGCGAACTCGGTCAGGTTGACCTGATCCAGCCAATACGCGGCATATTCCATGGCCTCGCGCTCGCTGCGGCGGAACGACGGGGTTTTGAACAGCCCGGAAAGGAAGTTGGTGTTGAGGTGGCGATGTTGCGCCACCAGCAGGTTTTCCACTGCCGTCATGTCTTTGAAAAGACGCACGTTCTGGAAGGTCCGCACCACGCCTTTTTGCGCGATTTTATGGCCGGGTAAACCTGCTATGGCTTCGCCATCCAGGCTTACGCTGCCCGATGTAGGTTGGTAAAAACCGGTCAGGCAGTTAAACACGGTGGTTTTGCCCGCGCCGTTAGGGCCGATCATCGACACCACTTGTTTTTCATTGACCGACAGGCTTACCCCGTTGACGGCCAGCAGGCCGCCGAAGCGCATGGACAGGCCGCTTACTTCAAGGATAGGGCGGCTCATTGTTTCAGCTCCAGGTGCGGGCGCTGCATGGGCAGCAAGCCCTGCGGACGCCAAATCATCATCAGTACCATCAAGGCACCGAACATCAACATGCGGTATTCACTGAACTCACGCATCAGTTCCGGTAGCAGAATCATCACGATTGCCGCCAGGATGATGCCCAGTTGCGAGCCCATGCCGCCCAGTACAACGATGGCCAGAATGATTGCCGACTCGATAAAGGTGAACGACTCCGGCGTGACCAAGCCCTGGCGGGCGGCGAAGAAGCTACCGGCAAAACCGGCAAAGGCTGCGCCTAAGGTGAAGGCCGAGAGTTTGATTACCGTTGGGTTCATGCCCAGCGCACGGCAGGCGATTTCATCCTCACGCAGTGCTTCCCACGCTCGGCCAATCGGCATGCGCAGCAGGCGATTGATTACGAACAGGGTGAGCAACACCAGCACCAAGGCGATCAAGTAGAGGAAGATCACCTTGTTGATGCCGTTATAAGCAATGCCGAAATACTCGTGGAAGGTCTGCATGCCTTCCGCTGCGCGGCGGTCAAACGACAAGCCGAACAACGTGGGTTTTTCGATGTTGCTGATGCCGTTGGGGCCGCCTGTTACTTCGGTCATGTTGCGCAGCAGGATGCGGATAATCTCGCCAAAGCCCAAGGTCACGATGGCCAGGTAGTCGCCGCGCAGGCGCAGCACCGGGAAGCCCAGCACAAAGCCGAAGAAGGCCGCCATCAGTCCCGCAATCGGCAAGCAGATCCAGAATCCAAAACCGTAGTAATGCGACAGCAGCGCGTAGGTGTAGGCGCCTACGGCGTAGAAGCCGACATAGCCCAAGTCCAGCAGGCCGGCCAAACCGACCACGATGTTCAAGCCCAGGCCGAGCATTACGTAGATCAGGATCAGCGTGGCAATGTCCACGGCACCACGGCTGCCAAAAAATGGCCAGGCGAGCGCCACCATGATCAGACCCAGAATTACCCAGCGCTGAGTAGAAGGCAGGGTGAGGAAGTTGCTGGCTTGTGCCGGCATGCTTGGCAGCTTGGGTGCATGGCTCCAGGCGGCCGTTAACTGGCTACGGAACAGCTGCCAGAAGAACATGGCAATGGCGCAGCCGGCGATGGTCCACAGGATGGCGGGGCTGGCCCCATGCACTTCGAGCTTGATGCCAACGGTGGTGAGCTTCAGGCCAAGCACCGGATAGGCCAATGCCAGCACCAGCAGGGCGCTGAAAAAGGCTGTTTTGAGGTTTTTGCGGATGACGAGACTCATACTTTTTCAACCTCCGGACGACCGAGAATGCCCGTAGGACGGAACAGCAGAACCAGAATCAGCAGGCTGAAAGCCACCACGTCCTTGTACTGGTCACCGAAGATGTCGGCACCAAAGGCTTCAGCAAGGCCTAGCAGCAGACCACCCAGCACCGCGCCAGGAATGCTGCCGATACCGCCTAGAACTGCAGCAGTAAAGGCCTTGATCCCAACGAGGAAGCCCACGTGTGGGTTGATCACACCGTATTGCATACCCAGCAATACCGCAGCAATACCGGCCAGTGCAGCGCCGATGACGAAGGTCAGGGCGATGATGTTGTTGGTGTTGATGCCCAGCAGGTTGGCCATCTTGATGTCTTCGGCACAGGCGCGGCAGGCGCGGCCAAGACGCGAACGCGAGATAAACGCGGTCAGTGCCAGCATCACGACAAAGGTGACGACAAAGATCAGCACCTGCATGTAGGAAATCACCACACCATTCATTGCGCTTTCGCCCAGCACGAAGTTACCGGGCAGCAAGTTGGGGATGGCTTTGTCTTTCGAATCCTGCGCGAGCAGCACTTCGTTCTGTAAAAAGATCGACATGCCAATGGCGGAAATCAATGGGATCAAGCGGTTACCGCCGCGCAGGGGGCGGTAGGCGACCCGTTCGATACTGTATCCATACACACTGGCAATAATGATACTGCCGGCAAAGGCAGCGATCATCAGCAGCGGGAGACTGTCGAGGCCCATCATGGTCAGGCCGGCGATCGCGATAAAAGCGACGTAAGAGCCGATCATGTAAACCTCGCCGTGAGCGAAGTTGATCATGCCGATGATGCCGTAAACCATGGTGTAGCCAATGGCGATCAACGCATAAGTACTGCCAACAGTCAGGCCGTTAACCAACTGTTGCAGGTAGTGATAGTGTTCAGGCATTGCCTAACTCCTGGGCCGTCGTGCAAGGCAACGCTTATGGCGCAGCACGCAACCGGAATTCTTCTTAATAAACAAAGCCCACTGCGCAGGCAGTGGGCTTTGGGTTCAGGCGGGAAGGTTACTTGGCTTCGGTTTTGGTACCGTCTTGGTGCCAGTTATACACCACGAAGCTGAAGTCTTTCAGGTCACCTTTTTCATCGAACGCCAGGTTGCCGGTCGGGGTGTCGAAGGTGTTGGCGCGCAGTGCGGCGGCCACTTTGGCGGTGTCGGTGTCGCCCGCTTTGGTGATGCCTTCAGCGATCACTTGAACGGCGGCGTAAGCCGGGAACACAAACGGGCCACTTGGGTCTTCGTTTTTGGCTTTGAACGCATCAACCAGTGCCTGGTTGCGTGGGTCCTGATCGAAAGAACGCGGCAGGGTCACCAGCAGGCCTTCGGATGCCGGGCCAGCAATGGCCGAGATTTCCTTGTTGCCTACGCCTTCAGGGCCCATGAACTTGGCGCTCAGACCTTTCTCAGCCGACTGACGCAGCAGCAAGCCCAGCTCCGGGTGGTAGCCACCGTAGTAGACGAAGTCCACACCGGCTTGCTTGAGCTTGGCGATCATCGCGGAGAAGTCTTTGTCGCCGGCATTGATGCCTTCGAACATGACCACTTTGGTGCCTTTGCTTTCCAGAGTCTGCTTGACCGCAGTGGCAATGCCTTCACCGTACTGCTGCTTGTCGTGGATCACGGCAACAGCTTTTGGCTTGACCTTGTCGGCAATGAAGTTACCAGCAGTTGGGCCTTGCAGGCTGTCCAGGCCAATGGTGCGGAACACCAGTTCGTAGCCGCGGGCAGTGATGTCCGGGCTGGTGGATGCTGCCGTTACCATCAGGATGCCTTCGTCTTCGTAAATGTCAGACGCTGGCTGAGTGGAGCTGGAGCAGAGGTGGCCCACGACGAATTTAACTTCGTCGTTGACGATTTTGTTAGCCACGGCCACAGCTTGCTTGGGGTCGCAAGCGTCGTCGTAGACCACGCCTTCGAGTTGAGCGCCGTTTACCCCGCCGGCCTTGTTGATTTGCTCGATGGCCATTTTGGCACCGATGAACTGCATTTCACCGTATTGCGCGACAGCGCCGGTAACCGGGCCGGCCAGGCCGATCTTGATGGTGTCAGCCGCTACCGAATAGCTGGCAACACCTGCCATGGCCATGGCGGCAAACAGCTTGGAAATCTGCTTAGTAGCCTTGTTCATACATGCTCCACTCTTATTGGTTTTGATTTTTTTAGTTCTGGCGGCCAAAGCTGCAGAACCGGGTTTTCCCCGGCCATCCCCCCGGCAACTGTACCGGTGCAGTGTAGAGCGCGGCTTTGCGGCTTGAAAAGCAGCTAGTCGGGGGAAGAGCCGGGTTGTGTCGCTTTAATGCAATAAATGTATATAAAAACGGCGTGTCTTAAACGGCTTGTCCAACGTCGCGAATTTGCCTGACTGCGGGCCGGCGCTATCATGCTGCGCCGGCCACTTGGCGGTCATTCACCACAGGTCAATCCATGACAGAACAACCTAGCACCCTCTATGCCAAGCTGCTTGGAGAAACTGCAGCTATTAGCTGGCTAGAACTCCAACCTTTTTTCGCCCGTGGCGCTTTGTTGCTGGTGGACGGTCGCCAAGACCTTATTGCCGTAGCCGAAGCCCTGGCGCAAAACGAGCAGCACAAAGTAGCGGCCTGGCTTGCCGAAGGCGTGCTGAGCAAAGCGCAAGACACGCATGCCGAAGACTTGCTGACACGTAACCCCGCACTTTGGGCCGTGGTAGTAGCGCCCTGGGTATTGGCTCAGGAGCGCCACGAGCCTTCATTGGCGCATTGACCGGCTGACTTTGTGGCTTATGCCCACGTCCTTGTTTGTTTCGGAGAATCCTCATGCCTGACACATTGCCCAGCCTGGCGTTCGCCGGTATTGGCCTGATGGGTTTGCCCATGACGCAACGATTACTGGCTGCCGGTTATGCCGTATCAGTGTGGAATCGTACGGCCGATAAGTGCGCCACCCTGCAAACCTTGGGCGCACGGGTGGTCGAGACGCCTGCACAGCTCTGCGCTGAGGCCGATATCGTCATGCTGTGTTTGGCCAATACCGAGGTGGTGCGTGAGGTGATTTTTGGCCCCGGCGGCATTGCTGAAACGGCCAAGCCTGGACAATTGCTGGTGGATTTCTCCAGCCTGGAACCGGCAGCCACTCGCGAAATGGCCGCTGAGCTGCATGCCCGTTGCGGCATGCAGTGGGTCGATGCGCCTGTATCCGGCGGCACGGCAGGGGCCGTAGCAGGCAGCTTGGCGATTATGGCGGGTGGGCGGATAGAAGACATTGAACGGCTGCGACCCATTCTTTCTCACTTGGGGCAGCGCCTGACGCGCATGGGCGATGTGGGGGCGGGGCAGGTGACCAAGGTGTGCAACCAGATGATCGTGGCCTGCAATGCACTGGTGATTGCCGAGGTGGTGGCGCTGGCGGAAAAGGCTGGAGTGGATGCGAGCCTCATCGCGCCGGCATTGGCTGGCGGTTTTGCCGACTCAAAGCCGCTGCAAATCCTCGCCCCGCAGATGGCAGCCAGCCAGTTTGAGCCCATCAAGTGGCATGTGCGCACCCTGCTTAAAGACCTCGACACGGCGGTAAAGCTGTCGCAGCAGATAGGCAGTGCCACACCGCTGAGCGGTCTGGCCGCACAGTTGATGCGCCAGCATGGCAGCCACGGCAATCTGGAACGCGATCCCGCTACCTTGGTTGATCTGTATCGCGAGTCGCCGGTGCACGAGTCGCAGTCATGAAAATCGCTGCCAACCTGTCGCTGCTATTTAGCGAGTTGTCGTTGATCGAGCGTGTGGTGGCCGCCGCCGCCGCTGGCTTTGATGGCGTCGAAATTCAGTTTCCTTATGAACTGGCGGCCATTCGCCTGAAAGAGGCGCTGCAGGCCGCTGACATGCCGCTGCGTTTGATCAACTTGCCAGCCGGCGATTTGATAAGTGGCGGCGCGGGTTTGGCCGCCGTGCCCGAGCGCCAGGACGAATTTGATGCGGCGCTGCAACAGGCCTTGAGTTACGCCGCCCTAGTGCGTCCGGCCTTGGTCAATGTGTTGCCCGGTCGTTTGGCCGAAGGGCTTGAGCCGCAGCAGGCGATGGTTTGCTTAATCAATAACCTGCGCAAAACCGGTGAGGCCTTTCAGCTGCTGGGCATTGGCGTGGTGGTTGAGGCGATCAATCCCCTCGATATGCCGGGCTTTCTGATCAACATCCCAGAGCAGCTACTTGAGTTGCTCACGCAGGTGGCGCACCCCAACGTGCGGGCGCAATACGATTTCTATCACATGGCGCGCCAAGGGCTGGACGTTAAGGCCGGTATTGAACTGTTAGCCGGGCGGATAGGCCATGTGCAGTTTGCCGATGTGCCGGGGCGTGGCGCTCCGGGTACGGGCAACTTAGCCTTTAAACCGCTGCTGGATGCGTTGCGCGCAAGCGGTTATGACGGTTGGCTGGGGGCCGAATATCGGCCGGGTGAGGCGGGTACTCTGGCCAGCCTGGGCTGGTTAAGCGAGTGGCAGAAGGGGTAAACCACCTGCACACTGACGCGCTGGCGTCGGTGTGCAGGTGTTGAGGCTTACTCGTGCTTGTCTTCCGCGTACTTGTTGAGCGAGATAACGCGGGTTTTACCGATGCGGTGGCGGTAGATCTCACGCAGGTACTTGATGGATTTCTTCACGCTCTCGCGCGACAGGCGAATGTCATTGATCGAGACGAACTTGCTCTGATCGTGAATCAGCTCGCGGTACTTTTTCTCATACATTGGCTTGATCGCGTACCAGTTGGTGTCGAGAATTTTCGCCGGGTTCTCGAACTCGTTGAGCATGGCGTCGACCCGGCTTTCATCAAACTCTTCCTGCATGATGAAATCGAGAATGGCGTTATCCAGCGTCTCGTCGAAGCGGTGCGGATCGCGGGCGAAGCAGCGCTTGATGAACGCGACGATCAGCGTCAGGAAGTCATCCGACAGGCACGGGCTCTTGGCGATCAGGGTGGTCAGCGACAGGTTGGCTGACGCGCCGATCACCAGCGCATAACGCTTGAGCGTGGTGTTAGGGAACAGGCTGTTGAGGTGGGTCTTCAGCCGGTTCAGGTCCATGTAGGACAGCTTGTAATCCTTGGGCAGCGAGACAATCGAGACCACCGAAGAGCAATTCTTGAAGAAGTGCAAATCGCTCAGTTGCGCCGCGTCATAGCCGCTGGCTTTGTACTGCTGCAGCGCTTCGCGATAACGCTTGGATTCAATCGGCAGCAGGCTGATGCCTTCGATGGCCTGGGTAACTTTGTTGAAGTGCGGCAGGTCGATGGAGCGGAAGAACAGGTCGTCGATATTCAGCCGTGTTGGTTCTTTTTCCAGCACGCGGAACTTGTCCAGCGCAGCGGCGCTTTGCTCTGGCACCACTGACTCGGCATAGGCCACGGCCACCGGGCCGGCGAGGCTCATAAACAAGTCGTTGGCGTCCAGGCGAATGGTTTCACCAATGTCGATGCCGGCGCGGCGGAAGTAGTTCTGGTCGTAGTCAGTGGTCACTGCTTGAGCGGTGAGGATGTTGAAGATTTGCTGGGAGATGTACTGGTTGGCGTGGCGCTCCATGGCGTTGACGTCGATGTTCTGGATATTGCCGTCATCGCTCTCTTCGGCGTAACGCATGATGTCGTTGGAGATCAGCATCATGGCGTTCCATGGGCGGATGCGGCGCATCACGCTCTCTTCGCTGTTCTCTTCATTGTCAAAGTTGTAGGAGAAGTCCCACTCTTCCGCGAGGTACTTGCACAGCAAGCGGCCGGCGTTGATGTGCAGCGCCTCGGACATTTCACTGCGGCGGTCGGAGATGTTCGGCAGGATACAAATGCCGCTGGTGAAGATCGGCTCGAAGACAAAGCTGTGGTCACGGTTCTCCGGGCTTTCGTCGAAGTTCTTGGTGTCGAAGGTCTTGCTCATATAAGCAAATTGCTGGGCCAGGCCAAACTCCGAGGCCATGCCCGAGCCGGTGCCGCCGCCAGCGCTGAAGATGTAGAAGTACAACCGCGACTGGTTGGCTTTGATGCCGCACGAGTCGATCAGGTAGCTGTGGATAAACTTCCAGTCTTCGTTGGTAAAGCGCTGGGTGTCTTTGTTCAGGATGATCTTGGCCAGGTACTGACCCAGAATTGGCGCGTTACCCGCACCGCCAGCATGCACCTCGGAGAGGTCCATGATCTTCATCTTGCTGTAGTCGCTCAGGAAGCCGCTGGTTTCGCCCTTGCGCGAGAAGCGGATACGCCCCTCGATGTCTTTGTCCAGGTCGCCGAGCATAACCAACGGCTCGATCAGGAATACTGGCTTGCTGTCTTTGCTAGGTGCACGCAGCAGGTTGCTGCGGATCCAGCGCGTGGGACGGAAGTCTTGCTCGGTGACGGTTTTATCTTCGTTCTTGAATTCACTCAGGTAGAACTGCCGAGCGTTGTAGACCAGCGAGGCGACATCGAGGGCGATGTTCGAGCCGCAGCGGCCTAGGCCGATCAAGCACACCGAGGGGAAATGCTGTACGCGCCGGTCGTGTTCCTCGTCATGCGGCGCGGGTGGGAACACCAGGCTACGCAAACCGTCGAGGTTGTCGAGGATGCGATCAATGTCGCGCTCGGTGAAGTACATGTACTGCTCACCGCTGCCGTCGACGTGCACCGGCACCAGTGGGGCGGGTGGCGGTAAGGGTTCAAGCGGTGGAAGTAAGGTGTCAGCCAAGTCAGCCAGAGTGGCTTCAGTCGCGAGTGGGGTCACAGCTTCTTTTTTTGTTTTCATATCCAGACATCCAGCAGCTGACGAGAGGGGGCGGGCAATTGGCCACATTGCACTCAACTGCCTTGTTTGTAGCATGAAAAACAGAAAATCTCGCTGTTTGATCGGGTTTAACTGTATTGACTTGGCAGGTTTTTTAGCAGGCTGTTGTGTCGCGTGGCTCGGCGCGGTAGTCGATTACTCGGCATACACACTACAAATAGTCACAGACAGCCCTTGTCAGAGGCTCTAGATTGCCCTCCAGCGTGCTGGTTTAGCTTTTTGACCAGGCGCCGGTAGCGTGCCCTAATAACAACAATCAGAGATCAATTCCATGCAGCAGTCCCTCCAAGCGGCGAATGCCTGGCGCATTTTGTTTCTGCTTTTCCTGGCCAACATGTTCAATTTCTTTGATCGCACCATTCCGGCGATCATCATTGAGCCGATTCGGATGGAATGGAGCCTCAGCGACTTGCAGCTGGGCTTGATCGGCACGGCCTTCACCATCGTTTACGCCATTGCCGGTGTGCCGCTGGGGCGCATGGCAGACACCGGTTCGCGGCGCAAGATCATGGGTTGGGGCCTGACCGTGTGGAGTGGCCTGACGGCGGTGAACGGCCTGGCCTGGAACTTCTGGAGCTTCCTGCTGATCCGCATGGGCGTGGGCATTGGCGAGGCCAGTTATGCGCCAGCGGCCAATTCCTTGATTGGTGACCTGTTCCCTGCGCACAAACGCGCACGCGCCATGGGCCTTTTTATGCTGGGCCTGCCCATTGGTTTGCTGCTGGCGTTTTTCACCATCGGGGCGATGGTTGAAGCCTTCGACAGCTGGCGCGCGCCGTTCTTTATCGCAGCCGTGCCGGGTTTGATTCTGGCGGTGTTTATCTTTTTTATAAAAGAGCCCAAGCGTGGTGCGGCCGAGCAGGTGCAGTCGAGCACTGAAGCCGTTGAGAAACCGCTGCGCAAGGTCATGGCCATTCGCACCTTCTGGTGGCTGGTGATGGCGGGTTTAGCGTTCAACTTTGCTACCTACGCGTGCAACTCATTTATGGTGCCAATGCTGCAGCGCTACTTTCTGCTGCCGCTGGAGCAGGCTGCAATGGCCACGGGCGTGATCGTTGGCTTGACCGGTTTGGTGGGGCTGACGCTGGGCGGCTGGTTGGCCGATAAGATTCACCAGCGCTGGGCGACAGGCCGTCTGGTCTTTGCTGCCGTCAGCATGTTGATCGCGGCGTTGGCCACCGGCTATGCCTTGCTGGCTGGACGCGTTGAAGTCGCCGTGTTTGTCGCGCTGTTCAGCATCGGCTGGCTGTTTGCTTACAACTTCTACACCTGCGTTTACACCGCGATTCAGGATGTGATTGAGCCGCGCCTGCGCGCCACGGCCATGGCGTTGTTCTTTGCCGGCCTGTACCTGCTGGGTGGTGGCCTTGGCCCATTGGCGGTGGGCATGCTGTCGGATCATTACTCCAACGCGGCCATGCTGGCGGCGGGTGCCAGTGAAATGAATGAAACCTTCAAGGCTGTTGGCCTGCACAATGCCATGTACCTGATTCCAGTGGCGCTGCTGGTGACCATGGTGGCCTTGCTGCAAGCGTCGCGCTGCTTTGTCAGTGATGCCGCCACCATGCAGCAAGGCATGCAGGCGCGCTCTGGTAGCTAAGTCAGGCTAAAAAGAAAAGGGGCTGGGTTTGATAAACCCAGCCCCTTTTTTATGGCCGTAGGTCGCGTCAGCGAGTGCCAAACATCACGACACGCTGTAGCGCGTGGTGTTTAGCCGGCCACCAGCACACGAATGGCTTCCAGGCGCAGTGCCGCTTTGTCGAGCATGGCCAGGCCTTGCTCGCGCTGCCTGCGCAGGGCGTTCAGTTCGCTGTCGCGCACGCTTGGGTTGACCGCTTGCAAGGCAATCAGGCGCGCCAGCTCCTCTTCAGTTTCCGCCGCCAGTCGGCGCTTGGCTTCTTCCACGCGCTCAATATGGCGCGTGCCGACTTTGCTTTCGCCAGCATTGATCAGCGGGCCAAGGCTGTCGCGTTGCGCTTGCACAAACTTGTTGGCGCTGGCGCGTGGCACGGTTTCCAGCTGCTCGTTGAGTTTTTCAAACGAAACTTTGCTGGCCAGGTCGTTGCCGTTGGCGTCGAGCAGGCAGCGCAGGGCGATGGGCGGCAAATAGCGGCCCAGTTGCAGGGCGCGCGGCGCTACGACTTCGCTGACGTAGAGCAGTTCCAGCAACACGGTGCCAGGCTTGAGCGCTTTGTTTTTGATCAGCGCGACGCCGGTGTTGCCCATCGAGCCTGAGCGCACCAGGTCCATGCCACCTTGCACCATGGGGTGTTCCCACGTGAGGAACTGCATGTCCTCACGGGCCAGGGCCATCTCGCGGTCATAGGTGATGGTTACACCTTCGTCGTCACCGAGCGGGAAACTGGCGTCCAGCATTTTTTCGCTGGGGCGCAGAATCAAGGCGTTGTCGGAATGGTCTTCGCTGTCGATGCCAAAGGCGTCGAACAGTTGCTCCATGTAGATCGGCAAGGCGAACTGGTCGTCCTGCTCAAGAATAGCCTCGACCAGTGCTTCGCCTTCGCCGGCACCGCCGGAGTTGAGTTCCAGCAGGCGGTCGCGGCCGGCGTGCAGTTCACCTTCCAGGCGAATGCGCTCGGCTTTGGCTTCATCGACCAACGACTGCCATTCGCCGTCGTCGCCGCTTTCCAGCAGCGGTAGCAGGCGACTGCCGAACTGATGCTGCAAGGCGTTGCCGGTTGGGCAGGTGGCGAGGAAGGCATTCAGCGCTTGGTGATACCACTGGAACAGGCGCTCCTGCGGGCTGTTTTCCAGGTACGGCACGTGCAGTTGAATGCGGTGCTTCTGACCGATACGGTCGAGACGGCCGATGCGCTGCTCGAGCAGGTCGGGGTGAGCCGGCAGGTCGAACAACACCAGATGATGGGCGAACTGGAAGTTGCGACCTTCCGAGCCGATTTCCGAACAGACCAGTACCTGCGCGCCGAACTCTTCATCGGCGAAGTAGGCCGCCGCGCGGTCGCGTTCGAGAATGCTCATACCTTCATGGAACACCGTGGCAGGGATGCCCTTGCGCACACGCAGGGCGTCTTCCAGGTCCATGGCGGTTTCGGCGTGGGCGCAGATCACCAGCACTTTGAATTTTTTCAGCATCTTCAGTGTGTCGATCAGCCATTCAACGCGCGGGTCAAATTTCCACCAGCGTTGCTCATCATCCACATCCGGCTGTGCCTGGTAGCTGACTTCCGGGTACAGGTCGGCATGCTCGCCCAGCGGCAGCTCCATGTACTCGTCGGGGTTTGCCAGCGGGTAGGGGTGCAGTTCGCGATCAGGAAAGCCCTTGACCGCTGCGCGGGTGTTACGGAACAGCAGGCGGCCGGTGCCGTGGCGGTCGAGCAATTCACGCACCAGGCGCGCCGAGGCTTCGCTGTCGCCAGCATTGACAGCGGCCAATAGCTCTTCGCCGCCTTCACCGAGGAAGTCATGAATGGTCTTGTGCGCCGCATCTGACAGGCGGCCTTGGTCGAGCAGTTCCTGCACGGCTTCGGCGATCGGCTTGTAGTGCTCGCTTTCGGCGCGGAAGGCGGCCAGGTCATGGAAGCGATTGGGGTCCAGCAAGCGCAAACGGGCGAAGTGGCTGTCTTGGCCGAGCTGTTCCGGGGTGGCGGTAAGCAGCAGGACGCCGGGAATCACTTGCGCCAGTTGTTCAACCAGCGCGTATTCAGGGCTGGCGTGTTCCGGGTGCCAGACCAGATGGTGCGCTTCATCGACCACCATCAGGTCCCAGTCCGCGGCAAACAGCGCGTCCTGGGCTTTTTCGTCTTCACACAGCCATTCCAGGGCCACGAGGGCCAACTGGCAGTCTTCAAACGGGTTGCTGGCGTCGCTTTCGATAAAGCGTTCTTCGTCGAACAGCGCGACATCCAGGTTGAAGCGTCGGCGCATTTCCACCAGCCATTGGTGCTGCAGGTTTTCCGGCACCAGAATCAGCACGCGGCTGGCGCGGCCGGAGAGCAGTTGGCGGTGGATCACCAAGCCGGCTTCGATGGTTTTACCCAAACCCACTTCGTCGGCCAGCAATACGCGCGGGGCGATACGGTCAGCCACTTCGCGGGCGATATGCAGTTGGTGGGCGATTGGTTGCGCCCGCACGCCGCCCAGGCCCCACAGCGTGGATTGCAACTGGCGGCTGGTGTAATCGAGGGTGTGGTAGCGCAGGGCAAACCAGGGCAGCGGGTCGATCTGCCCGGCGAATAAACGGTCACTGGCCAGGCGGAACTGGATAAAGTTCGACAGCTGAGTCTCGGGCAGGGTGACGCTTTCGTGCTGCGCATTGAGGCCGTGATAGACGAGCAGACCGTCGATGTCATCGACTTCTTGCACGGTCATTTTCCAGCCTTCGAAATGGGTGATTTCATCACCCGGCGAGAAGCGCACACGCGTTAAGGGTGCGTTGCGCATGGCGTACTGGCGGGTTTCGCCAGTGGCCGGGTAGAGCACGGTGAGCATGCGCCCGTCTTGCATCAGAACGGTACCCAAACCCAGCTCCGCTTCGCTGTCACTGATCCAGCGTTGCCCCGGTTCATACTGCGCCATGCTTGTCTCCTGCGTAAAAAAGCCGACTATGGTAACGGAACGCGGGGCTCAGGCCCAAGGCGCAATCAGCTATAGCGGCACTTTATGTAAGTTGAATGCTCAAAAGTGTAGCGAGGCACTGTTCAAGTCGAGGCATGCCTGGCCGACAGTCTGACCAAAGGAGGGTGATGCAGATGCTGCCGCCGATACCCCATAGCTTGGCCCCCGTGACCACTCAGCATGATGCGGTCAAGCCGCGCCCGGAAATTCCGCCGGTCACCCCGAGCGCTGAAAGCGCCAAGGAAAGTGGTGTGAGTCTCGATAAGCGCCATCCGCAAGAATCGCAATTGCTCTTGCGTGAGGAGCAGCGTCGGCGCCAGCGTCGCCACGGCTATAGCCCGGAAGAGTTGGCTGAAGGCGAGGTGCATGAGGCCGATCAAGCGCTGCTCGACGAATTACCGCGCCAAGGCCTGTGGGTGGATGTGGAAGTGTGAGGCGTGCTCGCGGCACACTGCGCGCAGAATCTTGATGAGTCGCAACTGTGGATCTATTCGCCGAAAGCCCTTTGCAGCTACCCAATGCCGACCTGCAGTTGCTGTCGCACTGGCAGCAGGCGTATGTGGCAGATCAGTGGCTTGAGCAGCTGACGCAGCAAACGCCCTGGCAGCAGCCGCAGGTACGTATTTACGGCCGGCATGTGGCGGTGCCACGTCTGGTGGCTTGGTATGGCGATGCCGAGGCCAGCTATCGCTATTCAGGCTTGACCCATCAACCGTTGCCCTGGACGCCGCTGCTGGCGCAGATTCGCGCGCAGGTGGAGCAGGCGGCGGGGCAGCCGCTTAACGGTGTGCTGCTCAACTATTACCGTGACGGTCAGGACTCCATGGGCTGGCACAGTGACGATGAAGCCGAGTTGGGCGCGAATCCGCTTATTGCCTCACTCAACCTGGGCGGTACACGCCGCTTCGACCTGCGCCGCAAAGGCCATAACCGCATCGAGCATTCGCTGCATCTGCAACACGGATCGCTGCTGGTCATGCGCGGGCCAACCCAGCATCATTGGCAGCACCAAGTGGCGAAGACGCGCACACCCTGCGCGCCGCGCCTTAATCTGACCTTCCGTTTGATCAAGCCAAGCCCATGAGCCAAGACGACAAGCTGATTGATTTCGCCGCCGAGCGTGATAAGCGCATCCACGACCTGCACGATAAAAAGCTCAACGACATGCGTGATGCTTTTGCCCAGGCGTTCCCCATGCCAAAAGCCAAGAAGAAGCCCAAGGGCAAACCCAAAAAGCCCTGATTCGTCGCTGCAACTGGCTGGTTTTTTGATCTGGATCAGTTAAGCGGCGCATACGCGATTCCCAGCGGGCTGGCTGTTGATCTGGATCAAGAGTGCTCGGATCTGCCCTGCTAACTTGAAGCCATACCCACACAGGCTTCACGCAGGAGGCAACCATGTTTATCGATGTCGTAGTTCTCGCCGGTATCGGCACCGTCGGCCTGATGGTCGCCTTCTTCGCTGGTGTCGGTTATTTCATCTGGCAGGATTCGCACAAGCGCAAGCAGGGCTGATTCTGCTGTCAGGGGCACGCAAGGCAATTTGGGCGACTTCGGTCGCCCTTTTTTATGGCTGAACTGATAGGCCGACTTTAAGGGATTCCAGTCCTTACGCCGCGTGAGCATCTTCCGGGCTACGCGGCGCTTCAATACCCAGGTAGCGGTCGAGTTTGGCCTGCTGCGCCGGTGTGGTGAACAGGCCAAGCTTGCTGCGCCGCCACAAAATGTCATCGGCCTGCATGGTCCATTCTTCCCGACACAGGTAATCCACTTCACAGGTGTACAGCCCGCCGCCCAAGTGCTCGCCAAGGTCGCTTAAGTTAACCACCCCCTTGAGCATGACCCACGTGCGGCTGCCGTAACTGCTAGCCCATCGCCGCGCCAACGAGGTGGTTAGCCAGCCAAAGCGGTCGCAGAGGGCTTCAACCAGCGAGTTTTGGCTGTCGAGTTGCTCGGCACCCGGCAGCAGGCTGCTGGCGGTCCAACTGGGCCCCATCTTGGGGAAATGAGGGGCTAGTTCGGTCAGGGCCGATTCTGCCAATTTGCGGTAAGTAGTGAGCTTGCCGCCAAACACCGAGAGCAACGGTGCTTCGCCTGGATGGCCGGAGAGCGACAGGGTGTAATCGCGGGTCACAGCCGACGGATCATCCGACTCGTCGTCGCACAGCGGTCGCACGCCCGCGTAGGTGTGCAAGATATCGCTGCGCTGCAACTGCTTTTTGAAGTGGTTATTGACCACGTTCAGTAGGTAATCGGTTTCCTCGTCAGTGATCGCCACCTTGGCAGGGTCGCCCTGGTATTCGCGGTCTGTGGTGCCGATCAGGGTGAAGCGTTCCTGATAAGGAATGGCGAAGACGATGCGGCGGTCTTCGTTTTGCAGGATGTAGGCCTGTTCGCCTTCGAACAATTGCGGCACGACGATATGGCTGCCCTGGATCAGGCGAATGCCGTAGGGCGACTCCTGCTTCAGGTCTTCGCGGATAAACCGCGCCACCCAAGGCCCGGCAGCATTGACCAAGGCGCGTGCGCGGATCGAGAACAGGCTGCCATCGCTGCGCTCCAGGTGGATGTGCCACAGCCCTTTGCTGCGCCGCGCGCTGACGCAGCGGGTACGGCTGTGAATATGTGCGCCTTTTTCGCGGGCCGCCATGGCGTTGAGTACCACCAAGCGCGCGTCATCCACCCAGCAATCGGCATATTCAAAGCCACGGCTGATCTCGGCCTTCAGCGGGCTGCCAGCGCCGAAGCGCAGGCTGCGTGAAGCGGCGAGCTTCTCGCGCTTGCCCAGGTGGTCATAGAGAAATAAGCCCGCGCGGATCATCCAGGCCGGGCGCAGGTGTGGGCGATGCGGCAGGATAAACCGCATTGGTTTAACGATGTGTGGGGCTTTGGTGAGAAGCACTTCGCGCTCGGCCAGCGCCTCGCGCACCAAGCGGAATTCGTAGTGCTCCAGGTAGCGCAGGCCACCATGGATCAGCTTGCTGCTGGCTGATGAGGTGTGCTGTGCCAAGTCGTCCTTTTCACAAAGGAACACCGACAGCCCGCGCCCAGCGGCGTCGGCGGCAATGCCCACACCGTTAATGCCGCCGCCGATCACGGCAACATCATAAACTTCTGCAAGTGGGGTGGGGCTGGCGAGGCGAGACGGCATGGTGGCACCAATATTCGTTATTGAGCTTTGAATGTTCAATTTCGAAAATATGCTAGTCGAATATCCACGGCTTCGCCACCCCGATGTGCGCATTCGCGCCCAGCGGTTGTGAGGAATTGGTAACGGGATGTCGGCTAGGCAGGTGCCAGGCCAGTGCTGGCGGTCTTACACCAGATCGAGGTGTACTTTGTGCTCGGCGAGCAGGCGGTTGATGGCCGCGGACGGCGCGGCATCGGTGAACACCCGATCGACCAGTGCAACCGAGCCTAAGCGCACCAAGGCATTACGGCCGAATTTGCTGGAGTCGACGGCCAGCAAGACCTGGCGCGCGTTGTGGATGATGGCTTGGGAAACCCGCACTTCCTGATAATCGAAGTCGAGCAGGCTGCCGTCATCATCAATGCCACTGATACCGACCAGAGCGAAGTCGACCTTGAACTGCTGGATAAAATCCACAGCTGCCTGGCCGACGATGCCGCCGTCGCTGCGCACATTGCCCCCCGCCAGCAGCACCTCGAAGTCAGCCTTGGCGCTCAGTTGGGCGGCCACATGCAGGTTGTTGGTGATGACCTTCAAGCCTTTGTGGCCGAGCAGTTCGCGGGCGATGGCTTCAGTGGTGGTGCCGATGTTGATGAACAGTGAGGCGTGGTCGGGGATTTGTGCGGCGATGGCCGCAGCGATGCGTTGTTTTTCTTCGCGCATCTGCCCGGCGCGCATGCTGTAGGCGGTGTTCTGCGTGCTGGAGCTTTCACTGGCAGCGCCGCCGTGGGTGCGGCGCAAGAGGCCTTGGTCGGCCAATTGGTTAATGTCGCGGCGAATGGTTTGCGGGGTGACGGCAAACGCCTGGGCCAACTCATCGATGCTGACGTAGCCGCGCTCGCGGGCAAGCTCAAGAATGTCGTGTTGGCGGGGCGGCAGGGTCATGGGTCAGATCCTTGAAATTGCGCGACATTATAGGCTGCCGAAAGCCGAATAGATCGGCTAAGGTACGCCAACTTTGTCAGATTATTTTCACATTCGAACATGACCCCTGCCATCGACCTGCTGAAAAAAGCTAAAGCTGCGCATCAGGTGCACAGTTACCCGCATGATCCCAAAGCGGCTTCCTATGGTCTGGAGGCGGCGGAAAAGCTCAATCTTGAGCCCGCTCAGGTGTTCAAAACCTTGTTGGCGGCCAGTGAGAAGGGCGAGTTGCTGGTGGCGGTCGTGCCGGTGGCGGGTACGCTTGATCTCAAGGCCTTGGCTCATGTCGCCGGGGTGAAGAAAGCCGATATGGCCGACCCGGCTGCCGCGCAGCGTGCCACCGGCTATTTGCTCGGCGGCATTAGCCCGTTGGGGCAAAAAAAGCGCCTGCGCACCTTTATTGATAACAGCGCGCAGCAGTTTCCCAACATTTATGTCAGTGCCGGTCGGCGCGGGCTGGAAGTGCAGCTGGACGCCGCTGTGCTGGCGCAACTGACGCAGGCCGAATTCGCGCCCATCGGTCGTCACTAACAACACGATTTACTCCCTACAAGAACAAGGAACTCCCATGTCTCATTACCTGCTTGTCATTGATCAGGGCACCACCAGTAGCCGGGCGATTGTGTTCAGTGCCCAAGGCTTGCCCGTGGCGCGCGCACAGCAGGAGTTCAAGCAGTACTTTCCGCAAGATGGCTGGGTGGAGCATGACGGCGAAGAGCTGTGGCTGAGCACACTCAAGGTCTGCCGCGAGGCGTTGCAGCAGAGCGGTTTGAATGCGGCGGACGTCGCAGCAATCGGCATCACCAATCAGCGCGAAACCACCTTGGTGTGGGATGCGCAAAGCGGTACGCCCATCCATCCGGCGATAGTCTGGCAAGACCGGCGCACCGCCGACTATTGCGCCGAGCTGAAAGCCGCCGGGCATGAAGCCGCAGTCGCGGCCAAGACCGGGTTGCTGATCGACCCGTATTTTTCAGCCACCAAGCTGCGCTGGATTCTGCAAAAGGTGCCGGGTGCCCGCGAGCGTGCCGAGCGCGGTGAGCTGCGCTTTGGCACCGTGGATTCCTTTCTGCTCTGGCGTTTGACCGGCGGCAAGTCGCACAAAACCGACGCCAGCAACGCCTCGCGCACGCTGCTGTTCAACATCCACACCCAGCAGTGGGATGAAGAACTGCTCAAGCTGTTTGAGATTCCCGCCAGCCTGCTCCCCGAGGTGCTTGATTGCGCGGCCGACTTTGGCCGTACCGAGGCGAGCCTGCTTGGTGCAGCTATTCCCGTGCTGGGTATGGCCGGCGATCAGCAGGCGGCCCTGATCGGCCAGGCCTGCTTCGAACCAGGCATGGTCAAAAGCACCTATGGCACCGGCTGTTTTATGATCCAGAACACCGGCAGTACGCCGGTTACTTCGAAAAACCGCCTGCTCACCACGGTGGGTTATCGCCTCAATGGCAAGGTTACCTACGCGGTGGAAGGCAGCATCTTTGTTGCCGGTGCCGCTGTGCAATGGTTGCGTGACGGCATCAAGCTGATCAGCCATGCCCGCGATACGGAAGCCATGGCCGAGCAGACCGGCGATGCCTGTGGAGTGTATCTGGTGCCCGCGTTTACCGGTTTGGGCGCGCCGTACTGGGACCCGAAAGCCCGTGGCGCGATCTTTGGTCTGACCCGTGACACAGGTATCAAGGAAATCGTCACTGCCGGTTTGCAGTCGGTGTGCTACCAGACTCGTGATTTGCTCGAGGCCATGCGTCAGGACGGCGCTGCCGAGCCGAGCGCCCTGCGTGTGGACGGCGGCATGGTGGAAAACAATTGGGTTATGCAGTTTCTCGCGGACATCCTCGGTGTGCCGGTCGAACGCCCGGAAGTCACCGAAACCACCGCACTCGGTGTGGCGTACCTGGCTGGCCTGCAAGCCGGGTTGTACAGTGATCTGGCCAGCATCGCGCGCCATTGGCACCGGCAACAACGCTTCGAGCCACGCATGGCGGATAGCCACAGACAAAAGCTTTACGACGGCTGGCTGGATGCGGTTAAGCGTGTGCGCAGTGAAGGCTAAGTGCTGTATGGCTCAATGAGCGCGTGGCTGTAGCGCTCATGCGCCTTAAGGCTCAGGCATGCTTGAACCCAATCATTGAGGACGCGCCCATGCAGCTTGAATTTCACCAAGTCGACGCTTTTGCCACACAGCCATTCAGTGGCAACCCAGCCATGGTCTATCGCTTGCAACACTGGCTGGACGATGAGCTGATGCAACGCATTGCCGCTGAGCACAATCTGGCGGAAACCGCGTTTATGGTGAAGGAGGGCGCTGCCTGGCATATCCGTTGGTTTACTCCAGCGGCAGAAGTGCCGCTCTGTGGGCATGCCACCCTGGCCAGTGCCTACGTACTGTTTGAGCTCTACGCGGAGCCGGGTGAGGTGATCGACTTTACCTGCCTCTCGGGTCGGCTGCAGGTGGCTCGCGCGGGCAATAAGTTGGTGCTGGATTTTCCGCTGCGTCCGGTGCAGCCCTATGACCTTCGCGCGGAGGTGGAACAGGCGTTGGGCCAGCCGGTGCAGCAGGTACTGGCTTTGCACGAGCGGCAGGGCGTTCAGGAGTTACTGGCGATTTTACCCAGTGAAGCCGCTGTGCGCGCCTGTACACCGGACTTGGCCGCTGTGGCCCGGCTACCCGGTTTGGGCCTGCTGATCAGTGCGCCGGGCGAGCAGCATGACTTTGTCTCGCGCTACTTTGCCCCTGCCATCGGGATCAATGAAGACCCGGTGACCGGCTCGACGCATTGCATGCTCACGCCCTATTGGGCGCAGGTGTTGGGCAAGCAGTCGCTGTCGGCGTATCAGTGTTCGGCGCGCGGTGGTGAGCTGCACTGCGAATTACACGGTGAGCGGGTCAAAATTGCCGGTCAGGCGGTGCTGGTAGCCAGCGGCCGTTTACACCTGCCGGCTTAATCAACTGTCGCTGCTGTAGCGGCGTACGCCCGATTCGCCCAAGTTAACTTGCGCGGCGATGCTGCCGGGGGCGGCAAATACCACCAGGTGGTCAGCGGCAACGCGAATGCCAACCTGCTGGCCGGGGTGATGGTCAGCATGGCTGGGGAAGATTGATTCCAGTTGGCTGCCGGTGGGCAGTTGCAGGCGATAGAGCGTTGCCGCACCGAGGAATGTCTTGCCGACGATCAGGGCTTTTTGCGGGCTTTCCGGGTCGTAGACGATGTCGTCCGGGCGCAGCAGCACGTCCACCGCGCTGCCGATGGGCCAGGTGTAGGCCCGGTTGCCGAGGATCAGGCCCAGCTCGGTTTGCACCGCGTCCGGGCTGAGCAATTGGCCGCGAATAAAGTAGCCCTGGCCGATAAAACTGGCGACGAAAGGTGTCAGCGGCTCGTGGTACAGATTGAATGGGGTGTCCCACTGCTCCAGCTTGCCTTCTTTAAATACGCCGACGTGATCGCTGACGGCGAAGGCTTCTTCCTGATCATGGGTCACCAGAATCGCGCTGGTGCCTCGGGCCTTGAGGATGTCACGCACTTCATGGCTCAAGCGACGACGCAGTTCGCCATCAAGGTTGGAAAACGGCTCATCGAGCAGCAGCAGTTGCGGTTCCGGTGCCAGTGCGCGCGCCAGGGCTACGCGCTGTTGCTGGCCGCCGGATAACTCATGCGGGTAGCGCTTGCCGAGGTGACCAAGCTTGACTAGCTCCATCAGCTCTTGGGTAACCCGCTCGCAGTTGGGCTGTTTGCGGATGCCAAAGCCAATGTTCTCGGCCACGCTCAGGTGCGGGAACAGCGCGTAATCCTGAAACACCATGCCAATACGGCGTTTCTCGGGGGCAAGGGTAAAGCCAGCCTTGGAAATGACCTGGTCGGCCAGTTGGATTTCGCCTTCACAGACTGGCTCAAAGCCGGCAATTGCGCGCAGGGTGGTGGTCTTGCCGCAACCGGAGGGGCCGAGCAGACAGCCAATGTCACCGGCTTTCAGATGCAGGTTGAGCTGCTGCACCACGCGATGTTCGTGGTAGCCGCAGCTCAGGTTGCGCAGGGTCAGCAGGGTTTGGCTCATGCGTGGTGGTACGCCGGTTCAACCAGAAATTCGAGCAGGGCTTTTTGTGCATGCAAGCGGTTTTCCGCTTGATCCCAAGCGGCCGAGCGTGGGTCGTCGAGCAGTTCTTCGCTGATCTCTTCACCGCGATGTGCCGGTAAGCAGTGCAGGAACACGACATCTTGTGCCGCCAGGTCGAGCAGGGCGGCATTGACCTGATAGGGCTGGAACAGCTTGAGGCGTTCGGCCGCTTCGGCTTCCTGGCCCATTGACGTCCACACATCGGTGCTGACCAAATGCGCGCCGGCCACGGCGGCCTGAGGGCTGCGCATCACCTGTACGCGGTCGCCTGCCAGTGCCAGGAACTTGGCATTGGGTTCATAACCTTCCGGGCAGGCCACGCGCAGTTGGAAGTCAAACTGCATGGCCGCTTCAATGTAGGAGTTACACATATTGTTGCCGTCGCCAATCCAGGCCACGGTTTTGCCTTTGATGCTGCCGCGCAGTTCTTGGAAGGTCTGCATGTCGGCCAGCAACTGGCAGGGGTGCAGGTCATCAGAGAGGCCATTGATTACCGGCACGCGCGAGTTGGCGGCAAATTCAGTCAGGGTGCTGTGGGCGAAGGTGCGGATCATCACGGCGTCGAGCATGCGCGACATGACGATGGCGGCATCGCCGATCGGCTCGCCACGGCCCAGTTGAGTGTCGCGTGGCGAGAGGAAGATGGCCTGACCACCGAGTTGGATCATGCCGGCTTCAAACGACAGGCGGGTGCGGGTGGAGGCCTTCTCGAAGATCATGCCCAGCACGCGATTTTTCAGCGGCTCGAACAGAACGCCGCGGTTGCGCAAGTCCTTCAGCTCCATGCCGCGGCGGATCAGCGCCACCAGTTCATCCGGTGTGCAATCCATCAGCGAGAGAAAGTGTCTTGCGCTCATCGTTAACTACCTTTTAACAGCAGGGGCGCAGGTTCAAGGGCCAGACTGAATAAAGAAAACGGCAGAACCTACGGCTTGGGGCCGCACTATGCGACGAAACGGGGAAGCGGCGATCTTATAAGGAAATGACGAGCAGGCGCAAACCACTCGCGATTACCCCCGCAGGCTGTCATACATCGGTGGGCATGATGCCTGTCGATTCATAAGGCAAAACCTGCTGGTTTACTGACGTGGTGGGTTCCATAGTTGGATTCTGCCGACCCGACCGGTCGTCTCGAATCAGAACAAGAGGCCAGGCCATGACCAAGTCCCTCCATCACCGTGCATGTCATCTCTGTGAGGCCATTTGCGGCCTGAGCATCGAAACCGAAACGCAGCCTGACGGCACTGTGCAAATCCGCTCAATCAAGGGCGATCCGCACGACACCTTCAGCCGTGGCCATATCTGCCCCAAGGCTGTAGCGCTGCAAGATATCCAGAATGATCCGGACCGTATTCGTCAGCCCATGCGCCGTATTGGCAGCGAGTGGCAGGCTATTGACTGGGACGCGGCGTTTGAGTTGGTGGCCGAGCGCCTGAGCGCAATTCAAGCGGAGCATGGGCAAAACGCTGTGGCGGTCTACCAGGGCAACCCGAGCGTGCACAATTACGGCCTGATGACCCACAGCAATTATTTTCTGGGACTGCTGAAAACCCGTAACCGTTACTCCGCCACCTCGGTTGATCAGTTGCCGCATCACCTGACCAGTCACCTGATGTATGGCCATGGTTTATTGATCCCCATTCCGGATATCGACCATACCGATTTCATGCTGATCCTTGGCGGTAACCCACTGGCGTCCAACGGCAGCATCATGACTGTGCCGGATGTGGAAAAGCGCTTGAAGGCCATCCAGAAACGCGGCGGCAAACTGGTGGTGATTGATCCGCGTCGCAGTGAAACCGCGGCCATTGCCGATCAGCACATTTTTATTCGTCCCGGTCAGGACGCAGCGCTTTTGCTGGCTGTGCTCAATACCCTGTTTGAAGAGAACCTGGGTCGCAGCAGTCATCTGCCGGTCGATGGCCTGGATGATGTGCGTCAGGCCGTGTCTGGCTTTACGGCCGAAGCGATGAGCCTGCAGTGTGGCGTACCCGCGGCGGTTATTCGGCAACTGGCCCGCGACTTTGCCGCAGCTGAGTCGGCCGTGTGCTACGGCCGCATGGGCGTTTCGACTCAGGCCTTCGGCACCTTGTGTCAGTGGCTGGTGCAGTTGATCAATCTGGTTACGGGCAACCTCGACCGTGTAGGCGGTGTGCTATGCACGGAGCCTGCGGTAGATATCGTTGCGAGCACATCGGGTGGCCATTTCAATCGTTGGCAGAGCCGGGTGTCGGCCTTGCCGGAATACGGCGGTGAATTACCGGTTTCGGCTTTGGCTGAAGAAATGCTTAGCCCCGGTGAAGGGCAGGTGCGGGCGTTAGTCACGGTGGCGGGTAACCCGGTGTTGTCGACGCCCAATGGTCGTCAACTTGAGCAGGCGCTGGATGGCCTTGAGTTCATGCTCAGCCTCGACTTTTACATCAATGAAACCACCCGCTATGCCGATCTGATTCTGCCGCCCACTGGGCCGCTGGAGCATGATCACTACGACACCACGTTCAATATGTTCGCCGTGCGCAACGTCACCCGCTTCAATGAGGCGGTGTTGGACAAGCCTGTCGGTGCGCTGCACGACTGGGAGATTTTTGTTGGCTTGGCCCAGGCGTTTGCCGCGAAAACCGGCGCGTCGCTCAAACCGTCCATGCCGCCTGAGCAAATGATCGACATGGGGCTGCGCTTTGGCACCTATGGCGATAAGTCGCCGCACAAGCTGTCTCTGGCCACGTTGCGCGAGCATCCGCATGGCCTTGATCTGGGTGCCCTTAAACCCAACTTGGCCGCACGCTTGAAAACCCCAAACCAGCGGATTCAGGCTGCTGCGCCGTTGATCATGGCGGATCTGGCGCGCTTTGCTGAACAGCCGGTGGCCGGGGAGGGCGAGTTGCTATTGATTGGCCGCCGTCATGTGCGCAGTAATAACTCGTGGATGCACAACTACCACCGCTTGGTGAAAGGTAAGCCGCGTCATCAGTTGCTGATGCACCCGGATGACTTGCAGCAGCGCGGCCTGGCCGACGGACAGCGAGTGCGCGTGCGCTCGCGGGTGGGGATGATTGAGGTGGAAGTCGCCGCCAGCGATGAGATGATGACCGGGGTGGTGAGCTTGCCGCACGGTTGGGGGCATGCCCGGCCTGGTGTGCAGATGGGCATTGCCACTGCCCAGCCAGGTGCCAGTGCTAATGACCTGACCGATGAGCGTTACCTGGACAAGCTCTCCGGCAACGCTGCGCTCAATGGTGTGCCCGTGCACGTTGAGGCGGCTTGATCAATGCCGTAAGCGGGGCTAAACAGACAGCAAAGGCCGAGCATTGCGCTAGGCTTTTCGCTACAATGCCGCCACCGTGCCGACCCATGAGTCGGGTAGTTAAGTCCTGAGGTGCCCAATGGATATCATCGAAACCATCAAAGAGCAGATCGCCAACAACACCGTTCTGCTGTACATGAAAGGCTCGCCGAACGCTCCGCAGTGCGGCTTTTCCTCCAAGGCTGCGCAAGTAGTGATGGGCTGTGGCGAAAAGTTTGCCTATGTCGACATCCTGCAAAATCCGGAAATTCGCGCCAACCTGCCCAAGTACGCCAACTGGCCAACATTCCCCCAGCTGTGGGTGGGCGGTGAGTTGGTCGGTGGTAGCGACATTCTGATGGAAATGTACGAAAAGGGTGAGCTACAGACCCTGATCAAGAACGCGATGCAGAAAACCGACGGCGGTTGCAGGAGCTGAGTGCAACACGGTCATTGAATTGAAGCTGGAGCATCATGCCGCATAGCCATGGCCTTCTGCATCACCTCACCCATAACTT
>LNDO01000065.1 GCA_001465025.1 Pseudomonas sp. Ga0074129
GAAGATCAATTTACGCCCACGCAAACGCCTGGGCTGGAAGACACCGTACGAAGTGTATGCAGGGGTGAGCGTTGCACTTATGGGTTGAATTCAGGCGGCATGTTCCGTGACCCCTCAACGCAGGCGGTCTACAGCCTTGACCGCGAAATGGGCATGCAGGTTATTGAGGGACTGTTCCAGCACGAGTCCGTGCGCATGGCAGCCATCGGTCACCCCAATGAACCGATGCTGGCTGAGAAAGCCCGCGAGCAAGCAGACATTTCTACACGCTGGTTAACCGACCCAATCCTCGGTAAAGAGCAAAACTTCACCACTCAACTGGTGGGCCGTGGCCCTTACAGCGAATACTACGGCGACCTCAGCATTACCCTCGACACTGCTCCTTACGGCGAGAGCTTTGTCACCAACTCAGTGATTATCTTTATATCCGGCGTGCTGCGCGCTCTGGCCATGGGCCTGGTGTTGTACTTGGTTTATCACTGGCTGCTAACCAAGCCGCTGTCGAAAATCATTGAGCACCTCACCAGCATCAATCCCGATCGCCCCAGCGAACATAAGCTGCCCATGCTCAAGGGCAACGAGAAGAACGAATTGGGTTTGTGGATCAACACCGCTAACCAGCTACTCTCCTCCATTGAGCGCAACACCACCTTGCGTCGTGAAGCAGAGAACAGTCTGCTGCGCATGTCCCAATACGATTTCCTCACCGGTTTGCCTAATCGCCAGCAGCTGCAACAGCAGCTCGACCAAATTCTCAATGATGCCGGTCGCCTGCAGCGCCGTGTCGCTGTTTTGTGTGTCGGGCTGGATGATTTCAAAAACATCAATGAGCAATTCAGTTACCAAACCGGCGACCAGTTGCTCCTGGCGCTGTCGGATCGCCTGCGCAGTCATAGCGGCCGCCTTGGCGCGCTGGCCCGTTTGGGCGGCGACCAGTTTGCCCTAGTGCAAGCTGATATCGAGCAGCCTTACGAGGCCGCAGAGTTGGTGCAAAGCGTACTCGACGACCTCGACAACCCGTTCATTCTCGACCATCAAGAAGTTCGCTTGCGGGCGACCATCGGCATCACCTTATTCCCCGAAGACGGTGACAGCACCGAGAAATTGCTGCAAAAAGCCGAACAAACCATGACGCTGGCCAAAAGCCGCTCGCGTAACCGCTATCAGTTCTACATTGCCAGCGTTGACAGTGAAATGCGGCGCCGCCGTGAGCTGGAAAAAGACCTGCGCGAAGCCCTGGCACTCAATCAGCTGCACCTCGTCTATCAGCCACAAATCGACTACCGCGACCATAACGTGGTCGGCGTCGAAGCATTGCTGCGCTGGCAGCACCCAACGCATGGATTTGTCCCGCCAGACCTGTTTATCCCGCTGGCCGAACAGAACGGCACCATCATCCCGATCGGCGAATGGATTCTCGACCAAGCCTGCCGCCAGCTTCGTGAATGGCATGACTTGGGCTTCACTGAACTGCGTATGGCCGTCAACCTGTCCACCGTGCAACTGCACCACGCCGAGTTGCCGCGCGTGGTGAATAATCTGATGCAGGTCTATCGCTTGCCGCTGCGCAGCCTTGAACTGGAAGTCACGGAAACCGGCCTGATGGAAGACATCAATACGGCCGCCCAACACTTGCTCAGCTTGCGCCGCTCAGGAGCGTTGATTGCGATTGACGACTTCGGGACCGGTTATTCCTCCTTGAGTTACCTGAAGAGCCTGCCGCTGGACAAGATCAAAATCGACAAAAGCTTTGTGCAAGACCTGCTCGAAGATGAAGACGACGCCACCATCGTGCGCGCCATCATCCAACTGGGTAAAAGCCTGGGCATGCAGGTTATTGCTGAAGGGGTTGAGACTGTTGAGCAAGAGGCTTACATCATTGCTCAGGGCTGTAACGAAGGTCAGGGCTACCTGTACAGCAAACCACTACCTGCACGGGAATTGACCACTTACCTAAAACAGGCCAGGCGACTCAGCATCCCGGCCAACCCCGCCACGCTGTAAACAAAAACCCGCCAATCGGCGGGTTTGTTTTGTGCGCTCAGACACCCTTAAAAACGCTGAATACCGAGCAGCCAGGCAGTCGCCAGTGCACCGACCACACACAGCACAACACCGCCAGCAGCCTGCCAGTAGAGATGTCGAACCAACTCATCTTCACCGGCGCAAGAAAGGATAAATGGCTGAGCCTCACGCGGCTTGGCCAAATGATGCTGAGCCGGCAGAGCGCTGGTTTCACGGTGACGATCCTCCGCTTCCAAGCGCGCTGCTAATTGCACGCGCTGCCACTCTTGTTCATCCAACTGGCCGTTGCCATCGCTATCAAACCGCTGCAACAGGCCGTTGAAATCGCCCTTCCATTCACGAATCACGGCGCCTTGTGCAGCCGCCAGATCCAATCCCTGACGGCCACCACCGCTGCTGCGAAAATCACCGATGGCATACAACGGCTGACCGACATGCAGGCGCTCTTCGGTGTAGCGGTAACCCTCGGCATCGCTAAACAAGGCGCGCCAGCCGGTTTTTGGGACACCTAATGGATGCCGCAAATTTCCTTTCCAGACTTGCCGAGTCAGCGGGCTAACTTGCGCACCACGCGGATCAATCAGACACCTTCCCGTGCTGTCATCCAGTTGCAATAGGGCTTCGCTGGTGCCGCTCTCCACCACGCGCCAACTGCGCTTTTTACCGTCCGAACGGTATTCCTCAATTTTGTAGCGCCACCACAGACAAGGCGTTCGCGTCAGCGGCCCAAGCAACTGCGCATCGTTGTGCTCATGCAGCACGCCATAAAACTCAACGTAGCCTTGAGCGGCTGAGCGAACCTTCGAGGTTGGGGTATCGAGCAGGTGCCGCGCCTGCGAAAAGCACCGCAAAAACCAACCCGCGCCCGCCACACTGGCGGCCACACTGCAACTCAACGCAAACCAGTGATCGAAAGTGTCCATCGACTAACCAAACAACGACTTGAGGCTGACATCGGCTTTATCGCCCTCACTGAATTCCAACAAGGCTGCCGCTTTAAAAGCAAAGGCGCGGGCAACAAGCACATCAGGGAACTGCTCGATGCGCACGTTGTTAAGGTTCACCGCTTCGTTGTAAAGCTCGCGGCGGTCGGCAATGCCGTTTTCCAGACCTGTGATGCGCTGCTGCAGGTGTTGAAAGCTTTCGTTGGCCTTCAACTCCGGGTAGTTCTCGGCCAAGGCGAACAGCTGCCCCAGGCCGGCACGCAGGCCTGTTTCCGCTTTACCCAGCGCACCCATGTCACCTTTGGCCTGGGCATTTGATACCGCCTGACGGGCACTGATAACAGCTTCAAGGGTGCCGCGCTCGTGCTGCATGTATTGCTTGCAGGTTTCCACCAGCTTGGGCAGCTCATCATGGCGCTGCTTGAGCATCACATCGATATTCGACCAGGCTTTGCTCACCCCATGCTTAAGGCGCACCAAGGCGTTGTAGAGGAGCACCGCATAGGCTGCGAGCAAAATCAGCAAGACGATCACAACGACACTGGTAAGGGTCATGCACAACTCCAAGGTTGGATTTACAGGTTCAGGTGCGGCCATTTTAGCCGTTCGGGCGCGAATCGATATCGACGACAACCACAGCTTTGATTGAAAAGTTCACAAGACCCTTTGCGCAAAATGCAAATCTTTCGCATTATGCTTTGGTTTTTGCATCCACCAGCCTGGATGCTCACCCTCACTTGCAAAGGATTACGTCATGCTTCGTATGCCCCTGGCCTCCGCCAGCCTGCTTGCTATTGCCATCTCTCTCGCCGGTTGTGGCGAAGATAAAGCCCCTGCCACTCAAGCCGCAGCACCCGCTGCCAGCAGCGCCAGTGCGCCAGTAGCCGCCGCAAGCAAGCTCGACGCAGCCGCCAGCAAAGCCGTAGTCAGCCATTACGCCGACCTAGCATTCGCTGTTTTCAGTGACGCCGCCAGCACCGGCAAGGCCCTGCAAAGCGCAATAGACGCCCTGCTCGCCAACCCCAATGACGACACGCTTAAAGCCGCGCGCGAAGCCTGGCTGGCCGCCCGCGTGCCTTACATGCAAACTGAAGTCTTCCGTTTCGGCAACGCCGTAGTGGACGACTGGGAAGGCCAACTCAACGCCTGGCCGCTGGACGAAGGCCTGATCGACTACGTGGCCACTGATTACCAGCACGCCTTGGGTAACCCAGGCGCACAGGCCAACATCATCGCCAACACCGAACTGCAGGTCGGCGAAGACAAGCTCGATGTCAGCACCATCACCCCAGAACTGCTCGCCAGCCTGAACGAACTGGGCGGTTCCGAGGCTAACGTGGCCACGGGCTACCACGCGGTAGAATTCCTGCTGTGGGGCCAGGACCTGAATGGCACCAACCCGGGTGCAGGCGAGCGTCCTGCCACTGATTTCGTTGTCGGTGAAGGCGCTACGGGCGGTCATAACGAGCGTCGCCGTGCCTTTATCAAGGCAGCCGTTGATCTGCTGGTCAGCGACCTAGACGCGATGGTTACCGAGTGGCAACCGAGCAAGGCCGACAACTACCGCGCCAAACTGGAAGCCGACACCGCTGAAAACGGCCTGCGTAAAATGCTCTTCGGCATGGGCAGCCTGTCGTTGGGCGAACTGGCTGGCGAGCGCATGAAAGTGGCACTGGAAGCCAACTCGACTGAAGACGAGCATGATTGCTTCAGCGACAACACCCACAATTCGCACTTCTACAACGGCAAAGGTATTCGCAATATCTACTTGGGCGAATACAAGAAGGTCGATGGCACCACCCTGACTGGCCCAAGCCTGTCGTCATTGGTCGCGCAACTTGATGCCGGCGCTGACAGCACTCTCAAAGCAGACCTTGAAGCCAGCGAAGCCAAACTGCAGGCACTGGTGGACAGCGCAAAAAACGGCCAGCATTTCGACCAACTGATCGCCGCTGAAAATACCGCCGGCCAGCAACTGGTGCGTGACGCCATTGCTGCACTGGTGAAACAGACTGGTGCTATCGAGCAGGCCGCAGTCAAACTGGGCATCAGTGATTTGAACCCAGACACCGCTGACCACAGCTTCTAAGCCCCGAAGGGCTCCAAGCCCGAACAGGCAACGCTGAAACAAGCCGTGATTGCTTCTGAGCAATCGCGGCTTTTTTATGCTGATCGCATCAACCAGCGCATCGTTGCTTAGAGCCTGCGACCTTTGGCCACGAGCGATAATGCAAATCCGTCTTATTTAAACCAGCACAGACTGCTACTATCCCCGCCTGTTTTCTGCTGCGGATTTCCGTTCATGTTTACGCCGCATCGTTTTGCGCTGCTGCTGGCATTGAGTCTTGCCCTGATGGGATGTGACCAAGCCCCTCAGTTCACTCAGGCCGAACCCGGCGAGGCGTTGTCGGGCGGCGCAGCCACCGTGAACCAGTTCGACCAGAATGCGTTCTCCCTGCCATCGGCCAATCTGCCGACCTCACGCCGCTTGGATTTCAGCGTCGGCAACAGTTTCTTCCGCAACCCCTGGGTTACTGCACCCGCCACCACCACTGCCCGTGATGGGCTTGGTCCGCTGTTCAACACAAACGGCTGCCAAAACTGCCACATCAAAGATGGCCGTGGCCATCCACCCGCCGCTGATGCATTGAGTTCGGTATCGATGCTGGTGCGTCTGTCGATCCCTGCAGGCCCCGAACACGCGGCCATCATCGAACGCTTGGGCGTTCTGGCCGAGCCCACTTATGGCGGTCAGTTGCAAGACATGGCCAACCCTGGCGTCGCCCCAGAAGGCAAAGTGCGCGTGAGTTACAGCAGCGAGCGCGTAACCTTTGCCGACGGCCTGGAAGTGGAACTGCGCAAACCAACGCTGGAGATCAGCCAGTTGGGTTATGGCGCGCTGCACCCAGAGACGCAGTTTTCCGTGCGCATCGCACCGCCGATGATTGGCTTGGGCTTGCTGGAGGCCATCCCTGAAGCGGCCATTCTGGCCAATGCAGACCCCGACGATCTGAACGGTGATGGCATTTCCGGACGTGCTAACCAGGTATGGGACCACGCTCAGCAGCGCACAGCCCTTGGCCGCTTTGGCTGGAAAGCCGGACAACCCACGCTCAACCAGCAAAACGCGGACGCCTTCGCCAACGACATGGGCCTGACCAGCACACTGATCGCCCATGACAACTGCACGGCCGTGCAGACAGACTGCCTGCAGGCACCCCATGGTGGCGAACCGGAAGTGAGCGACAACATTCTCGCCAACGTACTGTTTTACACACGCAACCTGGGTGTGCCGGCGCGCCGCGATGTCGATGCGCCCGAGGTGATCGCCGGTAAAAACCTGTTTCACCAGGCGGGCTGCCAAAGCTGTCATACCCCCCAGTTCACCACCGCTGCAGATGCCGCCGAAGCTGAACTGGCCAACCAAGTGGTCCGCCCCTACAGCGACCTGTTGCTGCACGACATGGGCGAAGGCCTGGCTGATAATCGGCCCGAGTTTCTCGCCACTGGCCGCGAATGGCGCACAGCACCGCTGTGGGGCATTGGCCTGACAGAAACCGTCAACGGCCACACCCAGTTTCTCCACGATGGCCGCGCCCGCAACCTGCTGGAAGCCATCCTCTGGCACGGCGGCGAAGCCGAGGCCGCCAAACAAATCGTTCTAACCTTTAATGCCGACGAGCGCAGCGCGCTGTTGGCTTTTCTGAATTCGCTGTAAGGAGCATCTAATGATCCGCTCACCTCTTGCCCTCACTCTGCTCACCTTGACCCTGGCCGGCTGTAGCCCGAGCGATCCGCACCAGCAGGTCAGCCAGGCATTAACCGACGGCGTATTGCTGCCTATTTACAGCGCCTGGCACGAAGCCGACCGGCAACTGGCCGTCAGCGCTCAAGGCTTCTGCGCGGGCACGCAAAACCTGGCTGAAACCCGTCAGGTGTTTCTGAGTGCACAAAGTGCCTGGGCCGGCGTGCAACCGGCGCTGATTGGCCCGCTGGCCGAAGGCAACCGTGCCTGGCAGATTCAATTCTGGCCAGACAAGAAAAACCTGGTCGCGCGCCAGGTTGAAGCACTGATCAACAGCAAACCTGAACTAACCCCGGCCGACTTGAACAAGTCCAGCGTGGTGGTCCAGGGACTGACGGCTTACGAATATGTGTTATTCGATCCGGCCATTGACCTCAATAACGGCACGCAAAAAGCCCGCTATTGCCCACTACTGATAGCCATCGGCGAACACCAGAACGTCTTGGCCGCCAATGTGTTAAGCCAATGGCAAAGCCAGAATGGTATCGGCGCGCAGCTCAAACGTTTCCCCAACGAACGCTTCGCCGATGCCCAAGAAGCCGTGGCCGAACTGTTACGCACTCAGGTCAACGCGCTCGACGGCCTGAAGAAAAAACTCGGCACGCCGCTGGGCCGACAAAGCAAAGGCCAGCCGCAGCCTTACCAAGCCGATGCTTGGCGCAGCAACGCCAGCCTGACCAACCTGGCCGCCAGCCTGTCCAGCGCCGAACAACTCTGGCTGGGTGCCGAACAGGACGGCCTGAGCACCCTGCTCAGCGGTGAGCACAGCGACCTGAAAGCCCGTATCGACACGGCCTACAGCGACACCCGCCAACGCCTGGCTGCTGCACAACGGCCACTTAGCGAACTGCTGCGCGATGAGGCGGGCATACAAGAGGCCAATGCGCTCTACGACAGCCTGAACGCCCTGCATCGCCTCCACGAGGTCGAGCTGGCTAAAGCGCTGGGCATTCAACTGGGCTTCAACGCCCACGACGGCGATTAAGCCATGCCCATCAGCCGCCGAACCCTACTTGGTCTAGGGGTGAGCACACTGGCCGCTGCCGCCATAGCGACGACTGCCATAAAGGGTTGGACGCTGTTCAACGGCGCACAACCGTTACTTTTGTCGGCCCGCAACAACAGTGCCGGCGAGCACTTCGCCGTGGGCTATCAGCTTGATGGCAGCCAGGTGTTCGCCACGCGCGTGGCCGAGCGCTGCCATGACGTCATTGCTCATCCGTTTCTGCCCATGGCGTTGTTTGTCGGTCGCCGACCAAGCACTGAGAGTTACCTGATCGATACCCGCGACGGCCGCCTGCTGCAAACCCTGAAATCACCTGCGCAGCGCCACTTCTATGGCCACGCGGTGTTCCACAAAGACGGCGAATGGCTGTACGCCACCGAAAATGACACCTCCGACCCCGGTCGTGGTGTGCTCGGCGTGTATCGCCTAGAAGGCGAGCACCTGCTGCGCACCGGCGAGCTGTCCACCCACGGCATCGGCCCGCATCAATTGCTCTGGCTACCCGATGGTGAAACCCTGGCCGTGGCTAACGGCGGCATTCGCACCGAAGCCGACAGCCGCGTGGAGATGAACCTCGACGCCATGGATTCCAGCCTGGTACTGCTGCAACGCGACGGCCGTCTGATCAGCCGGGAGCAACTGCCCGAGCGCATGAATAGCGTGCGCCACATGGCTGTCGCCGCCGATGGCACCTTGGTGACCGGTCAGCAGTACATGGGCGCGGCCGACGATGCAGTGCCCCTGCTGGCCATCAAACGTCCGGGGCAATCCTTCGAGCATTTCCCAGTGGCCGACGCCCAACGCCAACTGATGAACCAGTACACCGCCAGCGTGGCGATCCACAGCGAACTGCGCCTGCTGGCACTGACCGCGCCACGTGGCAACCGGGTGTTTATCTGGGATCTGGACAGCGCCGAACTGCGCCTTGATGCGCCGCTGGCAGACTGCGCAGGCGTTGGCGCGGTGGCCGAGGGTTTTGTGGTCAGCAGCGGTGTGGGACGCTGCAGACTTTACGACTGCCGCCGCCCGCAGATCGCCAGCCACCCCCTGCAACTGCCAGCCGGGCTTTGGGATAACCACCTGCGCCTGGCCTGAGCGCCGCCCATCTGTCTATAACCCTGCGGCGGCAAACTCAAGAACACAGCAATGAGGCCGACCTATACTCATGGCTGGCCGTTTCATTCACGGCACAGACGATACCCGTCGCACGCCACAAGCATGCCACGCGGGTATCACTGGCATTGTGCAGTTCACTCTCAGGGGTACACCCATGTTTCTGCAAACATCCTTGCGCGCGCAAATTCTTGCCCTGCTCGGCGGCAGTCTGGCGCTGATTCTGGTCACGGCACTCGCCTGCTTCAGCTTTCTGTCCAACGGCATGCAGGCCTATCAAGGGTTGCTGGCCGGGCCACTGGAAAAATCCGCACTCATCGATGAGACCAACCTCGACTTCAAAATCCAGGTGCAGGAATGGAAGAACGTCCTGCTGCGCGGCGGCGACAAAGCTCAATTCGATAAACACTGGGCCCAGTTCGAAGCACAGGAACGCAAGGTTCAAGACGAACTGGGGCAACTGAGCGAGCTGGCCATAGATGACCGCGCGCTCAAAAGCAAAATCGATAACCTGCGCAGCGAGCATCAAACCCTTGGAGTGAACTACCGCAAAGGCCGTGATGCCTACCTTGCCGCCGGTGCGGACTTCCGCGTCGGTGACAAAGCCGTTTCCGGCATCGACCGCAGCACCGCCCAAAAAATGAATGCGTTGGCCGATGAACTGCACCAGCAAAGCCTGGAACAAGCCCAGTTGATCAAGGCTGCTGGCGACCGCACCATCCTGCTTGGCACCTTGTTAATGCTCGGGGCTACCGTGGTGATCGGGCTGTTCAGCGTGTGGTTGGTCAACCGCAACCTGATCAATCCGATTCGCGAGCTGATCGAGCACATCGCCCAACTCAGCCGTGGCAACTTCGGCCAGCATGTGGACGCCACGCGCCAGGACGAGCTGGGCAAATTGGCGGTGGCGGCCAATATTCTGCGCGACTTCCTCGCTGACACCTTCACACGCCTCAAACGCAGCACCGTTGATCTGGACACCGCCAGCGGCGAGCTCAACACCATTGCCACGCTAATGGCCCAAGGCACACGCGAACAATTCTCGCGCACCGACCAAGTGGCCACGGCCATGCACGAAATGTCGGCTACGGCTCAGGAAGTTGCCCGACATGCCGTTGAAGCGGCCGGCGCGGCCGATGCCGCCGACAATGCCGCGCGCCAAGGCGAAAGGGTGATGCAGGCCACCATTAGCACCATCACCGATATCCGCAGCGAAATCAGCAACACCGCCGAGGTGGTTCGTCGCCTGGAAACCGACACCGGACGCATCGGTAAGGTGCTGGAAGTGATTCGCGGCATTGCCGAGCAAACCAACCTGCTGGCACTCAACGCTGCTATTGAAGCCGCCCGCGCCGGTGAACAGGGCCGCGGGTTTGCGGTGGTAGCGGATGAAGTGCGCACACTCGCGCAGCGCACAGCCGAATCCACGGCCGAAATTCACCAAATCATCGACACCGTGCAAACCGGCGCGGTGAATGTGGTGCGCGCTATTCAAAGCGGCCAGCAGCGCAGCGAAGAAGGTGTTACTCAGGTCACCGAAGCCGGCGCCACCCTGCAGTTGATCACCAATGCCGTAGAAGCCATCCGCGACATGAATCGGCAAATCGCCACCGCCGCCGAAGAACAAACGTCAGTGGCCGAAGACATCTCGCGCAACCTCACCGAAATCACTGCCATTGCCACTTCCAACCAGGAAAACGTGCAGCGCACCGAAACGGCCGGTAAGAACTTGCATGAACTGTCCAGCCAACTCAATGAGGTCACTCAGCGCCTGAGTGCCTAAGCCACTGAAATAACCGCCATGCACCCATAAAAATGCCAGCTTTCGCTGGCATTTTGCTTAAAAAGGACTTGATCAATTAGCCAGTTTTTGTACAAGAATTCTTCGCAAATACGAACCTTTGACAGCTCTAGAACTGAGGTCTAAGGTGGCTCTCTTGCCTGTTCCAGGGCCTTCCATTCGCTTTGCCAAGGATTCGGATTATGTTGCTCCGCCGCATGCTGATCATGCTCGGCGCAGTACTCGTTGTGGTACTCGCCCTCGCCGCCTACAAAGGCTTCACCATCTACCAACAGGTGCAGATGTTTTCGGCCCCGCAGCCGGCCATCAGCATTGATGCAGCCACTGCCGAGCCTCAGCCCTGGCAAAGCCGCTTGCCCGCCATTGGTTCGCTAAAAGCCTTTCAAGGCATCGACCTGACCGTGGAAGTGGCCGGTACTGTGCAGCAAGTGCTGTTCAAGTCTGGCGAGCAGGTCAGCCTGCAACAACCACTGATCCAGATGGACAGCGACGTCGAGCAGGCCAGCCTGGCCACCGCGCAGGCCGAACTGGGCCTGGCCAAAGTGGAATATGAGCGCGGGCGCAGCCTGGTCAACCGCCAAAGCATCTCCAAGAGTGAGTTCGACCGGCTGTCTGCCAACTTGCAAAAAGCCAACGCCAGCGTGGCGCAACTTCAAGCACAGTTGGCCAAAAAGCGCATCCTCGCCCCCTTCGCAGGCACCATTGGCATCCGTCAGGTGGATGTCGGCGACTACCTGGCCTCCGGCACCACCATCGCGACCCTGCAGGACCTGAGCAAGCTGTTCGTCGACTTTTACCTGCCCGAGCAAACCGTGCCGCAACTGGCCATCGGTGAACGCGTGCGCTTCAGCGTCGCGGCCTACCCGCTTGAGGTGTTTGAAGGTGAGATCGCCGCCATCAACCCCAAGGTCGAAGACACCACGCGTAACGTGCAGGTGCGCGCCATGCTGGCCAACCCGGACAGCAAACTGCTGCCCGGCATGTTCGCCAACCTGGAAGTGCTGCTACCGGGTGAGCAGACGGTCGTCGTCGTGCCAGAAACAGCCATCACCTACACCCTGTATGGCAACTCGGTGTACGTCATCGGCGAGAAGAAAGGGCAAGACGGCCAGGTGGCCAAAGACGACGCCGGCCAGGCCGAGTTGAGCGTCGAACGCCGCTTCGTTGAAACCGGCGAACGCCGCGACGGTCAGGTTGTGATCCGCAAAGGCCTGCAGGCAGGCGAGCAGGTGGTATCAGCTGGCCAGTTGAAGCTGGATAACGGTGCCCATGTGCGCATCGCCAACGCCCCGGCCACGCCAAGCGCCGAGTAACCGGCCCGGCTTCAAGGAATTTATTTATGGCTTTTACTGATCCCTTTATCCGTCGCCCGGTATTGGCGACTGTGGTCAGTCTGTTGATCATCCTGCTGGGCTTGCAGGCATTCAGCAAACTGACCATCCGCCAATACCCGCAGATGGAAAACGCCCTGATCACGGTGACCACGGCTTACCCCGGGGCCAACGCCGAAACCATTCAGGGTTACATCACCCAACCGCTGCAACAGAGCCTGGCCAGCGCCGACGGCATTGACTACATGACCTCGGTGAGCCGGCAGAATGTCTCGGTCATTTCCATCTACGCGCGCATTGGGGCCAACAGCGATCGCCTGTTCACCGAACTGCTGGCCAAGGCCAACGAGGTGAAGAACCAGCTGCCGCAAGACGCCGAAGACCCGGTGCTGAGCAAAGAAGCGGCTGACTCCACCGCCCTGATGTACATCAGCTTCTACAGCCAGGAGCTGAGCAACCCGCAGATCACCGATTACCTGTCGCGGGTCATCCAGCCCAAGCTGGCCACCCTGCCCGGCATGGCTGAAGCGGAAATTCTCGGCAACCAGGTATTTGCCATGCGCCTATGGCTGGACCCGGTGAAGATGGCGGCCTATGGCGTCACTGCTGGCGACGTCAACGATGCGGTGCGCGAGTACAACTTCCTCGCTGCGGCGGGTGAGATGAAAGGTCAGTACGTCGTCACCAGCCTCAACGCCGAAACCGATCTCAAATCCGCCGAAGCCTTTGCCGCCATCCCGGTGAAAACCGATGGTGACAGCCGCGTGCTGATGCGCGATGTAGCCCGCGTAGAAATGGGTTCGGAAAGCTACGACTCGATCAGCTCCTTTGACGGCACGCCGTCGGTATACATCGCCATCAAAGGCACGCCAGGCGCTAACCCGCTGGATGTGATCAAAGAAGTACGCAACGTCATGCCGGAGCTGGAAGCGCAGCTGCCGCCAAACCTGAAAGTCTCCATCGCTTATGACGCCACCCTGTTTATCCAGGCGTCCATCGACGAGGTGGTGAAAACCCTCGGTGAGGCCGTGCTGATCGTCATCGTGGTGGTGTTCCTGTTCCTCGGCGCGTTCCGCTCGGTGCTGATCCCGGTGATCACCATTCCGCTGTCGATGATTGGCGTGCTGTTCTTTATGCAACTGATGGGCTACTCGATCAACCTGCTGACCCTGCTGGCGATGGTGTTGGCCATCGGCCTGGTGGTGGACGACGCCATCGTCGTGGTGGAGAACATCCACCGGCATATCGAGGAAGGCAAAACGCCTTTTGATGCGGCCATTGAAGGCGCACGGGAAATCGCTGTACCGGTGATTTCCATGACCATCACCCTGGCGGCCGTCTATGCCCCCATCGGCTTTCTCGAAGGCCTCACCGGCGCGCTGTTCAAGGAGTTCGCCCTAACCCTGGCCGGCGCGGTGATTATCTCCGGCATCGTCGCTCTGACCCTGTCGCCGATGATGTGCGCCAAGCTGCTGCGCCATGAGGAAAATCCCTCGGGCCTGGCACATAGACTCGATAAGATTTTCGACGGCCTCAAGCGCCGCTATCAGCGCGCCCTGCACAGCACACTTGATACGCGCCCAGTGGTGCTGGTGTTTGCCGTGATCGTCATGTGCCTGATCCCGGTGCTGCTCAAATTCACCAAAAGTGAACTGGCGCCGGAAGAAGACCAAGGCATCATTTTCATGATGGCCAATGCGCCGCAAGCCACCAACCTCGATTACCTGAATAAGTACACCGACGAGTTCGTGACCATCTTTAAGGAGTTCCCCGAGTACTACTCCTCCTTCCAGATCAACGGCACCAGCGGTGTGCAATCGGGTATCGGCGGCTTTCTGATGACGCCGTGGAGCGAGCGCGAGCGCACGCAGATGGAAATCCTCCCCGAGGTACAGGCGCGCCTGTCGCAAATCGCCGGGCTGCAGATTTTCGGCTTCAACCTGCCCGCCCTGCCGGGCACAGGTGAAGGACTGCCGTTCCAGTTCGTGATCAACACGCCCAACGACTACCAGTCGCTGCTGCAAGTGACCGAGCGCGTGAAGGAGCGTGCGCTGGCATCCGGCAAGTTTGCCTTCCTCGACGTGGACCTGGCCTTCGACAAGCCCGAAGTCGTGGTGGAAATCGACCGCGAAAAAGCCGCGCAAATGGGCGTATCCATGCAGAACCTTGGCCTGACCCTGGCCAGCCTGCTCGGTGAAGGCGAGATCAATCGCTTTACCATTGAGGGCCGCAGCTACAAGGTGATTGCCCAGGTTGAGCGCGCCTACCGCGACAACCCGGGCTGGCTGGGCAGCTATTACGTGAAGAGTGAAAGCGGGGAAATGTTGGCGTTGTCGACCCTGGTCAAGGTCAGCGACCGCGCGCGACCGACCCAGCTCAATCAGTTCCAGCAACTCAACTCGGCCATCATTCAGGGCGTACCGATTGTCAGCATGGGCGAGGCCATCGAGACGGTGACGCAGATCATGCAGGAAGAAGCGCCCGCAGGCTTTGCCTACGACTTTGCCGGGGCGTCGCGCCAACTGGTGCAGGAAGGCAACGCACTGTACGCCACCTTTGCCCTGGCTCTGGCGCTGATCTTCCTGGTGCTGGCAGCGCAGTTCGAGAGCTTCCGCGACCCGCTGGTGATCATGGTCACGGTGCCATTGTCGATCTGTGGTGCGCTGATTCCGCTGTTCCTGGGCCTGTCGAGCATGAACATCTACACCCAGGTGGGCCTGGTGACGCTGATCGGCCTGATTACCAAGCACGGTATTCTGATCGTCGAGTTCGCCAATCAGCTACGCCGCGAAAAGGGCTTGTCTCGCCGCGATGCGGTGGAAGAAGCCGCCGCCATTCGCCTGCGCCCGGTGCTGATGACCACCGCTGCGATGGTGTTCGGCATGGTGCCGCTGATTCTGGCCACTGGTGCCGGCGCGGTCAGCCGCTTCGACATCGGCCTGGTGATCGCCACCGGCATGTCAATCGGCACGCTGTTTACCCTGTTTGTGCTGCCGTGCGTGTACAGCGTGCTGGCCAAGCCCGACGCCCCGCCCGCATCGGCCAAGGCCTGGTAACGGCTTTAAAAATCCATAATCCGAAGTAAAAAAATGCCGTTCACTCACTTGAGTGAACGGCATTTTTGATTGTTTTGGGCATGGAAAACGGGGCGAAGACGGCGTTTAACCCTGTGAACGAGCGCCTTGGGACAAGCTGAAGAGAAACAGCAGCAAATCTTCATCAGGCTTGATGGCCTGAGATGTGCGCACTTGAGGGGGCATAGGGCAGAAACCGCGCTCACTCAAGCTAATCACCCCAGGTCCACTTTCGTGCCAAGCGGCCGCAGCGATAGAGGCCACGCTGAGCGCGCTCACCAGGAACAAACCTCGTGCAATTTCTAGCTTCATCACCGCAACCTCTTGATAGCTCTGCTAAACGCTGTGTTTCCACACTAGTCCACCGACGCCCCGTATGCCGCATAAGCCGATCAGTGGTTATTTTTCAACACGTCGTACAGATCGTCCTGACCCCCAGCATCTTCTCCTTGAGTTTAATTTCGAACACGCCTCGGCAGGTTGGTTCAACGCACCGTCGAGCAAAGGTCGGCCGAGTTCAAATCCGCATCAGCGGTAACAGCCCAAGGTCACTTTATTGCCCATCTTCATCAACGATGAGCGAGCTATAACCCGACGAGCTAAGAGGACTCACAGTCCTGGATCTTTTCACTGCCACCGCGCAAGACCGCGTAACAGAGCACATCCAGGTGCGTACATAACAAGAGGCGGCCGTGCCTAACAACGACATGGCGCACATTGACAGGCTCCAGTCCCGGAGCGCGCGTGACACAAAGCAATTGGCGTACCGCTTTGCCGCGAGGGCTTTTTATAACCCATAAAAATGAAAACCCCGTGACAGGCACGGGGTTTTCTTTGCTACTTACAGGCTGCCCGAAGGCAACCTGCGAGGGGCAGGACTGGCTTACATCATGCCGCCCATACCACCCATGCCGCCCATGTCCGGCATACCACCACCGGCCGGCTTGTCTTCAACCACTTCAGCGATCATCGCTTCGGTGGTGATCATCAGGCTGCCGATGGAAGCTGCAGCTTGCAGCGCCGAACGGGTGACCTTGGCCGGATCGAGAATACCCATCTCGATCATGTCGCCGTAGGTGTCGGTCGCGGCGTTGAAGCCGAAGTTACCCGAACCCTGCTTAACCTTGTCGACCACTACGCTTGGCTCGCCGCCAGCGTTGGAAACGATCTGACGCAGCGGTGCTTCAACAGCACGACGCAGCAGAGCGATACCGACGTCCTGATCGGCGTTGTCGCCTTTCAGTTCGCTGATGGCCTGCAGAGCGCGCACCAGTGCCACGCCACCGCCAGGTACCACGCCTTCTTCAACGGCTGCGCGGGTCGCGTGCAGGGCGTCGTCAACGCGGGCTTTCTTCTCTTTCATTTCAACTTCGGTGCCGGCACCGACTTTGATTACCGCAACACCGCCAGCCAGTTTGGCCAGACGCTCTTGCAGCTTCTCTTTGTCGTAGTCGGACGAGGTGTCTTCGATCTGCTTACGGATCTGCAGTACGCGAGACTCGATATCAGCCTGAACGCCAGCGCCGTCGATGATGGTGGTGTTTTCTTTGCTCAGGATCACGCGCTTATCGTTACCCAGGTGCTCCAGGGTGG
>LNDO01000066.1 GCA_001465025.1 Pseudomonas sp. Ga0074129
AACGGATGACTTGATCGGTTTTGGTCGAATCGCCGCTTTTAAAATCGGCAAGAGCTGAAGTCGGCCGGAAATACAGGGCTACTTCAGAGCATCCTTAGAGGCGCATGGATTGAAGGTGGTGAGCATCATCCATACCCACGCGCATCTGGATCACTTCCTAGCCTCCGGGCAGATGAAGGAGAAGACCGGCGCGACCCTGCATTTGCATAAAGAAGACCAGTTCCTTTGGGACAACCTGGAAATGCAGTGCCGCATGTTCGGTGTGCCTTACACGCCGGTGCCGGCCCCGGATCAGTGGCTCAGTGATGACGAGGAGCTGGCTTGCGGCTGTGGTGTGGCGTTGCACACGCCGGGGCATACGCCAGGTTCGATGAGTTTCTGGTTTGCCGATGCCAAGTTGCTGATCGCCGGTGACACCCTGTTCAAGCGCGGCATTGGCCGGACAGATTTGTGGGGTGGGGATTATTCGACCATCGAGCGTTCGATCAAGCAGCGCTTGTACTGCCTGGATGAGGACGCCACGGTGGTCACTGGGCACGGGGTGGATACGCGGTTGGGTGATGAGATGCGCGAAAACCCGTTTGTGCGGGCGTGAACAGGGAATTTTCCCCGCCGCCCATGCTCAAATGGCGCGAGGCTGTGCGCCTATTCGTTAATTTGTTGGAGTTGCGATCATGTTGAAACCCTCGCGAATGCTGCTGATTGCCACTGTTGTGGTAACAGGGGCTGGTTGTGCGGTGCAAAACCCTTACGTGCGTGAAGACGGTGAGATGCGCAAGTCGGCCACCTACGGCACCTTGGGTGCGTTGGCGGGCGCGGCGGTAGGGGCGGCCACATCGAGCAAGAAGGATCGCGGCAAAGGTGCATTGATCGGCGCGGCAGTGGGCGGTGCGGCTGGCGGTGGATACGGCTTTTACGCAGACAAGCAGGAAGCCGAATTGCGTCGCAGCATGCAAGGCACGGGCGTTGAGGTGCAGCGCAATGGTGATGACCTCAAGCTGATCATGCCGGGCAACATCACCTTCGCCACTAATTCGGCGGATATCGCCGGGAATTTTTATGCACCGCTGAACAACCTGGCCAACTCATTCAAACAGTACGACCAGAACAGCATCGAGATTGTCGGGCATACCGATAACGTCGGCGCGCATCAGTACAACTACACCCTCTCGCAGCGCCGCGCGCAGAGCGTGGCCAACTACCTGACCGCGCAAGGGGTTAACGGCATGCGCGTAACCACCCGCGGTATGGGGCCGGACCAGCCGGTGGCCAGCAACGCCAGTGAGTCGGGTCGTGCGCAGAATCGCCGTGTGGAGATCAACCTGCGTCCGTTGCAATAAGCGCGGGCACTTAGGCGTACCAGCGGCGCGATAGCGGTTGCTATCCGCCGGTCAGGCGCAAAAAGAAATGCCGTTCACTGGGCTGCAGTGAACGGCATTTTTTATGGCCGCTGATGGACGGCGCGATAACGATGGCGCTTAGCGGCGAGCGCTGTATTGCTGGTGCAGGGCGTCCAGTTCAGCGTCTTTGTCCAGCCAGAGTTGGTTGACCCATTGCTGGAACTGCAGGCGGTAGGCGTCGTCCTGGTCGTAGTTGCGGCCGATGAACTCCGCCGGTATTGGCTGTTCTTTGATGCGCACCACCACCTCGTCCACCCGTCCGCAGAGCAGGTCCCAGAATCCCGGATTTCCGCCTGGGTAGTAGAGCGTGACGTTGACCATGCTGTGCAATTGCTCGCCCATGGCGTCCAGCACAAAGGCGATGCCACCGGCCTTGGGTTTGAGCAGGTGTTTAAAGGGTGATTGCTGCTGCGCGTGCTTGGCGGGCGACAGGCGCGTGCCTTCCAGAAAGTTGAACACTGAAACCGGGTTGGTTTTGTAGCGCGCGCAGGCTTTGCGCGTGGTGAGCAGGTCTTGGCCGCGTTTTTCCGGGTGCTTGGCCAGGTATTCCTTGCTGAAGCGCTTCATAAAGGGGAATTCCAGTGCCCACCAGCACAGGCCAATCACCGGCACCCAAATCAGCTCTTGTTTAAGGAAAAACTTGAGCATGGGCATGCGGCGATTGAGCAGGTATTGCAGCACCAGAATATCCACCCAGCTCTGGTGGTTACTGGTCACCAGGTAGGTGTGTTGCTTGTCGAAGCCCTTCAGCCCCGAGACATCCCAGCGCGTGTGGCCAACCTGGTTCATCCAGAATTTATTGATGCCAATCCAGGATTCGGCAATCAGGTGCATCAGGTAGCGGATCGCACGATGAACCGGGGCGATGGGCAGCAGTAATTTCAGTAAGGCCAAGGTAAAAAGCGGCCAGCACCAGAACAGGGTATTGAGGCCCAGTATCAAGCTGGTGATAAAGCCACGGATGGGTGCGGGCAGGGCATGCAACATGGGGGCGTGTGCCTCCTGAAGGTGGGCTTCTTCGAGCCTGTTGTGAGAATGCCGGCGGTGTACGCGGCGGTGTTAGGTTAACGCTTGTGCACTGACCTGCAAGGCTTGGTGTTGACCTGCTGGTTTCGTGCATGTCGCCGCCAGCCTGTGTGAGCGCTGGCGTGGGTTGGCCTGCTGTTAAGTGGGCAGGTTGGCCGCCTGGATCGCAGTCAGGGCGATGGTGAAGACGATGTCATCGACCAATGCGCCGCGCGATAAGTCATTCACCGGTTTGCGCAGGCCTTGCAGCATGGGGCCGACGCTGACGCAATCGGCGCTGCGTTGCACGGCCTTGTAGGTGGTGTTGCCGGTGTTCAGATCCGGGAAGATAAACACCGTGGCGCGACCAGCCACCGCGCTGTTGGGGGCTTTTTGCCGGCCGACGCTTTCAATGGCGGCGGCGTCGTACTGCAAGGGGCCATCGAGCAGCAGGTCAGGGTCAAGGGCGCGGGCCAGGCGGGTGGCTTCGCGCACTTTCTCGACCTCTTCGCCGCTGCCGGAATCGCCGGTGGAGTAGCTGAGCATGGCCACACGCGGGGTGATGCCAAAGGCGCTGGCCGAGGCCGCACTTTGTAGGGCGATTTCAGCCAGTTCGGCAGCGCTTGGGTCGGGGTTTACCGCGCAGTCGCCGTACACCAGCACCTGATCGGGCAGTAGCATAAAGAACACCGAGGACACCAGTTTGTACCCCGGTGCGGTCTTGATCAGTTGCAGGGCCGGGCGGATGGTGTTGGCGGTGGTGTTGATCGCGCCCGACACCAGGCCATCGACCTCGTCCAGAGCGAGCATCATGGTGCCCATCACCACGGTGTCTTCCAGTTGCGCGGCCGCCATCGGCGCGTTCAGTCCTTTGCCTTTGCGCAGCTCGACCATGGGCGCGACATAGCGCTCGCGAATCAGGTCGGGATCGAGAATTTCCAGCCCAGGCGGCAGCTCGATGCCTTGGGCGCGCGCCACGGCATACACCTCTTCCGGCTTGGCCAGCAGCACGCAGCGGGCGATGCCGCGTGCCTGACAAATGGCCGCTGCCTGCACCGTGCGTGGTTCGCTGCCTTCGGGCAGGACGATGCGCTTGTTGGCGGCCTTGGCGCGCTGCACCAACTGGTAGCGGAAGGCTGGTGGCGACATGCGCAGCTCGCGCGGCGTACCGCAGCGGGTAAACAGCCACTCATGGTCGATATGGCTGGCGACAAAGTCGGCGACCTTTTTGGCACGCTCTTTATCGTCCACCGGGATTTCGCGGTTGAGGCGGTTGAGGTTGGTGGCCGTGTCGTAAGAGCCGGTGCTCACAGTCATCACTGGCAAGCCACTTTGCAGCGCGCCGCGGCACAGCTCCATGATCCGTGGGTCGGGGGCAAAATCACTGCACAGCAGCAAGCCGGCCAGCGGCATGCCGTTCATGGCGGCCAGGCTGGCGGCGAGGATAATGTCGTCGCGGTCACCCGGTGTGACCACCAACGTGCCGGGCTTGAGCAGTTGCACGGTGTTGGCCACGGCGCGCGCGCAGAGCACGATTTTCAGCATGCGCCGTTGTTCGTAATCCCCAGCATTGAGAATGCGTGCGCCGAGCAAATCGGCAATGTCGCGGGTGCGCGGGGCGTTCAGCTCATCCTGCCAAGGGATGCAGCCGAGCAGGCGGAAGTCGTCGCTTTTGAGTAGTGGCGAGAGTTCTTTCAGGCGCTGAGTGAAGGCCTCAATGCCGTCGTCGCTGCGCACCTTGTTGAGGATCACGCCGAGCACTTTTTCGTCCTTCGGCCCACCGAATAACTGGGCTTGAATCTCCACTCGGTCGAACAGTTCGGTGAGGCTTTCCTGCTCGGGGGCCGAGACCAGAATTATTTCAGCGTCCAGGCTCTTGGCCAGGTGAAAGTTAACCCGCGCGGCGTAGCTGGCCTGTCGGGTCGGCACCATGCCTTCGACAATCACCACGTCTTTGCCAGCGGCGGCTTGCTGATAGAGGCTGATGATTTCTTCCAGCAGTTCATCCAGTTGGCCGTCACCGAGCATGCGTTCGACATGGGCCAAAGCTAGCGGCTTGGGCGAGTGCAGGCCGTGGGTGCGGGCGATCAGCTCACTGGAGCGCTCCGGGCCCAGGTCACCGGGGTGAGGTTGGGCGATGGGCTTGAAGAAGCCGACCTTGAGGCCTGCGCGTTCCAGCGCACCGACCAGGCCTAGGCTGATAGACGTCAGACCAACACCGAAACCGGTTGGGGCAATAAAAAAGGTGTGCATGGTGTCTCCGTCGGGGTGCGCTGCTGGGCGTTGCTGTTGGCGTGCACCCAGCCTAGCGCGGCAATTTTGCAGAAAATCGTGTTTAGGCTTCGATCAAGGTCAGGGTGTCGAGGGCGATCTGCCGTTCTTCGTTGGTCGGCACAACCATGACTCGAGAGTGGCCCTGGGCGTGAATCGCGCCGCTGGCACCACGAACTGTGCGGGCGTTGGCGCTCTCGTCGAGGCTCAGGTTGAGCAGCCTGAGATGGGCGACGGTTTTGCTGCGAATCAGCGCGGAGTTCTCGCCAATGCCGCCGGTGAAAATCAGCCCGTCGAGGTGTTGTAGGGCGCAGCTCATGGCCGCTAGGGATTTGGCCAGGCGGTAACAGAACACTTCAATGGCCAGGGTGGCGCCGGGGTGGCCTTGCGCGCGGGCTTCTTCCAGGCTGCGCATGTCGTTGGACAGGCCGGAGAGACCGAGCAGGCCGCTTTCTTTATTCAGCACGGCATCAATGCGCTCCAGGCTCCAGCCCAGGGTGCGCGCCAAGTGGCTGTGCAGGTTGGGATCAACATCGCCGCTGCGCGTACCCATCACTACGCCTTCCAGCGGGGTCAGGCCCATGCTGGTGTCGCGGCTCTGACCATCGACCACCGCACAGGTGGAGCAACCGTTGCCCAGGTGCGCGACTAGCCAGCTGCTGTGCTGGTAGTCGAGGCCGCTGATTTCGGCGGCGCGCTGGCTAACAAAGCGATGGCTGGTGCCATGAAAGCCATAACGGCGCACACCATGTTCGCGGTACAGGGCGTCGGGCAGTGCATAGCGGAAGGCATGTTCCGGCAGGGTTTGATGGAACGCCGTGTCGAACACCGCCACCTGCGGCAAGTCTGGGAACAGCTTGATTGCAGCTTCAATACCCAGCAGGTTGGCGGGGTTGTGCAGCGGGGCCAGCGGGGCGGTGGCGCGAATGGCGGCCAGGCTCAGCGCGTCGAGCAGGCAGGCGCTGGTGAAGTGCTCGCCGCCGTGTACCACGCGATGACCGATGCCGTGCAGTTGGCCGCCAGCGGCGGTTTGTACCAGGGGTAACACCTGAGCCAGGGCGCTGCGGTGATCGGCGTGGGGCAGAATCAGGCTGTCTTTGTTGCCGTTGTGCTGCCACTGCACTTGCGCATCGGGGCTGCCGAGGCGTTCGGCCAGGCCGCTGAGGGCAAACTGCGGCTGTTCTTCATTGACTAGGGCGAATTTGATCGACGAGCTGCCGCAGTTGATCACCAGAATGTTGCGTGCGGGCATTTACCGCTCCTTATCTAATCTTGATGCGGGCGTTCTGTGTGCGCCTCGCGTGCGTCATGTTCGGCGGCGCACCAGCCGCAGAGGAAGGCTTTACCCAGTTGCGCCTGGCGCTTTTGGGCATCCAGCACCCACGCGCGATTCTGCCAGGGCGGCTGGTGGCGCAGGTGCTGGGTATGGCCGCAGGACAATACTGCCACCCAGTCGCCGTGTTCATCCTGACGAAAATCAAGCAGGCGCACACATGCAGCGTCCTGCCGTCCGTCTTTACTCGGTTCGCTTTCGCGCGTGCCCTTGGGTAAACTCGCACGCTCTTTATTTCCAAGCAAAAGGTCTCGCCCCATGCTGATCGCCGCCAATAAGGCCGTCTCCATCGACTATACCCTGACTAACGATGCCGGTGAGGTGATCGATAGTTCCGCAGGCGGCGCGCCGCTGGTTTATCTGCACGGTGCTGGCAACATCATCGGTGGCCTGGAAAAAGCCCTGCTGGGCAAACAGGTTGGCGACGAGTTGGACGTTTCCGTTGAGCCAGAAGACGCCTACGGCGAATACAGCGCTGAACTGGTTGCGACCCTCAACCGCTCGATGTTCGAAGGTGTCGACGAGCTGGAAGTCGGCATGCAGTTTCACGCTTCCGGCCCGGACGGCGGCATGCAAATTGTCACCATTCGTGAACTGGAAGGCGAAGACGTGATCGTCGACGGCAACCACCCGCTCGCGGGTCAGCGTCTGAACTTCAAGGTCAAGGTCATCAGCATCCGTGATGCCAGCGAAGAAGAAGTGGCTCACGGGCACATTCACGGCGAAGGCGGTCACCACCACTGAGTCACCGCAAGGTTGCCGCGAGCCGAGGCGTACCGTTGAGTGAAACGACTTGTGGTCGTATCAACTGCGAACGCCACTGCTAAGCTGCAATAGAAGAAAGGCACCTTCGCATAGGTGCCTTTTTTATGGCCAGCCATCTTTGGCGCTAACCTGCAGGCTGTCGCTGTGCGATGCTGATTTGGGCCTGCCATGCACAATTTGTGTTCTCAAGGAGTAAGCCATGAGTGCCTTTCACGACCTTAACCTGCGTGCCCTGGATGGCCAGGTCTTGCCGTTGGCTCCCTTCAAGGGGCAAGTGGTATTGGTGGTCAATGTGGCGTCCAAGTGTGGCCTCACGCCGCAGTGCGCCGGGCTTGAGCAGCTTTACCAGCAATACAAGGCGCAAGGCTTTAACGTGTTGGGCCTGCCGTGCAACCAGTTTGCCGGGCAAGAACCGGACAGCGAGGAAGCCATCGCCAGCTTCTGCAGCCTCAACTACGGGGTGAGCTTCCCGATGGGCAGCAAGCTTGAGGTGAACGGCCCGGACCGTCACCCGTTGTACCGTTTGCTGGCGGGTGAGGGTGCTGAGTTTCCCGGTGACATCACCTGGAACTTCGAGAAGTTTTTGGTCGGTCACGATGGGCGTGTGCTGGCACGTTTCGCCCCGCGCACCGCGCCGGATGATCCGAGCATTATTCAGGCCATCGAAAAGGCACTCGGCTAACAGGCCATTTGTGCCAAGGCTGCGGACTAAGCCGGTGCATGGCTTGTCCTCAGCGGGCCTGCGCGGCTTAATCAGGCGACTTGCCGAGGATGCCCCGCATGAGCCTGTTTCCCGCTGAACCCCCCGCTGCCCACGCCACCCCCGAAGCGCTGCGCGCCTTGATTGAAAGCCGCCGCGCTGTGCGTCGTTTCAGTGCCGAGCCTGTACCCGATGAGGTGGTTCGCGATTGCCTGGAGCTGGCGGTGTTGGCCCCTAATTCGTGCAACCTGCAGCCCTGGAGCTTTCAGGTGATTCGCGACCCAGCGCTGCTGGCCCAGTTACATCCGGTGTGCATGAGCCAGAACGCGGCCAAAGCGCCGCTGATCATTGCCGTGTTGGCGCGCCCGGATACCTGGAAGCAAGCCTGCCAGAACATCATCGACTATTGGCCCGAGCCAGACGTGCCGGCGCGCATTCGCCACTTTTATAGCAAGACCGCGCCGTTTCAATACAACCAGGGGCCGTTCGGTTTGTTTGGCTTATTCAAGCGTCAGTTGCTGCGCGTGGCCGCTTGGCGCAAGCCTTTGATGCGCAGCCCCAACAGTCAGGCGCAAATGCGCATCTGGGCGGTGAAGTCCACAGCATTGGCGGCGCAGAACCTGATGCTGGCCTTCCAGAGCCACGGCTACGCCACGTGCCCGATGGAAGGTTTTGACGAAGTGCGCTTGCGCAAAACGCTGAACATCCCGCGTCAGGCCTTGCCGATCATGCTGCTGGCAGTGGGTAAGCAGGACGAGAAGGGGGTGTACAACCCGCGTCTGCGCTTTCCGCTGGAGCAGCATGTCACCTGGCTATAGCCGTAGGTTGGGTCGGGGCGCGTAGCCAGAGGAGCAGAGCGATGAAGCCCAACGAGACATGCCAATGCCTGTTGGGCTTCGCTGCGCTCAACGCCAACCTACCCATGCCTTTATCAGCTTTTACAGTACGCCGGCTTTTTTCCAGGCCAGATAACGGCTCACCAACTGCGGTCCCAACTCGCTTGGGCGCGCATCCAGCACCGGCACGTTGTTGGCCAGCAGGCGGTCATGCAGGCTGGCGCGGGCGTTGAGATAGTCCAGCGTGCCGCAGTAGTCCAATGCGCTGGCCAGATCCTGCACCGGATTATGGCGCAGGGTGTCGAGCACTTCCTCACGCAAGCTGGTTACCAGCACCCGGTGCTGTTGGCTCAGGCGCTTAACGGCGCTGACCAAGGTCTGGTCATCTTCATCGCGCAGGTTGGTCACCAGCACCACCAGCGCGCGACGGCGCTGGCGGCTGAGTAAATCAGCCACGGCAGCGCTGAAATCGGCCGGTTGCTGCGTGCTGCGCAGGTCGTACAGGGCGTTAAGCAGGACGTTCAATTGCGCCTGACCTTTTACCGCCGGCAGAAAGCGTGGTTGCTCGCTGGCAAAGGTCGCCAGGCCCACGGCATCGCCCTGGCGTAGCGCCACATAACTGAGCAGCAGGCAGGCGTTGAGGGCGTGGTCAAAGTGCGACAGTTCGCCGTCCTGGCTGCGCATGCGTCGACCACAGTCGAGCAGGAAGATGATTTGCTGATCGCGCTCATCCTGATATTCACGGGCGATCGGCATGCGTTTGCGCGCAGTGGCTTTCCAGTCGATCTGGCGCAGGGTGTCGCCGTCACGGAACTCGCGTAATTGATGAAAGGCCTGACCCAGCCCGCGCCGCTGTTGCTGGCGCACGCCCAACTGGCTGAGCCAGTCATCCACGGCCATCAGTTGCGCGCCATACAGCCGTGCGAAGTCCGGGTAAACCCGGGTTTCACCCGCCACTTCAAGCAAGCGCCGGGCTGACCACAGGCCCATCGGGCTGGGCAGGCTGACCTCGACGCGTGGGAAGTGGAAATGGCCGCGTTGCAGCGCGCGCACGCGGTAGCTGATCTGGGTTTGCTCGCCCGGATGCAGCTCAACCTGCAATGGCAGGTGCTCAAACGCCATCTCGCCCGGCAGGTGATCAAACACCTCGATGCGCAGCGGGCGGTCGAAGCTGTGGTGTACGGTCAGCCGCACATCGCTCCAGCGGCCCAGCGGCATGTTGCCGGGTAAATGCCGTTCGATATGTGGCGTGGGCCGCTGACGTAACCCCAGCGCATCGACCAGCGCCAGGCCCAGCAGCACCAGCAATAAGCCCCAGTAAATCGGCGTAACGCTACGCGGCACGGCAACGCCTAATGCGCTGCAAGTGCCGAGCACAAGGCCAAGGATAAACAGACCGGCGAGCAGCGCCAGCAGCGTGCGCGAAGGCTTCATGCGGGTACGCCTGTGCGTGCGAGTGTCATAGGCGTGGGGCCGGAACCTGAGCCAGCAGTTGTTGCAGCACCTGATCCACCGACAAGCCTTCGATATCCAACTCCGGCGACAGGCGCACGCGGTGACGCAGCACGGCTAATGCGCAGCCTTTGATGTCATCCGGCACGACGAAATCGCCACCGCGCAGCAGCGCACGGGCGCGGCCGCAGCGAACCAGGGCGATGGAAGCGCGCGGCCCGGCCCCGATTGCCAAACCCGGCCAAGTGCGCGTGGCGCGGGCGATGCGCACGGCGTAGTCGAGCACTTGCTCATCGATGGACAGGTCGCTGGCAATTTTTTGCAGGGCCAGCACATCACGGGCCTGTAGCAAGGTGCGCAGTGCGGTGACTTCGAGCATGTCGGCTTTGCTGGAGCGCGCCACCTGGCGAACCATGTTCAGCTCTTCGCTTTGCTCGGGGTAGTCCATGCGCAGCTTGAGCATAAAACGGTCGAGTTCGGCCTCGGGCAGCGGGTAGGTGCCTTCTTGTTCGATCGGGTTCTGCGTGGCCAGCACCATAAAGGGCAGTGGCACATTCAGGGCGCGGCCTTCGAGGGTGACTTGGCGCTCCTGCATCACCTCCAGCAGCGCTGCCTGGGTCTTGGCCGGGGCGCGGTTGATTTCGTCGGCTAGCAGCAGGTTGGTGAACACCGGGCCTTTGCGCAGCTTGAATTGTTCAGTCTTGAGGTCATACACGGCGTGGCCGGTGACATCGCTGGGCATCAGGTCCGGGGTGAACTGAATGCGCGCAAATTCACCGCCAAAGCAGCGCGCCAGGGCCCGTACCAGCAAGGTCTTACCCAGGCCCGGTACGCCTTCAATCAGCACGTGGCCGCCGGCAATCAGGGCGCTGAGTACATCGTCAATCACCGCCGTCTGGCCGATCAGGGCTTTCTGCAGTTCAGTCCGCAAGGCTTGCGCCAACTGGCTGGCGCGCTGGCGCTGGGCCGTCGGATTGGCGGCTGGGGCCGCTGCAGCGGCTGGCGCAACGGGGGCTTCGCTAAGCGGCTCAGGGCTTGCGGGGGCCGGTTCGATGGCGTTGTCCGGCTGTTCGGGGGTGTGTTCGCTCGTCATAGGGCATTCCTGAGGGTTTGCAGGTTGGCGACCTGGCGGGTGAAGTCGGCGGCGGCCAGACGCTGCTTGGGCAACGGCCGCATGGCTTGGCTGATTAGGCTGGACGGTTGTCGGGTCAGGCGGCCAAGCACCTGCCATTGTTCGGCCACGGGCAGGCGCTCGAAACCGGGGTGGCGGTGACGGGCGCGGCGCTGAATATCCTGCTGCAAACCTTGCAGCAGGTTGTGTTGGCCGTTGTGGCGCAGAAGGAAATCGGCACTGGCGCGCACATGTTCCTGCAATTGACGACGATTGCGCGTGACCGGCTGCAGCATCGGCCCCTGACGCTGGCCCAAGTGCCACAGCGCAAAGGCCAGAAGCAACGCCAGGCTGACCAACGCCTGCGGGAAGTGCTCGGTCAGCAGGCTGAGCAGGTTGTCGCGGTCGGCGCGGTAGAGCAGGGTGACCTGGCTGTCCTGAGTCATGTACCAGAGCAGCCAGGCGTTGTCGTATTCGCCAATGTTGCCGTTCTGCCAGATCCAACTGTCGCTGACCACGCTGATCAAACCGTCGCCATGGTAAAGCTGCAGCAGATGCGTGGCAGCGTCGCTGTTGGCCCACGCATGGGCGCGGTCTTCGGCGTCGTAAAGATGAAAATCAGTATCGAAGTTGAAGTAGGCCGGGGCGTCTTCGTTCTCTAGGTACAGCTGAGTCAGTTGCGGATAAGGGCTGTCATCGCTTGATGCGTCAGCGGCCACTGCAGGTTCGGCTTCGGCCGTTGGTGCGGTGCTGGTTTCATCTTCTGCTGCAGCCGACTCATCGGCCGCGGCGTTGGTGTCTTCGTCGAGCGCTTCGCTTTCGTATTGCTGGATGCCTAAATGGTCGAGCAGCAAGTCGCCACTGCTGCCTTCTTCTTCATCCCACAGGCGCTCAGCGACAAATAGCAGGTGGCCGCCTTTGGCCGCCCAAGCCAATACGCGCTCGGCTTGTTTGGGCGTCATGCTGTTGCGGTCGCCCAGCAGCAACAGGGTTTGCCCGGCACTCGGTAGATGTTTGAGCACGTCCAGGCCGTCGGCGCGTTGCACCTGCAGACCGCGCTGCTGGAGAAACTGTTCGGCCGCTAGATACGGATTGGCGCGCGCTTCGGGGGCGGGGCCGTGCTTGACGGTTTCCGGGTAGGACGAAAGGTTGCTCAGTAGGTAAATACCCAGCAGGCCAAACACCAGCAATAAGGCTGCGCCAAGGTAAAACAGGGTGCGCCGACTCATGCTTGCGCTCCGCGTTCAAACAACTGGCGCCAGCCTGTGCACAGCTCATCTTTGAGCGCAGCGGGCGGTTGTTGATGGCCGTAAGCCAGGTTTTGCCAGTGGCGGGTGAGGGTTTGGCTGAACTGGCTGAGTTCAGCCTGTTGCAGCGCGTGCACCTGTTGCAGCACTTCGCCTTCGGTGTCTGAGCTTTTCAGGGCCAGTTGTTGTTCGTGCAGCAGGCGGCTGAGCAGGGCGCGATAGAGCAAGCTGAGCGCGGCGCGTGGCTGTTCATGCCACAGCCGTTCCACTTCGCCGGCTATGTCGTTGGGTAAGCTTTGCGGGGCGACTTCCAGGCCGAACAACTGTTCCGGCGCTTGATAGCGGCGCACCTGTGGCATGCGCAGGCGGCCGGCAAAGGCATTCAGCCAATCGCGATAGCGCCACAGCAACCAAGCCAGCAGGCTGAACAGAATTGTCCACAGCAACACTTCAAAAAACAGCGCAACGCCGTCGACGCTCTTCCAAAACTGCGCCAGGTCAGCGAGTTTTTTCATCCACTCGTCCAAGCTTTTCGCGTCCTCTGCGCTGGGCTCCTCGGGCGCGTCACCAAAGCGCCAGCGGGTCACGGTTTCGCGGTGCTCGAAGGGCGGCTGATCAAGCAGTTGGGTGATGCTCTCTTGGGATTGCTCGCTGGTTAGCGGCTGCTTGAGCAGGCGTGGCGCGTCTGGGCCATTTGGGTCGGTTGTTACGGGTGCGGCCTCGCTGGCTGCCATGGCGTTGTCGGCCACTGGCATAAACAGCAGCGCAACGCTCAGCAACACGGCATAGGCCACACCCGTGAGGCGTTGGCGCAGCTGGCGAAACACCAGCTCGATGTCCCAAGCTTCCAGTGCGGTGCGCCGATTGAGGTAGAGGGTAAAACCGCAGGCCACGTAAATCGGCCCCCAGAACACCAGCACCAAGACATAAAACAGGTTGGACAGATGCTCCAGCCATAACCATTGATGCGTATCGGTGCTGATCAGGGTGTCCCAGCTCCAGTCCAGTTCGAGCTGAGCTGGCAGCAGCATGTAAAACAAACTGATCAGCCCGAACATCAAGGCGATTTCCAGCGCCACGCCCACCACCGTGAGCCAGCTGGCCCCACCGGCATCACGTTGGCCGAGCACCACCAGACGTTGATTGCGGGCGCTGCCCGACAAACCTTCAAGCTGTTGCACCGGCATGTCGAAACTGCGTGTAGGGCTTAAGCGGCGCCAGGTGAGGCTGGCCAGCAGCTGCGGTTTGAGCAAGCCAGGCAAGGCTTTAAGGGCCTGTTTGAGGCTGGGCGTGGAACCAAACAGGGCATTGGACAGGATGAACAGCGGTAGGCGTTCATAGGCCGGTTTCAGCCACCAGAAGATCAGCACGGCGATGCTGGGGTAATCCCACAGCAGCAGGCACAGCAGGGCAAAAATCGGCAGGGTGACAATCGCCCAACTGAGCATCAGCAGCCCGGCGTGTTGCTTGGCGAGTAGCACGCCAAGATCGACCGCTTCCCAGGCGCTGCGCGGGCGAATGACAACACTGGCATCAGTCAGGCGCATGGTCACCTCGACCGGCCAGCAACAGATACGCCAGCACCAACAACCAGAGTGCGCCACCGACGATGTATTTAACGTTGGCGCTGGCCAGGGTCATGGACGACCAGTACGCCTCGATAAAGGCCGCCAGCAAGAGAAAAACGGTCACGCCACCAATCAGCCGCACGCTGCTTGCCGCCGCGATGCGCAGTGCCTCACCGCGGGGCCAGCGGCCGGGCACCAGCAAAGCCCAGCCAAGTTTCAAGCCCGCCGCGCCGGCCAGAGCGATGGCGGTCAGTTCAAAAGAGCCGTGGCCGATGACAAAGGACCAGAAGGTTTCGCCGTAGCCGATTTGCGTCAGATGCCCGGCCACTGCGCCGATCATCAGGCCGTTGAACAATAAGAAGAACAGACTGCCCAGACCAAATAGCAGGCCGCTGGCAAAGGTCTGAAAGGCAATGCCGATGTTGTTCATGATGTAGTAGCCGAACATCATCCAGTCATCGCCGGAATCGCGTTCGCTGAAACGGCCGATGCGCCGCGCGTCGGGGTCGTACATGTGTTCCATTTCGGCCACGCGATCGGGCGACATTACGGCATAGACCAGATCGGGGAAGTAGTAGACCAGTGCGCCCATCAGCAGCAGGCTGCCAAAAAACAGTAGGCATGCGGCGAGCACAAAGCGCCATTCGGTACGCACCAAACGCGGGAAGCCCGCGAGGATAAACCCCAGCAGTTGGCCGCCGATGGGGCTGCGATGGCGGTAGAACTGCTGATGCCCGCGCATAGCCAGATGTTGCAGGCGATCGATCAGGTGGCTGCTGTAGCCTCGGCTTTGCGCCAGCGCCAGGTCTTGGCACAAGCGCCGGTACGCGGCGGCAAACGATTGGGTTTGCGAGCTGTCAGCCTTGCCGCGCTCCAGGGCGTCGAGTTGCAGGGCGAACCCTTGCCAGTCGGCCTGGTGCTGCTGCTCAAATAGGCTCTGTTTCATGTCGGGCCTAAAAGGCCACGGGCGATGCCGTGGAGATGTTGTTCAGCCTGTTCGGCGGGGACGTGCAGGGGTTCAGCGAGAATGCTCGCCAGTTCCTGACGGCGCGCGCTGGACAGGTTTTGGCTGCGTTCAGCAAAGCCGAGCAGGGCGCGTTGCTCGTTAAGGTTCATCGTGAAGGGCGCGCGCAGCGCTTCAGCTTCTGGCAGCACGGCGGCACTTGGGGCCTCATCGCGGTAGACCACCAGCGTACCGGCGGCGATATCGCCCAAGCGCTTGAAGGCAGGGTGACGCAGGCTGCTGATGATGCCCAAGGTGTAGCCGAACGGCAGCATGTCAACGAAGCGCAGCAGGTTACGGGTCAGCGAGGCGGCCCAGCCGATAGGCGTGCCATCGTCGTGAATAACTCGCAGCCCCATCACCTGCTTACCCGGTGAGCGGCCCTGGTTGAGCACTTCAAACAGCACCATGTACCACCACGTCAGCAAAAACATCAGGATGGTCGCCAGGCCCATGCCGAACTGGCCAAGCAGTGCCAATACGGCATACAGCGCGCCAAGCAAGGCCCCTCGAATCAGCAGGTCGATGCCAAACGCCAGCGCGCGCGGAATCACACCGGCCGGGCGCAGGATCAGGTCGATGCCTTCCGGGGTTTCTACTTTAAAACGGGTGTCCAGCAGGGTAGGTGAGGTTGCTGAAACGGAGGACGGCGTAGGTGGCATTGGCAGCCTGCAGCGACGAAAGCCCGATGCTAGCCACCAGCAGGCCGAGACGCAACAGGCCAGGGGTGGTTAGCGTGGTGACTGTGTAACGGCGCACGTGGCTGGCACCTCATGGGCGATTGACAGAATGCTAGACTGCCCGCGCCTTAGCCTCAGGATACGACTGTGACTTCCAGCCTATTTTGGTACGACTACGAAACCACCGGCATCGACCCGCGCCGCGACCGCCCGTTGCAAGTGGCCGGGATTCGCACCGACGAGGCGCTCAATGAAATCGCTGAGCCGCTGAATATTTATTGCCAGCCCAGCGACGACATTCTGCCGCACCCTGCCGCCTGCCTGATAACCGGCATTACGCCGCAGCAGTTGGCGCAGAACGGCCTGGATGAAGCTGAATTTATGCACCGTGTGCATACCGAGCTTTCTGCACCGGGCACCTGTGGGGTGGGTTACAACAGCTTGCGTTTTGACGATGAAGTCACGCGCTACAGTTTGTATCGCAACTTCTACGATCCCTATGCACGCGAATGGCAAGGCGGCAACAGTCGGTGGGATTTGATTGATCTGGTGCGCACAGCCTATGCCTTGCGCCCCGAGGGGATTGTTTGGCCGCAAGAAAACGGTCGTGTAAGTCTCAAACTTGAACGCCTGACGGCCGCCAACGGTATCGAGCATGGCCAGGCTCACGATGCACTGTCGGATGTCCGTGCGACCATTGCGCTGGCCCGCTTGCTGCGCGACAAGCAGCGCAAACTCTATGACTATTTGTACTCATTGCGCACTAAACAGCGGGTGCAGGAGCACATAAGGTTATTGCAGCCGTTGGTGCATGTTTCGGGGCGTTATGCTGGCGAGCGGCATTATTTGGCCGTGGTGCTGCCTCTGGCCTGGCACCCGCGTAATCGTAATGCGCTGATTGTTTGCGATCTGCAAAGCGATATAACACCGCTACTCAATGAGTCAGCGGCGACCTTAAAGGCGCGTTTGTATACGCGTCGTGATCAATTAGCCGAGGACGAGTTGCCCGTCCCATTGAAATTAATGCACATCAATCGTTGTCCTGTTGTGGCACCGATGAGTGTGCTGCGTGAAGAGGATCGGCAGCGTTTACAGTTGGATGTTGCGCTTTATCTGACGCGTGCCGAGCAACTAACTTCTGGCGCGACACTCTGGCAGGCCAAGTTGGCGGAGGTTTACAGCGAAGAGTCGTTTGCGCCCAATGATGACCCAGAGCAACAGTTATATGACGGTTTTATAGGGGATCGCGATCGGCGCTTATGCGAACAGGTACGGCGCGCCGATCCGCAGCGTTTGGCAGATACAGCTTGGCCATTTGATGATGCGCGATTGCCTGAATTGCTCTTTCGTTACCGGGCGCGCAACTACCCGGATACCCTTAATAATGAAGAGCAACAGCGCTGGCGCGAGTTCTGTCAGCGGCGTTTGACCCAGCCTGAATACGGCGCACCCAACACACTGGCGCAATTTGAACAGGCTTTATTGGCTGCGCAGCCAACTGCAGACGCCTCGCAGCAGAGCCTGTTGCACGCCTGGGCCGAATATGCCGAGCAACTGCGGCAGCGCTTTACGTTATGAAGGTGGCTTGAGAGGTTTGCGCCCGAGTTAAGTGAAGCCCATAAAAAAGGGTATTCGGGAAAGGGTGTTGTTATGCCCTTTCTGAATACCCCTAGGTGATGTGGTTGGTTGTGTTGTTAGCCTTCCTCTTGGAAAGCTCCCGTTCC
>LNDO01000067.1 GCA_001465025.1 Pseudomonas sp. Ga0074129
CGGTGTCCGGATGCTCGTGGAATGAGTGTCCGGATCAGCGTGGAATCACTGTCCGGATGTGCGTGGAATGGGTGTCCGAGTCAGCGTGGAATCCGCAGTCAATGGCATGTTCGATGATGAACAGCCGTTTTCCTCTGAGGATTTTGGCTTGGTCAGCCAGGGGAATTACTGGGAAACGAGCTGATGACAGGACTGCAGCTCGGCGACCTTCTTGAGCCCGTCATGCAGCTTGCTTACGACGCAGGTCGACTTATCGAGTCAGAGCTTAATAGACCAGACGGCCCAAGGGGCAGTGGCTTTAAGGCTGACGTCGATGTTGAGATCGAGTTACTTTTGCGACGCCGACTTAAGCAAATCCTTGATTGTGATTTTGTCGGAGAAGAAACAGGCTGCGAGCTATCAGCCCATCCATTTTGTTGGATTGTTGACCCGGATGACGGCACAGCTGACTTCCTGGAACGGCGTGCTGGCTCTGCCGTTTCTATTGGACTGCTGCACAACTTAACGCCCGTGCTAGGCGTGGTGCACGCCCCTGTCACGGCTAGAGGCCCAGACTGCATTGCTTGGGCTGAAGGTATGCCGGCCCTGCTTAGAAATGGTCGCCCAATAGTGAATGACCTGCAATCGGTGACCTTGGCAACGGGAGCAGAGGTAATGGTTAGCTACGGGGCTACCCAAAAAGACAAGCAGAATGCGGTGCTTTGCCATCCGGCCATTTTTCATCCGATGCCAAGCATTGCTTACCGTCTGGCGCGTGTTGCAGCAGGCGACGGTGTTGCTGCCGTATCGCTATACAGCGTTTCCCCCCATGACCTGGTTGCGGGCCATGCTCTGCTGCGGGCTGTCAATGGTGATATTTGGAATGAGAAAGGTGAGCCGGTGCGATACGCATCACCACAAGCCTTTAGCCGAGGTTTGAATTTCTGCTTCGGTGGTGCGCAAGCGGCGTGCATGGAGTTGCTCGGCCGGCCGTGGGATTCGTTGAAAGGCAGTGGTGTTGTGCCTTGAGTTGTGAATATGGTTCAACCGTCTGGCTGAACCTCCCCCAGTCTCGTAGACTCTCGCCCGGCATCTTCTGGCCTGGAGTCGCCGGTCGCAACAGGCTGGAGTCGGCCAATAACAGCTACTCGACTTCCGCATCTCACGCTGCCTGTAGATTTATTGGCCAGGCTTGGCGCTTATGTGCGATGGAAGCGACCTTGACCATCCTCTGTTGGACTAACCGGCGAATAATTCTCTCTTTTCATGCCGGCTGGTTGGGGGCTACGGGCGGATGAAGCTGGTTATAGGATTCAAGTAGCTCTGCAGACAGCCTCTGGCATGGTTGATGTCGCGTCCAGTCCCGAATGCCATGCGCAGGACACTGTCAAATCGAGCAGTTACTCGGGCTGCGCCGGCTATTTTATGATTTACGGCATCGAATCCATATATATTCATAATTTTTAATACCAGAGACTCTGTGCACTCTACTCGTTGCCGAAGAATACTCTTGGCGGTGACGGACTCAGAATTATGTACTCCCATAAGAGCCCTTTTATCTCCTGTGGCCAGCCAGAATGGCGCTCCTTTGTCATGCAAGTCGTGAGCATGCAGCAAAAGCGCCTGCTCACCTGCATCTATATTTTCCATCTGAGAAAGCTCTTCTAGGAAATCAATATCTTCATCTGCAGCTCCAAGCTCTGTGCACCCCTGCACTAACTCGTAGAGTCTCTCGTATGCCTCGACGCTGCCGACACGCTTGGCAATGCACTTATCTGCATCATTTAGATATAGAGAGTGCTTAACGAAATCAAGAACATGACAGTCGGGAAGCGCGCACTCAAAGACTGCTAAAGCCTCATTGGTAAGATTGCACTGTGAGAGCTTTATTAATATATCGTTATCGGTTAGCAGAATCATTTAAGCAATAAGATTCCGCAACAGATGCTCGCTATCCGGGTTCAGGCCGTCGGCCAGATTATCGCACGCGGCCTGCGTTACAGTCTGCTGGTCACTTCTGTCGCCAGCAATGAGGTTAGCGGCGCTCACGCAAAGGGGGAAAAGTTTGTTGTTGTTATGGGCGCAGTTCAAGACAACATGTGTCGGGTCTATACGGTGCTCACGGCCATACCGAATAGCAAGCTCCGCAAGTCGCGACGCTTTCATCATGCTCTGAAGGGTGAGTCTACCGTCTGCGTTCCCTGTCAGAAGCTCAATTGCAAAGCGATCTGCCTCCACCTCTTGAGGATCACGTTCTGCGTCGGCGTCGCTATTTTTAATCTCGTCATCAACAATTGCGCCGTTAGCCGCAACGTGTCCCAACGCTATATGTCCAAGCTCATGAGCTAGATGGAAAAGCAGAAAGCCACTTACGCGCTTATTTGACAGTACGATTGATGGCCGGCCTTTAATTGACATTGCAATGCCGTCCATCTTCTTTTTACCAAGAAGAGGGGTGGCAAGATGGAGCACTGGAATTCCAATATCCCAGCAATAGTCAATTAGCTGAGAAAGACCTACCCAGTCATTTCCTTTTCCCAAAATATGCGCACGTATGTCGGCAGCAGAAGGGGGGGGTAAGAGATACTCCCGATCCAGGGCGGAAATAGCTATGCGAGAGGCGCTTTGTGCAAGTGCTACAGCAACTTCAATATCAGCATCGGTAGTTTTGGCTGACCTCTTGAAGCGCTTCTCTGTTGGAAGGTCAAACTCAATGCGTGGTGGTGTTTCACTGATTGGGCGGATGCGCAAGCTGAGGGCTTTAGCCAAGTAGAGCTTGGCCTGCTGGGCACCTGATGGAGTTGCCTCAATCTCTGGGGACCACCATTCTGGGAGAATATGTGCAAGCTTTTGCCTCGTGAGGCCTTGCCTCCCGAGGGCGGAGTAAAGGTGCTGAATGTTAGTCATAACCTCTCCTCCTTGGCCTAGCTTGACTTAGCTGCAATGTGTTGGACACAAAGGCAGCAAAAATGCCACCGCATCATATAGATCTAGCACCAAAAACTCAAGTTATCCACAGGTCAAACGACTCTGACAAGTTACCAAAAAAGGTGGTATTCAGCCGGGTGACATGTTCTGGCGCTCACGATCTGAAGCAAATGACGAGCACCGAGACGGAGGGGCGCGGGCTGGACAATCGCTGAGACGCCAAAGTTTGACAGCGGAAAGACCTTTGCGTTACGTAGGCCGCGAACCCCTTCCTTTCGGGAGGCATCACGACTGGCTTGGGGCGAACGCCTTGAGCGAGTGGCTGTTTATGGCCGGTTAGCGACGGCCTAACTTCGACCGTCGCTATGTATGGTCAAACCTCGGTCTGTTCCGCCATCTCCAGGGCGTCATCGACCTCAATCCCCAGATACCGGACACATGCTCGCCATAGGCAACGTCGCGCACACGGACCCGTTGAGAGATAGAGCGGGCTGCTCTACAAAGGGCTTTATAGGCTTTTATAGTCAAATTATAGAGGATTATAGAATCCGTTCTGGAGGCCTGGTCTGCGCCGTCTGCTCACAGGTTAGTCCGTTCAAAAACGGCGGCAAATATCACGGGGCAAGTTGGGCAACTTCTGGCAGCCTTCCTGCCAGTCTTGTGATGGATCTTGTCCGAAGGCTCGAATTTCAGGACGTAGCTGCCATCCCATGAGCCTTTTCCGGGTTTAAGTTTCTGAACACCGGATCAGGTCTTCTTTTGAAGCTGTGAAACCGGACGCTCCAGCATTGATTGCGTTAGCCCATGCATATCCGCATTGGCTTGCCAGATCAAAAACCGCTCATACATATCTCGAAGAACAGCCGACAGCTTCTGATTGGTCGCTTTCAGTTCCTCAATGCGCTCGTTGGCTGCCTGAATATCGGCAATCCAGCCCGGCTTCAGCTTCTGAGCCCTCAATCCCGCCTTGGCATTCTTCATTGCTAAATCCACGGCAGGTAGATTCATCAGGGACTGGCGAGCACGACTGATCCCCAGTTTTTCTTTGCAGGCCTCAACGAGCAAGGGCCAGGTCAGCTTCGGCTCTGACCATTCCTCAATCAGCTTAATGATGCGCTTCTCATCCTTTGGCGTTAAATGCCCCATCGTTAACCCTCGATCTCATCCAGCAAGGCCAAGACGTCATCCAGCGATGGCAACGCCTCTTGCGCCTGGTTCTCTTCAATGACTTTGACTTCGATCAGCCCCGACATTGCGGCGGCGTTCTTGGTCAGCGTCCAACCGTTATCGGCGTTCCACACGATGGCACCGTTTTCGAGTTCGGGGTTTTCCAGCGTATGGATGAGCGCCTCGCACTTAAAGAGCTTCTCACCCAGTTTTTTGGCCGACTCCGATGCCCCAAACACGCCCCGAGACTGCGCATCCAGGGCTTTATCGAGACGACGTTTAAGGTCGTCGCGTTCTTCCTTAAGATTGCTCAGCTTTACGTCATCCCCTTTGACGCAACCGAGCCGCCCGCAGTCCAAACAGGCACCCATTTTCGGGCAGGGCTCGGAAGCAAAGTCATGCACACAAACGCCGTAAGGGGTTAGATGGATAATGCGGTCCTGCTCACCCTCGCGCAGTTCCCTCACCTCAATCAGGTTCAGCGGCTGATTGGTTTTGACCTTTTCCAGACGCTGAGCAGCGGTGCTGTGCTTCGTTTGTGGGTGGTAATCCGCAACCCTTTGGGTGCGTTCCTCGACGGTTTCATGGTTGTAGACCGACCCCATCGACGTGCGCCCGGAGAAAGCATCAATCAAGAGCTGCGAAAGGCCTGCCCGGTGCATCTGCGTGTTCAATTCGTGCCGAAACGCATGCGTGTTGACCGTGACGCCGGGGTAACCATGGCGCTCGAACAAGCTTTTCTTATTCGGGTCGTTTGAACCGCCTAATTGCACAGACATTCGATTAGGGGTCGCCGCGATCTCCACGCCAAACCCGTGTGTCGCAGCAACCTTACCTGAGTCTTCAACCAGTGCTCCCGTGCGTACGGTGAACAACGCATCACGGTACTTCACCCGAGCTTTGCCCTCAGTGTAAGGCGTGGTGTATGGAAAATCCTTTGGAAGATACTTCTCCCGCAACAGTACATTGAGCTTGCGCAGCGTGGTCACACACCGGTCGTCAAATTCAAAGCTCTCTATCCTGCCCTTAACAAATATGCGCTTCCCCGCGCTGGAATCCCAACCGTCTCGGATCTCGGCCAATAGGGCTCGGGCGACGGGGCTGAGTGCCGTTTGCTTCTCCATGCCTTTCAAATTGTTATTGAATACGGCTCGCGGGTTGCTTCTCTCATGAACGCTGAGTTTCAGCGCGGCACAAGCTTCTGCGTAGGTGAGCGGTTCATCAGGCCCCTTGGATGGAAGTCCTTCATGGGGCGGAAACTCATCTGGATGATCCTCCAGCCAGGCGGCGTAAGCCCGCGCCTCATCGGTGATCGGTTTCAGTAACGTGATGGCCCGCTCGACGACCGGCTCCATCTCAGGCGTAATGACGGGCTTCAGCGTCACCTGGTTTTTCTTTTCCGCGTACCAGCGTAAGAACATGCGCTGGTTGCCTTGGGTATCCTCTTTGAATACTAGGCAATCCAATTCAATATCCGCCAATTCACCCACGCGACTAGGTGCGCTTAGCAACAGCGCACAGGCGGATGTCACAACGATATCGAGGGGGCGGGTCAATTCGTTATTGAAAACTTCCCCGAGGGCCTTGATCGCTTCAGTTTTGGGGAGCTTACTTTCCCGATCCGCTTTTTGCTGCTTGAGCGTGCCACTCTGCCTCCGTGTCAGCGGAGAGGTCCACCGAAAATCCGACTTGAACAGTTTTTTGGCCCGCATCAATGTGATGACGGCCTCAATTGCCTTACCGTGGCTGTATGCAGTATTGCCTTTTGTCCAGTGACGGTTCATGTAGTCGCACGCTTTATTACAGACAGCGGCGGACACCCGCGTCACATCCCGCGTGCCGGTCAACTCGAACAGGGCGGTTTCCAGCGCCTTCAGGGCGAACAACCACTCTTTAATAGTCTTTTTCTGCAAATACACCTTTCGATACACCATTATGGCTTTTGCAAAATCCGTGAAGGGTGCCTGCATCGCCTTTTGGGCGGTTTTGGTCGATCCAAGTGTCGTGAAGCTACAGGAGTGGACGCCATGCGGGTGCCAACTGTCGTCTTCCCAGCGAATACTCGCGTGCACTCGATTGGGAATGCCTTTGGGCAGGGTCTGTTTTGCCCATTCGATAAACGCCGCGAGCTGAGCCTCCACAGCCAATTGGCTCCTGGGCTTAAAATCGACAATGTTATTCGTCGGTTCAGAATCAAACGCTTCGGTCATTCTTCTGTCCTTCCAGAACCCGATGATCGGCGCATGGCCTCACAATCCAGAATCACCTTGCGGCAAGCCAAAATGGCCCGATCCCAGAGCACGCCGGTGGTTTTGTCCGTAGCAATTGTTTGCTCCCGACGACGTTCCAATCGCTTAAGGACCGAACTGTGGTCCGCGTCCAGAAGTGGCTGAAACTTTCCGCAGGCGTAACAGGTAAACGGCGCATCGAGATGGCAGGCAGCATCAGCACCGCACACCGCCAGATCCTCGATTAGTCGATCCGCTAGTTCCCCGTTTTTCGCTGAGGTGCGATCTGTGACGATGATCCCGGTGAACGCATTCACAACTAAGGCCAGATGGTCGGTCATCTTCGCGTCGATCAACGCCAGCAACTCTGCCGACACCTGTCGGTACTTTCGCACTGTTTGAGTACCCTTGTGCATCAATGCGCGGGCCATCGCCCACTCACTCATCCCCGCATTAGACAGGTCCGTGCCGAGGGTGTGCCTGAATCGGTGACCCCGCGTCAAAATCAGCGGCTGATGGGTGCGAGGCGAAATCGGACAGCCCTTCATATGCTCTATGCGCGCAAGCCAAGAACGGATCGTGTTTGCTCCGGCATGAAAGATCGCCTGCGGCGCGTCTTCGAGGCCTTTTTGAAGAGGGCTGTCGAGCAAAACAGGGGGATTCATCACCTCCCTCGTTCCTGCTTCGGCATCCAGCTTCCGACGAAAGAGGGGCAAATTCTCAATGGCTACATCCCAGTCGGTACCGTCTGGATAAGTTTGCCAGAGTTGCGCCAGAACCATTTTCTTGTAGGTCTGCACCAAGCTGTAGAGGTCATCATCCAGACTGAATATTTCGTACTTTACTCGCCAAACGCCCTCATCGCCTCGCTGCTTTGCAAAGGGTATTCTGACCTTGCAGCCCTGATCTCCCTTTGTGAAATCACCAAAAACTATCCCTCGCGCCTGATAGCCTCGCAGCCCGTAAATCATCAATATGCGGAGGTACAGGTATTGCTCGCAATCTAACTGCCCGTGACAAAACTGCTCATGTATCCATTGATGCAGAGCGTCCTGTTCCACCTGCGTGTACGGGCCTTGTTCAGGGTCCAGGCTGAGGATCGCATCTTTGCTGGATCGCTTTTTCCTGGGCAGTGCTTGGTAGGCATCGATCAGGGCTCGCGACGGGCGCTGTTCGAGGGATTCGCAGTCGTGCCAAAACGCCATGAAAGCGGCGATGATACAAAGCTCAGACATGCTTAAGCGCTCCCGCAGAGCGATCAGGTGATTCTCGTTAAGCGGGTCTATCCCGGCCTGAGCAGCCCGCGACAACACACTGGTGTTGTTAGCAACCGTGCTCGCTGACACATCGGCCATTCGGTACGCCAGGGCGGCGTGCAACCAGGGCTGCCAATCCGGCGAGACGCAGGCAATAGCCGCTTCCCAGTTGGCTGATGAATTAGCCGATTTATCCGGTCTCCACATCGGTTCGGCGGGCGTGAACACCTCCCCACATTTCGCCAGGCGAGGCGTGTGCAACCACGCATCGAGGCTGTCCTTCGTGGGTGCCTGAAGGGCTACGACGGAGACTTTCACTCTGAATCTCCTTTTGTCGAGCTGGCCACATGACGGCTGACCGTAAACCGCTCGGCCCGTTTCTGTATCGCTTTGTCTGCCTCTTCCTTCCAGAACTTGGCGCCGTAGAGACCGGGCATGTTCGACTCGGGACTCCAGCCGAACATCCATGTGAGGACCTTTTGAACTTGCGTGGTGCGATCCTCCGGCGTCAGCGCTGCTAGTTCCTCACGCATGCTTTCCAGCATCGTGTAGACCGCATCATGCCTCAGAATATGCGGGTGCACATGAGCCAGTTCTGGCGCTATTTCTCGTACCCTGGACAGAACACCATCCACTGCCTTGATGGTCAGAGGTCCGCCCTCATTTCGCTTGTGCGCCACCAGCAAAAACGGATGCCTTCTCGCTCGCGATGCGCCGCTACGGTGCTTTCTGTGGCGATATTTCGATTCGTACTCAGTGATTGCGTCATACAAGTCATCGGTCATCACCAGCATGCGCTCGTGGGTTTTGAATTGCGGGGCCATCGTTCGTGGATCGAGGCTCTCATCCTCTAGGTTGACCACCGCTAGTTGACGACTGTGCCAGTGAATATCGCTGGTCTTAATCAGCAGCATCTCAGAGCGGCGCAGCCCCATGTCGAGACCCAAGAGCAAAATGATGTAGTTACGCAGCCTGATGGCCTCATCTGAAAAGGGATTCTCGGCGCTATCCGGATGCATTATTTCCAGCAAGCGAGTTCGCTCCTGACTCGTAAGCCCCTTCATTTCGTCCGTTCGCGTTTTTTTCCACGCAGGGCTGGCCGCTTTGATCTTGCGGTTGATGCGCTTCTTCACATCGTCAACCGCCTCATATCGTGATGAGTGATCACCCAACTTGTCATAGAGGAAGGCCAGATAATCGCGTACCGCCTCGATTCGCTGCCGCGCATGGACTTTGCCAACGGATTTGTAGGCAGTCGGATGCAAACGCATCCCCGCATACCTCATGGCCAAGGTTTCCTTACTAAACCCCGCGTCCGACACAAATCTGGAAAGCTCACTGTCTGTCAGGTATTGGCTGGCAGGGCGCTGTTCGATGCGAGAAATCAGATCAATAGAGGAAAAAGCCAGAAACTGCTCAAGCACAACCAGATGCTCAAGGTACTTCTTTGTTGTTTCCAGTGCTCTGCCCGAGTGTTCCATGGTCATGTAGAGGTTGGGGTAGTAAACCGGGATGTAGTCTTGCACCAGCAGCTTTCTACGAGCACCATTCACCACCTGCTCTATGACCTGGAAACCCATATTGCTCTCTCATAAAAAATAACTTTTCTAAGTATAGTCAGGAACAAGTTAAGGTCAACGCAAAACCTAACGTTTTGCTTTCCAGAATTTAAGCGCTTGCCGCTACCATAAAGCACTGAAAAAACAGGATTAAAGGCGAATCAAACCATGTCCAAAAGTGACAAAGCAGGCAAAACAGGCTCTTGCGCTGCAACGATGCGCCAAGCACCTTGAGGATGCGCGCCGCTTGCGCCTGCGCACCGCGTGCCTGTAACCAATAAACGCAGGTCAGCCCCAGACGCTCCCAGCTTTCATCATAGGCACGTACCGTTTCCCACTCACCGGCCTGCAGCCGCGCGGGCAACTCAAAGCGCTCGGCGACCGCCTCCATGGCCGCACTTTTACCGCTAAGCAGCGCCTGACGCATGCGCTCCTGTGCCACCTGACTGACAAAGCGTGCGTAGTTGCCCAGCTGCAAAATGCACGACAACTGATCCAGCAACCGACTGGCTCGCGCCTGCTGCTGACGCCGATGCAGCAGCCGTGACAGGGTGATGTAAACCGTGGCAATCGCCTCGGTGGCCGAGGACGAGTTGACCATCGCCATCAGCTCATCACACAACTGCTGCGCCTCGGCCAACTGGTTTTGCTCATACAGCACCACCACCATGGCAGTGGCACGGTTCACCCAGGCCGGCGAGGCCTGATCGGCCTGCTGGTAATCCAGACACACCTGTTTGCGGGCATGGGTCGCCCGCCCGGCGTTACGGTGGCAGAGCGCGATGATCAGGTCGGTGTAACTCTCCAAAAAACTATGCCCGCATTGGCGCAACAGTTGTTTGGACTCACTGGCAAAGCGAATGGCGTCTTGCAGGCGGGCAGCCAGCAAATGCTGATAGGCAATGACCGCCAGGGTACAGGCGCGGATTTCCACATCCTGCCCCGGCCCCAGGAGCTCGCGCCAGGCGGGCGGCGGGACGAAATCTTTGTCCTGCTCAAACAGGCCGAGCAATAACGCAAGGAACTGCCGCGTGGCCGGATCGAGGGGGGTATCGGGCCTGTTGTGCAGCAGGTTATCCAGCAGTTCCAAGTGGTAATGCGCCTGATGAAAACGCCGTGACAACGACAGCGCTGCAATCAGCCAGCCAAGCAATTTCGGCTGAGCCAACAACTGCACTTCAGGTAGCGGCTCTAACCAACGCAGGATGTCGCCAAATTGCCCGCAGCGCACCCAAGCCGCGCAGCTGTGCTCCAACAGCTCCAGAAAAAAAACCTGATCGGCGCACTGATGGGCATGTTGCAGCGCCTGCTCGAACTCACCCCGGCGGAGAAAATAATGCGCCGCCCGGCTGTGCAACGGTTCCAGACGTGCGTACGCCTCGATCAACAAGCGCCGGCTGAGAAAATCCTGCAACAGGGCATGGAAGCGATAACTGCCTGACTGGTTCTCCACGGGCAGCAAAAACAATTGCCGCTCGGCCAACTCTTCCAGCAACAAGGCCGAGCCCGTGCGCTGCAGCACGTCATCACAGAACGCACCGTCAAAACGCTCAAACAGCCCGCAACACAGGAGAAACTCACGCAACTGTGGCGGCAACTGACGCAGCACCACATGGCCAAAGTAATCGACGATTTCCGGCTGGCTGCCATTAAAGCGTTGCAAGGCCTGCGTACCAAAACGCGCATAGGCCAACAGGGCCATCTTCACCCCGGCCACCCAGCCTTCGGTCATCCCCAGCAAGGTGTCGAGATAATCGGCAGGCAGCGCCTTCCCGCCCAAGTGGCAGTTGAGCTGCTGCACCTGCTCGGGTGACAGACGCAAGTCATGTTGATTGATGCACAGCAGGCGGTTGTCCAGTTTCAGCTGGCTCAGGGCAAATCCCGGGTGATTGCGGCTGGCAATGATCAGGTGCACATGGCCGGACAACTGCTCCAGCAACACCGCCATGACCTCAAGGATGCTCGGTGACTCAATCCACTGAAAATCATCGAAGGCGATAAACAGCGGCCCTTCTACCCGCGCCAGGGCATCGGCCAGTAATTCGCCCAGCAGCCGGGGCGATAAGCTGGACGCCACCGCCAGTGGGTTAAACCATGAGGTATCAAAATCGCTCACCTGTGCGCGAATGCTGTCGGCCAGGCGGCGGAAAAAATACAGCGGTTCGTTGTCTCGCGCCTGCAGCGGGTAGAACACCTGCCTGGCCATGCAGCGAGCTCGCCAATGCTGCAGCAAGGTGGACTTGCCAGAGCCGGCCGGTGCCAGCAACAGCGTGAGGGTGAACGCGTCACTGCGTATCAGCAGGTCCAGAAGATCCTGGCGCAGCACGCCGGTGGCCGTCGAAGCGCACGGTTGGATTCGGTCCATTGGGCAGACCCTAATTTTTATTATTCTCGCGCGAACGAGCGCCGCGCCTGGCGGTGGATGCTAGCCCGCGCCTGAACAAAGAGCGTGAAGCACGTCAAAGTTCGGGCATCCCTAGCCAAAGGTTTGCCCAACGCGATAACAGCCGGCAAACAACCTGATTGCAATGCCTCCCTCGGAGCCAGCCTCATGCAGTGCGTCTATTGCGCCTATCGACTTGAAGCGTCTGGCTTATCGGTTACCATGCCCGTCCGCCTGATTTGACTTAAGCCGAGAGCCGTAATGTCGCAACCCTGGAGCCCTGATAGCTGGAGAGCCAAGCCGATCCAGCAACAACCGCAGTACCCGAACGCCGCGCACCTGGCGCAGGTCGAGCAGACCCTGGCCGGTTATCCGCCGCTGGTGTTTGCCGGTGAAGCCCGCGAACTGCGCCGCCAGTTTGCCGAGGTCACTCAGGGCCGCGCGTTTCTGCTGCAGGGTGGCGATTGCGCCGAGAGTTTTGCCGAGTTCAGCGCGGCGAAGATCCGCGACACCTTCAAGGTGTTGCTGCAGATGGCCATCGTCATGACCTTCGCTGCCGGCTCCCCAGTGGTCAAGGTTGGACGCATGGCCGGTCAGTTCGCCAAACCGCGCTCGGCTAACGATGAAACCATCGACGGTGTGACCTTGCCCGCCTACCGTGGCGACATCGTCAACGGCATCGGCTTTGACGCCGCCAGCCGCGTGCCAGACCCGGAGCGCCTGCTGCAGGCCTACCACCAATCCACCGCGTCGCTGAACCTGCTGCGTGCCTTTGCCCAGGGCGGTTTTGCCGATCTGCATCAGGTGCACAAATGGAACCTGGAGTTCATTGAAAACTCAGCCTTGGGCGAGAAGTACAACCAACTGGCCGACCGCATCGACGAAACCCTGATGTTTATGCGCGCCTGCGGCATGGACAGCGCAGCCCAGGTGCGCGAAACCAGCTTTTTCACCGCCCATGAAGCGTTGCTGCTGAACTACGAACAAGCCTTCGTCCGTCGCGACAGCCTGACTGGCGGCGACTATGCCTGCTCCGCCCACATGCTGTGGATCGGCGACCGCACCCGTCAGTTGGATGGCGCGCACGTTGAGTTCTTGCGCGGCGTGGGCAACCCGATTGGGGTGAAAGTCGGCCCGAGCATGAACAGCGAAGAGCTGATCCGCCTGATCGACATCCTCAACCCGGACAACGATCCCGGCCGCCTCAACCTGATCGTGCGCATGGGTGCAGATAAAGTGGAAGCCGGTCTTCCGCGCCTGATCCAGACCGTGCAACGCGAAGGGCGCCAGGTGCTGTGGAGCTCAGACCCGATGCACGGCAACACCATCAAGGCGTCCAGCGGTTACAAGACCCGCGACTTTGCGCAGATCCTTGCCGAAGTTAAGCAATTCTTCGCCGTGCACCAGGCCGAGGGCAGCTACGCCGGGGGGATTCACATCGAGATGACCGGGCAGAACGTCACCGAATGCATCGGCGGCGCACGGCCGATCACTGAAGACGGCCTGTCGGACCGCTACCACACCCACTGCGACCCACGGATGAACGCCGACCAGTCTCTGGAACTGGCCTTCCTGATCGCTGAAACACTCAAGCAGGTAAGGCGCTAGAAGAGGATTAGCAGACTCTGTGGGAGGAGCCGCGCGGCGCTTTAGCCGCGATGCCTTCAGCGCTTTAGCACTCAGTCGCGGCTAAAGCCCCTCCCACAGCAGCGGCAGATTACTCGTAGCGCTCCACTTGGGCGTAGTGGCTGAGCTTGCCGCGCATGGCTGGCACGGGCCTACGCAATCAAGCGCTCACGCAAGCGCCCGAGCATGCCCATCAGGCTGCCCACTTTCTCCCGTTCACGCTCATCACGCGGCGCTTGTGGCAGGCGTGTGACCACCTGCGCCGGTTGTGCGCGCCACAGCTGCACCTGCTCGGCAGCGGCCTGCAGGCCCTTTTCAAACAGCCCCCGGCGAATCGGTTTGGGCAAATAACGGAAAATCTGCGCTTCGTTAATCAGCTTGAGCAACGCCTGGGTGTCGCTGAACGGCGTCACCACCAAGCTGAGCAAGCGCGGATGGGCCTGGGCCAGGCTCTTCAGTAACGGCGCGGTATCCTCGCCGCCCAGTTGCAGATCGCTGACCAGCAGATCAACCGGCTGTGCATTGAGCAATTCCACCGCCTCACGCAGTGAGGTCGCACGCAGCAGGCGATGAGCACCGGCCACGCAGAACTCAGCCACCACGTCCAAGGTCGGTGCATCGTTGTCCAGCAACAGCACCGTCAGCGCTGACGCGGGTACGGAGGCTTGCACACGCACGGTCTGCGCCTGACGTGCGGCAATCTGTGCGGCCTGACGCAGGGTGAAGGCCATCTCCTGCTGATCCCAGGGTTTGGTCAGGTAGCGGAAGATGCCGCCGCTGTTGAGGGCTTCCACCGCCGCATCCAAGTCGCTGTAACCGGTCAGCAAAATACGCAGGGTATCGGGGGCAATCTGCTGCGCCTGGGCGAGCAGTTCGGCACCGCTCATTTGCGGCATGCGCTGATCACTGACGATGATGTGCACTGGTTCGGTTTTCAGCCGCTCCAACGCCCGGCGCGGATCGCTCTCGGTCAGCACCTGGTATTCACGGCGAAACTGCAGGGCCAGGCTGCGCAGAATGCGCTCTTCGTCGTCGACAAACAGAATTCGAATCGGCTCGCTCATCTCAGGCACTCCGCTGTAAGGGCAGCGCCTGCGGGCGCGGCAGTCGAATCAAGAAACGGGTGCCGCGCCCGGGTTCGGACGCCGCACGGATTTGGCCACCGTGGTCCTGAATGATTTTGTAGCTGATCGACAGCCCCAAGCCGGTGCCCTGCCCGACCGGTTTGGTGGTGAAAAACGGATCGAAAATCCGCGCCAGCACCTCTGGCGACATGCCGCGCCCGGAATCTTGCAGGGAGACAAACACGGCGCTGTCATCGGCCCAGGTTTTCAGCAGAATCTGGCCAAAGCCGTCGATGGCCTGCGCCGCATTATTCAGCAGGTTGAGCAACACCTGGTTGATCTGCGAGGGGGCACAGGGAATGCGCGGCAAATCTCCCAGTTGCAGGACGATGTCGGCTTTGTCCTTGATGCCGTTGCGGGCAATCACCAGCGCACTGCGAATGCAGTCGTTGAGGTCCACTTCTTCACTCATGGCGCGATCAAGCCGCGCGAAGTCCTTGAGCCCGACCACCAACTCGGCAATCTGCTCCAGGCCATACAGGGTGTCGCTGAACAGTTGGCCGAAGTCTTCCATGAGCAATTCAGGAGAGGCCAAATCGCGCGCATCGGCAGCGGCTTGCAAGGCGCTGTGCAGGCGCGCGTCATCACAGTTTGGATCATTCAGGCAATCAGCCAGAGCAGCCTGGGCGTCGGCCAGATCAAACAAGGGGGTGCTGAGCTCGCGCAGCAGTTGCACGTTGTTTTTCACATAGCCCAGCGGGGTGTTCAGCTCGTGGGCCACACCCGCCACCATTTGCCCCAGCGAGGCCATTTTTTCCGACTGCACCAGCTGCGTCTGCGACTCCTTCAACTCCACCAACGCCTTGCGCAGCACCTGATTGCGCTGGGCAATGCGTGATTCCATGGCTTTGAGCAAATCCAGCACCGTACCCAAGCCGCGATACACGCCCTGGGCATCGACCAGGATAAAGTCTTCGGTGATGGGGTATTGCAGTTGTCCGGTGATCTGCTTGGCCGCTTCTTCCAGGCTGGTTTGCAGGCTAACCACCAGCGGCGCAGGGTTCATCACCTCTTGCACCGCGTGACGACCGCGCAGGTCGCGACCAAAACGCTGCATAAAGATGTCCTGCAAGGCCGTGCGGCTGACCAGCCCCAAGGGCCGGCCGTCGTCATCGACAATGGGCAGGGAAAGAAACGCTTTGTGCTCTGGCGTCAGCAGGCGATCGGCAACATCCGCGATGCTCATCTGTGCCGACAACGCTGCAACCGGCTTGAGCAAGCGCGCTAGAGCGCTGGCTGTGGTCATGGCAGACTCCCTGTGCATTGGAAAGCCGCCATTCAACCAGCGCCAAGTTGCTGCCACGTGACAGTGATCACATTACTTTGCCATCCTGCCGGATATCTGTTCGCCCACTGCGGCCATAGGCATTGATCGTCTGGGCGGCTATGGTGCGCGCTCACTCATACAAGGATGAACCCATGAGCTGGTACATCGTGTTGTTAATTGTGTTTGTGCTGGGTTCACTCATCAGCGGTTTACTGATGTTGCTGCGCACCGCCAAACCGCTGAAGTTGAGCAAAGAGCAACTGCAGCAAATCCATCAACGAGAGCTGGAGCAACAAGCCAAGGATGACGAGCGCTAACCCGCAATTAGCGTTACAGCTGCGCTTACTGCTGCCCATCAGCGGCCTGGCTGCCGGTTTTAGCCTGGGTTTTATTCAACTGCCGGGCTTACTGGCCGGGGTGGTATTGATTGGCTGGCTGCTGTTTGCGCAAGCGCGAATGGCCGAGGGTGTTTGGGCCACGGTGAGCTTGCTGGGCTGCTTGGCTCTGGCTGCTCATCTGCTGCCCGGTTTTACGCCAACACCGTTGTGGCCGGCTCGACAGATTAGCGACGACGCCGCGCCGTATGCCCTGCGCCTGTCGTGGGACAAACTGCTGGTGGGGCTTGCTCTGCTGGCTTGGTGGCTGGGCGAAAAAACACCGAGCCGCACACTGAATGACCGCGTTTGGCTAACGGCTGGGCTCACCCTGTTGAGCGTGCCATTACTGGCCCTGGCACTGGGCTTGGTGGCCTGGCAACCGAAGTGGCCTGAGCAGTTGTGGTTGTGGCTCGCCGTTAATTTAGGCGTGGCGGTGCTTGCGGAAGAACTGCTGTTTCGCGGTTTGCTGCAAACCCGCTTGGTCAGTTGGCTGGGGGCCTGGGCCGGTATCGGCCTGACAAGCCTATTGTTCGCCCTGGTGCACATACCCTTTAGCCCGTTGTTTGCGCTGGTGGCAGGCATCGCCGGGTTGGGTTATGGGCTGATTTTCCACTTCAGTGGCCGCATCAGCCTGGCGATAGCCTTACACCTAGCCGTCAACCTGCTGCACCTGTTGCTGCTCAGTTATCCACTGCGTATCAGCTGACAGCGGGCTCAATCAGTGGGCACGCCAACTGCACCCTCAACATGGTAGCGCTCAAGCAACGTGTCTAACTGTCGATCCCGGTTAAGCAGTTGCAATAAATCGGCGAATGCGGCCACCGCAATTGGCGACTCCGGGCGGAACAACGCCTGATGCCGATAGACCTGATCAACCCGCTTTGACACCAGCAGGGAACGGGCCTTACCCGGGTAACGTTGCAAATAAGCCTGCAAGTAGGAACGCGTGACCACCGCCACATCGGCCCGGTCGCGCAGCAACATGCCCACGTTGCTGTCGTGGGAATAGGTCAGCAACGCATTGAAGGTTTCCGTGAGAAACGCCTGATTCGAGTTAAAGCCGGCAAAGCCATAGTGGTAGCCGTTGTAGAGGGCCATGCGCTTGCCGGTGAAATCATCGAAATACCCTTCATCACGCCCCGGTTTTAAACGCGCGACATACACTTCGGCGTCTTCAATATTCAGGTTGAGCGCGTCATGGGCGGTGTCCTGCCAGCCCCAACTGGGTGACTCAAACAGAATCAGATCAAAGCGCCCGCTTTGCAGATCGCGGTAACGTCGCATGGTCGAGGTCGCGACCAGGTTAAACCGGTAGTCGTCCTGTGCCAGGTTGAGAGCCTGCAGCAACTCGGGTAGCAGCCCTGTCGGCTGCTCGCTCTCTGGTTTGAGCACATAAGGCGGAAAATGGTAAGCACCCACACGCACCTCTTGTGCGGCGGTTGCGGCGCAGGCCAGCGATATCAGTCCCAGCAGCAGTACTCGGAAAAGCCTGATCACACGGCACCCTCACAACGTTAAAAGGCCTAAGTGGCGACCCACCCTCTGCAACATGCAGTCACTGCGCCAGCTTAGCCGAGATCAATCAGGACTCCTTCACGACCAAAGATAGGGCCTCTTCGGCTAATTGATCGAGGGTCATCGGCCCTTCGGGGCGGAACCAGGTATTAGTCCAGCTCAGCGCACCCGTCAGCAAACGCCTGAGAATAAAGGGGTCCGCCTTGAAATAGCCGGCCGCCTTGGCTTCAGCCAAAACCTGCAGCCACAGCTGCTCATAGGTATCGCGCAAATCGAGGATAAACGCCTGCCCTTCCTCGGACAGCGAGCGCCATTCATACACCAGCACCGCCATGGCCTCACCCGTACCGCCCATGATTGATTGCAGCTCGCAGCGGATCAGCGCCAGCACACGGCCGCGCAAATCCGTGGCTTCAGCCAGCGCCGCGTGCATCAGGGCGGTGTTGTAGCGAATGGTTTCTTCCATCACCGAACGCAGGATTTCGTCCTTGCTTTTGAAGTGATGAAAGATGCTCCCCGACTGAATACCCACCGCACTGGCCAGGTCACGCACCGTGGTGCGCTCATAGCCTTTACTGCGGAACAGATGGGCTGCGGTTTGCAGCAGTTTGCCGCGTGCGCTGTCGGGATCGGTGATCTGCCCACTGGCCACCAGGGCACGCATCACCGCCTGCGCTTGTTGATCATCCACGCTAAATACTCTCCGGCTTTTTATTGCCTGGCCCCAAACATTGCGTGCTTGAGCCAAGTGCTTGTCGTTATTAGTGAAATTTATGCTTCAGGCGCCACCCAAGCAAGCGCTTGGCCACACTTTTGATTAGAAAGATTCAGCGCAGGGCTTTTCAACCAAGCGCTTGCTTGGTAGCCTTCGAATCACCTTATTCCTGTGTTGCGGATAACTCCAATGACCAAGACCGTACGCATCGGCTGCGCCTCCGCCTTCTGGGGCGACACCAGCACCGCCGCCGCCCAGTTGGTAAAAGGCACTGAGCTGGATTACCTGGTATTCGACTACCTGGCTGAAGTAACCATGTCGATCATGGCTGGCGCACGGATGAAAAAACCGGACGCTGGCTACGCCACAGATTTTGTCGAGACACTCGCGCCGCTTTTGGGTGAGATCGCTGCGAAGAACATCCGCGTGATCAGCAACGCCGGCGGGGTTAACCCCAGCGCCTGCGCTGCGGCATTGGCAGCGGCCTGCGCACAGGCTGGTGTAGATCTAAAAATCGCCGTGCTGCACGGTGACAACCTGCAACCCAAACTCGGTGAACTGGCCAAAGCCGGCACCGTGGAGATGTTCAGCGGCGCGCCGTTGCCGCCCTTCTGCGTCTCGGTCAACGCTTACTTGGGCGCGCCCGGCATTGTCGAAGCCCTGAAGCTGGGCGCCGACATCGTCATCACCGGCCGCGTGGTGGACAGCGCCGTGGTCAGCGCCGCACTGGTGCATGAATTCGGCTGGCGCTGGAGCGACTATGACCAGCTGGCTCAGGCCGCCTTGGCCGGGCACATTATTGAATGCGGCGCGCAGTGTACGGGCGGCAACTTTACCGACTGGGACAGCGTGCCGGACTACGAACACATCGGCTTCCCGGTGGTGGAAGTGGCCGCCGATGGTGGCTTTGTGGTGACCAAGCCGCACGGCTCTGGCGGCCTGGTGACGCCCTTTACCGTGGGCGAGCAGATGCTTTATGAAATCGGCGATCCACGGGCGTATTACCTGCCCGATGTGCTGTGTGATTTCACCCAGGTGCAACTGACTCAGGTGGGCGAAAACCGCGTGGAACTTAAAGGCGCACGCGGCCTGCCGCCGACCAATCAGTACAAGGTCAGCGCCACCCACCCGGATGGTTTTCGTTGCACCGCCAGTTGCTTGCTGGCCGGTATCGATGCGGTGAAGAAAGCCCAACGCGTCAGCCAGGCGATCATCAATAAAACCGAAGAAATGTTCGCTGAGCGCGGCTGGGGAGCCTACAAAGAAGTCAGCATTGAGCTGCTCGGCAGCGAAGCGACTTACGGCAGCCGCGGCCAGCGTGCGGACACTCGCGAAATCGTGCTGAAAATCGCCGTGCGCCACGCCAAGAAAGAAGCCTTGATTCTCTTCTCCCGTGAGATCGCTCAGGCCGCCACCGGCATGGCACCGGGCCTGACCGGCATCGTCGGCGGTCGCCCGACGGTGTATCCAGTGATTCGCCTGTTCAGCTTTCTCGCGGATAAAAATGCCTGTGCATTGTCGGTGGAGCTCAACGGTGAGCATACCCCCGTCAGCCTGCCGCAGATTGACGTGCTGGACAGCGCACAGATTGCCGCCGATATCGCTGCGCCGCAGCCAAGCGGTCAGGCAGATACCAGCGTGCCGCTGATCAAGCTGGCCGTGGCCCGCTCCGGTGACAAAGGCAACCACAGCAATATCGGCGTGATGGCCAGAAAGCCCGAATACTTGGCGTGGATCGCCGCTGCGCTGACGGAGGCCGCCGTGGCCGAATGGATGCAGCACACACTGGATGAGAAAACCGGCCGCGTGAGCCGCTGGTATCTGCCGGGTAGCCACAGCCTGAATTTTTTATTGGAGAACGCCCTGGGCGGCGGCGGCGTTGCCTCCTTGCGCATCGACCCGCAAGGCAAGGCATTCGCCCAACAGCTATTGGAATTCCCGATACCGGTGCCCAAGGCGCTGGCCGCTAGCCTCGAACAAGGACAATAACAATGAGCTACGACTCGGTGTTTAAACCCGGCCTGTTTAGCGGCCAGACCATCATGGTCACCGGCGGCGGCAGCGGCATCGGCCGTTGCACCGCCCATGAACTGGCGCACCTGGGTGCTCACGTGGTGCTGGTGGGGCGCAAGCTGGAAAAGCTTGAAGCCACCTGCAGCGAGATTATTGAGGACGGCGGCCAAGCCAGTTTTCAGGTGTGCGACATCCGTGACGAAGACGCGGTCAAGGCCATGGTCAAAAGCGTGGTCGCCGAACGCGGGCAGATTCATCACCTGGTCAACAATGCCGGTGGCCAATTCCCCGCGCCGCTGATCGGCATCAACCAGAAAGGCTTCGAAACCGTGGTGCGCACCAACCTGGTCGGCGGCTTTCTCATCGCCAAGGAAGTCTTCCTGCAGAGCATGAGCAAACACGGCGGCTCAATCGTCAACATGCTCGCCGACATGTGGGGCGGCATGCCCGGCATGGGCCACTCGGGTGCCGCACGCGCCGGCATGGAGAACTTCACCAAAACCGCCGCCTACGAATGGGGCCATGCCGGGGTGCGGGTCAATGCCGTGGCACCAGGCTGGATCGCCTCCAGCGGCATGGACACTTACCCCGAATCCATGAAGACCATGATCCGCTCGCTCAAGGATCACGTGCCACTGCAACGCATCGGCAGTGAGTCGGAGGTGGCGTCCGCCATCGTCTTCCTGCTCACGCCGGGGGCCAACTTTATCAGCGGCAACACCATCCGCATCGACGGCGCGGCCAGTCAGGGCACGCGGGCCTGGACCCTGGGCAAGGCGAAAAACAGCGAATCCTATAACGGCTTCCACCGGGCCTATGTGCCTGCAGTATTGAAGGAGTAAGGCGATGCCCGTCATTCAGTCCGACATCGATGTGCATGGCGCAGACTTCGCGAAAAACCGCGAGGCCATGCTGGCCGCCGTGGCCAGTTTCCGTGATGTGGAGCAGAACTGCCTGAACAAGGCCGCTGAAGCCAAAGCCAAGTTCACCAAACGCGGCCAACTGCTGCCGCGCGAGCGCCTCAACCTGCTGGTCGACAGCGGCGCGCCCTTTCTGGAATTGGCGTCACTGGCCGGTTACAAGCTGCACGATGACAAAGACGGCACCCAGGCCGGCGGCGGCATCATTGCCGGGATCGGCTACATCGCCGGGGTGCGTTGCCTGGTGATCGCCAACAACAGCGCCATCAAGGGCGGCACCATCTCCCCGAGCGGGTTGCGTAAATCCCTGCGTTTGCAACAAATCGCCTTCGAGAACAAATTGCCGGTGGTGACCTTGGCCGAAAGCGGCGGTGCCAACCTCACCTACGCCGCCGAGATTTTTGTGGAAGGTGCGCGCGCCTTTGCCAATCAGGCGCGCCTGTCGGCGGCCGGCATTCCGCAAGTGACGGTGGTGCATGGCTCCAGCACGGCGGGCGGGGCTTACCAGCCGGGCCTGTCGGATTACGTGGTGGTGGTGCGCGGCAAGGCCAAGATGTTCCTCGCCGGCCCGCCCCTGCTCAAGGCAGCCACAGGCGAAATCGCCACCGACGAGCAACTGGGCGGCGCTGAAATGCACGCACAAATCGCCGGTACGGCTGAATACCTGGCGGAAAACGATGCCGATGGCGTGCGCCTGGCGCGCGAGATTGTCGGCATGTTGCCGTGGAATGCACAGTTGCCCGCCAGCACCACAAAAGCCTGGCGTGAGCCGCTGTATTCGGCGGATGAGTTGCTCGGCATCGTCCCGGCGGATGCGAAAAAGCCCTATGACGTGCGCGAGATCATCGCCCGTATTGCCGACGGCTCGGAGTTTCTCGATTTCAAAAACGAGTTCGACAGCCAGACCGTCTGCGGTCATTTGCAGATCGAAGGCCACAGCTGCGGCATCATCGGCAACAACGGCCCGATCACCCCGCGTGGCGCAGCCAAAGCCGCGCAATTTATTCAGCTGTGCGAGCAGAGCAATACGCCGATCCTGTTCTTCCACAACACCACCGGCTTTATGGTCGGCACCGAGTCGGAACAAAACGGCGTGATCAAGCACGGCTCGAAGATGATTCAGGCCGTGGCCAACGCCACCGTGCCCAAGCTGACCATCGTCGTCGGCGGCTCCTACGGGGCCGGCAACTACGCCATGTGCGGCCGGGGTCTGGATCCACGCTTTATCTTCGCCTGGCCCAACAGCAAAACCGCCGTCATGGGCGGCGCGCAGGCGGGCAAGGTGCTGCGTATCGTCACCGAGGACAAACACCTCAAGGAAGGCAAGGAAGCCGATCCGAAAATGCTCGACATGCTTGAGCAAGTCACTGCGCAAAAACTCGACAGCCAATCCACCGCACTCTACGGCACAGCCAGCCTGTGGGATGACGGTCTGATTGACCCACGCGATACCCGCAAACTGCTGGGCTACTTGCTGGATATCTGTGCTGAAGCGGCCAGGCGGCCACTGAAAGCCAACAGTTTCGGTGTTGCCCGACTTTGACATCGTGTAGGAGCCAGCTTGCTGGCGATACGCTTCTGCTGACCTGATCGCCAGCTTGCTGGCTCCTACAGAACGAACACCACCCGACTTTCTGAGGAAAACAACAATGATCATCACCCAGGAACACGAAGAACTGCGTCGCACGGTGCGTAACTTTGTCGACAAGGAAATCAACCCGCATGTGGCGCAGTGGGAAAAGGACGGCCGCTTCCCCATCCATGAAATCTTCAAACAAGCCGGCGACCTCGGCCTGCTGGGCATCTCCAAACCGGAGAAATTCGGCGGCATGGGCCTGGACTACAGCTACTCGATCGTTGCCGCGGAAGAGTTCGGCACCATCCACTGCGGCGGCATTCCGATGTCCATCGGCGTGCAAACCGACATGTGCACCCCGGCCCTGGCCCGCTTTGGTTCGGATGAGCTGCGCGAGCAGTTCCTCAAGCCAGCCATCAGTGGCGAAATGGTCGGTTGCATTGGCGTCTCCGAAGTCGGTGCCGGTTCCGATGTGGCGGGCCTGAAAACCACGGCCAAAAAAGACGGCAGCGACTATGTGATCAACGGCAGCAAGATGTGGATCACCAACTCGCCGAGCGCCGACTTTATCTGCCTGCTGGCCAACACCAGCGACGACAAGCCCCACGTCAACAAGTCGCTGATCATGGTGCCGATGAACACCCCCGGCATCACCGTCAGCCCGCACCTGGACAAACTCGGCATGCGCAGTTCGGAGACCGCCCAGGTGTTCTTCGACAACGTGCGCGTGCCGCAGCGCTACCGCATCGGCCACGAAGGTGCCGGCTTCATGATGCAGATGCTGCAGTTCCAGGAAGAACGTCTGTTCGGCGCGGCCAACATGATCAAAGGCCTGGAGCACTGCATCAACACCACCATCGAGTACTGCAAAGAGCGCAAAACCTTTGGCAATGCGCTGATCGACAACCAGGTCATTCACTTCCGCATGGCCGAGCTGCAGACCGAAATCGAGTGCCTGCGCGCCCTGGTCTACCAAGCCACCGAGCAATACGTGCGTGGCCGCGACGTGACCAACCTGGCCTCCATGGCCAAGCTCAAGGCCGGTCGTCTGGGCCGGGAAGTGACCGACAGCTGCCTGCAATATTGGGGCGGTATGGGCTTTATGTGGGACAACCCGGTGTCACGTGCCTACCGCGACGTGCGCCTGGTGAGCATCGGCGGCGGTGCCGACGAAATCATGCTGGGCATTATCTGCAAGCTGATGGGCATTCTGCCGGGCAAGAAAAAATAGCCGGGAGCTATTTTTAACGTCGCACAGCGACGGCCCGGAGGGTGGCCGCCAGGGATGGCAGGCCATCAAGAAGGGCTAAGACCGGAAACCGTAGGGTGGACGTCGCTGTTTACGTCCACCGTGGCACCGCTCGTTGGGTCGGTAAAACGCGTCCCACCCTACGACCTGCGTATCCAGCGCCATGTAAGAGGATTACCTGATGTCCGCTCTATCCGATTGCCAAACCCTGCTGCTGAACCTCGACGCCGGTGTGCTGCACGTCACCCTCAACCGCCCGGACAGCCGCAATGCGATGAGCCTGGCCATGGTCGGGGAACTGCGCGCGGTACTGGAAAGTGTGCGCCATGACGCCAGTGTGCGCGCCATTGTGCTGCGCGGGGCCGGTGGGCACTTCTGCGCCGGCGGCGACATCAAGGACATGGCCGGTGCACGCGCCGCTGGCGCTGAGGCCTACCGCACCCTTAATCGCGCCTTCGGCAGCTTGCTGGAAGAAGCGCAGCATGCACCCCAGGTGCTGATTGCCGTGCTGGAAGGCGCGGTGCTGGGCGGCGGCTTCGGCCTGGCCTGCGTGTCGGATATCGCCCTCTGCCAGCAGGACGCCAAATTCGGCCTGCCAGAAACCACGCTGGGCATTCTCCCGGCGCAAATCGCGCCCTTTGTGGTCAAGCGCATCGGCCTGACCCAGACCCGCCGCCTGGCCCTGACCGCCGCCCGCTTCAATGGCAGCGAGGCCGAACGGCTGGGCCTGGTGCATTTCAGCGAAGTCGACAGCGAGCACCTCGACGCCCGCTTGCACCAGGTGCTGAGCCAAGTACGCCAGTGCGCGCCGCAGGCCAACGCACAAACCAAAGCCCTGCTGCTGGCGGCTGAACACGAAGCCCTCGGCCCGCTGCTGGACCGCGCCGCCGAGCAGTTTGCCGCCGCCGTCACCGGAGCCGAAGGCATCGAAGGCACCATGGCCTTTATGCAAAAACGCCCACCAAAGTGGGCGCAGTAGATCGCAGGGTGGATGTCGTTTTTTACATCCACCGAAACACCGCACGGTGGATCGATAAAGCGTGATCCACGCTACGTAACCCGAGACCGTAGCCCGGATGAAATCCGGGAAACTCAACCCCGGATTGCATCCGGGCTACGCATAAGCAGGAGCACCCAGATGCCCGCCTTCAATAAGATTCTGATCGCCAACCGTGGGGAAATCGCCTGCCGGGTGATGCGCACCGCCCAAGACCTCGGTTATCGCACCGTGGCTGTTTACTCCGCAGCCGACAGCGATGCGCGCCACGTGCACGTTGCCGATGAGGCGGTCTGCATCGGCCCGGCGCAGGTCAACCAGTCCTACCTGGTGATCGACAACATCATTAGCGCCGCGCAGCAAACCGGCGCGGATGCGATCCACCCCGGCTACGGCTTTCTCTCGGAAAACGCCGACTTCGCCCGCGCCTGCGAAGCCGCCGGCATCGTGTTTATCGGCCCGACCGTGGAAGCGATTCACCTGATGGGCAGCAAGCGCCTGTCGAAAATTGCCATGCTCGAAGCCGGCGTGCCGTGCATTCCCGGCTACGAAGGGGCGGCTCAGGATGACGACACCCTGAGCCGCGAGGCCGAGCGCATCGGCTACCCGCTGATGATCAAGGCCAGCGCCGGTGGCGGCGGTCGTGGCATGCGTCTGGTCCATGCATCCAGCGAGTTGCTGGCGCAAATTCGCACGGCGCGCTCGGAGGCGCAGAACGCCTTTGGCAGCGGTGAGCTGATCCTTGAGCGTGCGGTGATCCAGCCGCGCCATGTGGAAATTCAGGTGTTTGGCGACCAGCACGGCCACATCGTCTATTTGGGCGAGCGTGACTGCTCGGTGCAACGCCGCCACCAGAAAGTGGTTGAGGAAGCGCCCTGCCCGGTGATGACGCCCGAGCTGCGCCAAGCCATGGGCGAAGCGGCGGTCAAGGCCGCTGCCTCGGTCAACTATGTCGGCGCTGGCACCGTCGAGTTTCTGCTCGATCAGAGCGGCGAATTCTTCTTTCTGGAGATGAACACCCGCCTGCAAGTGGAACACCCGGTCACCGAACTGATCACCGGGCAAGACCTGGTCGCCTGGCAAATTCGCGTCGCTGAAGGCCAGCCACTGCCACTCAAACAAGACGAAATTCGCCTGACCGGCCACGCCATGGAAGTGCGCCTGTACGCCGAAGACGCCGCCCATAACTTCCTGCCGCAAACCGGCACCGCGTTGCGCTGGGAACCGGCGCTGCGTGACGGCATCCGCATCGACCATGGCCTGCTTGAAGGCCAGGTGGTCAGCCCGTTCTACGACCCCATGCTGGCCAAGGTGATTGCCTACGGTGCCACCCGCGAAGAAGCCCGGCGCAAGCTGGTGCGTGCTGTCGAGGATTGCGTGCTGCTGGGCGTGAACGGCAACCAGCGCTTTCTCGCCAACCTGCTCAGCCACCCTGAATTTGCCGCAGGCAACGCCACCACCGCGTTTATCGCCGAGCACTTTGCCAGCGACCCAAGCCTGTCGCCGCAGCCGCCTGCCGTCGGCGAACTGGCTGTTGCTGCCGCATTGCTGTTCCAGCAATCGGCCAACGCCCGCGCCCATCAGCCGGGGCTGGCCGGCTGGCGCAATGCCGGCAGCGCGCCGTGGCACTTTGTCCTCAAGCACGGCGAACAATCACTGACGGTTGAGCTGGACGTGCGCACAGAGGGCCCGCAGCCAAGCCTGTTGGCCACTGTGGGCGAACAACAGGTCAGCCTCAGGTTGCTCGCCACTGACGGCCGCTGGGCCACCGTTGAGCGCGATGGCATTCGCCAGCGTCTGGCCTATCACCTGGATGGCGAACACATCTGGCTGTACGGCCACGCGGGCAACCTGTACTTCACCGACATCACCCACCAACCGGTCAGCAGCGCCGCCGGGGCCGGTTCAGGCAGCGTCAAAGCGCCCATGGACGGTGCAATTGTCGAGGTGCTGGTTGAGGAAGGCGACACGGTTAGCAAAGGCCAACTGCTGGTGGTGCTGGAGGCGATGAAGATGGAGCATCCGCTGAAAGCCAGCATCAACGGCGTGGTCCGCCGCATTGGCGTCAGCCGTGGCGATCAAGTGAAAAACCGCCAACTGTTGGTGGAAATCGAAGCCAGCGAAATTTGAGAACCGTAGGTTGGCGCTGAGCCTGCGAAGCCCAACGTTGGGCTTCGTTGCACTCAACACCAACCTACACATCACACCTCAAGCGAATAACAACAAGACACGGAGCACGCCCATGTCACTGCATGGCAAAACCCTGTTTATCACCGGTGCCAGCCGCGGCATCGGCCGGGAGATCGCCCTGCGCGCTGCGCGCGATGGGGCCAATATCGTGATTGCGGCGAAAAGTGCCGAGCCGCACGCCAAGCTACCCGGCACCATTCACTCGGTGGCCGCCGAAGTCGAGCAAGCTGGCGGCAAAGCCCTGGCCCTGCAGGTTGATGTGCGTGATGAGCACGCGATCAAGGCTGCCATGGCGCAAGCGGCCGAGTATTTCGGCGGCATCGATGCGCTGATCAACAACGCGGGTGCGATCAAGCTGGTGGGCGTGGAAAAGCTCGATCCCAAACGCTTCGACCTGATGTTCCAGATCAACACCCGCGCGGTGATGGTCTGCAGCCAGGCGGCCCTGCCCTACCTAAAAAACAGCCAAGGGCACATCCTCAGCCTGTCGCCACCGCTTAACCTGGACCCTAAATGGTTCGCCCACTACGGCCCTTACACCACCACCAAATACGGCATGAGCATGCTCACCCTGGGTATGCACGAAGAGTTCAAAAAGTACGGCATCAGCGTGAATTCTCTGTGGCCAAAAACGGTGATCGCCACCGCCGCCATTGAGTTCGAGGCCGGCGGCCCGGCGGTGATGAAAGCGGCACGGCTGCCAGCGGTCATGGCTGACGCTGCCCACGCCATCCTGTCCAGCAGTGAACGCAGCATCAGCGGGCGTCTGCTGATCGACGAAGAAATCCTGCGCGAGCATGGCGTCAGCGACTTTGAGCATTACCGCTACGACCCTGCCGGTAAGCTGATGACTGACTTGTTTGTCGATTAGCACCGCTCATTTGCCGATCTGCCTGCCGCCTGCTGCACCAGGGCCATAGCGGGGAGCACTGGGGCGCTCTAGAGTCTTCGCGCCCTATTCCCCTTGAAGCGCGAGTGCCATGAGTCAAGCCGACCTGATTTCCCCGCTGCGTTTTCTCACCCGCCTGCCCCAGCACCTGCCGCGTGTACCGCGCATGTTGCGTGGGCTGTATTACGCCGGTATTCGCAACCGGGAAAAACAGCTGTCGCTGGCCTGGGCGCTGGAACGTGCCGCGCTGGTACACGGCGAGCGGCCGGCGCTGCTGGATGAAACCCGTCGCCTGACTTACAACCAGTTCAACACTTGGGCCAACCGCCTGGCCTGGGCCTTCAAGGCTGAAGGCGTGCGCCATGGCAGCGTGGTCGCGGTGATTCTGGAAAACCGCCTGGAACTACTCGCCATTCTGGCTGCGCTGAGCAAGCTGGGCGCAGTCGGCGCGTTGGTCAACACCAGTCAGCGCGGCAAGGTGCTGGCGCACAGCCTCAACCTGGTCAAACCGGGATGTATCGTGGTCGGCAGCGAACTGCTGAATGCCTTCGATGACGTCGCGGCCCTGTTGGATAAACCGGACACCCCGCGCCACTGGATTGCCGACCAAGACTGCCTGCAAGACGCAGGCAACGCCCCGGCAGGCTGGGGCAACCTGATGCAGTTGGCGCGCAAGCAAGCCAGTGACAACCTGCCCGACAGTTCGCGCGTGCAGATGAAAGACCCATGCTTTTTGATCTACACCTCCGGCACCACCGGCCTGCCCAAGGCCTCGATCATGAGCCACGGCAAGTGGATCAAAGCCTACGGCGGCTTCGGCCATTCCGGCCTAACCCTGAACAATCAGGACGTGCTGTACCTGACGCTGCCCTGCTACCACAACAATGCCGTCACCGTCTGCTGGAGCGCGGCCCTGGCCGGAGGGGCGGCTATCGCCTTGCGCCGCAAGTTCTCCGCCAGTGCCTTCTGGCCGGATGTGCAGCGCTATCAGGCCACCTGCTTCGGCTACATCGGCGAACTGTGCCGCTACCTGCTCAACCAGCCCGAATGCGCCGCCGAGCGCAATAACAGCCTGCGCTGCATGATCGGTAACGGCCTGCGGCCATCAATCTGGGGCGAGTTCAAGGCGCGTTTCGGGATTGAGCAAATCACCGAGTTCTATGCCTCTAGCGAGGGCAACATCGGCTTTACCAACGTCTTCAACTTCGACAACACCGTCGGTTTCACTCCGGCCACCTATGCCATCGTGCGCTACGACCTGGACAACGATCAGGCCATTCGGGGCAAGAAAGGCTTTCTGCAAAAAGCCAAAAAAGGCGAACCGGGTTTGCTGATCAGCGAGATCAGCGCCAAGTGGCCTTTCGACGGCTACACCGACCCGGCGAAAAGCGAGGCGGCGATTCTGCGCAACGTGTTCAAACAGGGCGATGCCTGGTTTAACACCGGCGACCTGATGCGCGACATTGGCTGCAAGCACGCACAGTTCGTCGATCGGCTCGGCGACACCTTCCGTTGGAAGGGCGAAAACGTCTCCACCACCGAAGTGGAAAACGTCCTCGGCGCGCTCCCCGGCGTTGAGGATGCGGTGGTGTATGGCGTGGAAATCCCCGGTACCAATGGCCGCTGCGGCATGGCAGCGCTGCGCCTGAGCGAGGGCACCCAGCTGAATACCTACGCGCTGGCTGCGCACCTGGAAGCCGAGTTACCGGAGTATGCCGCGCCGGTGTTTATCCGTCTGATCAGCGAGGTGGAAACCACCGGCACCTTCAAATACAAAAAAGCCGATTTGAAGCAGACCGCCTACAACCCAAGCGCAGTTGCAGAAGCGCTGTGGGTTCGTCTACCCGGCGACAAGCACTTCACCGCGCTTGATCACACGCTGTTCAGCGCCATCAACCAGCAGGCGTATCGCTTCTGATCTGCCGGAGCAGGCGGCCAGAGTCGCCTGCTACTGCCGGAACTCAAACTGCAACTGCGCCCCTTCAATCGACTCGAAGTAATCGTCGTCGCGCTCATTGGTAATCAACTTGCCGTGCAACTGAAACGGGCTGCTGGGCTCGGTCTTTTCCTCAAACAACGGTGGCAAAAACGGCGTCGATAGGTCGAGCAGAGGCTCCAACGGTTGCAAAGGATCGAAGACGTGGGTGTGCAAGCTTAAGTCCAGCGGCGCAGGTGGGGTATTTTTAACGGCTGGCGCAGGCGATTTGGCCGGAGCTTGGGGCGCGGGCTTTTTAGCGGGCGGCGGTTCAGCAGGCGGCACACTGTCCACACTCACAGGCGTATCTACTGGCGACGTTTCTTCAACAGGCGCGGCAGGCTGCTGCGCAGGCGGGTCAACACGGGCAGGCGGTGCGGCAGGTGGATTTTTTTCGCACGCGGCAAGGGTGAAAAGGATCAACAGCAGCGCGAAACATCGGATACGACTCATAGCAACTCAAATACCAACCAATAAGCCGCTATGCTGGCGGCGCTGATGGCGGCTGGCAAGCGGGCAATGTATGCCGCAGGTTGCCGCCGCCCACTCGCGCGTGGCCACGCTCACCTATTCGGGCGGCTGTAAAAGGCGCAACTGCGCCTCGATATCCACATGCGGGTGTTCATCCATCAGCTGCAACAGCAGCGCATTGGCTTCATCGCGCGCGCCCTCGCGGCGCAACCTAAGCAGCCGTTGCAACTCAGGTAGCAGGTTCGCTTCTGCGTTAATCGTGGTTGGCGCTGGAGCCTGAGCAGCGGCTGGAGCCTGAACGTCTGACGCGGGCTCGGCGGATATCTGGGGCGCGACTACGGATAAGCGCTTCTTATCCGCCCGTTCGCTTTCGCCGCTGTAAAGGTGCGCAGGTGGCTCATCAGCCAACACAGCGGCCTCTTCCACCGGCGCAGGCATCAGCATGACCGGCGCATGCATGCGGGCCGCCGCCGGTGCCATGGGCGCTGCCTGGGGCACCGCATCAAAGGCATCCGGTGCCTGCTCGAACGTGCGCCAGGTCAGGCTCACACCAATGCCCAGGCAGGCCACACCCGCCAACGCCACCGACCAGCGTTGGCGACCTGCGCCAAACAACCCGTGCTGTACACGCGCCGCCCAACCGGGCGCGGCCTGCGTTTTGCTCACCTGCGCCACGGCCGCATGGGCTGCCGCAAGAATCTGCGCATCCAGTTGTGCACTGGGCTCGCCGCCACTGTGCTGACGAAAATGCGCCAGCATCTGCTGTTCCTGCTCATCGAGCTTAGGTTGATCGTGATTCATACGGACAACTCCTCGGCGGCCGGGTCAGCCAGCAGCCGACGTAACTTCTGCAGGGCATAGCGCAAACGGCTTTTCACGGTTTCAGCAGGCATCTGGGTCAGCTCGGCAATCTCAGCCAGTTCCAGATCGCCATGGGCGCGCAGCAGAAACACCTCGCGCTGCTCAGCCGGCAAGTCCGCCAGGGCGGCCTGCAAGCGCTGCTGATCGCGACTCAATCTAAGCTGCTGCTCAGGGCCGGGCTGCGTGTCGGGCACGGCATGCAGCTGTTCGTCGTACTCAGCATGCTCAGCCTGATGCCGACCGTGCTTGCGCCAGGCATCGATCAGGCGGTTACGGCCAATCTGGTACAGCCAGGTTTTAAACAGCACCGCCTCGCGCTGTTCACTTTGGCTGCGGATCAGGCTCATCCAGGTGTCCTGAAACACCTCCTCGGCCAGCGCGTGATCGCCACACAAGCCGAGCAAAAAACGAAACAGGCCCAAGCGATGGCGCTCATACAACTGCGCAAAAGCGGCCGCATCGCCTTGGCGATAACGCCGTAACAAAACGGCGTCGTCGTTCACGGGTAAGTTCAATTAGTCAGCCCTGCGTTCACGGTCTGCCGAAGTGTGCAGGCTCTGCGCCAGTTCCACCAGTTGCACAAACTCGCTGCCTAAACCAAAGCGGTCTTCCCCCTTGGCCGTGCGCGCCAACTCGGCACTGTCGGCCAGGCTAAAGCGGCCGGTGTAGGTCGCGCCTTTAAGCTGTTGAGCAAAGGCCGCCACAGCTGCGGCAAAGCGCAAATCTTCACTGGCACGATCGATGGTCGGTACATCGCCGGACTGAATCGCTTGCTCCAGCAACTGGCTAACGCCCTGCCCCGGTGTTTTGTAGCGGATTCGCAGCCAAGCCAGTTCGCCGTCCTGCTTCGCACCCTTGACCGCCGCTTGATAGCGCAGCGGCTCCAGCCAGCCCTTGCCGCCCACCGGCACCACTTCATAGAGCGCGGTGACTGTGTGGCCTGCGCCGATTTCGCCGGCGTCGACTTTGTCGTTGCTGAAATCCTCACGCTTGAGCGCGCGGTTCTCATACCCAAGCAGGCGGTACTCGCTAACCTGCGCCGGGTTGAACTCGACCTGAATTTTCACGTCACTGGCGACCGTCGCCAGGGTCGAACTGAGCTGATCGACCAACACCTTGCGGGCTTCGCGCAGGGTGTCGATGTAGGCGTAATTACCATCGCCAGCATCGGCCAACTGCTCCATCAATTGCTCGTTGTAGTTGTCGGTGCCAAAGCCCAAGGTGGTCAGGGAAATACCGGTTTTGCGCTTATCGGCAGCCAGTTGCTTAAGGCTGTCGAAGTCGCTGATGCCTACGTTGAAGTCACCGTCAGTGGCCAGCAGGATGCGGTTGATGCCGCCTTCAATAAAGCCCTGCTGCGCCTGCTGGTAGGCCAGTTGAATGCCTGACTCACCGGCTGTGGAGCCACCCGCCGTGAGCTGATCAATGGCGGCACGAATCTTGGCTTTCTCACTGCCAGCAGTCGGCTCCAGCACCACGCTGGATGAGCCGGCATACACCACCAGCGATACGCTGTCCTGAGCGCGCAGTTGCTCGACCAACAGCTTCAGGGTGCTTTGCACCATGGGCAGGCCTTCGCGGCGATCCATCGAACCGGAGACATCGACGAGAAACACCAAGTTAGCGGCTGGTAACGCCTCGACGCGCAGATCCGACGCCTTGATGGCGATACGCAAAAGGCGGCTATGCGGGTTCCACGGCGTAATGGCCAATTCGCTGTGCACGCCGAACGGCACATCACCCTTGGGCAGCGGATAGGCATAAGGGAAGTAATTGACCAGCTCTTCCAGGCGTACGGCACCCGGCGGCGGCAGTTGCCCGCCATTGAGCAAGCGCCGCACATTGGCGTAGCTGCCGGTGTCCACATCAATGCTAAAGGTCGATACCGGCATCTCGGCCACGGCATGCACAGGGTTATCCGCCAGTTTCTGATACTGCTCGCGGTTCTCATCGCGGTAGCCCGCTGGCCAGGCATCAGCGGGCATGGGCATCAGCGCATAGACGCTATGGGGCGAGGCTACGCGGCCGAGCGCAGCCCGTTTAGCCGGTTCAGCCACTGGCGCGGCTGCCAGATGCTCATGTAATTGCGCGCGCTCAGCCGTTTGATCGCTCAAGGTGGGTGCAGCGTTATCCGCCGCCGGCGCTTCGGACTTTGCGGCACTGCAGGCACCCAACGCGACGAGCACAGTCGCCGCCAAGCCAGCCAACAGCGGACGGGAATTAAAGGGGGGACGAACGGGCATGGCGGCATCTCCTGAGCGGACAAACAAGTCATTCGCTCAGGTAGACGCAGCACTCACACCCATCGGGTTAAGCAAGGGTTAAAAATTCGACGCGCTTTCCTGACACAACTGCGCAGCCAGCATGCCGAGGGTCATGAGCGCACGTTCGGCTTCGCGGTTCCATGGGATGCCGCAGTTCAAGCGGATGCAGTGGTTGAACTGCTCGGTATTACTGAAAATCAGCCCCGGCGCGATGCTGATGCCTTGCTGCAATGCGCGCATGTGCAAGTCTTTGGTGTTGACCCGTGCCGGCAGGCTGACCCACAGAATAAAGCCGCCCTTGGGCCGGGTCATCTGCGTGCCCTCGGGGAAGAACTGCTGCACCGCCAGCTGGAACGCGCTGAGGTTCTTGCGGTATTCCTGGCGGATAAAGCGCAGGTGGCGGTCATAACCACCGTTCTCCAGATACGCCGCCACCGCCATCTGCGTGACGCTGCACGCTGAATGGGTCGTGAACGTCTGCAAGCGCTGGATTTCGTCCTGATACTTACCGGCGATAATCCAGCCGATGCGCACCCCCGGCGACAGCGTTTTGGAAAAGCTGGAGCAATACACCACTCGGCCGTCGCGGTCATAAGACTTGAGCGCTTTGGTCGGGCCTTGCTCAAACATCAACTCGCCGTAAATATCGTCTTCAACAATCTGTATGTCGTAGTCACCGGCCAAGCGCAGCAACTGGCGCTGGCGCTCTTCAGGGATGGTGCCGCCCAGTGGGTTGCTCAGCCGCGCAGTCAGCACCAGCGCCTTGATCGGCCATTGGTTGGCCGCCAACTGCAAGGCTTCCAGGCTGATGCCGGTGGTTGGGTCGCTGGGAATTTCGATCACTTTCAGGCCAAGCAAATCAGCCAGTTGCAGCAAGCCGTAGTAAGTCGGTGATTCGGCCGCGATCAAATCACCCGGCTTGGTCAGTACGCGCAGACTCATCTGCAAGGCGTCGACACAGCCGTGGGTGATCACCACTTCGCTGGGGTCCACCACCACACCGGCATCGCGCATGCGAATCGCCACCTGACGGCGCAATGGCTCAAAGCCAGGGCTGAACATGTAGCTGAAGGCACGGGCGCTGTGAAAACGCGTGACCTTGGCCAACTGCTGGTGCAAAGCACGCACCGGTAAGTAATCAACATGCGGCACCGCCGCACCAAGAGGGAAGACGCCCTCACGGCGCGACTCGGTGAGCACCTGATTGATGATGCTGCTGCGCGTCACCAGACCTGGGCGCTCAACACGGGCAATATCCGGCGTCGGCGCGGTCAGGGCCGGCGTCTGGTGCACATAGAAACCGGACTGCGGCCGGGCGCGGATCAGCCCTTGATCTTCCAGATTGGCGTAAGCCTGCAGCACCGTGGCATGGCTGACATTTAACTGCGCACTCATCTTGCGCACAGACGGCACACGCTCACCGGGCTGATACACACCGCGACGAATATCTTCCGCCAGTTGTTGGGCAATGCGCTGATAAAGCAACAGATTGGTCATAACCACGTTCCTGCCTGACTGAACCGTTACAGTAGCCCACAGCAACGAAATTGCACCGGCACAGTTTATTTAATTGTGGCCAATACAGTGCCCGTGTGCGGCTGAATCGTCTCATCCGGCGCGGCCAAATCACCAACCCGCTAAACAGCAGGCAATAAAAAGCCCCGGCGAACCGGGGCTTGGCTGAAACGGCTTAGCGCGGCGAACCGAGGTTGCCTTGCTCGTCGGAAAACACGATTTCCACCCGACGGTTCTGTGCACGGCCTTTGGCAGAAGCATTCTCGGTGACCGGGAAGCTCTCGCCATAGCCCTTGATATCAATGCGCTTGGCATCAATCCCCAAGTCAATCAGCACATCGGCCACGGCTTGCGCACGAGCGCGGGACAGTTCGAGGTTTTCCTGTGCATCGCCCCGGCTATCGGTATAACCCTCGATACGCACGGTGCGTCGTGGGTTGAGTTGAAGGAACTGCACCAACTTCAACACGGTGCGATTGGCCGACGCTTTGAGGTCCGCATGGCCGGCATCAAACAACACATCACCCAAGGTCATGACCAGACCGCGCTCGCTTTGCGTAGTGGCAAGGCTGACCATTTGTTCTTCGAGCCAATTGCTTTGATCTTGCACACTCAGCAACTTGGCCTCACGCAGCGCTAACTGCAAACGCTGGCGCTCCAGTTCGAGTTTCGCAACACGCTCATGGTTCAGATTGAGCTGAGTCTTCTGCTGGGCAATGGAGCTGTATTGCAGGCTCAGGTAAGCAAAATGCGCGACATCTTCTTTGCTACCCCAATAGCTCGCCAAGCGATCTGCACGGGCCAATGACTCGCCCGCACGAATCAGGTCTTTGGGTGCGCTGCGCAAGATGTCGGCGTCCTCTCGGGCTTTCTGAAAGGAGCCATGGGCGGCCTGCAGGGCTTGATCAGCGGGGTGATTACTGGACGCGCAGCCCGTTAGCAGCAGCGTGGCCAGGGCAAGACAAGCGCCGGACTGTAGAGGGCTCATTGCAAGCCCCCCAGCTGTTTACGCAGCCGATTGATCACATTGTTTAACTCAACCAATTGTTGCTGGCTTTTGGCGGTCAGGTGTTCGGCCTCGGCAAGGCGCGCGTCCAACTCGGCCTGTTCGGCATACACCCGCGCCCGCTTAAAATCCTCGTCCTGCATCGCCGCTTGGGCCAACGCGAGCTTTTCCTGGGCTAGACGCAATGAAGCTGAATGCTCAGGAGAGACACCCACAGCTTGCGCCTGGCTGAGCGCTTGTTCAGTCAGGCGCAGTTGTTCATCAGGCACCGGGTCAGAGGCACAAGCACTGAGAAGGAGCGGCAACAAGGCCATACAGATAAGTCGGTAGTTCACGGATTGTCCCTACTGCTGCACGTCAGTGGCAGGCGTGAGTTGTTGATCTTTCCAGCGCTGCACATTGCGTTCGAGCAAGACGCTCGGCAAATCAGCAGCCAGTGCTTCGTTCATGGCTTTGGCCAGCCGCCCACGCAGCCAGGCATCGTTACAGGCTGAATTGTGCGACACGGTCAGGTGCAACCCTTCGCTTGAAATAGGCGGGTCCAGCACCAACAGGTCATCCTGCAAGCCCAGGCTGTCGGCCAACGCCTGGCCCGGATAACGCTCGTACAGCACGTAGTCAGTGCGACCCAGCAACAGCTTCTGGAAAGCCTGAGTGAGGCTGGACACACCTTCCAGGGTCAACTGGCTCTTGGCATAAGCATCAAACTGCTGACCAAAACTGTTATTGACCAGCGTATCGCCGGTACGGCTGCGCAGGTCATCCCAACCCGCATAGGGAAATTCCGCCCCTCGGTGCACCCACACCACACTTGGGGTGATGTAGAACGCAGGGTGAACATAATCCATGGTTTCCAGTCGCGGCAGGGTCAGAAAAGCCCCCGCGATTAAATCAACACGCCCGGTGCGGGCTTCATCCTGCGCGCGCGACCAAGGGCCGGTATAGATGATATCCACGACCACACCCAGCTCTTTGGCCAGGTGCTGCAACAAATCCGCGTTAGCACCGATTAATTGCTGGGGGTTCTTTGGATCACGCCACAAATAGGGTGGGTATTCGGGATTGCCGGTCGCCACCAGCCGTTCGCACTTGCCCGCAGCCGAGGCAAAACCGGGAATAAGTAGCAGACAAAACAGTGGCAACAGCAAACGGGATAAAACACGCTCAAGCATGGGCGAATTCTCGACTTAACCTTGGATGGGCGGACGCACGTTAACGCGGAAAAATGGCTCTTCGTCGGACTGTCAGGCGCTAATGCTGACTGTGACACAAGACGGTCATTAACACTCGCGGAGTACCTAAGTGATTTGGCATACAGCCAGAAATCCTGCAGGAGATATTAACACTCATTGTCCAGATGACGTTGGCGCGGCTTGTCATTGCGCACAAGCGCACCGAGTTGATTATCTGAGCGCCAACACGCCTTGATTAGTGTTTGACTGCCAAATTCCAAGCATAAAAAAACCCGCTCAATGAGCGGGTTTTTACGAGCTTAAAACTGGTTTACACCAGCTTTTCCAGCTCAGGTACTGCTTCAAACAGGTCAGCAACCAAGCCGTAATCAGCTACCTGGAAGATCGGCGCTTCTTCGTCCTTGTTGATCGCAACGATCACTTTGGAGTCTTTCATACCAGCCAAGTGCTGGATCGCGCCGGAGATACCAACAGCGATGTACAGCTGTGGTGCAACGATTTTACCGGTCTGACCGACCTGCATATCGTTAGGTACGAAGCCTGCGTCAACGGCAGCGCGCGAAGCGCCAACGCCTGCGCCGAGCTTGTCAGCCAGTGCGTAGAGGTGCTTGAAGTTGTCGCCGTTCTGCATGCCACGACCGCCGGAAACGACGATTTTGGCAGCGGTCAGTTCTGGACGGTCGGACTTGGCCAGTTCTTCACCGACGAAGGTCGATTTGCCCGCATCAGCTGCGCCGCCGACTGCTTCAACAGCAGCAGAGCCGCCTTCAGCAGCAACAGGATCAAAACCAGTGGCACGCACGGTGATGACTTTAACGGCAGCGGAAGACTGCACGGTGGCAATGGCGTTACCGGCGTAGATCGGACGCTTGAAGGTATCAGCGCTTTCGACAGCGATGATTTCCGAGATCTGATCAACGTCCAGCGCAGCAGCAACGCGCGGCAGAATGTTCTTACCGTTGCTGGTAGCAGCAGCCAGGATGTGGCTGTAGCCCTTGCCCAGCTCAGCTACCAGCGGCGCAACGTTTTCCGGCAGCTGGTGAGCGAAGGCTGCGTTGTCAGCAACCAGCACTTTAGCAACGCCAGCAATTTTGGCAGCAGCATCAGCGGCAGCGCCGCAAGCGGAACCTGCAACCAGAACGTGGATGTCACCACCGATCTTCGCAGCAGCAGCCACAGTATTCAGCGTGGCAGGAGCCAGGGCGGCATTGGTGTGTTCAGCGATAACCAGGATAGTCATTTAGATTACCTTCGCCTCGTTCTTCAATTTCTCGACCAGTTCAGCCACAGACTTGACCTTGATGCCGGCGCTGCGGGTAGCAGGCGCTTCGACTTTCAGGGTTTTGACGGTGGAAGCGGTAGAAACGCCCAGATCAGCCGGAGTAACGGTTTCCAGCGGCTTCTTCTTGGCTTTCATGATGTTCGGCAGCGACGCATAACGCGGCTCGTTCAGACGCAGGTCAGTGGTCACGATAGCCGGCAGGCTCAACGCAACAGTCTGCAGACCGCCGTCGATTTCGCGGGTTACGTTAACCTTGTCACCAGCCACTTCAACTTTGGAAGCGAAGGTGCCCTGACCGAAACCAGTCAGTGCGCCCAGCATCTGGCCAGTCTGATTGTTGTCGCTGTCGATAGCTTGCTTGCCCATAATGACCAGCTGAGGCTGCTCTTTATCGACTACTGCCTTGAGCAGTTTGGCCACAGCCAGCGAGTTCAGCTCATCGGCTGACTCAACCAGGATGGCGCGGTCAGCACCCAGCGCCAGCGCCGTACGCAGCTGCTCTTGAGCAGTGGCCGGGCCGATGGTGACGACAACGATCTCGCTCGCCACGCCTTTTTCTTTCAGGCGTACAGCTTCTTCCACGGCGATTTCGCAGAAAGGGTTCATCGACATCTTGACGTTGGCAAGATCAACGCCGCTGTTGTCCGCTTTGACGCGAACTTTGACGTTGTAGTCGACCACTCGTTTGACAGCTACAAGAACCTTCATGGATTCCTCGTTACTCTCCGGTGAATAAGAATGTCGCCAGAAGCGAACATGGCGGGAACTGCAGACCGGCCGGAACCGGAAGTCAACCTGTAACGGCAGACACAAAACCGACCGTATCTTGACCGCACGACCTAGACTGGTCAATACAACGAAGCGGCCAATCGTCAGCGATGTAGTAAGATTCTAACAGCCCTACAGAAAATTCAAACAAACGTTTGTATTGGACCGAATGCAGGGTCTAGATATAATGCGCCAGCATCGCTCACGGAACGAGCCTGATCGTCAAATAAAATTAGAGAGCCTTGAGTAGGAGATAGCCTGTGGAACGCGAGTTTATGGAATTCGACGTCGTCATCGTCGGCGCTGGCCCTTCCGGTCTGTCCGCCGCCTGCCGACTGAAACAGAAAGCCGCTGAAGCGGGCAAAGAGATCAGCGTTTGCGTGGTCGAAAAAGGCTCCGAAGTCGGCGCGCACATCCTTTCCGGCGCGGTATTCGAACCTCGTGCACTGAACGAGCTGTTCCCCGACTGGAAAGAACTGGGTGCTCCGCTCAACACACCGGTCAAGCGCGACGACATCTACGTACTGAAGAATGCCGAAAAAGCCACCAAGGTTCCGGACTTCTTTGTACCCAAGACCATGCACAACCATGGCAACTACATCATTTCGCTGGGCAACCTGTGCCGCTGGCTGGCCCAGCAAGCCGAGAATCTGGGCGTAGAAATCTACCCAGGCTTCGCTGCTCAAGAAGCACTGATCAACGAAAACGGTGCGGTATACGGCATTCTGACTGGCGACTTGGGCGTTGACCGTGAAGGTCACCCGAAAGAGGGTTACTACACCCCCGGCATGGAACTGCGTGCCAAATACACCCTGTTCGCTGAAGGCTGCCGTGGCCACATCGGCAAGCAACTGATCAAGCAATTCGGCCTGGACTCCGAAGCTGACGCCCAGCATTACGGCATCGGCATCAAGGAAATCTGGGATATCGACCCAGCCAAGCACGAGCAAGGCCTGGTGGTGCACACCGCCGGCTGGCCACTGGATCTCGTCGCCAAAGAAAACACCGGCGGCTCCTTCCTTTATCACCTGGAAAACAACCAGGTGGTTGTCGGCCTGATCGTTGACCTGTCCTACAGCAACCCGCACCTGTCGCCGTTTGATGAGTTCCAGCGTTATAAGCATCACCCAGTGATTGCTCAGTACCTGGAAGGCGGCAAGCGTGTCGCTTACGGAGCCCGCGCATTGGCTAAAGGCGGCCTGAATTCGCTGCCGAAGATGGTCTTCAACGGTGGCGCGCTGATTGGTTGCGACCTAGGCACCATGAACGTAGCCAAGATCAAAGGCAGCCACACTGCGATGAAATCCGGCATGCTCGCGGCTGAAGCCGTGGCAGACGCCCTGTTCGCGGGTAAAGAAGGCGGCGATCAGTTGACCGGTTACGTCGATGGGTTCAAGGCCAGCTGGTTGTACGAAGAACTGTTCACCACCCGTAACTTCGCCCCGGCGATGCACAAGTTCGGCCCGCTGATGGGTGCTGGCTTCAACTGGCTGGATCAGAACATTTTCGGCGGCAAACTGCCCTTCACCCTGCACGACACCAAGCCGGATTACGCTTGCTTGAAGCCGGCCGCTGAAGCGCAGAAGATTGCTTACCCGAAACCCGATGGCAAACTCAGCTTCGACAAGCTCAGCTCGGTATTCCTCTCCAACACCAACCATGAAGAGGAACAACCCTGCCACCTGAAGCTCACCGACGCGAGCATTCCGCTGGGCAAAAACCTGCCGCTGTACGATGAACCAGCGCAGCGCTACTGCCCGGCTGGCGTGTATGAAATCGTCACCAAGGAAGACGGTGAGCAGAAGTTCCAGATCAACGCGCAGAACTGCGTGCACTGTAAAACCTGTGACATCAAAGACCCTTCCCAGAACATCACCTGGGTAGCGCCGGAAGGCACAGGCGGGCCTAACTACCCCAACATGTAAGTCGCAAAACAAAGGCTCCCTCGGGAGCCTTTTTGTTATCAGCGACAAGTCATCGACCTAAAACCTGCTTGCTGCTTATGCCTTGCGACGAGCGGCTGAGTTGTTAAGGCTCCAGACCAATCGGGAAAAACACCCCGCCACTCCAGACACCCAGCCAGTTCTGCCCGTCGATCTCGCGGGTCACAGCCAGTTCAACCAACTGGTAAAACACGTTGCGATGGATAAGCGCCTCTAGGTTACTGCGCACATGCACATACGGCGCAGGCTCAGCGGATTGCGGATCAATCGCCACACGGATGGGATGCTCAGCCCCCGCGACGATTTCTTCTTCGACATTGCTGGTAAAGCGCAACAACTGCTGCTCGCCCTGCCCCTCCACTTGCAGGCTGACCGCCACGAAAGGCGCATCGTCGACCTGGATGCCGACCATTTCCACCGGCGTCACCAAGACATATTTGTCGCCGTCACGGCGAATGATGGTGGAGAACAATTTAACCATCGGCTTACGGCCAATCGGCGTACCCATGTAGTACCAGGTGCCGTCACGCGCGATACGCATGTCGATATCGCCGCAGAAGGCCGGGTGCCATAAATGCACAGGCGGCAGCCCTTTACCCTCAGCTTTCGGGATCTGCGCTAGCAGGTCACCCGCTTTATTGGTATCCGTCATCACTCAATGCCCCAGGCCCAATAATCGTCTGGCGTAATCATGCAACGCCGGCGCGATCAGGTCATCCGGCTTAGCGTCATACAGCGTCAAAAAGCCCCCGCGACTACGAATACGCGCGGTATCAACGAGAAAACGGGTATTGGTTTCAATCAGCATCAACTGAATCACCGCACGATCAGTGCCGAGACGATCCAGCGCTTCCTGATCTTCCCACTCTTCAACCGTGCCGATACGGTCATCGGCATAAGCAAAACGGCTGTACAGCAAGTAATGCGCGCCCGCTGCGCGTGCCTCAGCCAGCGACTCATCCAGCCCCAGCGGAGCTTTGGCGCGACGTACCAAGGGGAAGTACTCGACAAAGCCTTTATACGCCTCCTCCGCCACTACATTGGGCCTTGGATACGCGCCACCCGGCGGCACGAAGTGCCCCTGGGCGATATAAATGAAGGAGTCCGCCTGCAAACGCCAAGGACTGGCTCGGCGGGTATCGCTGTGATCGAGCACGCCAACATCGCCCAACTGATACAGCGCCCCATCGGCCAGATCACTGGCTTTCATGCAGCCACTGAGCAGCGCCGCAACCATTAACAAAAACACACCACGCATCGTGCCTCCCCACAGCCGGCGACAGATAACCGGCAGATAAAGCCCTAATGCAGCTTTCACGCCACACAGCCGTTCATAAACCGCGCTGCCATTCCTGACGTAAATGAGCCTGCTGCGGCTGCTCGATAGCCTGCCTGACCTGTGCCAAGAGTCGCGTTTTATCAGCCCCTAAGTTGCCCTTGAGAACCAGGTAGTTGGACGCGTGATCGCTGCGAAAGACCGTGTCACGCAGCTCAAGCCCCTGTAATAGACGCTCAACCTCGACAAACAGTTGGTGCTGGTTCAACGGTTCGAAATCGGCAAAACCCTGACGAAAGCGCGCCTCGCCCGTGGGAAAACTCACCACCAGGGTCGAAAGGAATTCTGGTTGTGATGCATTCATCAGCCGCGCCGAGTTATCTGCGTGTTGCTCGCTCAATGCCGTGCCGCCCAGACCGTTGAGGATCATCACCGAGCGTGTTATACCGGCCTCGCCGAGCTTATCCAGCGCACTGAGGCTGGACGCGTAGGTTTCACCCTTATTGACCAGCGCCAGCACCTCATCGTCGCCCGACTCACACCCCACATAAGCCATGCGCAGACCGGCATCGGCCAGCTCCTTGAGCTCAGCCACCGATTTCTTGGCCAGGTTACGCGGCAGGCAGTAACTCGATACGCGCTCGACTTCCGGCATGTGCTGGCGAATCGCCTGGAGGATGGTCAATACCCGCCGCGTGGGCATCACCAACGCATCACCGTCGGCCAGAAAGACGCGCTGGACAATCATGCGCTCGCCCGTCAGGCGGATTTCTTCGAGCACCTGCGCCTCATCGCGGGCGCGGAATTTCTTTTGCGGCTGGGTGTACATTTCTGCGGTAGTTACCCACATATCATCCTAAATAGTTACTAATCACGCGGCTTGCATTGATTCGTATGGCTTTTATTTAGGATGATTTTTATGTCGTGTACTTAGAGATACTCCTAAAAATATAGTCATATAATTAACGCCAGTATCATCTTTCTAGCGGATCGTCCTTCCTAATAGCTTTCGGCACTCAGTCGTCACTGGCCGATTGGGATCGGTTTCTGCCGGTCATAACCGATCACTTCTGGCCGTTCTCTGCCGGTAATGACAGGCGCAGGTCGGCCAGAAGCGGACATTAGACATGTGTCTAGGAAAGAGGGAACGACTCATTCACTCAGATAAATCTATCGGGAAAAACAGCACTAAATCCGTGCCTAAATGGCTACTGGTGACACTGACATCGCCTGCCTTGGGTATCAACGTCAAGGCAATGGCATTTGAAGAAGGGACGAGGCCGTCCCTTCTGTAATCAAACGCTAATTGAGGAAGGGTTCTACGGGTACCACTACGCCAAATTTTTCAAGCTGCAAGAATTTTGATCCAACGATCTCCGCCGGTATTTTTCGCTGGAGGAGGCCGAAGAAGTTTTCATCATGCGTTGAAATAATGATCTGCTTTTTAAATCCTGAATTCAACCCATAAGTGCAACGCTCACCCCTGCATACACTTCGTACGGTGTCTTCCAGCCCAGGCGTTTGCGTGGGCGTAAATTGATCTTCG
>LNDO01000068.1 GCA_001465025.1 Pseudomonas sp. Ga0074129
GATCGTGACGCGTTCTTCAATGCTGAGTTCGTGATAGGACATAGGGCCGACACCTTACCGAAAGGTTCAGGTGTTGCACTCAGTTTCCGCGGCCGCCCCTTATGAGGGCGGGGTGGAGGTTATCTATCAAGTGCACTCTGATCCAGGAGGGAGTGTGCCGGCCTGGCTAGCCAACAGTTTTGTTGTAGATGCCCCCTTTAATACGCTTATTAATCTTCGCAAGCTGGCAGAAAATTCAATCACGTCCACGCCATAAACAAACAAGGCTGCCCGAGGGCAGCCTTGTTTTTTCGCACGAAAGAATTACTTCTTGATATCGCGCTTTTCGTAGCCGGTATACAACTGACGCGGACGGCCAATTTTGTATGGGCTAGAGAGCATTTCCTTCCAGTGCGAAATCCAACCGACGGTACGCGCCAGTGCGAAAATCACGGTGAACATGCTGGTTGGGATGCCGATGGCTTTAAGGATGATGCCCGAGTAGAAGTCTACGTTCGGGTACAGATTGCGTTCCTTGAAGTACGGATCGGTCAGTGCGATCTCTTCGAGGCGCATAGCCAGTTGCAGTTGCGGGTCGTTGGTAATGCCCAGTTCCTTCAACACTTCGTCGCAGGTTTGTTTCATTACGGTGGCACGCGGATCGCGGTTTTTGTAAACGCGATGACCGAAGCCCATCAACTTGAATGGGTCATTCTTGTCTTTGGCCTTGGCAATGAATGCATCGATATTATCTACGCTGCCGATCTCATCAAGCATGGTCAGTACAGCTTCGTTAGCGCCGCCGTGTGCCGGGCCCCAAAGGGCTGCAATGCCCGCTGCAATACAGGCAAACGGGTTGGCACCCGACGAACCTGCAAGGCGTACGGTAGAGGTAGAAGCGTTTTGCTCATGGTCGGCATGCAGGATAAAGATCTTATCCATAGCTTTAGCCAGCACCGGGCTGATCGGTTTGATCTCGCACGGGGTGTTGAACATCATGTGCAAGAAGTTTTCCGCATAATTAAGGTCATTACGCGGGTACATCATGGGCTGACCCATGGAGTACTTGTACGTCATTGCAGCAATGGTCGGCATCTTCGCGACCAGGCGCATGGCCGAGACTTCGCGGTGATGCGGATTATTGATGTCCAGAGAGTCGTGATAAAAGGCAGAAAGCGCGCCCACGACGCCACACATGATAGCCATTGGGTGTGCGTCGCGGCGAAAGCCATTGAAGAAGCTTTTCAGCTGCTCGTGAACCATGGTGTGGTTCTTGATGGTGCTAACAAACTTGGCTTTTTGTTCGGCGTTTGGCAGCTCACCGTTCAGCAACAAATAGCAGGTTTCAAGATAATCAGACTGCTCAGCCAGTTGCTCAATCGGGTAGCCGCGGTGCAGCAAAATGCCTTGATCGCCGTCGATGTAGGTGATCTTCGACTCGCACGAGGCAGTAGACATAAAGCCAGGATCAAATGTGAAACGGCCCGTGGCGGTTAAGCCCCGTACGTCAATTACATCGGGACCAACGGTGCCGGTTAAAATGGGCAGCTCGACGGGGGCTGCGCCCTCGATGATCAACTGCGCTTTTTTGTCAGCCATGTGTGGCCTCCTAGTTATGCTTGAAATCATCAGACTGCCCCCCACGCAGGGCCCGACCCACTATAGTGTGATAAATACGAATGTCAATTTGCGAGAACCCATGTGGGAGAAGGGTTTGCGGGCATTTCTTGCGGTTTGAGTAAGGCCCTTTACGCCATTTATTGATGCTGTGCAATGCGCTTTTAGGTAGGGGGCTTTGCATTGTCATTAGTAACCTAACTGTCTATACTCTCGGCCCAACTACCAAGGGCTTTACGCCTGTTTTCTGGTGGTTGTCACTCCTTGGGTGATGGGTACCTGACCAGTGCACTTCCCGACAACTTTGCCCTGATAGTTAGGGGCTCTCAGTGTGATAAAAAAGCCGTGAATAGCCAAAGACCTGTAAACCTAGACCTTAGGACGATCAAACTTCCTATCACTGGCGTTACGTCATTCCTTCACCGCGTTTCTGGAATCATTCTGTTCTTCGGCATTGCCGTGCTGCTGTATGGGCTCGACAAGTCGCTGGCATCAGCAGAAGGTTTTGCCGAGGTGAAAGAGTGTCTGACCAGCCCGCTGGCCAAGTTCGTGATTTGGGGTTTGTTGTCCGCTCTGCTGTACCACCTGGTGGCCGGTGTACGCCACTTGATCATGGATATGGGCATCGGTGAGACGCTGGAAGGCGGCAAGCTGGGCTCGAAAATCGTTCTGGTCGTTTCCACGATCGTGATCGTGCTGCTGGGGGTGTGGATATGGTAACCAACGTCACTAACTTCTCGCGTTCCGGTCTGTATGACTGGATGGCGCAGCGTGTGTCGGCTGTCGTCCTCGCGGCTTATGTGCTTTTTCTGCTCGGCTTTGTAATCGCTAGCCCAGGGCTGGGCTATGCCGAGTGGCATGCACTGTTCTCCAACAACGCAATGCGTATTTTCAGTCTGCTGACCTTGGTGGCGCTCAGCGTTCACGCCTGGGTTGGTATGTGGACAATTTCCACCGACTACCTGACGCCTATGGCTATCGGTAAGTGGGCGACTGTTGTGCGTTTTCTGTTCCAGGCCGCGTGTGGTATTGCCATGTTCGCGTTTTTCGTCTGGGGTGTGCAGATTTTTTGGGGTAACTGATCCATGACAAGCATTCGCACTCTCTCTTATGACGCCATCATTATCGGTGGCGGCGGCGCAGGCATGCGCGCTGCGCTGCAGTTGTCTCAGGGCGGCCACAAAACAGCCGTTGTAACAAAGGTGTTCCCGACGCGTTCGCACACCGTTTCTGCTCAGGGCGGCATCACCTGCGCCATCGCTTCGGCAGATCCGAACGATGATTGGCGCTGGCATATGTACGATACCGTCAAAGGCTCCGACTATATCGGTGACCAAGACGCTATCGAGTACATGTGTTCCGTAGGTCCGGAAGCGGTATTTGAGCTTGAGCACATGGGCTTGCCGTTCTCCCGCACCGAGCAAGGGCGTATTTATCAGCGTCCATTCGGTGGTCAGTCGAAAGGTCCGGATAACCCGACCCAGGCCGCTCGCACCTGCGCCGCAGCTGACCGTACGGGTCATGCTCTGCTGCACACCCTTTATCAAGCCAACCTGAAGAACGGTACTTCGTTCCTCAATGAGTGGTACGCGGTTGATCTGGTTAAAAACCAAGACGGCGTGATTGTGGGTGTTATAGCCATCTGTATCGAAACTGGCGAAACCGTTTACATCCGCTCCAAGGCCACCGTGCTGGCTACGGGTGGTGCGGGCCGTATCTACGCCTCGACCACCAATGCCCTGATTAACACCGGTGACGGTGTTGGCATGGCTCTGCGTGCTGGCGTACCGGTACAAGATATTGAAATGTGGCAGTTCCACCCGACCGGTATCGCCGGCGCGGGTACGCTGGTTACCGAAGGCTGCCGTGGTGAGGGTGGTTACCTCATCAACAAGCATGGCGAGCGTTTCATGGAACGTTATGCACCAAACGCCAAAGACCTCGCGGGTCGTGACGTAGTAGCACGTTCGATGGTCAAAGAAATCATTGCCGGCAACGGCTGTGGCCCTGACGGCGATCACGTGATGCTCAAGCTCGATCACTTGGGCGAAGAAGTGTTGCACAGCCGTCTGCCTGGTATCTGTGAACTGTCCAAGACCTTTGCTCACGTTGACCCGGTTGTTGCTCCGATCCCGGTTGTTCCAACCTGCCACTACATGATGGGCGGCGTGCCGACCAATATTCATGGTCAGGCGATTACTCAGGATGCCAATGGCAACGACAAAATCATCGAAGGCCTGTTTGCCGTAGGTGAAGTGGCTTGCGTATCTGTGCACGGTGCAAACCGTCTGGGTGGTAACTCGCTGCTTGACCTGGTTGTATTCGGTCGTGCTGCCGGTCTGCACCTGGAAAAAGCGCTTAAAGAAGGCGTTGATTACCGCGGTGCGTCGGAAACTGATCTTGATCTGTCGCTTGCTCGCCTCGCAGGTGTCAACGAGCGAACCACTGGTGAAGACGTAGCACCTCTGCGTAAAGAGCTGCAAACCTGCATGCAGAACTACTTCGGTGTGTTCCGCACCGGCGAGTACATGCAAAAAGGTATCGAACAACTGGTCGACCTGCGTGAGCGGATCGCGAACGTTAAGATCGCGGACAAGAGCCAGGCGTTCAACACTGCGCGTATCGAAGCGTTGGAACTGCAAAACTTGCTGGAAGTGGCTGAAGCAACCGCTATCGCTGCTGAAGGTCGCAAAGAGTCTCGTGGCGCGCATGCCCGTGAAGACTTCGAAGAGCGCGACGACGAAAATTGGCTTTGCCACTCCATGTACTTCTCCCAAGAGAAGCGCGTGGGCAAGCGTGCGGTCAACTTCTCGCCGAAGACAGTTCCGGCGTTTGAACCCAAGATTCGGACTTATTAAGGGTGACTGGTATGTTGAACGTCAGTGTTTATCGCTATAACCCGGAGCAAGATGCCGCTCCGTTTATGCAAGAGTTCAAAGTTGATACCGGTGGCAAGGATGTCATGGTTCTGGACGTGCTTGCGCTGATCAAAGAGCAGGACGTGACCTTCTCCTACCGTCGTTCGTGCCGGGAAGGGGTGTGTGGCTCCGATGGCATGAATATCAACGGTAAGAACGGTTTGGCATGCATTACGCCACTGTCAGCCACCGTTAAAAACAACAAGTTGGTTGTTCGCCCACTGCCAGGTTTGCCAGTGATTCGTGACCTTGTTGTTGATATGAGCATCTTCTACAAGCAATACGAGAAGGTGCAGCCGTTCCTGCAAAACGATACACCGGCACCGGCTATTGAGCGTCTGCAATCGCCAGAAGAGCGTGAGAAACTGGACGGCCTGTACGAATGCATTTTGTGCGCTTGCTGTTCTACCAGTTGCCCATCGTTCTGGTGGAACCCAGACAAGTTCCTCGGTCCCGCTGCATTGCTGCAGGCTTACCGTTTCTTGGCGGATAGCCGCGACACCAAAACTGAAGAGCGTTTGGCGTCGCTGGATGACCCGTTCAGTGTTTTCCGTTGCCGCAGCATCATGAACTGCGTGAACGTTTGCCCGAAAGGTCTGAACCCGACTAAGGCGATTGGCCACGTACGCAACATGTTGCTGCAAAGCGGTACCTGATTCGCTTCTTCTGCTAGACCTGTAACACCTACGGCGCTGGTTTAACACCCAGCGCCGTAGTTATAGCCAGGGCCGCTGTTTACAAAGTGGCGGCCCTTAACTTGAAAAATATGACGACCAGCAGGGGCATCCGGGCTGGTGCCCGGACTATCTGCGGGATCCGTAGTGGCCTACCAGTCGCTGCTTAAGGACTGAAGGTCATGCGGTTTCTTCGCCGGTGGTGTCCCCTTACCGAGGGTGACCAAGCATGCAAGAAAGCGTGATGCAGCGCATGTGGGACAGTGCCCACCTATCCGGTGGTAACGCTGCCTATGTGGAAGAGCTCTATGAGCTTTACCTGCACGATCCCAACGCTGTGCCAGAAGAGTGGCGCACTTACTTCCAGAAGTTGCCGACTGACGGCAGCGCTGCCACAGACGTATCGCATTCAACGATCCGCGATCATTTCGTCCTGCTCGCTAAAAACCAGCGCCGCGCCCAACCGGTGTCAGCTGGCAGTGTGAGCAGCGAGCACGAAAAGAAGCAGGTCGAAGTGCTGCGCCTGATTCAGGCCTATCGCATGCGTGGCCATCAAGCCGCTCAACTCGATCCGCTTGGGCTCTGGCAGCGGAGTGTTCCGGCTGATCTGGCGATCAATCACTACGGCCTGACCGATGCCGATCTGGACACCACTTTCCGTACCGGTGGTCTGTTCATTGGCAAGGAAGAGGCTACTCTGCGCGAAATTCGCGATGCGTTGCAGCAGACATATTGCCGCACCATCGGTGCCGAATTTACCCATATCGTCGATTCCGAGCAGCGCAGCTGGTTTCAGCAGCGTTTGGAAAGCGTGCGTGGTCGCCCTCAGTTTTCCGCTGACGTGCAGAGCCACTTGCTTGAGCGCCTAACAGCTGCTGAAGGTTTGGAAAAATACCTGGGCACCAAATACCCAGGCACCAAGCGCTTTGGTCTGGAAGGTGGCGAGAGTCTTATTCCGCTGCTGGACGAAGTCATTCAGCGTTCTGGTTCTTATGGCACCAAAGAAGTCGTTATTGGTATGGCACACCGTGGCCGCCTGAACGTACTGGTCAACACCTTCGGTAAGAACCCGCGCGATTTGTTCGACGAGTTTGAAGGCAAGAAGACCGCAGGTCTGTCTTCGGGTGACGTGAAATACCACCAAGGTTTCTCTTCCAACGTGATGACTGCCGGCGGTGAAGTTCACCTTGCAATGGCATTCAACCCGTCTCACCTGGAAATTGTTTCGCCTGTGGTCGAAGGCTCTGTGCGTGCCCGTCAGGATCGTCGCAACGACACCATTGGTGAGAAGGTTCTGCCGGTCTCTCTGCATGGCGACGCTGCATTCGCCGGCCAGGGTGTGGTCATGGAAACCTTCCAGATGTCGCAGACCCGTGGTTTTAAAACGGGCGGCACCATCCACATCGTAATCAACAACCAAGTCGGCTTCACCATCAGCAACCCGCTGGACTCGCGCTCAACCGAGTACTGCACTGATGTGGCGAAGATGATTCAAGCGCCGATCTTGCACGTTAACGGTGATGATCCAGAAGCCGTACTGTTCGTGACTCAACTGGCTGTTGATTACCGCATGCAGTACAAGCGTGATGTGGTGATCGACCTGGTTTGCTACCGCCGTCGTGGGCACAACGAAGCGGACGAGCCAAGCGGCACCCAGCCGATCATGTATCAGCAAATCACCAAACAGCGCACCACGCGTGAGTTGTATGCCGATGCCTTGATTGCAGCTGCCAGCCAATCTGTCGAAGATGTGCAAGCCAAGATCGACGAATACCGCACGGCGCTTGATAACGGCCAGCATGTGGTTAAGAGCTTGGTCAAGGAACCCAACAAAGAGCTGTTTGTTGATTGGCGTCCTTACTTGGGTCACACCTGGACCGCGCGTCACGACACCCGCTTTGATCTTAAAACCTTGCAGGATCTATCCAACAAGTTGTTGGAAATACCCGAAGGTTTTGTCGTTCAGCGCCAGGTGGCGAAGATCCTTGAAGATCGTCAAAAAATGGGTGCCGGTGCCCTGTCGATCAACTGGGGCTATGCCGAAACAATGGCTTACGCCACCTTGTTGTTTGAAGGCCATCCTATCCGCATGACCGGCCAAGATATTGGTCGCGGCACCTTTTCGCACCGCCATGCAGTGCTGCATAACCAGAAAGATGCCAATGCGTTCGTTCCGCTGAAAACGCTGTACGAAGGTCAGCCGCGATTCGACCTGTACGACTCCTTCCTTTCGGAAGAGGCCGTTCTGGCTTTTGAATACGGTTATTCGACCACTCAACCCAATGCATTGGTGATTTGGGAAGCGCAGTTTGGTGACTTCGCCAACGGTGCTCAGGTCGTATTTGACCAGTTCATCTCCAGTGGCGAGCACAAGTGGGGCCGTCTGTGCGGCCTGACCATGCTGCTACCGCACGGTTATGAAGGGCAGGGGCCTGAGCACAGCTCGGCGCGTTTAGAGCGCTATCTGCAATTGTGTGCTGAGCACAATATGCAAGTTGCGGTGCCCACCACGCCTGCGCAGATCTACCACTTGCTGCGTCGTCAGGTGATTCGCCCGCTGCGCAAGCCATTGGTCGTATTGACTCCCAAGTCGCTGCTGCGTCACAAATTAGCCATCTCGACGCTGGAAGATCTGGCCGAAGGTTCCTTCCAGACCGTGATACCGGAACTTGATGCAATTGATCCGAAGAAGGTCGAGCGGTTGGTGCTGTGCAGCGGCAAGGTTTACTACGATTTGCTGGAAAAACGTCGCAACGAAGGCCGCGAAGACATCGCCATCGTGCGCATCGAGCAACTCTACCCGTTCCCGGAAGATGATCTTGCCGAGGCTATTGCCCCGTACAAGAACCTCAAACACATCGTCTGGTGTCAGGAAGAGCCTATGAACCAGGGGGCCTGGTATTGCAGCCAGCATCACATGCGTCGCGTGGTGACAGCGCATAAGAAAGCGTTGTTCCTTGAATATGCTGGCCGTGATGCGTCTGCTGCACCTGCTTGTGGCTACGCTTCGATGCACGCTGAACAGCAGGAAAAACTCCTGCTAGATGCCTTTACTGTTTAACGCCTTCGCGAAGCAGGCGGCCAATTGAGCCGCCTGCTCGAACAAACCGAATTTAAGGAACCACACACAATGGCTATCGAGATCAAAGCCCCTACTTTCCCGGAATCGGTTGCCGATGGCACCGTTGCCACCTGGCACAAGAAACCGGGCGATGCGGTTAAACGTGACGAACTGATCGTCGACATCGAAACCGACAAGGTCGTAATTGAAGTACTGGCTGAAGCCGACGGCGTGCTCGCACAAATCATCAAGAATGAAGGTGACACGGTTCTGAGTAATGAAGTGCTAGGTATGCTGGGCGAGGGCGGTGCTGTTGCACCTGCACCGGCTGCTCAGGCTGCTGCCGCACCTGCTCAGGCTGCCGCTCCTGCCGTTGCTGCGGGTGATGATCAGATTCTTTCGCCTGCTGCACGCAAGATTGCTGAAGAAAACGGCATCGACCCAAACAGCATTGCCGGCACGGGTAAAGGCGGTCGCGTTACCAAGGAAGACGTTGTTGCGGCGGTTGAAGCGAAGAAGAACGCGCCTGCTGTAGCGGCTAAACCTGCTGCGGCACCGGCCCCTGTTCTGGCAACCGGCGATCGCGTTGAGAAGCGCGTGCCGATGACGCGTGTGCGCGCAACAGTGGCTCGCCGCCTGGTTGAAGCTCAGTCGAGCATGGCCATGCTGACCACCTTTAACGAAGTGGACATGACTGAAGTCATGGCACTGCGCTCCAAGTACAAAGATCTGTTTGAGAAGACACATAACGGCGTGCGCCTGGGCTTTATGTCGTTCTTCGTCAAGGCCTCGGTTGAGGCGCTCAAGCGCTTCCCTGCCGTCAACGCATCCATTGATGGCAACGACATTGTCTATCACGGCTACCAGGACATCGGCGTTGCCGTATCCAGCGACCGTGGCCTGGTTGTGCCCGTTCTGCGTAACGCCGAGCTGATGAACCTGGCTGAAGTCGAAAACGGCATTGCCACCTTCGGCAAGAAGGCGCGTGACGGTAAGCTTTCGATTGATGAAATGACCGGCGGCACCTTCACCATCACCAATGGCGGCACCTTTGGCTCGATGATGTCGACGCCGATCGTCAACCCGCCGCAAGCCGCCATTCTCGGCATGCACAACATCATTCAGCGCCCGATGGCTGTTAATGGTCAGGTTGTGATCCGCCCGATGATGTACCTGGCGCTGTCCTATGATCACCGTCTGATCGACGGCAAGGAAGCCGTGAGCTTCCTGGTGACCATCAAAAACCTGCTGGAAGACCCGGCTCGTTTGCTGCTGGACATCTGATCCCTGTGCACGTGGCGAGCCTCACAAGGGTTCGCCCGGTTTTATCCGATAAGGAATGAAATATGACCCAGAAATTTGACGTGGTAGTAATTGGTGCAGGCCCAGGCGGCTATGTGGCAGCGATCAAAGCTGCTCAGCTTGGCCTGAAGACGGCGTGCATCGAGAAGTACCAAGACAAGGAAGGTAAGGTTGCGCTCGGCGGTACCTGCCTGAACGTTGGCTGCATTCCCTCTAAGGCGCTGCTGGATAGCTCCTGGAAGTACTACGAGGCGAAGGATCATTTCGCCATCCACGGTATCGAAGCCAAAGGCATCACCATCGACGTGCCAGCGATGATCGGCCGTAAAGCCAACATCGTAAAAAACCTCACCGGCGGTGTTGCCACTCTGTTCAAAGCCAACGGTGTGACCCTGCTCGAAGGCCACGGCAAATTGCTGGCCAATAAGCAGGTCGAAGTGACGGGTACTGACGGCAGCTCGCAGATCGTTGAAGCTGCACATGTCATTCTGGCTTCGGGTTCCAAGCCTATTGATATTCCGCCGGCCCCCGTTGATCAGGACGTAATCGTCGACTCCACCGGTGCTCTGGAATTCCAGAGCGTGCCGAAGAAGCTGGGCGTGATCGGCGCTGGCGTCATCGGTCTTGAGTTGGGCTCGGTTTGGGCACGTCTGGGTGCTGAAGTGACGGTCCTTGAGGCGATGGACAAGTTCCTCCCTTCCGCCGACGACCAGATAGCCAAAGAAGCGCTGAAAACCTTCACCAAGCAAGGCTTAAACATTCGTCTGGGCGCTCGCGTTACCGGCTCCGAAGTGAAGAAGAAGCAGGTGACTGTTAGCTTCACCGATGCTGAAGGCGACCAGAAAATTGTTTTTGATAAATTGATTGTTGCCGTAGGCCGTCGCCCAGTGACTACCGACTTGTTGGCTGCCGACAGCGGTGTGACTCTCGACGAGCGCGGTTTTGTTTACGTTGACGATCAGTGCGCCACCAGCGTACCCGGTGTGTATGCCATTGGTGACGTTGTGCGCGGCGCAATGCTGGCTCACAAAGCCTCGGAAGAGGGCGTGATGGTCGCCGAGCGTATCGCTGGCCATAAAGCGCAAATGAATTACGACCTGATCCCTTCGGTTATTTATACCCACCCGGAAATTGCATGGGTTGGTAAAACCGAGCAGCAACTCAAGGGTGAAGGTGTTGCGGTTAACGTCGGCACTTTCCCGTTCGCCGCCAGCGGCCGCGCTATGGCCGCCAACGATACCGGTGGTTTGGTCAAGGTTATTGCTGATGCCAACACAGACCGCGTACTGGGCGTTCACGTGATTGGTCCAAGCGCTGCTGAACTGGTACAGCAAGGTGCAATCGGCATGGAATTCGGCACCAGCGCTGAAGATCTGGGGATGATGGTGTTCTCTCACCCGACGCTCTCCGAAGCGCTGCATGAAGCTGCTCTGGCAGTTAATGGCCACGCTATTCATATCGCGAATCGCAAAAAACGCTAACGCGGTGTGGGTATGAACCGTGTATTAACCGATTAGAGTTATCGGCCAATACGCGGTTCAAACTCGAAGAACCACGGCCGGTTGCCCGCCAACAGCCCACGGGTTGTGCGGAAAACCGGTCGGATTGCTACAGAGGCAATCACAGGTGGTGCGGCACCATAAGTGCAGCACCGTATGCGCAATACCTAAACGAAGACGGTAGACAAGCATGAATCTCCACGAGTATCAGGGTAAGCAGCTGTTCGCTGAATACGGCCTGCCCGTATCCAAGGGCTTCGCGGTAAACACCCCGGAAGAAGCCGCAGCAGCATGCGAAAAAATCGGCGGCACTGAGTGGGTCGTTAAGGCTCAAGTCCACGCCGGTGGCCGCGGTAAAGCGGGCGGCGTGAAGCTGGTTAAGAGCAAAGAAGACGCCCAAGCCTTCGCCGCTCATTGGCTGGGCAAGCGTTTGGTGACTTACCAAACTGATGCCAATGGTCAGCCGGTCAACCAGATTCTGGTCGAGTCCTGCACCGATATCGCCAAGGAACTGTACCTGGGCGCTGTGGTTGATCGTTCAAGCCGTCGTATCGTGTTCATGGCCTCCACCGAAGGTGGCGTGGACATCGAGAAAATCGCTCACGACACCCCTGAAAAGATCCTCAAGGCAACCATAGACCCATTGGTCGGCGCTCAGCCGTTCCAAGGCCGTGAGCTGGCATTCCAGCTGGGTCTGGAAGGTGATCAGATCAAACAGTTCACCCAGATCTTCGTCGGTCTGGCCAAGCTGTTCCAGGACTATGACCTGGCACTGCTGGAAGTGAACCCGCTGGTGATCAAGGCCGACGGCAATCTGCATTGCCTCGATGCCAAGATCAACATCGACAGCAACGCCATGTACCGCCAGCCTAAACTGCGCGCCATGCATGACCCGTCCCAGGATGACCCGCGTGAAGCCCACGCTGCCAAGTTCGAACTGAACTACGTTGCCCTTGAAGGCAACATCGGCTGCATGGTGAACGGTGCTGGTCTGGCCATGGGCACCATGGACATCGTCAACCTGCACGGCGGCAAACCAGCCAACTTCCTCGACGTAGGCGGCGGTGCTACCAAAGAGCGCGTAACCGAAGCGTTCAAAATCATCCTGTCCGACAGCAACGTTGCTGCCGTTCTGGTGAACATCTTTGGCGGTATCGTACGTTGCGACATGATTGCCGAAGGCATCATTGGCGCCGTAAAAGAAGTCGGCGTGAAAATCCCGGTCGTTGTGCGCCTTGAAGGCAACAACGCTGAGCTGGGCGCTAAAGTACTGGCAGAAAGCGGCCTGAACATCATCGCGGCAACCAGCCTGACTGACGCTGCTCAGCAAGTCGTCAAAGCTGCGGAGGGCAAATAATGAGCGTCCTGATCAATAAAGACACCAAAGTTATCTGCCAGGGCTTCACCGGCTCGCAAGGTACTTTCCACTCCGAACAAGCCATCGCTTACGGCACCAAGATGGTTGGCGGCGTGACTCCGGGCAAAGGTGGCACCACTCACCTGAATCTGCCGGTGTTCAACACTGTGCGTGAAGCAGTTGAGCAGACTGGCGCCACCGCCAGCGTGATCTACGTTCCGGCTCCGTTCTGCAAGGACTCGATCCTTGAAGCGGCCATGGGCGGCATCAAGCTGATTGTTTGCATCACCGAAGGCATCGCGACCATCGACATGCTCGAAGCCAAGGTTAAGTGCGACGAGCTGGGCGTAGTCCTGATCGGCCCTAACTGCCCAGGTGTTATCACTCCGGGCGAGTGCAAAATCGGCATCATGCCGGGCCACATTCATTTGCCAGGCAAAGTAGGCATCGTGTCGCGTTCCGGCACCTTGACCTATGAAGCCGTTAAGCAGACCACTGACGCCGGTTTCGGTCAGTCCACCTGCGTCGGCATCGGCGGTGACCCGATCCCAGGCTCCAACTTCATCGACATCCTGAAGCTGTTCCAGGAAGACCCGCAGACTGAAGCGATCGTGATGATCGGTGAAATCGGCGGCTCGGCTGAAGAAGAAGCGGCTGCCTACATCAAGGCACACGTGACCAAGCCGGTTGTGTCCTACATCGCTGGTGTGACTGCTCCTCCAGGCAAGCGCATGGGCCACGCAGGCGCAATCATTTCCGGCGGCAAAGGCACTGCAGACGAGAAATTCGCTGCTCTGCAAGACGCTGGCGTGAAAACCGTACGTTCCCTGGCAGACATCGGTAAGGCCCTGGCCGAGCTGACTGGCTGGGAAGCCAAGAACGCCTAAGCGTTTTTGAGCATGAAAAAGGCCACCTTCGGGTGGCCTTTTTTGTATGCGTTATCGCGATCTACACGTTTCACAGTGAACCGATAGCGCTGCATACGGCAATCAATTCAGCCTGGCATAAACCTCAGTCGATAAAGGCTGAGGTTTATGCCGATGAGCTTACTCTTCCATGGCACCCATTGCGGTGGTGTTGAAACCGCCGTCAACGTACATGATTTCGCCACTCACGCCCGAAGCCAAGTCGGAGCAGAGGAACGCGCCGGCGTTACCGACTTCGTCGATGGTCACATTGCGACGCAGCGGGGTTTGTTTCTCGTTGGCAGCCAACATCTTGCGGAAACTTTTGATGCCGGAAGCGGCCAGGGTGCGGATCGGGCCTGCGGAGATGGCGTTAACCCGTGTGCCTTCTGGGCCAAGGCTACCGGCCAGGTAGCGCACACCTGCTTCCAGGCTGGCTTTGGCCATGCCCATGACGTTGTAGTTGGGCATGGTGCGCTCGGCACCCAGGTAGGAGAGGGTGAGCAGGCTGCCGTTACGGCCTTTCATCATTTCGCGACCAGCTTTGGCGAGGGCAACGAAGCTGTAGGCGCTGATGTCGTGAGCAATGCGGAAACCTTCGCGGGTGGTGACATCGGTGAAATCGCCATCCAGCTGATCACCCGGGGCAAAGCCAACGGAGTGAACGATGCAATCTAGGCCGTCCCACTTCTTGCTCAGGGCTTCAAACACCGCTGCAATTTCGTCGTCATTTGCCACATCGCACGGGAAGCACAGCTCCGCGTTGGAGCCCCAGTCAGCGGCAAAGCCTTCGACACGGCCTTTGAGCTTTTCGTTCTGGTAGGTAAACGCCAGTTCAGCGCCTTCACGGTGCATGGCCGCGGCTATACCGGAGGCGATGGACAGTTTGCTGGCAACGCCAACGATCAGTACGCGCTTGCCGCTTAGAAAACCCATGGATGTTGTTCCTCTTCCTGTCTTCAAGAATTAACCAGCTGGGACCATAAAGGCGGCTTCCAGCAACTGCTGTGTATAGATGTCCTGTGGCGCGCTAAAGACACGTGCCGCCGGTCCCTGTTCCACTACTTTGCCTTGTTTGACCACCATAACCTGATGGCTTAATGCCCTGACCACAGCCAAATCATGGCTGATAAACAAGTAAGTCAGGTTGTATTTGGCCTGCAGAGAACGCAGCAGTTCGACCACTTGACGCTGCACGGTTCGGTCGAGTGCAGAGGTGGGCTCATCGAGCAGAATCAGTGCGGGTTTGAGCACCAAGGCGCGGGCGATGGCGATGCGTTGGCGCTGGCCACCAGAAAACTCGTGCGGATAGCGATGACGAGTTTCCGGGTCTAGGCCAACTTCAACCAAGGCATCAATGATCGCCTGTTGCTGCTCGGTCTCGCTGCCCATGCGGTGAATCTGCAAACCCTCACCGACAATCTGGCCTACGGACATGCGTGGGCTGAGGCTGCCGAACGGGTCTTGAAACACCACCTGCATTTGCCGGCGCAGCGGCCGGACATCATGCTGCGAGAGCTGCTCAATGGCTTGGCCCTGAAAGCGAATGCCGCCCTGGCTGCCGAGCAAACGCAGAATGGCCAGGCCCAGGGTGGATTTACCCGAGCCGCTTTCACCGACAATCCCCAGAGTGTGCCCCTGCGGCAGACTGAAATTTATGCCATCGACGGCTTTTACATGGTCGACGGTACGCCGCAGCAGACCCTTTTTAATCGGGAACCAGACCCGCAGGTTGTCGATTTCCAGCATGGGCTTGCCCGCCGGTTGATCGACTGGGCCGCCGCTGGGTTCAGCACCCAGCAACTCACGGGTATAGGGGTGTTGCGGGTCGTTAAACAGGGTTTCGCATGCCGCCTGTTCGACGATATTGCCGTGCTGCATCACACACACACGATGAGCGATACGTCGCACGAGGTTGAGGTCATGGCTGATCAGCAAGATGGCCATGCCGAGGCGCGCCTGCAGGTCTTTGAGCAGTTCCAGGATTTTCAACTGCACGGTGACGTCGAGGGCCGTGGTCGGCTCATCGGCAATCAACAGTTCGGGCTCGTTGGCCAAGGCCATGGCGATTACTACGCGCTGCCGTTGGCCGCCGGACAGTTCATGTGGATAGGCCTTAAGGCGCTTGTGCGGCTCTGGAATACCGACCAGATCCAGCAGTTCCAGCGTGCGCGCCGTGGCGGCTTTACCCGACAAACCCTTGTGCTGGGCGAGTACTTCGTTGATCTGCTTTTCGATGCTGTGCAGCGGGTTCAGCGAGGTCATGGGCTCCTGAAAGACCATGGCAATGCGGTTGCCACGAATGCTGCGCAGTTTGTTCTCATTGAGTTTGAGTAGATCTTGCCCCGCGTAATGAATGCTACCCGCCGGGTGCTGCGCCAGCGGGTAGGGCAGCAGGCGCAGGATGGAGTGTGCAGTGACGGACTTGCCCGAACCGCTTTCGCCTACCAGTGCCAGCGTTTCGCCGCGTTTGATGTCAAAACTGACGTGTTCCAGCACGCGCTGTTTTTGCTTGCCGGTGACGAATTCGACCGCAAGGTCGCGAACTTCAATCAATGTGTTGGCGTCGGTCATGTCATTTCCTCGGATCGAAGGCATCGCGTGCCGCTTCGCCGATAAACACCAGCAGGCTTAGCATCAAGGCCAGTACCGCGAAGGCGCTGATCCCCAGCCAGGGTGCTTGCAGATTGGATTTGCCCTGTGCAACCAACTCGCCCAACGATGGAGCACCCGGCGGCAAACCAAACCCCAGGAAGTCCAGAGCCGTGAGCGTACCAATCGCGCCGGTGAGGATGAACGGCATGAAGGTCATGGTCGAGATCATTGCGTTAGGCAAGATGTGCCGGAACATGATCGAGCCGTTTTGCATGCCCAGTGCACGTGCCGCGCGCACGTATTCCAGGTTGCGTCCACGAAGAAATTCGGCGCGCACAACATCCACCAAGCTCATCCAAGAGAACAGCAACATGATGCCCAGCAGCCACCAGAAGTTCGGCTGCACGAAGCTGGCGAGGATGATCAGCAGGTACAACACCGGCAGACCAGACCAGATTTCCAGAAAACGCTGGCCAACCAGATCAACCCAGCCGCCATAGAAGCCCTGCAACGCACCCGCGAAGACGCCAATGACGGAGCTGGCCAGCGTCAGAATCAAGGCAAACAACACTGATATGCGAAAGCCGTAGATCACCCGCGCTAACACATCACGGCCTTGGTCATCCGTACCCAGCCAGTTTTCTGCAGAGGGCGGAGCCGGGGCGGGCACCTGCAAGTCGTAGTTGATGCTCGAATAGCTGTAGCGAATCGGCGGCCAGATCATCCAGCCGTCTTTTTCCTTGATCAGTTCTTGGATGTACGGACTTTTGTAGTTGGCCTGCAACGGGAACTCACCGCCAAAGGTGGTTTCCGGGTAGCGCTTGAATACCGGGAAGTACAGTTCGTTGTCGTAGCCAACCACCAGCGGTTTGTCGTTGGCGATCAGTTCGGCACCCAGGGTGACAAAGAACAGCACGAGGAAAATCCACAGTGACCACCAGCCGCGCTTGTGCGCTTTGAACAGCTGGAAGCGGCGTTGATTGATAGGCGACAGTTTCATCTCAACCCTCCCGGCTTTCGAAGTCGATACGCGGATCGACCAGGGTGTAGGTAATGTCGCCGATCAATTTCACCACTAGCCCCAACAACGTGAAGATAAACAAGGTGCCGAACACCACCGGGTAGTCGCGGTTGATGGCGGCCTCGAAACTCATCAAGCCCAAGCCATCAAGCGAGAAGATCACCTCGATCAACAGCGAGCCGGTAAAGAAGATGCCGATAAAGGCTGCGGGAAAGCCGGCGATGATGATCAGCATGGCGTTGCGAAACACATGCCCATACAGCACACGGTTATTGGTTAAACCCTTGGCCCTGGCGGTGATCACATACTGCTTGTTGATCTCATCGAGAAAGCTGTTCTTGGTCAGCAGCGTCAAGGTGGCGAAGTTGCCGATCACCAATGCAGTCACCGGTAAGGCCAAATGCCAGAAATAGTCGAGTATTTTCCCGGTGAAGCTCAGTTCTTCGAAGTTGTTGGACGTCAGCCCGCGCAGGGGGAACCAATCCCAGTAGCTGCCACCGGCGAACAGCACGATAAGCAGAATGGCAAAGAGGAACGCGGGGATGGCATAGCCGACGATGATCAATGAACTGGTCCAAACGTCAAAGGCGCTGCCGTGGCGGGTGGCTTTGGCGATGCCCAGTGGAATGGACACCATGTACATGATCAGCGTGCTCCAGAGCCCGAGAGAGATCGAAACGGGCATCTTCTCGATGATCAGGTCGATGACCTCGGCATCGCGAAAGAAGCTGGAGCCGAAATCCAGTTGCGCATAGCTCTTGAGCATCAGCCAGAAGCGTTCCGGGGCCGATTTGTCGAAGCCATACATGCGCTCGATTTCAGCTACCAGATCCGGGTCAAGCCCTTGCGCACCTCGGTAGTTTGAACCCGCTACTGACACTTCGGCACCGCCGCCGGCGATCCGGCTGGTAGCGCCGTCAAAGCCTTCGAGTTTGGCAATCATCTGTTCAACCGGCCCACCGGGCGCCGCCTGAATAATGATGAAGTTGATCAGCAAAATGCCAAACAGCGTGGGAATGATCAGTAACAACCGTCGGAAGATATACGCCAGCATGCTATTGCTCCACGTCTACAGCAGGCTGGATGGAGGCTGCGTCAGCAGCCGCTTCGGGTGATTTTTCGCGTGCCCACCAGGTGTGCAGGCCTATGTCGTATTTGGGGCTGATTTTAGGGTGCTCGAAGCGGTTCCAATAAGCCACGCGCCAGGTTTTGATGTGCCAGTTGGGCACCACGTAATGGCCCCACAGCAACACACGGTCAAGGGCGCGGGTGTGGGTGATCAAACTGTCGCGCGAGTCGGCATTGATCAGGCCTTCAACCAGGCTGTCCACGGCTGGGTCCTTCAAGCCAATGTAGTTACGGCTCCCGGGGTTATCAGCGCTGCTGGAATGCCAGTATTCGCGTTGCTCATTGCCCGGTGAGTTGGATTGACCGAAGCCACCGACCATCAGGTCAAAATCACGCGAGCGCAAGCGGTTGATGTACTGCGAAACATCGACGCGGCGAATGACCAGTTCAATGCCCAGATCCGCCAGGTTACGTTTGTAGGGCAGCAACACGCGCTCAAACTCAGTTTGCGCCAGCAAAAATTCAACCTTTACAGGCGCGCCGGTGCTGTCGAGCATTTGGTCGCCATCCACGCGCCAACCGGCCTCTTGCAGTAGCTGATAAGCACGGCGCTGCTGCTCGCGAATGATGCCGCTGCCATCGGTAACAGGCGGTTGATAGGCGTCGGTAAATACCTGCGGCGGGACTTGCTCGCGCAGCGGCTCAAGCAGCTTCAATTCGGCGGCTGAGGGTAAACCGCTGGCTGCCAGTTCCGAGTTGTCAAAGTAACTGCCCGTGCGGGTGTAGGCACCGTTGAATAACTGGCGATTGGCCCATTCGTAGTCAAACAGCAGACCAAAGGCTTCACGTACACGGCGGTCGCTGAAAATAGGGCGGCGCGTGTTGAAGATAAAACCCTGCATGCCGGTGGGGTTGTGATTGACGATCTCTTCTTTGATCAACTGGCCATTGGCGACGGCTTCGGTGTTGTAAGCCGTGGCCCAGCTTTTCGCACTCATTTCCATCCAGTAGTCGAACTGACCAGCCTTGAGTGCTTCAAGCGCCACCGTATTGTCGCGGTAGTAGTCGATTTGTAGGGTGTCGAAATTGTAGAAACCGCGGTTGACCGGTAAGTCCTTGCCCCACCAATCGGTGACACGCTCGTAGCGAATCGAGCGACCAGCCTGCACATCAGCAACTTTGTAAGGCCCGCTACCCAGTGGCACCTCTAGATTGCCTTTGCTGAAGTCCCGCTCGGCCCACCAATGCTTCGGCAGCACCGGCAGTTGGCCGACAATCAGTGGCAGTTCGCGGTTGCCGGCCTGTTTGAAGACGAAGCGCACACGCAGCGGGTCTTCAATCTCAACCCGCTCGACATCGGCGTAGTAGCCCCGATACATCGGCGCGCCTTTGCTCATTAGGGTGTCAAAGGTGAACTTGACGTCTTCAGCGGTGACCGGTTGGCCGTCATGGAAGCGCGCCTCGGGTCGCAAGTAAAAACGCACCCAGGCGTTGTCGGGTGCTTTCTCGATTTTTGCCGCGAGCAGGCCGTAAACCGTAAAGGGTTCGTCCAGGCTTTGTCGGGTCAAGGTGTCGTAGATCATGCTGATGTCATCAGCCGGTACACCCTTATTGATAAAGGGGTTCAGGCTGTCAAAGCTACCAAAGCCGGCTTGGCGTAATGTGCCGCCTTTCGGAGCGTCGGGGTTTACGTACTCGAAATGCTTGAAATTTGCCGGATACCTAGGCGCTTCGCCATACAAGGTTTGAGCATGTTGCGGGGCTGCCAAGGCCAAGCTGGCAACGCTCAGCAGGGCAATGCTGCTGACGTGGGTAAACAGGGCGCGCAATGCATGGGTCATTCAGCGTTCTCCATGGATTTCAGCCACCAGGTACGCAAGCCCAAGGTGTAGGGCGGCGTGGTGACGAAGGCAAATCGGTTGCGGTAAGCCAGACGGTGGTAGTCGATGTACCAATTTGGAATGCTGTAGTGCTGCCACAGCAGGACGCGATCAAGGGCTCTGGCGGCGGCGATCTGTTGATCGCGGGTTTGCGAAGAGAGCAGCTTCTCGATCATGGCATCGACCACCGGGTGGGTAACGCCTGCGTAATTGCGCCCGCCTTTGATCTTGGCTTGAGAGGAATGGAAGTACAGCGATTGTTCCAATCCAGGGCTCAGGGTTTGCGGCAGCGTGTGCAGGATCATGTCGAAGTCGTATTGATCGAGGCGTTGTTTGTACTGGGCGCGGTCGACGGTGCGCAAACGGGCTTGAATGCCGATGCTGGCCAGGTTCTCGGTAAATGACTGAAGAATGCGCTCCAGGTTCGGGTTGACCAGCAAAATTTCAAAAGTCAGCGGCTGCCCTTTGTTATTCAGCAAGCGCTGGCCGTTAGGCGTCCATCCGGCTTCAGCAAGCAACCCAAGTGCGCGGCGCAAGGTTTCTCTGGGAATCCCACGGCCGTCTGTTTGCGGCGCCTTGAACGGCTCGTTAAACAGGCGTGACTGTAATTGCTTGCGGTAGGGGGACAACAGCAACCACTCAGCACCTTCTGGCTTACCGCTGGCAGCAAACTCGCTGTTGGGGTAGTAACTCTGGGCGCGGGTATAGGAACTGTTAAACAGCGCGCGGTTGGCCCACTCAAAATCGAACATCAGCCCTAGTGCTTCACGTACCTTGCGTTCAGCAAATACAGGCCGCCGCGTATTCATAAACAACGCTTGGGTCTGGGTGGGGATCTGGTGGGCGATCTCGGCGCGAATGACCTGGCCACGGTTAATGGCTGGAAAGCGATAGTTGTTAGCCCAGTTCTTGGCTTGCTGTTCGATGTAAATATCAAACTCGCCAGACTTGAAGGCCTCAAATGCGACGTGGCTGTCGCGGTAAAACTCGACCTCCACGCGATCAAAGTTGTATTTCCCCCGGTTGGCCGGCAGCTTGGCGCCCCACCAGTCTTTGACCCGCTCAAAGTGCAAGCTGCGTCCGGGCATCACTTGGGTAATGCGGTAGGGGCCGCTGCCTAATGGAGGTTCAAAAGTGGTGGCTTTGAAGTCGCGGTCTTTCCAGTAATGCTGTGGCAGCACGGGTAATTCGCCGAGCCGTAAAATCAGCAAGGAATTGCCCGCACGTTTCAGCACAAAGCGGATGCTATGTCGATTTAGGATGTCGACTCGCTGCACTTCCTGCAGGTTGGTGCGGTACTGCGGATGGCCTTCTTTGAGCAGTAAGCGATAAGAAAAGGCTACGTCATAGGCGGTGATGGGTTTTCCATCATGGAAGCGCGCTTCAGGCCGCAGGTTATAAACCACCCAACTGCGGTCATCACTGTATTCAACCGATTCGACGATCAAACCATAGCTCGACGATGGTTCATCGCCTGAGGGGTCATAAGCACCTGTGCCGATCATCAGCGGCGCATTGAGTTCATTGACCCCGTATTGCAAAAAGTTCGGGGTATTGATCGGGCTTGTGCCTTTCAGGGTATAGGGGTTGAGCGTGTCAAATGTGCCTGAGGCCATCATCCTCAAAGTGCCGCCCTTGGGGGCCTCAGGGTTAACCCAAGCGAAATGGGTAAAGCTGGCTGGGTATTTCAACTCGCCAAACTGGGCATAACCATGGCTTTTGTAGAGCGTTGCCCAGGCACAAGAACTGAAAGCCAGGCAGAGGAATAACGAGAGGAGGGGACGTATCAAGTGAATATCCGATCCGTGGCGTCTTAAGGGCTGCTGGTCAGGCACATTAACAGCTTGTATCGGCTGGAAAAAGAGTCGAATTTGTGACGCGCACGGGGCGCGTCAGTTAGGTCGGTCTAGCCGATTGAGGGGGCGGGGTCTGCTCATGGCAACCTTGAACCATTCAGCACGCACGGCGCGGCATTGGCGGTGGCTGGGGTTGCTAATTAGCGCGGGGCATACAGCGTCAGGGTTTGGCCTGGTTTAAGGTTTTTGCCGGCGCGGGGGTTCCAGCTTTGCAGGGTTTTCATCGGGACTTTCAAACGTTTGGCAATCAGATAGAGCGAATCACCGCGCTGCACTTTGTAGTAAGCCGCCGGTTTTTGTGGCGCGCCGCCGCTGCCGCCCGTCGTCGCTTGGCCTGCGCGTAATGTCAGCACCTGGCCTACACGCAGGCTATTGCCTGAGAGTTTGTTCCAGCGCTGCACATCCTTGACGGCAACCTTGTGGTCTTTGGCAATTTGCCACAGGTTGTCACCGTTTTTAACGCGGTAGGTTCGGCTGGGTTCAGATTCGGCAAAAGCGCGCTGGAACACGGGCGCTGACTGGGGTAAGCCGGCTTCTGCCGGAATATTAAGCACCTGACCAATGCGCAGGTTGTTGCCCGAAAGCTTGTTGATGTCTTTCAGCGTGTTGACTGTCAGTTGGTGGCGATTGGCGATGCTGTGCAGGCTGTCGCCGGAGCGCACGCGGTATTGCTGCCAATCAATCTGTTTCTGCGGTTTCATTAACGCCAGATTAGCGGTGAGCAGATCGGCTTTGTCCGTGGGCACTAGCAGATGCTGTGGGCCATCGAGCGTCATGCGTTGTTTGAACGCCGGGTTGAGCAGATAAAGTTCGTCTTCATCAAGATCGGCCATGGCTGCAACCCGAGCCAAATCCATGCGCTGTTTGAATTCGACCTTTTCGAAATAGGGCTCATTGGCTATCGGCGCCAAGCTGACGCCGTAGGCCTCGGGTGCCATGACAACCTGTGACAGTGCCAATAATTTCGGCACGTAGTTTTGTGTCTCAGCAGGCAGTGATAGGTTCCAGTAGTCAGTCGGCAGCCCTAACTTCTCATTACGTTCAATGGCGCGACTTACGCGGCCTTCCCCTGCGTTATAGGCAGCCAGTGCTAGCAGCCAGTCACCGTTGAACATTTCCTTGAGGCGCGTCAGGTAACTGATGGCCGCATCGGTTGAGGCCATCACGTCGCGACGACCGTCATACCAATTGGTCTGGCGCAGGTTGAAGTTACGCCCGGTTGAGGGAATGAACTGCCAGAGGCCAACAGCGTGGGCGGGCGAGTAAGCCAGGGGGTCGTATGAACTTTCAATCATAGGCAGCAGCGCCAACTCCATGGGCATGTTGTGCTTCTCAAGCCGCTCAACAATGAAATGGATGTAGGGGCTGCTGCGCTCGCCAGCCTTTTCAATAAAGGACGGGTTGCTGACAAACCACAACCGTTGCCGCTCAACGCGCGGGTTAAGGGTAATGGTGTCTTGCAGTTGGTAGCCTTCGCGCACGCGTTCCCAAATGTCTTTGGGTTCTTCAGGGGCTGGCGGCGTATTGATGCTGAGCCATTCTGGCTCCTGAGCAAGACCGACTGCTCGATCAGTGTCTCGACCGCTATCTGGGCGGTATTGGCTGTTGCTCTGACAGCCAGCCAGGGCTACACACATGATCACCACAAGCGCTTTTGCGTGTTGTGCCAATCCCTTTAAATGCAAGGTATTGCGTGGTGATAAAGGCATTGGCGGCGGTGTACTTCCCGGCGGTAAGGTCGGCAGATTCTAGGAACCACCTCAGTGCTGGTCAAGTTTTAACCAGTCTTTTGTGGCGCTGTCGTCATTTAGAACGTGTCTTTCCAGGCACGCAAGGCGGCAAAAACTCGCACGCTGTTTTGATCCCCATGGCCTTCACGCTCAGCAATACGGTCGCGTACAGCCGGCTGTGTGCTGCGCAGAAATGGATTGGTTGCACGCTCAAGGCCGATGGATGAAGGAAGGCTGATCTGGGCGTTTTCCCGCCATTGCGTGACCTGCTGCAAGCGTTGGCTGATCGCTGCATTTTCCGGCTCCACAGCGCTGGCAAAGCGCAGGTTGCTCAGGGTGTATTCGTGGGTGCAATACACCTGTGTTTGCTCAGGCAAGGCCGCCAGGCGACTTAATGATGTGTGCATCTGTTCAGCAGTGCCTTCAAACAATCGCCCGCAGCCGCCGGCAAACAGCGTGTCGCCACAGAACAGCCAATGCTGATCCGCTTGCAGGTAGGCAAGGTGGCCAAGCGTATGGCCGGGCACCGCCATAACACTAAAGGACAGGCCCAACACATCGACGTGATCGCCATCGTTCAAACCAAGGTCACGGCCGGGAATGGACTCATTGGCAGGCCCAAGCACCCGTGCGCCTGTGGCCGCTTTTAAACGTTCGATTCCGCCGACATGGTCGAAGTGATGATGGGTAATCAGAATGTCGGTCAATTGCCATTCTGAGTTACTGGCCAGCCAGGCCTCGACGGGTGCGGCATCGCCTGGGTCAACCACGGCGCAGCGGCGCTGTTTAGTGTCTTGCAGCAGCCAGATGTAGTTGTCAGTGAAGGCGGGCAGGGCGTCGATTTTTATCATCAGTGGGTCGCTAAGCTCGATACAAAGGTGCATCTTAGGACGCATCGTCGGTGCTGGCTATGAACCAGCTGCCACTTCGCTGTCATGCGTCTAACTGCCACTGACCGAAAGGAGCGCTTATGTCCGATCATCCGTTTGCTCAGGCCGATACCGCTTGGCTCGACCTGACCCGCTCAGCGCGCACTTGGCTGGCCGGGCCGCTGGGGCAGTTGCTGCTCGAGCAGGAACGGCAAATGCTTGAAGAGGAATTGGCGCGTTTCTTTGGTGGTTTCTTAGTGCATTACGGCCCTTCCGCTGATGCATTGGCCAATGCCCAGCAAATTCAACGCAGTGTGCGAGTGGGTGCACCGTTTAAAGGTGTTGAGATTGTCTGCGAGGAGCAGTCTTGGCCGCTTACCGAACATGCTGCTGATGTGGTGGTGGTGCAGCATGGCTTGGACTTTAGCCTTTCCCCCCATGGCCTGCTGCGTGAAGCCGCACGCAGTGTTCGTCCTGGCGGGCATTTATTGATCGTTGGTATCAACCCAAATAGCAGCTGGGGCGTGCGCCATCTTTTTGCCCGTGATGCGTTGCGCCAAGCGCGCTGCATTGCTCCCAGACGTGTCTGTGACTGGCTGCATCTGCTGGGTTTTGCGCTGGAGAAACGCCGCTTCGGGTGCTATCGTCCGCCGCTTTCTTCGCCGGCCTGGCAGGCGCGCCTGACCTGGCTTGAGCAACTGGGTGCGACCTGGCAACCGCCCGGCGGCGGCTTCTATGTGCTGGTGGCACGTAAGTTGGTGGTGGGCCTGCGGCCCTTGCGTCAACCCGGCCGGCAGGCGCTTGGCAAGTTGATACCTATGCCTGTGGCCAGCGTCAGCCGGCGCGATACGTCGGATAAACCGCAACGGCCGATCAATTAAGCGAGAGACAACTGATACATGAGTGAACAGGTTGAGATCTACACCGACGGCGCGTGCAAGGGCAATCCTGGCGTTGGTGGCTGGGGTGCGTTGATGATTTTCAAAGGGGTGGAGAAAGAGTTGTGGGGCGGCGAGGCCGATACCACCAACAATCGCATGGAAATGACCGCTGCTATCCGCGCCCTGGCCGAGCTTAAGCGCTCCTGCGATGTACGCCTGGTGACCGACTCGCAGTATGTGATGCAAGGCATTCAGGATTGGATGCCTAATTGGAAGAAACGCGGCTGGAAAACCGCCGCCAAACAGCCAGTGAAAAATGCCGATCTTTGGCAGCAGTTGGACGAGCAGGTCAATCGGCACAACGTGACCTGGCAATGGGTGCGCGGCCATACCGGTCACCCCGGCAACGAACGGGCCGACCAGTTGGCCAATCGTGGTGTTGATGAAGTGAGAGGGTTAAAGCATGCGTAGTGTGGTACTCGATACTGAGACAACAGGTATGCCGGTCGCCGATGGTCATCGGATCATCGAAATCGGTTGTGTCGAGTTGATGGGCCGGCGTCTGACCGGCCGGCATTTCCACGTTTACCTGCAACCTGATCGTGAGATCGACGAAGGCGCAATCGCCGTTCACGGCATCACCAATGATGCGTTGAAGGACAAACCGCGCTTCAAGGAAGTTGCCGATGAGTTCTTTGAATTTATCAAAGGCGCGCAGCTGATCATCCACAACGCAGCGTTCGACGTTGGCTTTATCAACAACGAATTTGCTCTGCTAAAGCAGCATGATCGCGCGGATATCAGTGAGCATTGCTCGATCCTCGACACCCTGATGATGGCCCGTGAGCGCCATCCGGGGCAGCGCAACAACCTCGACGCTCTGTGTAAGCGCTACGGGGTCGATAACTCGGGTCGTGAACTGCACGGTGCGTTGCTCGACGCCGAAATTCTCGCTGACGTTTACCTGACCATGACTGGCGGGCAGACCAACCTGTCCCTGGCGGGTGATGGCTCGGAAGGTGACAGCAACGGTCGTCAACAGCCCAGCGCTATACGTCGTTTATCTGCCGAGCGCACACCCACTCGTGTGCTTCGTGCCACTGCCGAAGAGCTTGATGCGCACTTGGCGCGCCTGGCCATTATTGAAAAGTCCGCCGGTGCGCCGCCACTCTGGGTGCAGCTCGAACAGCCAAAAGCTGAGGCCTGAGTCGCGGAGGATTTATCCACCCGCGACCTTTTCTTACAGCGGTACGCTGAGGGGGTTCCGCCTGACGGAGCCAGCCTCTACCCTGAGGCGATAGGCAAGCTTCGACTTGCCGCTCTTCAGGGACGCCATAATGTATAAAGACCTCAAGTTCCCCGTTCTCATCGTGCACCGCGACATCAAGGCCGACACCGTGGCCGGTGATCGCGTGCGCGCCATTGCTCAAGAGCTGGAGCAGGACGGCTTCAGTATTTTGTCTTCGGCCAGCTCTGCCGAAGGGCGCATCGTTGCTTCCACGCACCATGGGCTGGCTTGCATTCTGGTGGCGGCAGAGGGCGCCGGAGAGAATCAAACGCTGCTGCAGGACATGGTTGAGCTGATTCGCATTGCACGCCGTCGCGCGCCGCAATTACCGATTTTTGCTCTTGGCGAACAGGTCACTATCGAAAATGCTCCTGCCGCTGCCATGGCTGACCTCAATCAATTGCGCGGCATTCTGTACCTGTTTGAAGACACCGTGCCGTTCCTCGCGCGCCAAGTGGCACGTGCGGCGCGCAATTATCTGGATGGCCTGTTGCCGCCGTTCTTCAAAGCTCTGGTGCAGCACACGGCGCAGTCCAACTACTCCTGGCATACACCTGGCCACGGCGGCGGTGTGGCTTATCGCAAAAGCCCGGTGGGCCAGGCCTTTCATCAGTTTTTCGGGGAAAACACCCTGCGCTCCGATTTATCTGTCTCGGTGCCAGAGTTGGGGTCGCTGCTCGATCACACTGGCCCGCTGGCCGAAGCCGAGGAGCGGGCGGCACGCAATTTCGGTGCTGATCACACCTACTTTGTAATTAACGGCACCTCAACGGCAAACAAGATCGTCTGGCATAGCATGGTCGGCCGCGATGATCTGGTGCTGGTAGACCGTAATTGCCACAAGTCGATTCTGCATTCGATCATCATGACGGGTGCAATTCCGCTGTACCTGTGCCCGGAGCGCAACGAGTTGGGCATCATTGGTCCGATTCCACTGAGCGAATTCAGCCGAGAGTCGATCCAGGCCAAAATCGATGCCAGCCCGTTAGCTCGAGGCAGGGTGCCGAACAGCAGCGGGGCGATGGTCAAGCTGGTGGTGGTGACCAACTCCACCTACGACGGCCTGTGTTACAACGCCGAGTTGATCAAACAAACCCTGGGCAACAGTGTTGAGGTGTTGCACTTCGATGAGGCCTGGTACGCCTATGCGGCGTTCCATGAGTTCTACGCTGGCCGCTATGGCATGGGCACTGCGCGCAGCGCCGACACGCCATTGGTATTCACCACCCATTCCACGCACAAGTTGTTGGCTGCGTTCAGCCAGGCCTCGATGATTCATGTGCAAGATGGTGGTAAGCGCCAGCTGGATCGGGACCGTTTCAACGAAGCTTTTATGATGCACATCTCCACATCGCCGCAGTACGGCATCATCGCCTCGCTGGATGTGGCGTCCGCCATGATGGAAGGCCCAGCAGGGCGTTCACTGATTCAGGAAACCTTCGACGAAGCCCTGAGCTTTCGCCGCGCGCTGGCCAACTTGCGGCAGAACCTCAGTAGCGACGACTGGTGGTTCACCATCTGGCAACCGGCTAAGGCTGAAGGTGCTGATGATGTAATGACCGAGAACTGGTTGCTGCAACCGCAAGCGGACTGGCATGGTTTCGGTGACGTGGCCGAGGACTATGTACTGCTCGATCCGATCAAGGTGACCCTGGTTATGCCTGGCCTTACGGCTGACGGCACCCTTGATCAGCGTGGCATTCCAGCCGCCGTGGTCAGCAAGTTTCTCTGGGAGCGCGGCTTGGTTGTAGAAAAAACCGGCCTGTATTCGTTCTTGGTGCTGTTCTCGATGGGCATCACCAAGGGTAAGTGGAGCACCTTGCTCACCGAGTTGCTGGAATTCAAACGCAGTTACGATGCCAACCTGCCGCTGGTTAATGTCTTGCCTTCGATTGCTCAGGCCGGCAAAGGGTTCTATCAGGACATGGGCCTGCGTGACCTGTGCGATGCCCTGCATGCCTGCTACCGCGAAAACGCCACCGCCAAGGCGTTGAAACGGATGTACACGGTATTGCCGGAGGTCGCGATCAAACCGGCGGATGCCTACAACCAGTTGGTCCGTGGTGAGGTGGAAGCGGTGCCAATTGAACAGCTCGAAGGACGCATTGCCGCAGTGATGCTGGTGCCTTATCCGCCTGGCATCCCGCTGATCATGCCGGGGGAGCGCTTTACCGCACAGACCCGCTCGATCATCGATTACCTAGAGTTTGCGCGCACCTTCGACCAAAGCTTTCCAGGCTTTGACGCGGATGTTCATGGGTTGCAGCGTGAGGGCGGGCGGTACACCGTAGATTGCATCAAGGCTTAACCATCACCGTTGGTGATAACAGCAGTGACTGCCAGCGCACAGGTTCGGCTTTGCTGTGCGCTTCCTCATTAGATCAAGCGCTTATCGTGGACAGATAAAAGTTGAGCTTAACTTTCATGACGTGGCCCTCGTCACAGTGGCCAGCATCGACATTTGCCGGTTGGTTGTTATAGTTGCTCGATTTTTACCCTAATAAGATTTCCACGCGCGCTTGCGCGCCCTGCTGAGGATGACTGCCGTGTCCGACTACAAAGCCTTTAACGTCGTGTTGGCAGATAAGGTTGCCCATGTGGTGATTAACCGCCCGGAAAAAGTCAACGCGATGAATGCGGACTTCTGGCGCGAAATCATCGAGATTTTCCGCTGGGTAGACGACACCGACGAGGTTCGTGCCGTGGTTATATCCGGTGCTGGCAAGCACTTCTCGTCAGGTATTGACCTGATGATGCTGGCCTCCATCGGCAATCAGATGGGCCCGGACGTCGGTCGCAATGCGGAAAAACTGCGCCGTAAGATTCTTGAGCTGCAAGCCTCCTTCAATGCCGTAGACAACTGCCGCAAACCTGTCTTGGCAGCCATCCAAGGCTACTGCCTGGGCGGAGCCATCGACCTGATCTCCGCCTGTGACATGCGTTATGCCACCGTCGATGCGCAGTTCTCGATTAAAGAAATCGACATCGGCATGGCGGCTGACGTGGGCACACTGCAGCGTCTGCCGCGCATTATCGGCGATGGCATGATGCGTGAGCTGGCGTTTACCGGGCGCACTATTGAGGGTGATGAGGCCCAGCGTATTGGCCTGGTCAATCGCACATTTGTTGACGCGGATGCTCTGCTCGACGGCGTTATGGCGATTGCCCGCGAGATTGCCAGCAAGTCCCCGGTGGCGATTCGTGGCACCAAGGAAATGATTCGCTACATGCGCGATCACCGCGTGGATGATGGCCTTGAATACATCGCCACCTGGAACGCCGCCATGCTGCAATCGGCCGACCTACGTGTCGCCATGACGGCGCACATGACTAAGCAAAAGCCGGAGTTTGCCGACTGATGCCTTTGGTTCAGCTGTTTCCATCACTGACGCGGGAGGCGTAATAGCTCATGGTATCTGGAGCCACGTCGCTCAATTTGGTGCGTGATGAATTGTTCGCCACCATCGAAGAGGCTGAATCGAGTCTCGAGCAATTCATCGCCGACCGTAACAATGGCAGTCTGCTGCAGCAAGCTGTGGAAAGTCTGCATCAGGTGCGTGGAACGCTGAATCTGATTGAGCTGGCTGGGGCCGAACTGCTGGCTCAGGAAGTCTTGGACCAAGCTACTGATATTCCAGCAGGCGCCGGTGAAGAGCGCGACGTGCAGCTTTCGGCGCTGAGCAATGCCTTGCATGTGCTGCGTCGGTATCTGGAAAACGTCGAGGCCCATCGGCAGGAAATGCCAGAGCTTTTGTTGCCGGCCATCAATGATCTGCGTCAGGCGGGCAGCCAGCCGGCATTGCCAGAAAGTTTTTTCTTCAGCGTTCGCCTTGATCATGCCCGCCCACGTACCGCGCCGGCTGACGTTGATGGTGCCGCGCGGGAAACCCAGGGCAGGCGTCTGCGCCATATGTACCAAGTGGGTTTGCTGGGTTTTATCCGTGAGCAAAATCCACAGGCCAGTCTCAAATTGATGGGGCGCGCGCTGGGACGTCTCGACAGCCTGTTTGCCAATGAGCCGCGGGGGCGACTTTGCTGGGTAGGTGCAGCCGCCATCGAGTCGCAGGTGGTGGGGCAGTTGCTTGCGCGAAAATCACGTAAGCAGCTGTTCTCGCGTTTTGATCGTGAACTCAAGCAAATGCTGGCCAACGGTCAATACGAAGCTCCGCGCAATTTGCTCAAAGAGTTGCTCTATTTGGTCGCTTTGGCTGATTCCCAAGGCCCACAGGCCAGTGCCCTTCGTGAGGTTTTCGGCTTAATGCCGATGCCGTTTACCGATCACCTGTTGGAAGAGGAATACCAGCGTCTGGCAGGACCTGGGCAGTCGGTGATGCGCTCCTTGAGTTCGGCTATTCGTGAAGAGCTAAACAGCGTCAAGGACATGCTGGACCTGATTGAGCGCGGCACCTTGCAGAGTGATAGCCTCAACGGCTTGCACGCCCAACTGGGTAAGTTGAGCAAAACGCTCGGCATGGTTGGCCTGAGTTCGGCCGGTAACTCGCTCAACGCACAACTGCAAACCGTTGCCAGCTGGTGTGAGGGCGCAGAGCCGCAGCCTAATGAATTGCACAAACTGGCTGATGCTGTGCTGTACGTTGAAGGCATGGTGGCCAGCCTGGAACGTGGTGAGCGCAGCGATGCTCGCCTGGCCCAAGTGCAACCGGGTGATGAGGCCGATTCATTCGCGCAGCACCAACTGAAGGAAGCGCGCATCGTTGTGGTTGATGAGGCGCAAGCAGGGTTAGCCTTGGCCAAACGTGCGATTACGGCTTATCTGGAGTCGGGGGGGGATCGCATGCACCTCTCGAACGTGCCGTTCAGCCTGCAAGCCGTGAGGGGCGGGTTGTGGTTCCTCAATCAAAGTCGCGCCGCGTTGCTGGTTGGGGCTTGCGCCGACTACATCCAGAAACACATGCTCGATGCTCCGCAGATGCCATCCGAACAAATGCTGGAAACCCTGGCCGATGCCCTGAGCAGCCTTGAGTATTACCTCGAAGCCGGGGCGGTGATGCGTCCGGAAACCAAACCCAGTGTGCTTGATCTGGCCGCCGACAGTGTTCGCGCGCTGGGCATGCCGTTGGAGGAGTAAGCATGTCTGTTTGGCAACCGTCCGTGCTTGATGCTGCCCAGCCGGGCGGGTGGGCAGTGGTTCACTTCAAGCAACACTTCCTGTCTGACAGCAACGGTGTGCTATTCCCCCGCGAGTGGTTAAAAAAGCAAGACTTGCCCATTTTGGCTGAACACGGGCTTGGTCATTTTGCCGGTGATATGGTTTACCTGCTGGAGTTGGGGCAAACCTTCGATATGCCGGGCTGTAACTGGCAGAGCCTGCGTCAGTTTTTACTCCACGGCGATGCGGACACCTTCAGGCTCCTCAGCTATGCCACGCAGATTGGCACTTGGGCCAGTCACCATCGTTTTTGCGGCAGTTGTGGTAGCGCCATGCAACCAGTTCACGGCGAGCGCGCCATGCATTGTGCGCAATGCGAACTCAGGCTGTACCCGCGGTTATCACCTAGCATGATTGTGTTGGTAACCCGTGGTGATGAAGTGCTGTTGGCACGCTCGCCGCGCTTTGTGCCCGGCGTTTACAGCACCCTGGCCGGCTTTGTCGAAGCCGGTGAATCTGTTGAGCATTGTGTGGTGCGTGAAGTGCGCGAAGAGGTTGGGGTTGAGGTGCACAACCTTCAGTACATGGGCAGCCAAGGCTGGCCGTTTCCCCATTCGTTGATGCTTGGCTTTCATGCCGAATATGCATCAGGCGATATCGTCATGCAGGTTGACGAAATAGAGGACGCGGGTTGGTTCAACGTGCATGATCTGCCGCCACTGCCCGCGACTCGTTCGATTGCCCGCCACCTGATTGATGTCTACGTAGCGCGTCGGCTAGGCCAGCCCGAACCAGTGTTGCCAAGCTAGGCGTGCCGTCAGCGCCAGTACCACGAGAATAAATACCGGTCGTATAAACCGCGAGCCGCCCTTAATGGCGGTTCGCGCGCCGAGGTATGCGCCCACCATCAAGCCCAGCCCCATGCAAATTCCCAGTAGCCACACCACATGGCCGCTGAAGATAAAAATGCTCAAGGCGCAGGCATTACTCACAAAGTTCATGCTACGGGCCACGCCACTGGCACGCAGCAAGTCGAGCGGATAAAGCATCAGGCTGCTGACAGTCCAAAAGGCACCTGTTCCGGGGCCTGCCACACCATCGTAAAACCCCAGCGCCAAGCCTTGCGGCCACTGACGGGCTTTGGCGATGGGCGCATCTGTGCAGCTTTTCACGTCTGGTGTTTTGCCAAACAGCAGATACAGGCCGCAGGCGAATACCACCACGGGCAGTAACTGGTTCAGCCAAGCCGATGGCAACCAGTGGGCTAAAACAGCCCCTAACCATGCGCCGATTGCAGTAGCGACCAGGGCATGGCGCCATTGACCCGGGCTAAACAGTTTGCGGCGGTAGAAGGTGTAACTGGCCGTCGCCGAGCCGAAGGTGGCGCACAGCTTATTGGTGCCTAGCGCCAGGTGCGGCGGGATGCCTGCGGTCAATAGCGCTGGAATGGTCAGCAATCCACCGCCGCCAGCAATGGCATCGATAAATCCGGCAGTGAATGCAACCACAACCAAGATGGCCAGGGTCGACAGCTCAATGCCCAGTTCAAATGGGAATAGCATGTAAAACACGCTCTGCGTCTAATTGTGCGTGACGCCGGCTGTTCGCCAGCCAGACAGCTGCGCATAATGCCGAGAATTAAACAGATAAGGAATGCATCGCAATGCAATATGGCGGACTGGCATGGGCTACAGCATTGTTGGCCTTACTTGCGGCGTTTATTGCCCTGCGTATTTTATTCAACCGCAGCTGGTTCTTGGGCTGGCTCAGAGGCACCTGCGGCTTGGCATTCGTGGCACTTGCGGGGCTGATTGGTTTATTGGCCAATGACATGCGCAGTTATGCCCCCATTGCTCCGGATAAGCCGCTGGCGACCCTGAGCTTCAAAGCCGAGGGGCCTGTGTATCGGGTCAGTGTGCTGGAGGGCGCTAAAGAGCGCACCTTCACACTGGAGGGCGATCTTTGGCAGCTTGATGCGCGCTTTTTGCAATGGAAAGGTCTGGCGGCGCTGATCGGGTTGCAGCCGGGTTATCGGCTGGAAAAGTTATCAGGCCGATTCCTTTCTATCGAGCAACAAACGCTGGCTCAGCACACGCGCGTTCAGCTCGCCGAAAGCCCCTACGGAGTCGATCTCTGGCGTTGGCTACGCGTGGGGCAGCGTGATCTGTTTATATTTGACGCCCAAGCCAGGCGGGTTAATTTCCTGCCCCTTGCTGATGAGGCGGTTTATCGCATCAATCAGACCCCGGCAGGCCTTTTGGCTGAGCCGATGAACCCTGCGGCCAAGCAGGCGCTCAAAGAATGGCAGTAAGCTCTGGCGTTTGCTGCTGATGGCCGCCACGCCTCCAACTGGTCGAGGTTGAGAGCAGCCTGGTTCACCTGCATGCGCAATGCTTTCAAGTATTTAAATTCGGCGCAGACCTGCGTCTTGGCGCAGCGATACGTCGGCTGGTGTAGCGCAGCGAAAGCCAGAACCTAGCCTGCCTTGCCGGATTTCATTGTGTCGGTCTAAACCGATCCGCCAGCAATACCACCCACCTATTCAACTGCTCTGAATCTGCCTAAAAGCTCAGTTTGCGTGAGTGCATGCTCTGAAAAAAGGGTATTGATGCACTGCGTTCAGTGCTTGGGGAAGGGGGCTCGCGTTTCAATACGCCATGGCTAAGAAGCCATAAAAAAACCCCAGCATCTCTGCTGGGGTTTTCTCAACACACTCAACCTTGATCGTGGCCTCGGTTGAGTGAACCTGTTCTTAGCTGAACTGGTTCATGGTGTTGTCTTTACCGCCTGCTTTCAGAGCTGCTTCACCAGCGAAGTACTCTTTATGAGCGTCGCCGATGTCGGAGCCGGACATGTTCTGGTGCTTAACGCAGGCGATACCTTGACGGATCTCCTGACGCTGAACGCCTTTCACGTAAGCCAGCATGCCTTGGTCTGCGAAGTAACCTTTGGCCAGGTTGTCGGTGGACAGCGCGGCGGTGTGGTAAGTCGGCAGAGTGATCAGGTGGTGGAAGATACCGGCGCGAGCCGAACCATCACGCTGGAAGGTGCGGATGCGCTCGTCAGCAACCTGAGCCAGCTCGGTTTCGTCGTACTCAACGCTCATCAGCTTGGCGCGGTCGTAGGCGGAAACGTCTTTGCCTTCAGCTACGAATGCGTCGTAGGCCTGTTGACGGAAGTTCAGGGTCCAGTTGAACGATGGGCTGTTGTTGTAAACCAGCTTGGCGTTCGGGATTACCTTGCGGATCTCGTCAACCATTTCGGCGATCTGACCAACGTGTGGCTTCTCGGTTTCGATCCACAGCATGTCAGCGCCGTTCTGCAGCGAAGTGATGCTGTCCAGTACGCAGCGCGCTTCACCGGTGCCAGCACGGAACTGGAACAGGTTGGACGGCAGACGCTTAGGACGCAGCAGCTTGCCTTCGCGGTTCAGAACCACGTCGCCATTCTTCAGGTCCGCAGGGGAAACTTCTTCGCAATCCAGGAAGGAGTTGTACTGGTCGCCCAGGTCGCCCGGCTGGTTGGTAACAGCGATTTGCTTGGTCAGGCCAGCACCCAGGGAGTCGGTACGCGCAACGATTACACCGTTGTCGATGCCCAGTTCCAGGAAGGCGTAACGCACAGCGTTGATCTTGGCCAGGAAGTCGGCGTGAGGAACGGTCACTTTACCGTCCTGGTGGCCGCACTGCTTCTCGTCAGAGACCTGGTTTTCGATCTGGATGCAGCAAGCACCCGCTTCGATCATCTTCTTAGCCAGCAGGTAGGTGGCTTCTGGGTTACCGAAACCAGCGTCGATGTCGGCAATGATCGGTACGACGTGGGTTTCATAACCGTCGATCTGAGCCTGGATTTCGTCTGCTTTGACTTTGTCGCCAGCAGCGCGAGCAGCGTCCAGAGCGGTGAACAGCAGATCCAGCTCACGGGCGTCAGCCTGGCGCAGGAAGGTGTACAGCTCTTCGATCAGGCCGGAAACCGAAGTTTTCTCGTGCATGGACTGATCCGGCAGCGGACCGAAATCCGAACGCGCTTGTTAGTGGTTTTCAGGTGCTTTTTGATCGAAATCAGCTTCTGCTGACCGATGAAACCATGCCAGCAACCCAGCGACTGGGTGTAGACGGAGGAGTCAGCATCGTACTCAGCCATGTCTTTGCGCATGATGTCGGCTGTGTACTGAGCGATTTCCAGACCGGTTTTGAAGCGGTTCTGAGCGCGCATACGGGCCACGGACTCAGGGTCAATAGCGCTCCAGCTGCTGCCAGCAGCGGCTTTCAGGGCGGCAACGGCTTTGATGTCGTTTTGATAAGCTGACATGGTCAATCCTTCAAAGTATGTGTTTGGTTAAGCACCGGCTTTCCCACTTAACACCTGTGTTGCCGGAGGCTGTTGTAGCTCACTGCAGACGCCGAGAAATCGACTTTAGACGGAATTGATCCGAGAGGAGGGCGACGAACTGAACAACACGCTGGCAGAGTAGGTTGTGAGTCACGTCGATAAAACCGGCTCGTGGATGCCGCTCGATGTGTCAACCTGCTAGGCGCTTTGCGCACTGTTGCTAAACGCTTCCCCGTCCCTCAGGACAACTTCGTTCCAGTCGCAATCTCATCGGACGGCCTTGTGGGCTTTACAACGCAAATCGGCTCTGACGGTAAGTTTGAGCGCGACTCGGAGGGCTTTTCAGCGCCTCTGATTAGCGGGAGCGGTGCAATGATGCCTCTGCCTAATGGGTTCGTCAATTATTTTGCAGTGGCTTTCGAGTGACTACTACATAAATTAAAATGCGACCGTCCAGTCATGTTGTGCGGGGCTTAGCCGCTCTGCAGTGGGTGTTACGAAGCGGTTCGGGGAAGCAGTGCTTGCCGTCTCGATACAACGTCGCGGCGCTAGGCGACAGGCGGACTCAAATTGCACGGTTGAGCACTAACCCACAGGGCCGGAAACCTACTGCAGCACATCAACCTTGACGCGCATGTTCATGTCTTCGCGTCCTTGAGTTGCGCGGTGCTGAACAAAGCCGCTCTGTTCGCTCTGACTTTGCTCACTGACACCGCCGATAGCGATCCATTCACCAATACGGCCGCTTACGCGTGTATCGGTGTTTTGTATATCGATCGTCCCTGGTTGTGTCTGGCTTAAGCGATCCCGATTGCTGCTGATAGTGATATGCACCCGATCACCCGTTAGGCTGGCGGTGACATAAAAGCCGCGTGTGACATTGCGATACTGGGTGTTGCTATAGGGTTGGCCATACATGTCGCGCCCTTGCGTGGTTATTGGCACGCTCTGGCCGACCTGAATTAACGCGGGGTAGCCCTCGCTCGCTTGCACCTGCTGAGTGCCACCGCCACGGCTGTCGGTCGTGCGACGAATAATGCGCACCTGATCGCGGCCGTTGACCTCACCCTGGCCGATCTGGACTTCGCCATTGCCGCTGCTGATGCTGCCGTTAGCGCTGTAGCCGCGATCACTCTGGAAGCCAGATTCCTGGGTATCAACACTGATCAACAGGCGACGTGGCGCGGTGTCGATTTGCTGCAGCAGGGTGCGCACTTCCTCAATCTTTGCCGGGTCGGCGTTGACGATCAGCTGATTGCCGTAGGCATTCACGCGGCCCTCATGGCCCAACACCGATTGCACCACGCTGAGCACTTCATCCGCTGTGCGGAAATTGAGCGGTATGACTTCGGTTGCAGCACTCAGCGACAGGCTGCACGTGATCAGTACGGCGGTAAACAGGGCGCGAGCCTTCATAACAAAAAACTCCGTAAATCGGCATCGGTGATGCTGGTATCCCAAGCCTGCTCAAATTGGGCACGGCGTTGGCGATTGCGAATAGGGTCGTGGTACAGCGCATATCCGCTTGGCTGGCCTAACTCAGGTAGTAGCAAAAGTCCGCTGTCGTCGGCGAGTAGAAAGGCCAGCGCTTCATTAGGGTAGTCCGGGTGGAGCTTGCGGATCAGCAAGTTAGACGACAGGCGGCGTGACAGGCTGAGCAAACGGCTGCCTTCCTTGACGGCGCGCCCCGGCTCACGCAGCAAAATACGCAGCTGATTACGCGGGCTCGCCAGCAGAAAGCGCGTGCAAGCTTGTTGCACGCTGCTGTGATGATAGAGCCAGGGCTCTAGGTCATGGCTGTAGATGCACAGGCTACGTTGAGCTTGTTGCAGCAGGGCGAGGGTGTGCGCGCGAGCCTGATCCGGCTGGTTGAAACGCTCCAATGAGGTGTGAGCACCGAGCGTAAAGGGGGCGGGCTCATGCAAGACCGAATCGGCTGCTGCGTTGGCTGGGTTGTGCACAGTAAAACGCCCCGGTGATTCAAACTCGATGGCAGGCAACTCATGGCCTTCGGTTTGCTCAGTCGGGGCGTTTTCGTCGCGCATAGAGGCCTCTAGTGGCTGTGCCGCACCATGTCTACATGCGGAATGCCCGCGTCAAGGTACTCGTCACTGACGATGGCAAAACCAAGTTTTTCATAGAATGCCGTCGCATGAACTTGTGCACTTAGCATTTGCTGAGTCAGGCCGCGTTTTTCGGCTTCGGCAAGCACTGTTTGGATCAGCGTTACACCTACGTTCATACCGCGCCAGTCTTTGAGTACCGAGACCCGACCAATATGCCCGTCGGGCAGCAGGCGCGCGGTGCCAATCGGGTAGTCACCCTCAAGGGCGAGAAAGTGCACGGCATCGGCGTCCTCGGCATCCCATTCGAGTTCCGCCGGTACGGATTGTTCAGCGATAAATACGATTTCACGAATACGCCGAAGAGCGGCGTTATCTTTCTGCCAATCAGCCAAACGAACCTGTATATCACTCATCCGCAAACCCCAGACTGCCTTGCTTAACCAGTTCGACAAATAGGTTACGCGCTTCGTCGTTGGCCAGCCATGGGCCAAGGTTTTCGATGTGTAATGCGTCTGCCGCGCACACCAGTTTCAGCAGTTCACGCAGGTTATCCGAGAGCAGGCGGCTCTGACCGCTGGCAAACAGTACCAAGTCATCGCCGACTTCCGACCACGCCATACGCGCGCTGGGATTGCGAACCAGTATCGCGCCATTGTCCAGGCTGGCGAGGAAAGCCTCGGCGTCGATTTCGATACCCGCAATCAGTTCCGGGTACTTGGGTTCGGTCATAAACTGGCCGAACCAGGTCATTAGCAGACGCTCATCGCTCATGTGTTCGGTGAGCAGGGCTTTGAGGCGATCCAACGCGTCGCGCTGGATCTGCGTCGGGTCGCTGGTCGGCACGGCGTCTGCGTCGCTGTAGCGCTCTTCGTCAGGCAGGAATTGGCCGAGAAAATCGGTGAAATGGGTCAGGACTTCAGCAGCGCTAGGTGCGCGGAAGCCTACGGAATACGTCATACAGTCATCCTCAGCGGTACCACAGTGGGCCAGGCGCGGCGGCAGATAAAGCATGTCGCCGGGCTCCAGAACCCATTCTTCAGTTTTAACAAATTCGGCAAGGATCTTCAGATCCGCGTGTTGCAGCATCGGGCTATCGGAATCGCACATCTGGCCAACCTGCCAGCGGCGTTTGCCGTAGCCCTGCAGGAGAAACACATCGTAGTTGTCGTAATGTGGGCCTACGCCGCCACCGGGTACGGCGAAGCTGACCATTACGTCGTCGATGCGCCACTTGGGCAGGAATTTAAACGCTTCCAGCAGTTCAGCCACTTCCGGGACGAACTGATCAACGGCCTGCACCAGCAAGGTCCAGTCGCGCTCTGGCAGCTCGGCAAACGCGTCCTCGGCAAACGGGCCGCGGCGCAGTTCCCAGGGGTGTGCGCCGTGCTCAATTACCAGGCGCGATTCGATTTCTTCTTCGAGTGCCAGACCCGCCAACTCATCTGGAGAGATTGGGCTCTCGAAATCAGGAATGGCTTGGCGTATCAGCAGGGGTTTCTTCTGCCAGTAATCGCGCATGAACTCACGGGCAGTAAGGCCACCCAACAGTTGCAGCGGAGTATCAGGATTCATCGCTAAGCCCTTGAAGTAAATAAATACCCATAAATGAAAACGCCCGGCGCAGCCGGGCGTCTGGGAGGCTGTTGCCGCTTAAATGCGCTTGGCCTGGGCGACTGCGTTGCCGATGTAGCTGGCAGGGGTCAGGCGCTTGAGTTCAGCCTTGGCGGCGGCTGGCATATCCAGGCCGTCGATAAAAGTTTGCAGCGCTTCGGGGCTGATGCCCTTGCCGCGGGTCAGTTCTTTGAGCTTTTCGTAAGGATTTTCGATCGCATAACGGCGCATAACGGTCTGGATTGGCTCGGCGAGCACTTCCCAGCACGCGTCCAAGTCATCAGCAATGCGTTGAACATTGAGCTCTAACTTGCTGATTCCCTTGAGGCTGGCTTCGTAGGCGATGACGCTGTGGGCGAAACCGACACCGAGGTTGCGCAGCACCGTGGAGTCAGTCAGGTCGCGCTGCCAGCGCGAGATCGGCAGCTTGCTGGCCAGGTGCTGGAAGATCGCGTTGGCGATGCCCAGGTTGCCTTCGGAGTTCTCGAAGTCGATCGGGTTGACCTTGTGCGGCATGGTCGAGGAGCCGATTTCGCCAGCCACGGTCTTCTGCTTGAAGTAGCCGAGGGAGATGTAGCCCCAGACGTCGCGGTCGAAGTCGATCAGGATGGTGTTGAAGCGGGCGATGGCGTCGAACAGCTCGGCGATGTAGTCGTGCGGCTCGATCTGCGTGGTGTAGGGGTTCCATTGCAGGCCCAGGTCGCCTTCGATGAACTGCTGGGCGTTGGCTTCCCAGTCGATCTGCGGGTAGGCGGACAGGTGGGCGTTGTAGTTGCCCACGGCGCCGTTGATCTTGCCCAGCAGCGGCACGGCGGCCACCTGGGCGATCTGGCGCTCCAGGCGGTAGACGACGTTGGCCAGTTCCTTGCCCAGGGTGGTCGGCGAGGCCGGCTGACCGTGGGTGCGCGACAGCATCGGCACGCCGGCGAACTTGACGGCCAGCTCGCGGATGGCGCCGGCGATCTGCTTCATCAGCGGCAGCAGCACGGTGTCGCGGCCTTCGCGCAGCATCAGGGCGTGGGACAGGTTGTTGATGTCCTCACTGGTGCAGGCGAAGTGGATGAACTCACTCACTTTGTCCAGCTCAGGCAGCTTGGCCGCTTGTTCTTTGAGCAGGTACTCGACGGCTTTAACGTCGTGGTTGGTGGTGCGCTCGATCTCTTTGACGCGCTCGGCGTGCTCGACGGCGAAGTTGTCCGCCAGCTCATTGAGTATGGCGTTGGCTTCGGCGGAGAAAGGTGCCACTTCGGCCACGCCTTCGTGGGCGGCCAGGCGTTGCAGCCAGCGCACTTCAACCATAACGCGGAAACGGATCAGGCCGTATTCGCTGAAAATAGGGCGCAGAGCGCTGGTTTTGCCGGCGTAGCGGCCATCGACGGGGGAAACCGCGGTGAGCGAGGAAAGCTGCATGGGAGGCGTTCTCGGACAATCGGGCGTTGAAAAGGGCGCGTATCATACATAAAAGGGCGGCCGGCCGCGATTGCTTCAGCGGCGCTTGCTGAGACTAATCGACAGCAGGCTGCTGCTGAAAATCAGCGCAGCACCAAGCAGCGAGGTCAAATCAGGCACTTCGCCCCAGCGTAGCCAGGCGATCAACCCGGCGAAGACAATGGCCAGGTAAGCAAAGGGGCCAATCTGGCCAGGCGGCGCGAGGCTGTATGCCTTGGACATGATGATCTGGCTGGCGGTTGCCAACAGACCGATCACCAGCAGCAAGCCCAGCTGCGCTTGTGTCAGGGGTTGCCAAGCCCACGTCAGCGGAATAGCCGAGATCAGGGCGCTGAACAGAGAAAAATAGAACACGATACGAAAAGCAGGTTCTGTGTCGCTCATCTCGCGAATCGACACAAAAGCGAGGGCCGCCAAGATGCTGGCTGCCAGCCCGATCAATGCATGGCTGTCGAGTAATGCGGCTGAAGGTTTGGCCACCAACAGCACGCCAATAAGGCCGATACCGGTTGTCAGCAGCATGCGTTTACTCAGCGGTTCCTTAAGCCACCACCAGGCAATCAGTGGAGTAAACACCGGGGCTGAGTAGGTGAAGAGCATGGCATCAGCCAGGGGCAGGTGGGCGATGGCATAGAAGAAGCAATACATCGCCGCCAGGCCGAACAGGGTGCGGCCGAGGTGAGATTTGAGCCGAGCGGTTTTAAGCGGCCTAACGCCCTTGAGCAACACCAGCGGCAGAAAAAACAGCACCCCTACAAGATTGCGCCAGAACACCACAGACTCATTGTTGACGCCGGTGGAAACCTCACGAATGCCCAGCCCCATCAGCGAAAAGAGCAGGGCGGAGAGGGCAAGCAGAGCAGCGCCTTGAAGGGGTTTGAAGGCGCGCGCTCATGCTTCAGGTCCGCATGAGCGGGTAGAGCTCCTTGAGCAATTTGCCGCGGCTAAACACCATTTGCCATCGATGCCCGCCTAGCTGTCGCCACAGGCGCGCCGAGCGAATGCCGGTGAGCAGCAGGGCGCGAATCTTCGCGGCATTGTTGGTTTGCTGCAGATGGCGCATATCACCTTGTACCTGAATCCGTTGGCGGAAGGTGCTAATGGTGTCCTGATACAGGCTGGCGCAATTGGCGATGACATTTTCATGCACCGGGCCAAAATGTTCGACCTGCTGCTGCACCTGGTCCAGTCGGCTGCCCATGACGTTGAGCATGTCGGGACGTTTATCCAGCTGTCGCTCCAGGGCCAGCAGCGCTAGGGCGTAACGCAAAGGGTCGCGTTGCAGGCTGGCCGGATCGCGTTCAAGAGCGCCCACCAGTGCGCGGTAGCCATCACGTAGATAAAGGTCGTCGCCGCCATAAACCTCCAGCGTGTCCTTGGGGTCGCGCACCAACAGGCTGTTGATCAGGCAGGCCACTGCAGGCTCACTGACTTGGCCGGTTCTGGCCAAATTGTCGACCAGTGCTGCGGACTCAAAGACAGCACCTAGGGCAATCAATTGTTCGCGAATTTGATTCATGCCCGGTGCTCCCGCTCGGTCCAAGGTTCGGCGGTTTCGATCACGCCGCCGCCCAAACAGATGTCCCCGTCGTAAAACACCACGGATTGACCCGGTGTGACCGCCCGTTGTGGCTCAGCAAAAACCGCGCTGTAGCCGGTGGTCGTTTTTTCCAGTGTGCAGGCTTGGTCTTGCTGGCGGTAACGCACTTTGGCAGTCAGCCGGCGAGGCGCGCTCAGATCAATCGGGTTAACCCAATAAATATCCGAGGCGAGCAGGGCGCGGCTAAACAACCACGGGTGTTCATTGCCTTGACCGACCACCAGGACGTTGCGGGACAGGTCTTTGTGCAGCACGTACCAAGGCTCATCACTGGCATCTTTCAGGCCGCCAATGCCCAAGCCCTGACGCTGGCCGATGGTGTGGTACATCAGGCCATGGTGACGACCGATAACCTCGCCTTCAGTGGTTTCAATGTTGCCGGGCTGGGCCGGCAGGTACTGCTTGAGAAAGTCGCTGAAGCGGCGCTCACCAATAAAGCAGATGCCCGTTGAATCTTTCTTTTTTGCTGTCGCCAGCTGGTACTTTTCAGCGATGGCGCGCACGGCTGGTTTTTCCAACTCGCCCACCGGGAACAGGGTTTTAGCAATCTGCTCACCGCCGACCGCATGCAGGAAGTAGCTCTGGTCCTTGTTAGGGTCGAGGCCCTTGAGCAGTTCGGTGCGCCCGTCGATATCACGACGGCGCACATAGTGGCCGGTGGCAATCAGGTCGGCACCGAGCATCAGCGCGTAATCGAGGAAGGCTTTGAACTTGATCTCGCGGTTGCACAGGATGTCCGGATTGGGCGTGCGCCCCGCCTTGTATTCGGCCAAAAAGTGCTCGAAGACGTTGTCCCAATACTCTGCAGCGAAGTTAGCCGTGTGCAGTTTGATGCCGATCTTGTCGCACACCGCTTGGGCATCGGCCAGATCATCCATGGCGGTGCAGTATTCAGTGCCGTCGTCTTCGTCCCAGTTCTTCATGAACAGGCCTTCGACTTGGTAGCCCTGTTCGAGCAGCAACAAGGCCGATACTGAGGAATCAACACCGCCGGACATGCCGACAATGACGCGCTGAGTGGTTGGATCTGGCATGGGGATATTTGCGTGCGATAAAAAAGAGGGGGCGATTCTAACAGGCTGCGCACTCGCGCCGTTAATCGCGAATCAGCGACAGGTCGAAGTGCTGCCCGCTGAGGTAATCGTCGATGCAGCGCAGCACCAGTTCACTGCGCCAGCGTTCGGGTTGGGCGGCCAGTTCATCTCGGCTCAGCCAGCGTGGGCCGATGATGCCGTCATCCAGCGGGTGATTGGGGCGTTGTTGCAGGGCTTTGCCGGCAAAGCAAATGCGCTGGTACGTGATGCCATTGCTGGGTGCGGTATACAGGTAAATACCGGTGACACCAGTCAGCTCGATATCCCAGCCGGTTTCCTCAAGCGTTTCACGTATGGCGGCCTGCAAGAGGCTTTCGTTGGCGTCCAAATGCCCGGCAGGCTGGTTAAACACTGCTCGACCTTCGGCTATTTCTTCGACCAACAGGAAACGGCCTTGGTCTTCGATAACCGTGGCCACGGTGATATGCGGTTGCCATTGCATGGGTATGCTGCCTGTTGTGAAAAAAGGCGATCATATCCTGATTCTCTCAGCCCTCAATGCACAAACCCCGGCGCGAAGGCCGGGGCTTGTGGTGTTGCCGCGCTGAGCGCGCGGGTGGTGCGCCTTAGTTCAAGGCGGCGAGCGCAGCGTTGAATGTCGCGCTTGGGCGCATGACCTGACTGGTCAATTGCGGGTTGGAGCGGTAGTAGCCTCCGATGTCTACGGGCTTGCCCTGCACAGCGCTGAGTTCGGCAATAATGGTCGCTTCATTCTCAGTGAGGGTTTTGGCCAGCGGCGCAAACTGTGCTTTCAGTTCAGCGTCATCGTTCTGCGCGGCCAGTTCCTGAGCCCAGTACAGCGCCAAGTAGAAGTGGCTGCCACGGTTGTCCAACTCGCCGGTCTTGCGTGAAGGCGACTTGTTGTTGTCCAGCAACTTACCCGTTGCCGCATCCAGGGTGGTGCCCAGGAGTTTGGCTTTTGGGTTGTTGGTCTTGATCCCGGTTTCTTCCAGAGAAACTGCCAAGGCGAGGAATTCGCCGAGCGAGTCCCAACGCAGGTGGTTTTCTTCGATCAACTGCTGCACATGCTTGGGCGCGGAGCCGCCAGCACCGGTTTCGTACATGCCGCCGCCGGCCATCAACGGCACAATGGATAGCATCTTGGCCGAGGTGCCGAGTTCCATGATCGGGAACAAGTCGGTTAGGTAGTCACGCAGCACGTTACCGGTCACCGAAATGGTGTCCTGGCCACGAATCAAGCGCTCCATGCTCACGCGGATGGCCTGGTTGTAGTCCATGACGCGAATGTCCAGGCCGGTCAGGTCGTGTTCCTGCAGGTAGGTTTCGACCTTTTTTTGCAGCTCACGGTCATGGGCGCGTTCTGGGTCGAGCCAGAAGATTGCCGGAGTGCCGGACTGGCGCGCGCGGGTAACGGCCAGTTTGACCCAGTCGCGAATCGGCGCATCTTTGGTCTGGCAGGCGCGCCAGATGTCACCCGCTTCAACGTTATGCTGCATCAGCACCGTGCCGTCGGCTGCGACGACACGCATGATGCCGCTTTCGGTCAATTCGAAAGTCTTGTCGTGAGAGCCATATTCTTCGGCCTTCTGCGCCATCAGGCCAACGTTCGGTACGCTGCCCATGGTGGTTGGGTTGAACGCGCCGTTGGTTTTGCAGAAATTGATCATCTCTTGGTAAATGCGCGCGTAGGTGCTTTCCGGCATCACCGCTTTGGTGTCTTTGAGTTTGCCGTCTTTACCCCACATCTGCCCGGAGCTGCGAATCATCGCGGGCATCGAGGCGTCGACGATTACGTCGCTAGGGATGTGCAGGTTAGTGACGCCCTTGACCGAGTCGACCATTGCCATTTCCGGGCGGTGGCTGTAGCAGGCATGGATGTCATCAAGAATTTCTTCCTGCTGCGAGGCCGGCAGGGATTTGATTTTGTCGTAGACGCTGCTGATGCCGTTGTTCGGGTTGACGCCCAGTTCTTTGAACAACTCACCGTATTTGTCGAAGACATCTTTGTAGTAAACGCTGACAGCGTGGCCGAAGACGATCGGGTGCGAGACCTTCATCATCGTCGCCTTGACATGCAGGGACCACATCACGCCAGTGTCCTTGCATTCCTGCAGGGTGCGCTCGAAGAACTCACGCAGCTTGCGGCAGCTCATAAACATGCTGTCGAAGACTTCGCCTTCCTGCAGGGCGAGTTGTTTCTTGACCTTGACTTGGCCGTCCTTACCGACGAATTCAATGCGCACGTCACCGGCCTTGGCCATGGTGATCGACTGCTCGCTGGAGAAGAAATCACCGCCGCGCATATAGTCGGCATGAGATTGCGAGGCCATGTTCCACTTGCCCATGGAGTGCGGATGCTTACGCACGAAAGCCTTCACGGCTGCAGGTGCGCGGCGGTCGGAGTTACCTTCACGTAGTACCGGATTTACCGCACTACCCAACACCTTGCTGTAGCGGGCGCTGATATCTTTTTCCGCATCTGTTTGCGGATCTTCAGGGAAGTTCGGGATGTTAAAGCCTTGGGCTTGCAACTCGGCGATTGCGCCTTTGAGTTGCGGCACCGAGGCGCTGATGTTCGGTAATTTAATGATGTTGGCGTCTGGCGAAGTGGCCAGTATGGCCAGCTTGGCGAGGTCATCGTCGACCTGCTTGTCGGCACCCAGTTGGTCAGCAAAGCTTGCAAGAATTCGCCCTGCAAGAGAGATGTCGCGCGTTTCGACGGCAATCTCGGCAGAGGCAGCGAAGGCTTCTACAATAGGTAGAAGCGAGTAGGTCGCAAGGGCCGGGGCTTCGTCGGTGAAGGTGTAGATGATCTTCGAGGGGGTGGACATTTAGAGTTAACTCTCTTCTTTGCTGAGCATGCATAGACACACGACATGCACGGGTAGGCGCTGAGGCTCGCGTTAATGAGCCAGAGGTCGAGGTCTTGCTGCGGTGATGTTGGATGCGCTAGTAGAGTGTTGAGCGTTTCGAGCCGTTGAGCCGCTGTAGCAGTTCCACGGTTTCAAGAGGCGGATAGCTTGGTTAGAAGATCCGCTCCTTATGACCTGTTAGTCATCCTGCGAGTATATCATTGCGACAGCGCGACGCAGAATGCCTTGGCACATAAGACCAATGAACATATGGTTTCGCCCGATTCAAGTGGGTTACTCTCGAGTGATCTGACTGTTTTAACCACAAGACGGAGTCCAGCATGGGATACCAAAAGATCCAGGTGCCTGCCACCGGTGACAAAATCACCGTAAATGCCGATACATCCCTGAACGTTCCGAACAACCCGATCATCCCGTACATCGAGGGTGATGGTATCGGTATTGATATCAGTCCGGTCATGATCAAAGTCGTCGATGCTGCTGTTGAAAAAGCCTACGGCGGCGCGCGCAAAATCTCCTGGATGGAAGTATACGCCGGAGAGAAAGCCACCCAAGTTTACGATCAGGACACGTGGTTACCTCAGGAAACGCTGGACGCTGTCAAAGATTACGTTGTTTCCATCAAAGGCCCGCTGACCACGCCGGTGGGCGGTGGCATTCGTTCCCTGAACGTGGCCCTGCGTCAGCAACTCGACCTGTACGTTTGCCTGCGCCCCGTGCGTTGGTTTGAAGGCGTGCCAAGCCCGGTGAAAAAGCCTGGCGATGTCGACATGACCATCTTCCGTGAGAACTCGGAAGACATTTATGCCGGTATCGAGTGGAAAGCGGGTTCGTCTGAAGCCAACAAGGTGATCAAATTCCTCAAAGAGGAAATGGGCGTCACCAAGATCCGTTTTGATCAGGATTGCGGTATTGGCGTTAAGCCGGTCTCCAAAGAAGGCACCAAGCGTCTGGCGCGCAAGGCGCTGCAGTACGTGGTTGATAACGACCGTGAGTCGCTGACCATCGTGCACAAAGGCAACATCATGAAGTTCACCGAAGGTGCCTTCAAAGAGTGGGCCTATGAAGTGGCCGCTGAAGAATTCGGTGCGACCCTGCTGGATGGCGGTCCTTGGATGCAGTTCAAGAACCCGAAAACCGGCAAGAACGTCATCGTTAAAGACGCCATCGCCGACGCCATGCTGCAGCAGATCCTGCTGCGTCCGGCCGAGTACGACGTGATCGCCACCCTGAACCTGAACGGCGACTACCTGTCTGACGCTCTGGCGGCTGAAGTGGGCGGTATCGGTATTGCGCCAGGTGCCAACCTGTCCGACACCATTGCCATGTTCGAAGCCACCCACGGTACTGCTCCGAAGTACGCCGGCAAAGACCAAGTGAACCCAGGTTCGCTGATTCTTTCGGCTGAAATGATGCTGCGCCATATGGGCTGGGTTGAGGCTGCTGACTTGATCATCAAAGGCACCAACGGCGCCATCGGTGCCAAGACCGTGACCTATGACTTCGAGCGCCTGATGGACGGCGCCAAGCTGCTGTCTTGCTCGGAATTCGGCGACGCCATGATTTCGCACATGTAAGCCAAACCGTTGCAGAAGAAGGCCGGTCATATGACCGGCCTTTTTTGTGGGCGATTAACGGCCACAAATGCTGCAAGTGCCTGCTACAAAGCGCTAATCGCGACGAGGCACCGACTCGTGGATCAGTTGAGCTGTGCGCCCTGGTCGATCCACGTACCGATCAGATCACGTTCTTCCTGGGTCATCTGGGTGATGTTGCCCAGCGGCATGATGTGCGAAGCAACGCTCTGCGCGTGGATCTTCGCAGCCTGTGCTTTGATCTGCTCCGGCGTGTCGAGGATAAAGCCGGCCGGTGGCGCGCTGAACAATGGGCTGCTTGGCGTGGCCGCATGACAGACGCTACAGCGTTCCTGAATCACGCTGTTTACCTTGGCAAACTCGACAACTGCTAGCGCTGGTGCGGTGGCTGCAGGTTCAGCGGGTGTGCTGGCGGGTTCAGCGGCCTTGGCAACATCCGGATGACCGCTCACGGCAGTGGCCGGAATCTTTGCGTAGGTAATGACGGCTGCTTTGGGCGCTTCGGTGCTGGCGGCCTTCATGCTCGGGCCTGTGACGAACGCCAGGCAGATCATGCCCAGCGCAGCAGCAGGCAAGGTCCAGACGTATTTGCTGCTGTCATGGCGGGTGTTGAAGTAATGGCGCACCAGTACTGCCAGCATCGCGATGCCCGCCAGGATCAGCCAGTTGTATTGGCTGCCGTAGGTGCTCGGGAAGTGGTTGCTGATCATGATGAACAGCACCGGCAGGGTGAAGTAGTTGTTGTGACGCGAACGCAACAGGCCTTTGGCTGGCAGGGTCGGGTCCGGCGTGGTGCCATCTTCGATGGCTTTAACCAATGCACGCTGCGCCGGCATGATGGTGAAGAACACGTTACCAACCATGATGGTGCCGATAATCGCGCCGACATGAATATAAGCGGCGCGGCCGCTGAAAATTTGGTTGAAGCCATACGCGGCGGCGATCAGCAGGACAAACAGCACGGCGCCCAGCAGGGCCGGGCGCTTGCCTAGGGGGGAATCGCAGAGGAAGTGATAGGCCACATAGCCCGCAAGCATCGAGCCGAAGCCAATGGCGATGCCCATGGCTGGTGCCAGTTCGACGCCGGGCTTGATCAGGTACAGGCTCGGGTTGAGGTAGTAGACCACCAGCATCAGGGCCACGCCCGACAGCCAGGTGGCGTAGGCCTCCCATTTGAACCAGTGCAGGTTCTCCGGCATTTTCGGCGGAGCCAGTTTGTATTTTTCCAGGTGGTAGATACCGCCACCGTGAATCGCCCAGAGGTCACCAGACAGGCCTTCGCGGGGATTGCTGCGGTTGAGGTTGTTTTCCAGCCAGACGAAATAGAAGGATGCGCCGATCCAGGCGATGCCGGTGATCATATGGATCCAGCGGATGCCCAGGTTCAGCCATTCAGTCAAATGCGCTTCCACAATCAGTACCTCTTTCCCAGTGTCGGCACGCCGATGCTGGGCTTCTCTTATTGGTGGGGGGCGAGGAGCAGCAGCTCGTCGTCGGTAAAGAAATGCTCATCGCAGTTGTTGCCAGAACCACTGCGATCAACCACCAGGAAGTCATCCCGCTTTTCGATCGTCAGCACCGGGTGGTGCCATACGCCGCGATGGTAATTAATGCCCTGCCTGCCGTTGCTGCGGAAGGCGCGGACCAACTCTGATTCAGGTGCATCGCCAAGTGGCGCGACCACAATCAGAAAGGGGTTGCCGAGCAGTGGGATAAACGCCTGACTGCCCTGCGGATGACGCTCCAGCATGCGAACGGTCAGCGGCATATCCAGGGCCTCGGCACTGAAGATGCTGATGATCGCCTTATCCTCTGGCTGTGCGGTCTCGACCGTGGCCAGTTTGTGATAACGGCGCGTGGAGCCGTTGTTGATCATGAAGAATTCGCTGCCTTCGGTTTCGATAACGTCACCAAAGGGGGCGAAGGCTTCTTTGCTCAGCGGCTCGATGATCAATGTGCGCATGGCTGGTCTTCTGTTCGTTCGTTTATGCCCCTCTCCCAATGGGAGAGGGGTTTATTGGCTTACTTGGCGACTTTGCCGAACAGGCGCAGGCGACTGATACCACCGTCTGGGAACACGTTCACCCGTACGTGGGTGATCGGGCCCAGCGCCTTGATCTGCACGCTGAACTCGTGCTCGGCGTGCATCTGCAGCTTCTGGCTTGGCAGCAGCTCGCGCCAGAACAGGCTCTGGGTTTCGATCTGGCTGTCGGTGCCGCCTTTAACGAATGCCCCTTGGATCGAGCAGCTGTCCGGGTAGTTGCCTTTGAAGTGCAGGGTGTCGACGACGATGCGCTCGATTTCACCCGGATGGCCGAGGGCGACAATCACCCAGTCGTTACCTGGTGTACGGCGGCGTGCGGTTTCCCAACCATCGCCCATGTTGATGCCACGGCCCGGGTTGAGGATGTTGCTCATGCGGCCGAAGTGTTCGTCCGAGCAGGCCAGGGCGCGACCGCCATTCAGTGCGGAAGCCAAGTCAACTTCTTCGTCGTCAGCGACGTTAGACCAGTCGCGGAACGGCACGCCGTAGACGCGCAGACGAGCGACGCCGCCGTCCGGATAGATGTTGAAGCGCAGGTGGGTGAAGGCCTGAACATTGGCGATTTCATGATAGTGGTGGCTGTTGCCTTGCAGTTCGACTGCGCCCAGCACTTCAGTCCACTCGGTGGCATCGGTGGGGTCGCCTTCAGCAACAAAGCAGCCTTCCAGGGACGCCGATGGTGGGAAGTTACCGGTGAAGAAGCTGGTGTCGATATCCACACCCTTGATCGAGCCCGGTACACCCAGGCGGATTACTGCGCTGTCGTAACCTTCGAAACGCTTACGACGCGACTCCCAGCCATCCATCCACTTGCCGTTGTCATCGAAAACGCCTTCCTTCCATACCGCTGGGGTCGGCTGGAACAGGCGGTTAACGTCGGCGAACCAGTCGTCGGTGACTGAGATGGCTTTGGTGCCCAAGCGTGCGTCGGCGAGGTTGACGTATTTCTCAAAGGGTACGGCGTAAGCTTTCATGAAATGTCTGCCTTAAATGATGGCGTTGGGGGAGAGCGGAGTGCTTGCGCCTTACAGCTGCTGCAAGCGGAACAGCGCGATCTTGTTGATCTCGGCCAGTGCGCGGGCGAATTCCTGCTCCGGGGAGTTATGAATCCGCTCCTCGAAGGCCGCCAGGATCTGATGCCGATTACTGCCTTTCACCGCCATGATGAAGGGGAAGCCGAACTTGGCTTTGTAGGCATTGTTCAGTTCGGTAAAGCGGGCGAACTCTTCTGCGGTGCATTCATGAATGCCCGCACCAGCCTGCTCCGACGTGCTTGATGCGGTCAACTCACCGCGTATGGCTGCCTTGCCGGCCAGGTCCGGGTGAGCATTGATCAGCGCCAGTTGTGCAGCGTGGCTGGCACTGAGCAACAGGTCGGCCATGCGCTGATGCAGGCCGTCGATGTTATTGATGCTCTCGTCCTGGCCCAGGTCAAAAGCCTTTTCGGCGACCCAGGGCGAGTGCTCGTAGATATCAGCGAAGACTTTGACGAAGTCTTCACGGCTTAGACGGGACGGGGTCAGGGTTTGAAAACGGCTCATTTAGAGCGCTCCTTGGATGGCTCTTGCAGCGGATGGGTCGCGTGCCAGTGTTTGGCGATGTCGACGCGGCGGGCGCACCAGACTTTTTCGTGGCTCTGCACGTATTCAAGGAAGCGCGCCAGTGACGCCAGCCGCGCCGGACGGCCGAGCAGGCGGCAATGCATGCCGATTGAGAGCATTTTCGGTGCGCCGGCCACGCCTTCGGCATACAGCACATCGAAGGCGTCTTTCAGGTATTCGAAGAAGTCATCGCCCTTGTTGAAGCCCTGCACCTGGGTGAAACGCATGTCGTTGGTGTCGAGTGTGTAAGGGATCACCAGGTGTGGTTTGTCCACGGTGCTGGCCGGGTCCCAGTAGGGCAGGTCGTCGTCGTAGGTGTCGCTGTCATACAGAAAGCCACCTTCTTCACGGACAAGACGGCGGGTGTTCGGGCCGAGGCGGCCGGTGTACCAGCCCACCGGGCGTTCGCCGGTCAGTGCGGTCAGGATGCGGATGGCTTCGAGCATATGCTCGCGCTCTTCGGCTTCGCTCATGTTCTGGTAGTCGATCCAGCGGTAACCGTGGCTGCAGATCTCGTGGCCTGCGGCGGCCATCGCTTTGATGGCATCTGGGTGACGCTGGGCGGCCATGGCCACGGCAAATATAGTCAGCGGGATGTTGTGTTTCTGGAATAGGTTGAGCAAACGCCAGACGCCGGCACGGCTGCCATACTCGTAAAGCGACTCCATGCACAGATTGCGCTGGCCTTGCAGCGGCTGTGCGGAAACCATCTCGGAGAGGAACGCCTCGGACTCCTTGTCGCCGTGCAGGATGTTGCGCTCGCCGCCTTCCTCGTAATTGAGAACAAACGACAGGGCGATGCGCGCATCATTCGGCCAGTGCGGATGAGGTGGGTTGTTGGCGTAACCGATCAGGTCGCGTGGGTAGTCAGCGCTCACTGTTGTCTTCCTTCTTGTTGTTTGTGGCTGTCGGGGCGGGCATGAATGTGCTGCGCAACTGTGATGGGTAATTGTATACAAAGTGAGTTGCTTCTTGTAAATGTAAAATTAACTTATTTCGCGAAATTTTGCCTTAATGCTGAATCTGTCCAGTGCGTCAGCTGTTGCTGTGCAAAAGCAGTGCTTGCAAGCAATTATGGCCGATTTGCTGCTCTTTTACGGTGCGCTGGGCAGTCGTTATGATCGATTTATTGTGTACATATTTATATTAAAGTGTCTTATTTTTTAATTTCAGCATGCTATGCTTCAGCTCAGTCGAGGCTGCTCAGCCTGATAAATCTGCTGAATTCAATAAAAGTAGAGGAGGTGCGGCGTCTGCGTTGGGGTTAACTGCGCAGGTGCCCATAAGCGATGGGACGATTGACCACGCACGTACTGGATGCCGCCCACGGTTGCCCAGGCAGCGAACTGAAGATTGAGTTGTATCGCGTTGATGGGGCTCAGCTTGAGCTGCTCAATTGTGTTGTCACCAACCACGACGGGCGTTGTGATGCGCCGGTTCTGCAAGGTGATGAATACCGCAGTGGCGTTTATCAGTTGCACTTCCATGCCGGCGATTACTACCGCGCCCGCGGCGTCGATTTGCCTGAGCAGGCCTTTCTCGATGTTGTAGTGCTGCGCTTCGGCATCGATGCCGAGCAGGAGCATTACCACGTGCCGTTGCTGATTTCCCCTTACAGCTACTCGACCTACCGCGGCAGCTGAACCGTTTCCTTGTCCCCCTCTGACTAAGTTTAAGAGTCCCTAGCCCCTGCATGCTGCGGGCTTTTTTTTGCCTGCGATTTGCCCAGGCGCTAGGTAGGAGCGGCGGGGACTCCTAGTTCATGCCCGTGCTATCGGGTCGCGGGCATGGCCCGCTCCTAGAGGTCGTGACGTGGATAAACCTTGGCAGGTTGTCGCTTTCAGCGGCTAAGCAGTGAGGCAGCCCCAGCGCCGCCAAACAATCCCGCGCTGATACGGTTAAACCAAACTTGGCCCTTGCCCGACCGCAAGTAGCTCGCTGCGCCCTGGGCGCTGAGGCCGTAGAACAGCTTGCAGGCCAGATCCAGTACAGCCCAGGTGGCGATCATCACCAGCAACTGGCTGAGCATCGAGCGCTCGGCACTGATGAACTGCGGCAGAAAGGCGGCAAAAAACAGAATGTCTTTGGGGTTGCTAGCACCCAGGCCGAAGGCCTTCCAGAACATGGCGCGAAAGCTCGGGTTGACTGGCTGCTCTTCGGCGGTCACTGGTTTGGCAGCTTTTCGCGATTCCTGCCAGCTTTGCCAGGCGAGGTAGAACAGATAGAACGCGCCCACAATCTTCAGCAAGCTGAACAGTTGTTCCGAGGCCATTAACAATGCACCAAGGCCAAGCGCCGAAGCGCTCAGCAGGCAGATCGAGGCTGACACACCGCCAATAAAAGCCGGTGCCGAGCGGCGCAGGCCATAGTTCAGGCTGTTGCTGACCATCAACAGTGATAATGGGCCGGGGATTAGAATCACCACCAGTGAAGCGCTTGCGAACAACAGCCAGGTTTCCAGACTCATGAGTGACTCTCCAAATGTGTCAACGCATCGATGTTTGTATCAGGACTTAATGACTCGCCAGCCCGCCTTATAGGTAGGCGAACTTGGCAATAAAAATGACGCACATAACGCACATAACGCACATAACGCACTCGCTAAGCGATAGCTTGTCGCGCTGACCGGTCAGCAGTGTCAGCGTTGCGCAGGTCAGCAAACCCAGGGTAATGACTCTGGTAACAGAGAAGGTCAGCGGCATCATGGCCTTAGTGACTATGGCTGGGTTGTTCTTGCTTAGCGCTTTCCAGAGAGGGGCTTTTCATCCTTTGGTTCTTGCAAGCCAGAGCCTGCCCTGCGCACTGCTCGATTCGTGGACTGGTTTTTTGTCTTACTGGTCGCCTAGCTGATCTTTAGGTCAAGAAATAGCGCCGAGGTATTTATTGTATACATTAAATTCTATTGCTGTTTACAGTTTGTGTTTGTGTGCTCTCGGATTTTCTGCCAATGCGACACGGTCCTGCGCCTGACGTGTACGGCGCATCCAGTTAGCCGGCCCGAGTAGAACTGCGGTGAGTTGTGGGGCTTTGCCAATAACCGCAGCGTCTTGGCTTTACTGGCGTGACCTAAGCGGGCGGCTGTTCGGTAAATTCACGAACAAGAAAACCCCGGTATCAAAAACTAATCTGCCGACTGCGCGTTGCTCATCCTTTATGTGCAAGCTTGAATCGTATGCAAATGCCCCTTGGCACGATGGTCATACTTCGCTGGCGGTTTACGCACTGATCACATTGTGTACAATGAAAATACTTTTATTTGTAACTTTTGACTGACTTGTTGCTTGCCTGAGGGTGGGTAGCACGCAGTAGAGTTGCATCAGCAACCGCCGAACCTTGATCACGCGAGCCACAATGAACGAACAATTGCAGCCCCTTAAGAAGCAGACGCGCGAAGGCAAGATCACCCGCAGCGGGACTCAGGACGATGTGGTTTACGCCCATATCTTCGACGCCATTCTCGAGCAGCGTCTGGCACCTGGCACCAAGCTCAGTGAAGAGGCGCTCGGTGAAATTTTCGGCGTCAGCCGCACCATTATTCGTCGCGCCTTATCGCGTTTGGCGCATGAAGGCGTCGTGCTGCTGAGGCCTAACCGTGGTGCAGTGGTCGCCAGTCCAGGGGCGGAAGAAGCACGGCAGATCTTTTACGTGCGTCGGATGATCGAGCGGGCGATTACCGAATTGGCCTGTAAGAACGCCAAGCCGGAACACATTGCTGCGCTGCGCCAGATGGTGATCGATGAGCGCGACTTTTTCGCTCGTGGTGATCGTGGCATGGGTATTCGCTTGTCCGGTGAGTTCCACCTGAAACTCGCCGAAGCCGCCGGCAACCTGACCCTGCTGGGCTTTCTGCGCAGCCTGATTTCGCAGACCTCGCTGATCATCGCCCTCTACGAAAGCAACAGCCGCAAGCATTGCTCGGATGCTGAGCATGACCAGGTGATCGACGCCATCGAAGCAGGCAATATGGACGTCGCTGTGGACCTGATGATGCGCCATATGGACAGCGTTGAAGCCAAGCTCAACCTGGATGGCGAAACGGCCTCCGATGACCTGCACGCGGTGTTCTCGCACCTGCTACCGGGCAGCAAGAAGAAAGCCGCGAGCCGCTAATTGGGGCAATCGGCCTGAACGAAAAATCCCGCTCAATGAGCGGGATTTTTGTTGGTTGGGGTTTTACCCACCTCAATCGCGGCGATGCACCGACTGGCCAGCAGCAAAAGTTTCCTTAATTGCGCGGTCATCACCCAGCATGATCAGGGCAAAGAGTTTTTCTTCCAGGGTTTTGGCCTGCTGCATGCGGTAGCTGATCAGCGGTGTGGCGTTGTAGTCGAGCACCACGAAATCGGCGTCTTTACCGCTTTCGAAGTTACCGAGCTTGTCGTCCAGATACAGCGCGTTTGCTCCACCGAGGGTGGCGAGGTACAGCGACTTGAAGGGATCTAGCTTTTTGCCCTGCAATTGCATGACCTTGTAGGCCTCGTTCAGCGACTGCAGTTGACTAAAGCTGGTGCCGGCGCCCACGTCTGTGCCTAGGCCGACGCGCACGCCGTGCTGTTCCAGTTTCTGCAAATCAAACAATCCGCTGCCAAGAAACAGGTTGGAGGTCGGGCAGAAGGCCACGGCCGAGCCGGTTTCGGCCAAGCGTTGGCACTCTTCGTCACACAGGTGCACACCGTGGGCGAACACCGCGCGTGGACCAATTAGCTTGTAGTGGTCGTACACATCCAGGTAACCCTTGCGCTCGGGGAAGAGCGCTTTAACCCATTCGATTTCCTTGCGGTTCTCGGACAGATGAGTGTGCATATACAGGTCTGGGTATTCGCCCAGCAGTTTGCCAGCCAGGGTCAGTTGTTCCGGGCTGCTGGTCGGGGCAAAGCGCGGAGTGACCGCGTAATGCAGGCGGCCTTTGCCGTGCCAGCGGTCGATCAGTTCCTTGCTGTCGGCATAGCCGGATTCGGCCGTGTCGGTCAGGTATTCCGGGGCGTTGCGGTCCATGAGCACCTTGCCGGCGATCATGCGCAGGTTAAGCCGCTCGGCAGCTTCGAAGAAAGCGTCCACCGATTGCTTGTGCACCGTGCCGAACACTAGGGCGGTAGTGGTGCCGTTGCGCAGCAATTCTTTAAGGAAGATACCGGCCACGTCACTCGCATGGGCCTTGTCGGCGAACTGCTGCTCGGTGGGGAAGGTGTAGGTGTTCAGCCAATCCAGCAGCTGTTCGCCATAAGAGGCGATCATCCCGGTTTGTGGGTAGTGGATGTGGGTGTCGATAAAGCCGGGGGTGATCAGCGCGTCGCGGTACTCGGTAATCTCCACGCCCTTGAGGCTGGGCAACAGCTCGGCGGCGTGGCCAACTTTGGCCACCTGGCCATTTTCGATGACCAGCACACCGTCTTCAAAGTACTCATAGGAGTGCTCCACGCCGACCACGGCAGGGTCGGCAATGCTGTGCATGATTGCGGCGCGGTAGGCTTTCACTGGGCTAGTCATGTAACGCTTATCTCAATCTACGGATTCGGTCGCTCAGGCGCGCGTGCGTCTGGGCAGATAGTCAGGCCTGGGTTCGGCGCGAGGCGGGCAGCAGCTTGGCAACGCTGGCCTGGCCCTTTTTTCGGTCTTGGCCAAAGGCGGCGTTGTAGGTGGCGATGACTTCAGCGGCGATGGACACAGCGATCTCCACCGGTAATTTGCCTTTCACCTCGGCCAAGCCCATCGGGCAACGCATGCGCGCGACCACAGCCGGGCCGAAGCCGCGATCACGCAGGCGGTGTTCGAACTTGGCGCGTTTGGTCTGCGAGCCGATCAGCCCGTAGTATGCGAAATCGTTGCGCTTGAGGATTGCTGCTGTCAGCTCCAGGTCGAGCTGATGGTTGTGAGTCATGACGATAAAGTAGCTGCCGGCGGGCATGCGCTCGACCTCATCGACCACCTCGTCTTCGACCACTTTGTCGACTCCGGAGGGGATCTGCTCGGGGAACTCGTTTTCCCGCGAGTCAATCCAGCGCACCTTACACGGTAGGCTAGCAAGCAGCGGCACTAGGGCGCGGCCAACGTGGCCGGCACCGAATACGGCGATCTGCGCCTGCGGTTGGCCCATCGGTTCAAACAGCAGCACGGTGGCACCGCCACAGCACTGGCCGAGGCTGGCACCCAGGCTGAAACGCTCCAGGCGGGTGTCCTGGCTGCGGCTTTGCAACATCTCGCGCGCCAGCTCCATCGCCTTGAATTCCAGATGGCCGCCACCGATGGTCTCGAAGATGCAGTCAGCGGTGACCACCATTTTCGAGCCAGCATTGCGCGGGGTTGAGCCGCGCTCTTCGATGATCGTCACCAGCACGCAGGGTTCTGCGCGTTGCTGCAAGTCGGCTAGGGCGCTGATCCAGCTCATTTGTCCGGCCTCCAGTTAGGTGGAAGTTGTGCGGGGTGCGGCAAGCCGCAGTTGTTCGGCGACGGTTTCAGTATCGCTAGCGGAATCGGTCGCGGTGTTGGCGCTTTCGTTTCGGTGTGTTTAGTCATGGTTAAGCACCTTCGGCTCAGGTCGTAGCCCGGATGTAATCCGGGAGAGGGCTTCCCCGGATTGCATCCGGGCTACGTTTCAGGCCGGTTCGGCCCCCACAGTCGCGGCCTTGGTCGGTTGTTGGAGTTTCTTCATCTGTTCCACACCCCAGAGCACGCGCTCAGGCGTTGCCGGAGCATCTATGTTTGGTTGTACGCGGTAATCAGCCAGGCTGGCCACGGCGTCCTTGATCGCGCACCACACGGCGATGCCGAGCATAAATGGCGGCTCACCGACCGCCTTGGAGTGGAACACGGTGTCTTCCGGATTCTTGCGGTTTTCCACCAGTTTAACGCGCAGGTCCAGCGGCATATCGGCGATTGCGGGGATCTTGTAACTGGCCGGGCCGTTGGTCATTAGCTTGCCCTTACCGTTCCACACCAGCTCTTCCATGGTCAGCCAACCCATGCCCTGAACGAATGCACCTTCGACCTGGCCGATGTCCAGCGCCGGGTTCAGGGAGGCACCGACGTCATGCAGGATGTCGGTGCGTAGCATCTTGTACTCACCGGTCAGGGTGTCGACGATCACTTCCGAGCACGCTGCGCCGTAGGCGAAGTAGTAGAAGGGACGACCGGCGGCTTTGTCGCGGTTATAGAAGATCTTTGGCGTTCGGTAAAAACCGGTGGAAGAGAGCGACACCTGGCCGAAGTAGGCCTTCTGTATCACGTCCTCGAAGCTCAGGAATAGGTCGCGTACGCGCACCTGGCCGTTGCGGAATTCGACATCTTCGTCAGTGACCTTGTATTCGCGCACTAGGAAATCGACCAGACGCTGCTTGAGGGTTTCCGCCGCGTTTTTGGCGGCCATGCCATTTAAGTCGGTGCCGCTGGAGGCCGCTGTGGGTGAGGTGTTCGGCACCTTGTCGGTGTTGGTGGCGGTGATTTGGATGCGTGAGATATCCACCTGCAGCACTTCTGCAACAATCTGCGCGACCTTGGTGTTCAAACCTTGGCCCATTTCAGCGCCACCGTGGTTCAGGTGGATCGAACCGTCGGTGTAGATATGGATCAACGCGCCAGCCTGATTGAGGAAGGAAGCGGTAAAACTGATGCCGAATTTCACCGGGGTCAGCGCCAGGCCTTTCTTCAATACCGGGCTTTTCTTGTTGAATTCAATGATTTCACGGCGGCGCTTGGCGTAGTCACTGCTGGCTTCCAGCTCGGCGGTCATCTCGTGAATAACGTTGTGCTCCACAGTCTGGTGGTAGTGGGTGACGTTGCGCTCGGTTTTGCCGTAGTAGTTGAGCTTGCGAACTTCCAGCGGATCTTTGCCTAGGCTACGGGCGATCGCATCCATGATCTCTTCGATGGCGACCATGCCTTGCGGGCCGCCGAAGCCACGGTAGGCGGTGTTCGAGGCGATGTTGGTCTTGCAACGGTGACCATTGATGGTGGCGTTGCCTAGGAAGTAGGCGTTGTCGGCGTGGAACATCGCGCGGTCAACAATGGAACCGGACAGATCGGGCGAGTAGCCGCAGTTGCCGGCCAGTTCGATTTCGATACCGTGCAGCAGGCCGTCGTCGTCGAAGCCGACGTCGTATTCAACGTAGAACGGATGGCGCTTGCCGGTGATCTGCATGTCTTCAACGCGCGGCAGGCGCATTTTGGTCGGCCGGCCGGTGAGGTGGGCGATGACCGCGCATAGGCATGCCGGGCCTGCGGCCTGGGTTTCCTTGCCGCCGAAACCACCGCCCATACGGCGCATATCGATAACGATTTTGTGCATCGGTACGCCCAGCACTTCGGCCACCAGCTTCTGCACCTCAGTGGCGTTCTGCGTCGAGGTGTAAACGAGCATGCCACCGTCTTCAGTCGGCATTACCGATGAAATCTGGGTTTCCAGATAGAAGTGCTCCTGGCCGCCGATATGCAGGCTGCCTTGCAGACGGCGCGGTGCAGTGGCCAGTTCGGCGGCGGAGTCACCGATCTTGTGCTGATGGCTGTCGAGCACGAAGTGCTTCTTGCGCAGCGCATCGACCACATCTAGCACCGGCTCAAGGTCTTCGTATTCGATGATCGCGGCCATGGCCGCTTTGCGTGCGGTTTCCAGGCTGTCGGCACCAACGGCGATGACCACTTGGCCCACGTACTCGACCTTGCCGTCTGCCAGCAGCGGGTCACCGGCGACTACCGGGCCGATATCCAGTTGGCCGGGCACGTCATCCTTGGTGATGGCGATCTCCACGCCTGGGAACTGGTAGCAGGGACTGGTATCGATGCTGACGATGCGCGCGTGGGCGCGGTCGCTCATGCGGGCATAAACGTGCAGCTGATTGGGGAATTCCAAGCGGTCATCGACGTAGATCGCCTCGCCGGAGACGTGCTTATCCGCGCTTTCATGTTTGACGCTCTTGCCGACGCCAGTGGTGATGCCCGCACGGAATAACTCGGCCAGTTCGGCTTGGGTTTTGCTGGCTTTATGATGACTAGACATAGGCGCTCACCCGGGTTTCAACGTCGGCAGATTGCAGCTCGATGAAGCATTTACGCAGCAGATTCTGTGCGACAAGCAGGCGATATTCCTTGCTGGCACGGAAGTCGCTAAGCGGAGTGAAGTCCTCGGCCAGGGCGGCGCAGGCAAGTTCGATCTGCGCTTGGTTGAGCACGGCGCCTTTGAGCACGGCTTCACAGGCTGCGGCGCGTTTGGGGATGGCCGCCATGCCACCAAAGGCGATGCGCGCGCTTTGCACCACGCCATCTTCGACGACTAGATTGAAGGCGGCGCACACGGCGGAAATGTCATCGTCCAGACGCTTGGACACCTTGTAGGCGCGGAACAACTGGCTGGCCTGATGGCGCGGCACGATGATTTTCTCGATAAATTCGGCTTCTTGGCGCGCAGTCACCTTGTAGTCGAGGAAGTAGTCTTCGATCGGCAGGGTGCGGCTGCTGTTGCCTTTGCGCAGCACGATTTGCGCACCGAGGGCGATCAGCAGCGGCGGGGCGTCGCCAATCGGCGAGGCGTTGCCGATATTGCCGCCCAGGGTGCCCTGATTGCGAATTTGCAGCGAGGCAAAACGGTGCAGCAACTCGCCAAAATCTTCGTACTCCTTGGCCAGTGCGGCATAGCAGTCGGACAGCGGGGTGGCTGCGCCGATTTCGATGCTGTGTTCAGTCACCTCAACGCGCTTCATCGCTTCGATATGGCCAACGTAGATCATCACCGGCAGCTCGCGGTGGAACTGGGTGACTTCCAGGGCCAGGTCGGTGCCGCCAGCCAGCAGGCGTGCTTCGGGATTGGCCACGTAGAGATCGGCCAGATCAGCGACCGTTAACGGCAACAGGCAGCGTTTGTCGCCACTATTGAGTTCGGCGGTGTCTTGCGGGGCGATGGCTTTAAGTTGCGCGACGGTTTGCGGCTCAAAGGTATCGAACTGGTCTGGTTGCTTTTGGCAACAGGCCTGCTCGGCTGCGTCGATAATCGGGCGGTAACCGGTGCAGCGGCAGAGGTTGCCGGCCAGCGCTTCTAGGGTGTCGGCCTTGTCGAAACCCTCGGAGTTTTTCTGCAAAGCGAAAAGCGACATGACAAAGCCAGGGGTGCAGAAGCCGCATTGCGAGCCGTGGCAGTCGACCATGGCCTGCTGAACGCTGTGCAGTTGGCCCTGGTGCTTGAGGTCTTCAACCGTGATCAGCTGTTTGCCGTGTAACGAAGCAACGAAAGTCAGGCAGGAATTGAGGGTACGGTAGCGCACGCGCTCCCCAATCAGCTCACCGACTACAACGGTACAGGCCCCACAGTCGCCAGAGGCGCAGCCTTCCTTGGTTCCAGATTTACCGAGATGCTCGCGCAGGTAATTGAGCACGGTGATGTTTGGGTCGAGGGCATGCTCAGTACGCAGTTCCCGGTTTAGTAAAAACTGGATCAAGGACGACCTCCGGGGTGGCGATTGTTTTTATGAGCACACAATAAGGTTGCGATTGCATCGATGGACGCGGCCCTGAGGTCGGTACGGGGCAAATCTAGATTTAACTGACTTTTGGGTCAATTAATATTTGACTTAAAGGTCAGTTAAATCGGCTCAGCCGCCTTTTTAGAGGCTGGTATGCGCTTTTTAGAAGCTGTTTTCGTGCCAGTGATATGAATGAGCTTTAACGGACAGCATAAAAAAACGCCAAGGATTGCAGCCCTTGGCGTTGTTGATTGCGTGATAAAGCGAGGGGGATCAGGCGAGTTGTGAATCCGTCAGCTGGTGCTCTTCACCGGCGTAGTAGGCGCGTACCCGTGGGTCCATCACTGCGCGCCACAGCGGCGGGAACAGCGCCAGAACAATCATCCCGGCATAGCCGTTGGGTAATTGCGGGCTGTCGTCGAAATGGCGCAGCACTTGGTAGCGACGCTTGGCATAAGCGTGGTGGTCGGAATGGCGCTGCAAATGAAACAGAAACAGGTTGGTCAGCAGGAAATTACTGTTCCAAGAGTGCGTCGGATTGGTGCGTTCATACCGACCGTTCTCCAGCTTGCGCCGATGCAGACCGTAATGCTCTACGTAGTTGACGATTTCCAGCAGGGTAAAGGCCACGACTGACTGCGCCAGGAAGAACACGGCACCCAACCAGCCAAAGGCCAGGGTGAAGCCCAAAAGAAACAGCGCGCTGATCGAATACCAACCAATCAATTCATTGCGCCAATGCAGGGCTGGCAGGTTCTTGCGCTTCAGTCGTTCTGCTTCGAGCTTCCAGGCATTCATAAAATTGTGTTTGTAGGCGTGCGGCAAGAAGGCGTAAAGGCTTTGGCCATAGCGCGAAGAGCTGGCATCCTCGGGCGTGGAAACATGCACATGATGGCCGCGTACGTGCTCAATCTTGAAGCCGCCATAGCACACGGCCGCCAACAGCAGGCCGCCGGCATTTTGTTCCAAGGCAGGGTCTTTATGGATCAGTTCATGGGCCACGGTGATACCGATAGCCCCAGTCACCGTGCCTACTGACAACACCCAGCCCAACTGACCCACCCAGCTCCAGGCCTCATGACTGACAAACACCCAGCCGGCCCAACCCAGCATGCCGAGTAACGCCGGCACAGTGGCCAGGCTCAGAACACGGTAGTAACGCTGCTGTTCAAGTTGTGGCACCTGCACGGCTTCATCCGGGTTGGCCGGGTCGCGGCCCACAATAAAATCCAAAACCGGAATGACGCCAAACACCACGATCATCACAAACCATGGCCAAACATTGGCGTACGCGCTGTCAATTGACATGAAGTAGCTGAGTGGAATCCCCAAAACCGGGATTAACCAGAGCCAGTAGCCAACGCTCTTTATGGCGAGCATCCAGTTGGAGGGCAGTCGTTCAAACATAGTGGCTCCGTATTTTTTGTTGTTGGAGTATGTGTTGGTAGGATTGTAGGACAATCAGTTGGCGGGGCCATCCCTTTGATGCCCACCTTTTGGATTGAAAGCCAGCCACCACCAACCTTGGCCCGGTAACACCCTGTGTTACACTCGCGCCCTGCGATGCAGCGCTCCGACATGTTCGGGGTGCCCCCTTGTTTGCCCCAAAATAGGTCATATAGAGCCTAAGGATCACCATGACGTTCAAGGCACCGGACAGCCTCGCCGAGCAGATCGCTCATCACCTTGCAGAGCGCATCATCCGTGGTGAGTTGAAAGCCCGCGAGCGCATTCAAGAGCAGAAGGTTACTCAAGCCCTTAACGTCAGCCGTGGTTCGGTGCGCGAGGCGCTGTTGATCCTTGAGCGCCGCCATCTGATCGTGATTCCGCCGCGCCGTGGCGCTCAAGTGGCCGAACTGACGCCGCATAACGTCAAAAGCCTTTATGCCTTGGTGATGGAGCTTTACATCCTGCTCGGCAAAGCGGTGGCAGACAGCTGGCAGGTAGAGGCCGATCTGGCCCCTTTTCTACAGATTCAGCAGCGTCTGCAAGATAGCTTGCAGCGAGAGGATATCGACGGATTTGTAGAAAGCAGCTTTGACATCATGCGTGCGGCTTTTCCGTTCTGCGATAACCCGTATTTGCAAGAAACCGTCGAAAACCTGCTGCCCGCCATCAGTCGCACCTATCACCTGGCGCTGGAACGCCGCAAAAGCGAGATGGCTCAGTTTCTGAATACTTTTGCCGCACTACTGCAGGCCATTATCGACCGTGATCATCAGGCTATTCGCCACGTGTTGCTGGGCTATGGCGAGCACAACTGTCAGCTGGTGCTGGCCGCACTGGCCGATGCCTAAGGAAAGCGAAGCATGCGGCTTAAGTGCATCAAGCTGGCCGGGTTCAAGTCATTTGTTGACCCCACCACGGTAACCTTCCCCAGCAACATGGCGGCAGTGGTAGGGCCTAACGGTTGCGGCAAGTCGAACATCATCGATGCGGTGCGCTGGGTGATGGGCGAGAGCTCGGCGAAGAACCTGCGTGGCGAGTCGATGACCGACGTCATCTTCAATGGCTCCAATACGCGTAAACCGGTGACACAGGCCTCGATAGAGCTGATTTTTGATAACTCCGACGGCACCCTGACCGGCGAATATGCGGGCTACAACGAAATTTCCATCCGCCGCCGGGTTACCCGCGACAGCCAGAACACGTACTTCCTAAACGGCACCAAATGCCGCCGCCGTGACATCACCGATATCTTCCTCGGCACCGGTCTGGGTCCGCGCAGCTACTCGATCATCGAGCAGGGCATGATCAGCAAGCTGATCGAAGCCAAGCCGGAAGACCTGCGCAACTTTATTGAAGAGGCTGCGGGTATCTCCAAGTACAAGGAGCGCCGCCGCGAGACCGAAAACCGTATTCGTCGTACCCATGAAAACCTGGCGCGCCTGACCGACCTGCGCGAAGAGCTGGAACGCCAACTCGATCGCCTTCATCGCCAGGCGCAGTCGGCGGAGAAGTATCAGGAATACAAGGCCGAAGAACGGCAACTCAAAGCCCAGCTCACCGCCCTGCGCTGGCAAACGCTGAATGAGCAAGTGGGCAGCCGCGAAGCGGTGATCAGCAATCAGGAGGTCAGCTTCGAGGCCCTTGTCGCCGAACAACGCAATGCCGATGCCAGCATTGAGCGTTTGCGCGACGGTCATCATGAGCTGAGTGAGCGTTTCAATCTGGTGCAGGGTCGCTTCTACTCGGTGGGTGGCGATATTGCACGTATTGAGCAAAGCATCCAGCACGGTCAGCAACGCCTGCGTCAGTTGCAAGATGACTTGCGCGAAGCAGAGAAGGCCCGTCTGGAAACCGAATCGCACCTCGGCCACGACCGCACCTTGCTGGCCACTCTGGCTGAAGAGTTGGACATGCTGGTGCCTGAACAGGAGCTGACAGCGGCGGCAGCAGAAGAGTCTGCGGCCGAGCTGGAAGAGTCCGAAACAGCCATGCATGGCTGGCAGGAGCAGTGGGACGCCTTCAACCAGCACAGCGCTGAACCACGCCGCCAGGCTGAAGTGCAACAGTCTCGTATCGCCCAATTGGAACAAAGCCTGGAGCGCTTGTCTGAGCGGCAGCGTCGCCTGAGCGATGACCTGCAGATGTTGGCCGCTGACCCGGAAGATGCCGCGATTATTGAGCTGGGCGAGCAGATTGCGGCTGGCGAAATCAGCCTTGAAGACCTGCAAATTGGAGATGAGCAGCAGGCCGAGCAGTTGCAGCAGTTGCGCACTGAACTGCAACACAGCACGCAAACCCAGCAACAGGCGCAAGGCGAGTTGCAACGCCTAAATGGCCGCCTGGCTTCTTTGGAGGCCTTGCAGCAAGCCGCACTCGACCCCGGCAAAGGTGTGGGCGAATGGCTGCGCGAGCAGCAGCTCAGCGAGCGTCCGCGTCTGGCTGAAGGCTTGCGTGTCGCGGCAGGCTGGGAACTGGCGGTGGAAACCGTGCTGGGTGCGGATTTGCACGCCGTCATGCTGGACGATTATCAAGGGCTGGAGTTTACGGGTCTGACGCAGGGCGATTTGCGTCTGGTAAGCCCAAGCAAAGCCGCAGCGCAGCTGGGCGGCAGCCTGTTGGATAAAGTCACCGCCGAGGTTGATCTAAGCCCCTGGCTGGGCAAGGTCAAGCCGGTGCTGAATCTCGACGAGGCGTTGGCATCGCGCCCGACGTTGGCAGCAGACGAGAGCTTAATCAGCCAAGACGGCTATTGGGTCGGTCGGCATTTTCTGCGGGTGCGCCGCTCCAGTGATGCCCAAAGCGGTGTTTTGGCGCGCGGCCAGGAAATAGAACGGCTGAGCCTTGAGCGCGACGAGCGCGAGGCCGCGTTGGCTGTGTTGGAGGAGCGCCTGGGGCAGTTGCGTGACACGCAGCGCACAGCAGAAGAGCAACGCGAGCAACAACGTCGGCACATTCAAGATCTGTCGCGCCGCCTGGGTGAGTTGAAAGCCCAGCTCTCGGCTGGCCAAGCCAAGGTCGAGCAGTTGATTTTGCGCCGTACCCGACTTGAACAAGAGCTGCAGGAATTGGCCGAGCAGCGTGCAATCGAGCACGAAGCGCTGGGTGAATCACGTCTCCAGTTGCAAGATGCGCTGGATGCCATGGCCAATGACAACGAGCAGCGTGAACGCCTGCTGGCCAGCCGTGACAGCCTGCGGGTTCGCCTTGACCGAGTGCGTCAGGAAGCCAGACAAAACAAAGACCATGCCCATCAGCTGGCGGTGCGTTTGGGTTCGCTGAACGCTCAGCACGACTCCACCCGCCAAGCTTTAGAGCGACTTGAGCTGCAAGCCGAGCGCCTGCACGAGAAACGTGAACAGCTCAGCCTTAACTTGGAGGAGGGTGAAGCGCCGCTGGAAGAGTTGCGCATGAAGCTTGAGGAGCAGCTCGACAAGCGCATGGCTGTTGAAGACGAACTCAAGCTGGCCCGTTTGGCCCTGGAAGACGCAGACCGTGAATTGCGCGATGCGGAAAAGCGCCGCACTCAAGCGGAGCAACAGGCGCAATTACTGCGCGGCCAGTTGGAACAGCAGCGTATGGACTGGCAATCACTGACGGTGCGCCGCAAGGCACTTCAGGATCAGCTACTGGAAGACAATTACGACCTGCATGGTGTTCTGGCCACCTTACCCGGCGACGCCAACGAGCAAACCTGGGAAGAGGAACTGGAGCGATTGGCTGCGCGTATCCAGCGTCTTGGCCCCATTAACCTGGCCGCCATTGACGAATATCAGCAGCAGTCCGAGCGCAAACGTTATCTGGATGCGCAAAACGCCGATCTGGTGGAAGCACTGGAAACGCTGGAAAACGTGATTCGTAAAATCGACAAAGAAACCCGCAATCGCTTCAAAGAAACTTTTGACCAGATTAATGGCGGTCTGCAGGCGCTGTTCCCGAAAGTCTTCGGTGGTGGCAATGCCTACCTGGAACTTACCGGCGAAGACTTGTTGGACACGGGCGTGACCATCATGGCCCGACCACCGGGCAAGAAGAACAGCACCATCCACTTGCTCTCCGGTGGTGAGAAAGCGCTGACCGCTCTGGCATTGGTGTTTGCCATCTTCAAACTCAATCCAGCGCCGTTTTGCATGCTCGACGAAGTTGATGCGCCGCTGGACGATGCCAACGTCGGTCGTTACGCGCGTTTGGTAAAAGAAATGTCAGAAACAGTGCAGTTCATCTATATCACCCACAACAAGATTGCCATGGAAATGGCCGATCAGCTGATGGGCGTCACCATGCATGAACCCGGCTGTTCACGTTTGGTTGCAGTTGATGTTGAAGAAGCGTTGGCATTGGTGGAATCATGAGGCGGTGTAAAGTTATCTTTCGTCGTGCTAGTTTAATGCGCATTGTTATTGGACATGACGCTTAAATCGGGTAAAGGCCAGTCAGAACATAGGCTTGGCGTCATGCTTAAAGAATTAGCAAAATGGTCTAGGAAGGCCTTTTTCATCACATTTATTATTAGGGGTTAAGGTATTTCATGGAATTCGGTCTGCGCGAATGGCTGATTGTAATCGGCATTATTGTGATTGCCGGCATTCTCTTTGATGGCTGGCGGCGCATGCGGGTGGGTAAGGGCAAGCTCAAGTTCAAACTTGATCGCAGCTTCGCCAACATGCCCGACGATGGCCGCGATCCGGATTTGCTCAGCCCGGCGCGTACAATTGATCGCAGCCACGAACCATCACTGGATGAAGAAGACTTGCCATCGCTGAGCGCTCGCGAACTCAATCGCCGTCGTTCCGGTGAGCCGCAGCAGGGTGATTTGAATCTGGCGGTTGATGAGCCTGTGCCGACACTGCTCAATCCCGTTGACGATGAGCCAGCCAGCAAATCTGTTGTTGCTGCCAAAGACACTAATAAGGAATTGCCACCGGTTGAAGAAGTGCTGGTGATCAATGTAATCGCGCGCGATGAAGAGGGCTTCAAAGGCCCCGCCCTTTTACAGAACATTTTAGAAAGTGGCCTGCGTTTCGGTGAGATGGATATTTTCCACCGTCACGAAAGCATGGCGGGTAATGGTGAAGTGTTGTTCTCCATGGCCAACGCGCTTAAACCGGGTACGTTTGACCTAGATGACATTGAAGGCTTCAGCACCCGCGCCGTGAGTTTCTTCCTTGGTATGCCAGGGCCGCGTCATCCTAAACAGGCGTTTGATGTGATGGTGGCAGCGGCTCGCAAGCTGGCGCATGAGCTAAACGGCGAGTTGAAAGATGATCAGCGCAGCGTCTTGACCGCGCAAACCATTGAGCATTACCGCCAGCGCATTGTTGAATATGAGCGCAAGCAGTTGACCAATAAGCGCTGATAAAACCCCGATACACAAAGAGCAGCCACGGCTGCTCTTTTCGTTTGAGAGATGCCTGCATGACCACGACCCAGCCAGCCGCCCAGCGTATTGATCAGCTGCGTGCTGAACTCGAAGCCCACAACTACCGCTATCACGTTCTCGATGAGCCGAGTATTCCAGACGCGGAGTACGACCGCCTGTTTCGTGAGTTGCAGGCGCTTGAGGCGCTGCACCCTGAGTTGATCACCGCTCAGTCGCCCACTCAGCGTGTCGGTGCTGAGGCGCTGAGTGCATTTGGCGAAGTGCGCCATGAGATCCCCATGCTCAGCTTGGGCAATGCCTTTGAGGAAGAAGACCTGCGCGCGTTTGATCGCAGCGTTCAGGCCGGCTTGGGCCTGCAGGGCGGTGATCTGTTCGGCGGCGGTGTGCAGGTGCAATACAGTTGCGAGCCGAAACTTGATGGGTTGGCCGTGAGTTTGCGCTATGAAAATGGCCTGCTTGTTCGTGGTGCGACCCGTGGCGACGGTAGCACCGGTGAAGACATCACCAGCAACGTTCGCACCATCCGCAATGTACCGCTCAAACTTCAGGGCAACGGTTGGCCTGAGGTGCTGGAGGTGCGCGGTGAAGTGTTCATGCCCAAGGCTGGGTTTGAAGCACTGAATGCCAGGCAGGCTGAAAGTGGCGGCAAGACGTTTGCCAATCCGCGTAATGCCGCAGCAGGCAGCTTGCGCCAACTTGACCCGAAGATCACAGCCAGCCGTCCGCTGGAGTTTTGCTGCTACGGCGTAGGACAAGTTAGCGCCGAAGTAGCAAGCAGCCAGGTCGCGATGCTCGAGCAACTCAAAGCCTGGGGTATTCCGATCAGTCGCGAGTTAAAACTGGCCCACGGCGTTGATGCCTGCCTGGACTACTACCGCGATATTGGCCAACGCCGCATGAGTCTTGCCTATGACATCGACGGTGTGGTGTTTAAGGTCAATAACATTGAAGACCAACAGCAACTCGGCTTCCGTGCACGCACGCCGCATTGGGCAATCGCCCACAAATACCCGGCGCAGGAAGAGTTGACCGAGTTGCTTGATGTCGAATTTCAGGTTGGCCGCACCGGCGCGGTAACGCCCGTTGCACGCTTAAAGCCGGTCAAAGTAGCCGGTGTGATGGTGGCCAATGCCACGCTGCACAACATGGATGAAGTGGCGCGGCTGGGTTTGATGATCGGTGACACGGTGATCATTCGTCGCGCCGGAGACGTGATTCCACAGGTTATGGGGGTGGTGCCTGAGCGGCGGCCAGCGGATGCTAAGCCGGTGCATATTCCGGAAAACTGCCCGGTGTGCGGCTCCCATGTCGAGCGCACCCAGCTGGTCAAGCGCAGCAAGGGTAAAGAAACCTTTATCGAAGGCTCGGTATACCGCTGCGTCGGCCGCCTGGCCTGTGCAGCCCAGCTCAAGCAGGCGATCATCCACTTTGTGTCGCGCCGGGCTATGGATATCGAAGGGCTGGGCGACAAAACCATTGAGCAGTTGGTGGATGAGCAGCTCATCGCGTCTCCAGCCGATCTGTACCGATTGACGTATGCACAGATCATTAACCTTGAGGGCTTTGCCGAGGTCTCCTGCAACAAGCTGCTACAGGCCATCGCCGACAGTCGAAAACCGCCACTGGCGCGGTTTATCTATGCGCTGGGTATACCCGATGTAGGTGAGGAAACCGCCAAGGTATTGGCCCGCGCTTTGGGCTCACTTGAGCGTGTGCAGCAAGCGCTGCCGGAAGTGCTCACCTACCTGCCGGATATTGGTTTGGAAGTGGCGCACGAGATTCACAGCTTCTTTGCTGACAGTCATAACCGTGAGGTGATCGCGGCACTGCTGGCTGCCGATCAATGTGGCTTGCAGCTGGAGCAATCGGGCGAGTTGGGGGCCGAGTTCAGCGCCTGTGCAAGCTTGGCCAGCATGCTCGACAAACTGCATATCCCGTCTGTAGGCCCTGGCGGCACGCAAAAACTGGCGGATAAGTTTGTCACCTTGGACGCCGTGCTGGCCGCCGATTGGCTGGACATGCGCCAGACCCTGCCAGAGAAGCAAGCCGCTGCTGTGCGTGAGTTTTTCGCCACGGCGGAAAATGCCCAGCGCGCGCGCGCCATTGAAGCGCAGCTTGAAGCGTTTGGTATGCACTGGTTAAGCGAGAAGAAAGTCATCGAAGGTTTGCCGTTGGCCGGGCAAACCTGGGTGCTGACTGGCAGTTTGGAGTTGTTTAGCCGCGATCAAGCCAAGGCTGAGCTAGAGAAGTTGGGCGCTAAGGTTGCTGGTTCCGTATCGGCCAAAACCAGCGTGGTGGTCGCCGGGCCTGGAGCTGGCTCAAAATTAGCCAAGGCACGAGAGCTGGGGGTTGTCAGCATCGATGAAGAGGCGTTCAAGCAGCGTCTGCTGGCGTTGGGCGTCGAATTAGGCTGATGGTCTGCGAGGCGCGCTGATCAAGCGCGCCTAAAGCATGTCACGAGATTGGCCTAATCGCCGCGGTACTCGCAGCCACTGGTGCAGGTTTCGTGGATACGAATACGCGAAAGCTCAGGCAGGATTGGCTTAAGTTGCTGCCAGATCCACTTGGCCAGCACTTCACTGGTGGGGTTTTCCAGCCCGGCAATGTCGTTCAGATAGTTGTGGTCGAGCTGTTCGTAGATCGGCTTGAAGATCGCTTTGATCTCGGAGAAGTCGCGAATCCAGCCGGTGTAGGGATCAACCTCACCTTCGATGTACACCGCCACCTTGAAGGAGTGACCGTGCAAGCGACCGCATTTGTGGCCGTCAGGCACATGGGGCAGGCGGTGCGCCGCCTCGAACATAAACTCTTTGAACAGTTCCACACGAATTCTCTCAGGTGATCCGCCGCCAGGTGCACGGCCAGGCGCGAATGTTACCAGCTCACGCGCGCTTAACCGAACAGCCTGAACGCTACGGCGGCCGATTCAGGGCTGATTACGCTCCAGTCGATATACGCTGACAGCCTCATACACCGCTTTTCTCAAGCGGTTGATGCCGCCGATTGGGCGGTGTTCGGGCAGAGCGTGCCAAGGGTTGTATGACAGGTTGTCGCAAAACAGATTTTGCTCGCGGCTGTCGAAATCCTGCGCGGGTACCCTGATGGTGGCAACGGTTTCGAAGGGTGAAATACGTTCACTCCATTCCACACTGGGGTCTTCGATGGGCATGTAGTACTCGGCGTTTTGCTGTTGCACCTGCAGGGCAAAACAGGCCGGGACACGGTCCAAGGACAGTTGCTGATACAGGGCATTGCGCAGGAAGTTGGGCAAGTCCTGATTTTGCTCCGGCAGCTGATAAGGAGGGCACGCTTCTGGCTGCGGAATCACACGGTATTTGATGTTGTGTTCGCCCAGTTTGAAGGGGGCGATGGAGTTGTAGGTGGTCGCCACCGGTGTTTCCGGGGCAGGGGAGAGTGTCTTGAGCGCAATGATCAAGTGGCGGATTTCCCAGCTCGCCGGGTTCCAGCTTGGAAAGAACGCCAAGGCTTTTTTGCCATCAGCCTGAGCCGCAAAATTGCTTTTGTACTCGGCCACATCGCGCACAAAAAAAGCCGGGTGGTTGAACATGACAAAGTCTTGTTCATAAGCGTGCTGCGGGCTTTTGCTGAGTTTCTCACCCGGCACGTCGAGCAACTTGATGGCCATGCCACGAGCATCGCGGGCGCGGTCAAACTGCGGGTAGGCATTGCCGTTGGATAAGCGCATCCATGCCTGCCAGGTTTGCCCGGGTTCGCTGAACACACCGCGTTGCAGATCGCGGTCAATGTTCGGGCTGACGGTGACCTCGGCCTTCACACAGCCGTGCGCCTTTGCGTGGGCGTCGCGCATAACGCGGGTGTTATCACGGTGCTGCTCGACGACACGAATCGCGTCTTCAATGATGCCTTGGGTCAGCGCAGCCTCGTCAGCAGGGATTTGCTCTTCTGTCGACACCGGGCCGGAGAACTTGACGCCATAATAAACCGCGCCAATCGCCCAGCCGCCAAGCCCGACGGCGACAACGACGAGCAGCACCTTACCCAGCACGCGGCCAAACCAGAGCCAAAAACGTTTCAACATGAGGTAAATCCCTTTTAGTTATTGTTACGTGCTTGATCAGTTTTGGCAGGCAGGCCCCGGTGTCCAGGGTTTGGCTTGTACCGGTTGCAGCTGCGCTTGCAGGTCTGGGTTACCCAATACCTTGAGGTACTCAATCAGCGCCCAGCGTTCTTCTGGTTCTAGGGCGCGGCCGATCACACCATCTTCACGGCAGCCTGCGCGAAATTCATGCCCGCGATTGCTGTTACCGGTTATGCGCGTATCAAACAGAAAACCGCCTTTGAATTTCTCGCTGCGGTAGCCGATCTGCTTGGGATTGAATTCGAAGTTGCCGACCCAAAACTCGCTTTGCCGCTCTGATACCGGTGAAAGCAGTTGGAACAGCGTGGGTACAGAACCGTTATGCAAAAACGGCGGTGTAGCCCAGATACCGTCCAGTGGGCGTGCTTTGTAGCCACGAATTTCCTGCACGCCAATGGGCAGACCAAAGCCGTCCATTTCCCAGCGCTGGCTGTCGCTGATGCCAGCGTCCTGGTAAGCACGGTTTTCCACATAAGCGGTGATATAGGCCAGTGCCTTGGCGCTGGAGATATTGCTCAGATCAAGCTCGGCCAAGGTGGTGCCGAACAGGCGCACATCGAGTTTGCTCAGTTCTTCTTTGGTCCAGCCCAGATTAGTCAGGTCGTAACGGTGATCGGCGATGTTGTCCGCGGTAGTAGGATCCGTGCCGATCACCGATGTTTCGACCACACGCATCCGCCATTCAGGATCGCGGGCTGGGGCAAAGCGATCTTGTATCGGTTTTGGGTCAGGTGCATGGCAGTAAGCGCAGTTTTCTTTAAACAACGCCTGACCACGGCTGGCGAGGGCAATGTCCACCTTGCCAAAAATGGCTTCTGGCCAAGTAGGCGGCTGCAGCGTTTTCAGGGTTTCTTCAAGGGTGTGCAAGTCATGCAAGCGCACACTGGAAGCATAACGCTCGGCTTCTGCGACGGGGTGACCGTCAGTGCTGAGCAGGCGTAATGTGGCGCCCACGCCCAATGCTTCGCCGACGTTGCGTGCCATCGGCTGCATGGCTGAGCCGTTCCATTGCACCCAATCGAATTTCCAGATGTCCCACACCTGCGGATAACTGACAGGGGCATTGGCTATTCGGTAGTTACTGGGATCAATCGCGTCCCCAAACACCGTGTTGGCGATTCGGCCAAAGGCATCGGTTCGCCCGAAGCCTTCCTGGGTGGGGTAAAGACCACGGTGCATGTCATTGAATGCTGTGCCCAATAAGCGATCGAGAACCACTTTAAAGTCACGGCGTAACTGAGCTTTATTCTCGTCGTATGTTTCGCCGAGTACCTGCTTGGCAAAGCGATTGAACTTGACCGGGTTGTAGTAGGTAAAGGCCATGCTCATGCCGAGCGCCTGACCAAAACTGCCACCGCGAATCGTTGGCACGGTGGACGCCAGCGAATGCAGAGCTGCACCGCCATCAATGCGCACGGCTTGACCGTTGTAACGCAACTCGCCGGTGTGGCAGGCCGCACAACTGATATCCAGGTAATGCTCGCCGGTTTCGTTATCGCTGTGCCGAGCAAAGCCTACGGGTAGGTTGCCAGGGTTCAGGGGGGGTGGGTTGCTGGGCGGGATCAACCAGAAAGCCAAAGCGGGCTAAATAGTCAGGCGTAGCAAATTTATCTGTGCCGAAAGGCAGTTCCAATGCGCTAAACCATTCATAGCGCAAGCCCTTAACCTGCGTGCCCTGTGGGGGGTAGTAGTAGGTTTGGCGTGCGTCAGCCGACCATTGATCCAAGTAGTGCAGCTGATCTGGAGGCCTGTAATCGGGAAGGTTGGGGTTGGCGATGAAATAAAGCCCAATTGACAGTCCGGTAACCGCCAACAAACCCACCCCGCAAAGCACTTTACGGACAACACCCATGGCCACTTCCCTGTCAGATTATTATTTGCGCAATTTATGCCTATTGCAGCCACGTATGGCAAGCGGCCATTACGTTGTAATGCGGCTATTTAACTTCTGCTTGGGCCATGGAAAGCCTTAAAGTAGCACCATTGGAAAACTGCTCAGGAGTGACGCTATGCACCCATTTGACGCCCAATCGCCGCCCAAGCTAGCGCTGATGCTTGGCTATGCCGGTCTGATTCCATTCATTACCGGCGCTTTGGGCATCTGGATTACCCCGGAAGGTTGGCGCGTCGTGGTGTTGGCGGCGTTGCTGGACTATGCGGCCGTCATTTTGGCGTTTATGGGCGCGATTCATTGGGGCTTGGCCATGCGTGCCGAAAACGCAGGGCAGGCCGCTCAGTTGCAATTGGGCCTGTCAGTGCTTCCGCCGCTGTTAGGTTGGCTGGCGATCAGTGGCGGTATGCCGATTAGCCTCGGCTTGCCAATGTGCTTGTTAGCATTTGCCGGCTTGTATGCCGCAGATCTGCGTGCAGTCAAGCTGGGCCTGGCACCGCAATGGTATCCAAGCCTCAGGCGGCCTCTGACGATTATTGTGTGCTTGAGCCTGCTCGTCGCTTGGGCGAGTGTTTTATTGCACTGATTGGAGCCAGCGCGTCAGTGTTTTAATCACGAAATCACGGCGCGCCAGCCAGTTACCCTGAACGCACACGTAAGGCTGTTGGTGCCGTTGCAACCATCGTTCGCACTCTTCATAAAACTCCAGTCTTGCGGCTATTTCGGGTTGGCAACGCTGGCCGTCATCAACCCAAGGCACGTCTAATGGGCTGAGAAGTAGGTGCAGGTGGTATTTGCGCTCAAGCAGGGCTGATTCAAGCCAGGTAGGATAATCATCAAATAGCGTTTGGCTCCAGAGCATGTTGCTGAGCAGATGAGTATCCAAAATCAACAAATCAGGCTGTTGACTGCGCGCATGGTCTTCCCACGCTAGCTGGCCTTTGGCGATGGCATCGATATCGGCTAAACAGGTGTCACGCTGATTGTGCTCAATGAAGTGGCGCACATATTCATCGACGATAACACCGCCAAACGCCTGCTGCAGTTCTCTGGCCAGCCAGCTTTTGCCACTCGATTCCGGGCCTGTCAGTACCACAACTTTCATGCGGCAACCCGCGCATGGTCACGCTGCCAGGTGAGCCAGCCCTGGATGGCCAGCAAGGTGAAGACGCCATAAAGCGCCGCCGTTGGGTACAAGCCTTGCTGGATAAAAAGCGCGACAAACAAGACATTCAGCACTATCCATAACGGCCAGCATTCAACACGTTTTTGCGCCATCCAAACCTGTGCAACCAAACTGAATGCACTTAATGCGGCGTCCTGCCAAGGCGCGGCAGCATCAGTGAAGCTGGCCATCAAATAGCCCAGCGCGGCGGACCCGGCAACGCCTAAACCAAGACCGAGCCACAGGCCTTGGCGGCTCAAACGGCTGACTTGAATGCCGCTGTGGCTATTGTCTCCCCGTGTCCATAACCACCAGCCATAGCCTTGCAAAACGGCATAAACAACTTGAAGCAGCATGTTGGAATACAGTTTGCCGTCGTAAAAAATCCAGGCATACATCACGACCATGATTAAGCCCAGCGGCCAGCACCAGCAATTTTGGCGCACGGTAAGCCAAACCGCCAAAATACCGATGGCTGAGGCAATAATTTCTAAGGGCGACATAATTAAACCGCGACAGATAAATTGACGGGCGATTGTAACGATTGCGCCGTTCGGCGTCTTTGCGTGATCGCCAGGCTTTCAGATGGCAAATGGCTAGCGCTTTACCGATATACTCAGCGCCCCATTCGGAGTCATGTTGTGTTCAGGTCTGTTCTTATCGCGTTTAGCTCACTTTGCTTACTGGTCTTTAGCACCTTGAGCCATGCTGATGCTGCCAATACTGTTGGGAGAGGTGAACCTGGCGCGTCTGTGCTGTTTTGCGGATTCCACGCTGACTCGGACACCCATTCCACGCACATCCGGACAGTGATTCCACGCTGATCCGGACACTCATTCCACGAGCATCCGGACACCGA
>LNDO01000069.1 GCA_001465025.1 Pseudomonas sp. Ga0074129
TATAACGAGTTGGCCGAAGCGTTCTTCCACAGCGATGTGCTGTTCCGCTGCCAACGCCTGCTGCGTCTGCATGGCGAGGGGTGCCAGCGCTTGGCGCAGGCCATCGAACTGCGCCAGCCCTTCGAGTACCGCGCGCTGTGCCGACAAGCACTGGATGACCTGCACGACTCGCTGGAACACCTGCGCGTACAAAGCAATCCGGCCTGGCGTCATCTGCTGCGCTCGCTCACCGCGTTGTCCGGCAACCTGCGCAGCCTGGACGCACTGCTGGGCAATGCCAGTAACCCAGACGCCCTGGCTGAAGAGCAAGACAGCAGCCTGCTGGACCGTGAGCCACACTCATTGCGCGAGGTGTGGGAGCGTGTGCGCCTGCAACTGACGCCCACTTCATTGCTATTTCGCCACGCCCTGCGGCTGTCACTGGCGTTGGCGGCGGGTTACGGCGTGCTGCACTGGATTCACCCGACCCAAGGCTACTGGATTCTGCTGACCACCCTGTTTGTCTGTCAGCCCAACTACGGCGCCACGCGGCTTAAGCTGGTGCAGCGCATAAGCGGCACGGTGTTGGGCTTGTTGCTCGGCTGGGCGTTGTTCGACCTGTTCCCCAATCCGCTGCTGCAGGCGCTGTTTGCGGTGGTCGCCGGGGTGGCGTTCTTCGCCCTACGCAGCACGCGCTACACCCTGGCGACAGCAGCCATCACGTTGCTGGTGTTGTTCTGTTTCAATCAGGTCGGCGATGGCTACGGGCTGTTTATCCCGCGCTTGGTCGATACCCTGCTCGGCAGCCTGATCGCCGGGTTGGCCGTGCTGTTGATCCTGCCGGACTGGCAGGGCCGTCGCCTTAATCGCCTGCTGGCCAATACGCTGAGCTGCAACAGCCGCTACCTGCAGCAGATCATCGCGCAATATGCCAACGGCAAACGCGACGACCTGGCCTACCGCCTGGCGCGGCGCAATGCGCACAACGCCGATGCCACGCTATCGACCACTCTCGGCAACATGCTGATGGAGCCGGGGCATTTTCGGAAGGAAGCCGACATCGGCTTTCGCTTTCTGGTGCTCTCGCACACGTTGCTCAGCTACCTCTCGGGCCTCGGCGCGCACCGTGGCGAAACCAGCCTGAGTGGCCACGATAATCCCCTGCTGGTCAGCGCCAGTCAGTTGGCCGCCAGCCTCGACGAGATCGCCAACTGCCTGAACGATGAGCGCCCCGTGACCATTCACAGTGATGCCGAAGAACAATTAGCCATCGCACTGGAAAGCATCAGCGACAACCTCGACGATTCACAACGCTTGGTGCAAACGCAATTGGCCCTGATCTGCCGCCAACTCGGCCCACTGCGTACCCTGGCCTCACACCTGCAAAAGCGCCAACCTGAGGCGTAGCATCAGGCTGTACTGCACAACCGGCCACTATTGGCTAACGTATAGCGCAGGCTTTCTGCCAGTATGCCAACGCACGCACACCACTCTGGTCGCGCTATGCTCATCGCCAGAAACACAGCCATTGGATCGCTACCGATCAACTTAAGCAGACTGGTGCTCGTGTTCTGCCTGCTTCTGGTCATGCCCATGAGCCAGGCTGAAATACGCCTCGACGACCACACCTCGGCGCAAAGCCTCAATGATCTGGCCGATTACCTGGCCGACCCCAGCGGCACAATGACCCTGGCAGATGTACAGCATGCCGACGCCGACTTTCGTCATCGCCAGAACCTCAGCTTCGGTTACACCCGCGGGCCGGTCTGGCTCCGCCTAAAACTGCGCTCACACGCCGCGCATCCACGTAGTTGGCGCGTGGAGCTGGACTACCCCTCGCTGGATGAAGTGCGCCTGTACGATGTCGGGGCTGACGGTATACGCGAGTCACGCGCCGGCGATACCGTGCCCTACTCACAGCGCAGCGTCGGCCACCGCACGCCCGTGTTCGACATCCCCCTGCAACCTGGCGAGCAACGCATCCTGTACCTGCGCATCGCCTCGGCTGGCAGCATGACGTTGAGCGGCAGCCTGATGTCGCTCAGCGACTTCGAGCAGCACAGCCAACGCGGCTACCTGGTGCATGCGATCTACTGCGGCTTACTGATTGCCCTGGGTCTGTACAACCTTCTGCTATTTCTCGCGCTACGCGAGCGGCCCTTTCTCAACTACGTGCTGTTTATGGGCGCCTTTGCCCTCGGCGTACTGTCGCTCAACGGTCTCGGCGCGCAATACCTATGGCCGCAAGCGACGCCTTGGAGTAACCGCATGCTGCCCGTCAGCCTGACATTGGCCGCGCTTTTCGCGGCGATTTTTGCCCGCAGCTTCCTCGACACACGTCAGTGGCTGCCGCGCTGGGATCGTGTACTGGTCATGCTCTGCTTCGCGACCGCCCTGGCCGTTCTGGCCACCCTGCTGTTGCCGGTGCAGCGTGCCTTGCAGACCATGTCGCTGACCGGGCTCACCGTCACGCTCATGCTTCTGCTGACCAGCTTCGTCTGCGTCGGTTACCGCGTGCCAGGTGCCCGGTTGTTTGCCCTGGCCTGGATGATGTTGCTGGCAGGCGCTGTGCTGCTGGCACTGCGTAACTTCGCCATCATCCCGTCGAACTTCCTGACGCTCTATTCCATGCAAATTGGCTCAAGCCTGGAAATGATCCTGCTGTCTTTCGCCCTCGCCGCGCGCTTCAACGAGCTGAAACGGCAGCGAGAGGCTGCACTGCAAAACAACGAAAGGGTGCTCGAACAGCGGGTGGCAGAGCGCACCCAAGCACTTGAGGAGGCCAACCAGCGCCTCAGCGAGCAGGCCATGCGCGACCCGCTGACCGGCCTGGCCAACCGTACGGCACTGCAACAGCACCTGACCCAGGCATTAAGCCGCAACCAGCGCCGCCAGGAGCTACTGGCCGTGATGCTGATTGATCTGGACGGTTTCAAACCCATCAACGACCAATATGGTCACGGCTTTGGTGACCAGGTACTGGCAGAAGTCGCCCAGCGCCTCAACCTGTTCAAACGCGAGAGTGATTTAGCCGCCCGCCTGGGTGGCGATGAGTTCGTGATGGTCTGCGAAAACGTGCACTGCGCTGAAGCCGTCCAGCAGCTTGCCGAACGCCTGCTCGACCGCCTGAATCAGCCGTTGACCCTCGAAGGACACACCGTGCATGTCGCGGCCAGTATCGGCATTGCCCTGAGCCGCGACGAAGACGACACCACAACCCTGATTCGCCGGGCCGACGCGGCGATGTATCAGGCCAAAGCGGCAGGCCGTAACCGCACCCAGCTTGGCTGAGACCGCGCTAAAAGCATTCAGCGCGAGCACGGCGGCTACTTAGTGCCGCGGCGGTCGACCTTAATGGCGCACCCCGTTCAACTGCCCGCCCCGGTGCTTTTCCGCTACCCTGCACTCCTGCCCAGAAAGTGCCCGCTATGAACAAGACCGAACTGCTGCGACAGGTAATCGCCCGTATCGAAGATGACCTGCTGCAGGCCCAACAGGCCGCGCAAACCGCCTACGAAACCGCGACCCACGAAGAAAACATCGCCGAGAACAAGTACGACACCCTCAGCCTGGAAGCGTCCTACCTGGCCACCGGCCAAGCGCGCCGGGCAGCAGCCATTCGGCAAACATTGGCCCACTGCAAGCAACTGGTGTTGCGCGACTTTGACCCGCAGCGGGGCATCGCCCTCGGTGCGTTGGTCGAGTTGAGTGATGAGCACGGCGGCGTGCAACAACTGTTCCTCGCTCCCGAAGGTGCCGCCATGAAAGTACCTCACGAGAACAAGAACGTGCAGGTCATTGGCCCGCAGTCGCCCTTGGGCCAGGCCCTGCTCGGCAAACAGGTGGGTGACGAGATCAGCCTTCACCTGCCCAGCGGCATGCAACTGTTGGAGATTCTCTCGGTCGACTGAACAGGACATCACGTTCTGACTCAGGAGAATCCGCATGCATGCCACCGTTCAAGCGCTGCCCACACTGTTCCAACAACTGGGTCTTGAGCATGACCAGGCCAGCATCGACCATTTTATCCAGCAACATTCACCCTTGCCGGACGACTGTCGCCTGGCGGATGCGCCGTTCTGGGACAAGGCTCAGGCCGACTTTCTGCGCCAGCAACTGCTGGCCGATGCCGATTGGGTTGAAGTGGTGGACCAGCTCAACTTACTGCTGCGGGCCTGACAGCTCACCCGTGGAGCCGGGCAATTCACGCCAGGTCAGGTACACGCGTAGGTCAAACTCCAACTGGTGATAGCCGGGCAGCATGTACTCGCAGAGCTTGTAGAAAGCTTTGTTGTGCTCGGCTTCTTTCAGGTGCGCCAGCTCGTGCACCACGATCATCTGCAGAAACTCAGGGGCAGCGTCTCTAAACAGTGAGGCCACGCGAATCTCTTTCTTGGCTTTGAGTTTGCCGCCCTGCACCCGCGAAATGGCCGTGTGCAAGCCAAGGGCGCGGTGAGTCAGATCCAGACGGTTGTCGTAGAGCACCTTGTCGATGGCCGGCGCATTGCGCAGGTACTCCTGCTTCAGCCCCTGAATATAGGCATACAGCGCCTTATCGCTCTGGATCGC
>LNDO01000070.1 GCA_001465025.1 Pseudomonas sp. Ga0074129
ACCAATCGTGTGCCTGAACCCGGAGCGGGAAGCGGTACTGCAGCAAACATCAAAGGCAGCGTGACACGCTCACGCGACAACTACCTTGAAAATCGCCGCTAGCCTGAACCTCTATGAGTTCAGCCAGATCAATAACAACGAAATGGGCGTGCTGATAAACCGTGGCGAAGATGCCGAGCTCTATAAAGATGCTTACGAAGAAGCACAACGCATTATTCGCATCAGTGACGAGGTACGCATCTCATTGGAGGTTGTTTCCAAGGAGAGCGACAGCGAAATCAACAAAAACGACAACGAAGACAACGCAGGAAAATTAACCAGTTCAAAACTGGCGCAAAAGATCGGGCTCAAGACCAACGAGCTACTGGATAAATTGGTCACGGAGCAATATCTCGAAGTACGAGATAACAAAAATTACCTGACAGAAAAAGGCAAAAGCGCAGGCGGTGAATTTCGTATGAGTCCGAAATTCGGTCCTTACTTCCTGTGGCCGACAGAGTTTCGTCCATAGTTCGTAGGATGGTTTGAGCGAAGCGATACCCATCCAGCATCTAACGCACGCCGCACCTGCTTTTAATGTGAATCACCCTTTCGCCTTTACGGCGAGTCACTTTCTCTTTGCGCGCGCAAAGAGAAAGTAACCAAAGAGAAAGCGCGCCCGACATCCGGGTTTCGCTGCGCTCAACTCCCCTCGCTCCGGTGCTGTTCCGAGGGTCGTCACGGTGGGCCATCCCTGGCCCATCGTTCCTCGTTTGGCATCCATGCCAAACGCCCCTCTCCACAGCACCTCCACTCGGCCTCCTGACGGGGTTCGGGGACCGCGTTGTTTGAGTGCTTTGTGGAAGAAAAAGCAGAACGTAAAAGCCGAAGCAAAAGCATCGCGGGCAAGCCCGCTCCTACAGGTTCGGCGGACATTCGTAGGATGGGTTGAGCAGCGCGATACCCATGCAGTTGTAAGCGGCACAAACAAAGCCCCTCATAAAACCAACAACGCTCGCGGCTAAAGCCCCTCCCACGGCTTTCGTCAGACGCAAAAACAAAACCCCGCCAATCAGCGGGGTTTTATCAGCTAAGCGTCAGGCTTATTGCACCTGCGCCACCAGCGTGTCGTTCTGATCACGGCTCCACTGCGGCAGCAGCGTACCAATCAGCATACCGGCCATGCTGAACAGCAGGCCCGCCAATTGTGGCGGCCAGAAAGCGGCTTCAGTCCAGGTGAATTCCAGGTAGATCCACGAGACCAGACCAAAGGCAATGGCAAACAACGCGCCCTGGGTAGTCGCACGCTTCCAGAACAACCCGGCAAACAACGGCACCACCGCCGCCACCAGCGTCACCTTGTAAGCGTTGCCGACCATCTCGTAGATGCTCGCATCCGAATACAGGGCAAAGCTCAGGGTCGACGCCGCACAGAACACAATGGTGACACGCATCAGCAGCAGGAACTGCTTGTCGCTGAGGACTGGCAAGAAGCGCTTGAGTACGTTCTCGGTCAGGGTTACCGACGGTGCCAGCAGGGTGCCGGAGGCGGTGGACATGATCGCCGAGAGCAGCGCACCGAAGAACATGATCTGGGCGAACAGCGGCGTCTTGTCGAGGATCAGCAGCGGCAAAATCATCTGCGAGTCTTCGGTCAGCCATTTCTCGACCAGCGCCGGGTCGATCATCGAGGCGGCGTACACCAAGAAGATCGGCAGCATGCAGAAGCTCAGGTAGAACACCGCGCCGGCCATCGAGGCGCGCGCGGCGATGTTCTCGCTCTTGGCCGACATTACGCGTTGATAAACGTCCTGCTGCGGGATGGAGCCAAGCATCATGGTCACCGCCGCGCCGATAAAGGCAACGATGTCCTTAGGCTCGAAGGCATGCATAAAGGTGAACTTGCCATCGCTGGCTGCTTTGCTGATCACCAGGTCGGCACCGCCGGCCATGTCGCTGAACAGCCAGACCAGATAGATCAGGCCGACCACGATGATGATCATCTGGAAGAAATCGGTCAGGGCAATCGACCACATACCGCCGAACAAGGTGTACAGCAGCACGATAAAAGTGCCGAGGAACATGCCCTGCGTGGTGCTGATGCTGCCATCAGAGATGACGTTGAACACCAAGCCCAGCGCGATCAACTGTGCGGCGATCCAGCCCAGGTAGGACATGACGATGACCAGGCTGATGATCAGCTCGACCTGCGGGCCGAAGCGCTTCTTGAAGTAGTCGCCAATGGTCAGCAGGTTCATGCGGTACAACGGCCGGGCGATGATCAAACCAACCAGGAACAGACAGCCGAAGGAGCCAAAGGGGTCTTCAACGATGCCGGCAAAGCCTTCTTCGAGGAAGGTGGCGGGAATACCCAGTACCGCTTCGGAGCCGAACCAGGTGGCGAATACCATGGCGGCGACAATGGGGAAGCCCATGCTGCGGCCACCTGAGGCAAAGTCGCGGGTGTTGTGAACCCGAGTAGAGGCGTAAAAACCGATGGCAACCGTCACCAGCAAATAGAGCGCAACAAACCAGATCAGCATGCTTTCCCGTTCCACAGACGTCAGCCCACCGCATGCATGGCCCACGCAACAGCGCAGGGCGGAACGGTGGCCTACAGGTTATTGTTATGACCATTCATGGCGGGTCACTGCACGTGCCCGCTCAAGGGGGCGCAGTCTGGCAAATACGTAAAATATGTCAAACAAAAACGACGAAATGTAAGTAGATAATTCGCTACACCGCTCTTTTCTTCTTTGTAAATGGCTGTATCCGCTGAAAAAGCCACTAATTCAGCACAGCGGACAGTTGCATATTTTTGACACCCATCCGACTCCACGCCCAACGGAGCGACAACCTCGGGGCATAAAAAAACCAGGCCCGAGGGCCTGGCTTTGCAACATCATCAAGCGCTGAGTCAGGCCGGTTTGGACTCCGTTTCCTTAACCCGGAACCACGCCGCATACAGCGCCGGCAGGAACAACAACGTCAGCGCCGTGGCGACGATCAGGCCACCCATGATGGCCACCGCCATTGGCCCGAAGAACACGCTGCGCGACAGCGGGATCATCGCCAACACGGCGGCCAGTGCGGTGAGTACGATGGGACGGAAACGCCGCACGGTGGCTTCGATAATGGCGTGCCAACGGTCCATGCCCGAGCTGATGTCCTGCTCGATCTGATCGACCAAGATTACCGAGTTACGCATGATCATCCCCGACAGGGCGATGGTGCCGAGCATGGCCACAAAGCCGAACGGTTGCTGGAACACCAGCAAAAACAGGGTGACGCCAATCAAACCCAGCGGCGCGGTGAGGAAGACCATGACCGAGCGCGAGAAGCTCTTGAGTTGCAGCATCAGCAAGGTCAACACCACCACGATAAACAGCGGCACACCCGCATTCACCGACGCCTGGCCACGGCTGGAATCCTCCACGGTGCCACCCACGTCCAGTTGGTAACCATCCGGTAATTGCGCGCGCACCGGCTCAAGAGTCGGCAGAATCTGCTTGATCAGGCTGGCCGGCTGCTCTTTGCCATACACATCGGCGCGCACAGTAACGGTTGGCAGACGATTGCGGTGCCAGATAATGCCTTCCTCAAAGCCATATTCCAGGGTGGCGATCTGCGACAGCGGCACGCTGCGACCGCTCTCAGTCGGCACGGCCAGGCTTGGTAGCAAACCCAATTCCTGGCGTTCGTTAAGAGTGCCGCGCAAGAGGATTTCGATCAGCTCATTGCCTTCACGGTACTGACTGACGGGTGAACCAGTCAGCGAGCTTTGCAGAAAGCGCGACAGGTCGGCAGTGCTCACGCCCAGGGCGCGGGCACGTTCCTGATCGATGTTCATGCGCACCACTTTGCTCGGCTCTTCCCAGTCCAGGTGCACATTGGTCACATGGGGGTTGTCGCGCACCTTGGCCGCCACTTGGCGCGCCAATTGGCGAACTTCATCAATGTGCTCACCCGAGACGCGGAACTGCACCGGATAACCCACAGGCGGGCCGTTTTCCAGACGCGAAATGCGCGTGCGCAGGGTCGGGAATTCATCCTGCATCAACTGGATCAGCCAGGTGCGGATCTTCTCGCGCTCTTCGATGCTTTTCGCCAACACCACAAACTGGGCCACGCTGGCGGCCGGCAGTTGCTGGTCCAGCGGCAGGTAGAAACGCGGCGACCCCGTACCGACATAGGCGACGAAGTTGTCGATGCCTTCGTGACCGCTTAGGAGTTTTTCCAGGCGTTTGGCTTGCTCTTCTGTCGCCGCCAGTGACGCGCCCTCGCTGAGTTTGAGGTCAACCATCAGCTCCAGTCGACCGGAGGCTGGGAAGAACTGTTGCGGCACAAAGCGGAACAGCACGATGGATGCCACGAACAACAAGACGGTCAGTGCAATTACGGTTTTGCGGCGTTTTACACACCACTCAACCGCCGTTCGTACACGCTGATAGAACGGTGTGTTGTAAGGGTCATGGCCGTCATTGCGCCCGCCATGTTTGGCGGCATGCAACTTGGCTAGGTCGGGCAGCAGCTTGGCACCCAGGTAGGGCACAAACACCACGGCGGCAATCCACGACACCAACAGCGCAATGGTCACCACTTCAAAAATCGAACGGGTGTATTCGCCCGTACCCGACTGCGCGATAGCAATCGGCAAGAAGCCTGCCGCGGTGATCAGCGTTCCGGTGAGCATGGGGAAGGCGGTGCTGGTCCAGGCATAACTGGCCGCTTTGACGCGGTCATAGCCCTGCTCCATTTTGATCGCCATCATTTCCACGGCGATGATTGCATCGTCCACCATCAAGCCCAGCGCCAGCACCAGCGCACCGAGGGAAATCTTGTGCAGGCCGATGCCCAAGTAATACATGGCGGCAAAGGTCATCGCCAGCACCAGCGGAATCGACAGCGCCACCACCAAGCCGGTGCGCATGCCCAGCGAGAAGAAGCTCACCAGCAGAACGATCACCACCGCTTCAGCGAGTACGCGGACGAACTCACCGACACCGGTTTTCACCGCAGCGGGCTGATCCGAGACTTTGCTCAATTGCATGCCGGCCGGCAGGGTTTCCTGCAGCCGTGAGAATTCGCCTTCAAGGGCTTTGCCCAACACCAGAATGTCGCCGCCGGTTTTCATGGAAACCGCCAGGCCAATGGCATCCTCACCCATAAAGCGCATGCGCGGTGCAGGTGGATCATTGAAGCCACGTTTGACCTCAGCCACATCACCGATGCGGAAGGTGCGCTCGGCCACCCGGATGGGGAAATTGCGGATCTCTTCAACCGTTTCAAACCGCCCGGTTACACGCAATTGCACGCGGTCGGAGGCGGTTTCAAAAAAGCCGGCAGCGGCCACCGCGTTCTGCTCTTCAAGCGCCTTTTGCACGGCAGCCAGAGGCAAGCCCAAGGTAGCGAGTTTGGTGTTGGACAGCTCGATCCAGACCTTCTCATCCTGCAGGCCCAGCAGCTCTACCTTGCCCACATCCTTGACGCGTTGCAGTTGCAGTTGGATGCGGTCGGCATAATCCTTGAGCACGGCGTAGTCAAAACCCTCGCCGGTCAAGGCGTAGATATTGCCGAACGTAGTACCGAATTCGTCGTTGTAAAAAGGCCCCTGGATGCCTTGCGGCAAGGTGTGGCGGATATCGCTAACCTTTTTACGCACCTGGTAGAACAGATCAGGAATATCTTTGGAGCGCATCGAATCACGCGCCACAAACGTGACCTGCGACTCACCCGGGCGCGAGAACGAAACAATCTTGTCGTACTCGCCGGTTTCCATCAGTTTCTTTTCAATGCGCTCGGTGACTTGACGCGACACCTCTTCAGCACTCGCGCCCGGCCAATTGGTGCGTACCACCATGGCTTTGAAGGTAAAAGGCGGATCTTCGCTTTGCCCCAGCTTGGTGTAGGACACAGCCCCGACCACGGCTAACAGCAGCATGAGATACAGCACGATCTGGCGGTTGCGCAGCGCCCAGGCGGACAGGTTGAAATCCATCGGGCTTACTCCTTGACCGTCAGATTGGCCTTGGCCGTGAGTTCAACCACGCGATTATCGCGGTCAACCGGGCGCACTTTCTGGCCTTCCTGCAGCACTTGGCCGCCCGCGGCCACCAGCCAATCGGTGGCCTGCAAACCTTCGAGTACCGGCACGGTTTTCTCGCCGTAAGCGCCGATACGCACATAAGTACGCTTGAGGGTGGAATCCTTGGGGTCGACTACCCACACATAGGGCTTGCCTTGCTCAGCGGTTAGCGCCGAGAGGGGCACGGCCAGCGGCACCTCGCCGTTGTGGGCGATAAACACGCGGGCACTCTGGCCCAGCTCGGCCGGCACTTTGCCTTCAACAAAGGCAACGCGGGCGGCAAAGGTGCGTGACTGTGGATCGGCCGATGGCGACATTTCACGAATGCGGCCCGGGAAGCGTTGATCGGGCTGCGACCAGAGTTCAACGGCAACATCCTGGCCCACCTTGAAGCGCTCGAAGGCTTGCTCAGGCAGGTTGATCAGCACTTCCCGCTCACCGTCAGCGGCCAGGGTAAACACGCTTTGCCCGGCAGCTACCACTTGCCCGACTTCCACCATGCGTTGCGCCACCACACCATCCTGCGAGGCGCGCAGCACGGCATATCCGGCCTGGTTGTTGGCCACGTTGTATTCGGCCTTGACCTGTTTTACCCGCGCCTCTGCCGAGCGGTAGGTGTTTTCTGCATTATCAAACTGCGAGCGGCTGACCAGATTACGGGCCTGCAGGGCTTTGTAGCGCTCACGCTCGGCACGCGCCAGTTGCAGGTTGGCCTCGGCCGCAGCGACCTGAGCGCGAATGGCTTCAAGCTGCAGGCGCACGTCTTGTGGGTCCAGTTCAGCCAGCGGCTGATCCTTTTTCACCCGCGCGCCCACATCGACCAGGCGCTTGGCCACTTTGCCGCCAATGCGAAATGCCAACTGCGGCTCAAGCCGCGCGCGCACTTCACCGGGGTAGGCATCCACCAGGTCACCGGCCAACTGCGGCTGAACCACCATGGCAGGACGCACGGCAACGGCTTCCGGCTCGCTGTTTCCACACGCAGCAAGAAGCACAACAAGGCCAACAGGCACAGCAACAGACAAGGCACGACGCAGCATGATAAGTAACCTTTGCAGAGGCTTTTGAATATTTATACTGGCGGGTATAGTAAAAATAGCAAACTCACTAGTCCACTATTAAAAACGCCCTATGCCAAACAAAGTGTTGCCACCCAGCGGCCCAGGCCGCCCGAAAGACCTGGTCAAGCGCAAAGCCATTCTGGAAGCGGCGAAAAGCCTGTTTCTCAGCCGCGGCTATGACGGCAGCAGCATGGACGTAATTGCCGCCGAAGCAGGCGTCTCCAAACTCACGGTGTACAGCCACTTCACTGACAAAGAGACGCTGTTCGCCGAGGCGGTGAAATCAAAATGCGAAGAACAACTGCCAGAGTTGCTCTTCGAATTAAATGACGACGCGCCGATAGACCAAGTGCTGCTGGGCATTGGCCGGGGATTCAACGCGCTGATCAACAGCCGCGAGTCGGTGGAGTTGCACCGGGTGATGGTGAGCCTGGCGGCACAGGACTCGAAACTCTCACGCCTGTTTTATGAGGCGGGGCCTCAGCGCGTACTCAACGGCATGGAGGCCTTGCTGCGCCGGGCCAACCAGCACGGCAAATTGCGCGTGAGCAATCCGCTGAGCGCGGCGGATCACTTTTTTTGCCTGATCAAGGGTGGGGCCAATTTTCGGTTGTTGATCGGCTGTGGTGATGCCCTGCAAGGCGACGCGGCAGAAGCCCACGTACGTGATGCCGTCAGCGTATTTCTGCGCGCCTTTCGCGCCGATCAAGCGTCGTAGGTGGGTGCTGAGCCTGTGAAGCCCAACGCTGGATTGTAGGTGTTGGGCTTCGTGCCTCAACCCAACCTACGCCATACAGCGCCTCATCCTTGAACGAGCTACAAACCTACTCGCTTGCCGCCTGCAGCTTCTTCTTCGGATAGATGTCGTAGCGGCTGGATTTGCCTTCCAGGGCATATCCCGGCTTGGCCCCGTCAATCAGCGGAGCTTTGCGCGGGCGTTTGACCACAACGCGATGGCTGGCCAGTTGCAGCGCCGCCTCCAGCAGGGCCGGCGCGTCCAGATCGTCACCGACAAAGGGGCGGAACAGGCGCATCTCTTTTTTCACCAACGCACTCTTATCGCGGTGCGGGAACATCGGGTCCAGGTAGATCACCTGCGGCGGCTCGCCCTGCCAGTTACGCATCAGGTCGATGGCATTGCCGGTGAGCAGTTGCATCTGTGCGGCAATCGGGGCCACATCACGATCCAGCGCCGCCCGTGCCAGACCATCCTCCAGTAATGCAGCGATCAACGGCTGGCGTTCGATCAGCGTCATCCGACAACCCAAACTGGCCAGCACAAAGGCGTCGCGACCCAAGCCCGCTGTGGCATCCAATACCTGCGGCCGAACACCGGGCTGCACGCCCACGGCCTTGGCAATCATCTGCCCGGTGCCTCCGCCGAACAGCCGGCGATGCGCCACCGCACCTTCGACAAAATCCACCTTGACCGGCCCCGGTGCCTGCGGCCCCAGCTCAACCAACTGCAAGCCATCCTCGCCCAGTTGCAGGGCAAATTCGCTGTCGCCCTGCAGCGGCAAGTTCAGGCGCTTCGCCCACTGCTCTGCGGCCGCCTGCAAATGCGGCGCGAGGGCCTGCATACGAATTCTGGCGCTAAGCCGTTCATCACTCATTAGAAAATGTGCTCAAAAATCACTCAATTGACTGCCGTAACAGCCGACAACCTGCTTGAGCGGCATTTTGCCAGACCCGGCAGCATCCAGCCGCATCGAGTTCGCCATGTTCGATGTTACCTCTGCCCCACGCAGCCTTCCCTCTGCCGCCAACAACAGCGGCTCGCTCAGCGAAACGCTGGATGAAGGCGTACGCAGCTCGCTGGATTATCAGATTCTGCGGCGCACGCTGATGCCCGATGCGGAGCCACCAGAGGTGCCGGCCAGCCCACCTGAAACACCCAGTGAACCACCCGCCGTCACGGCTCAAGCCAGCGACTTCCGGGCCATGGCAGCGCAGCGTGAACTCGAACTGAACGTCAGCATCAATGCAGAACCGCAACTGACCGACCCCTTGGTACTGGATTTGGCGGGGAATGGCTTCAGCACCAGCGGCCTGACGCGTCCGGTACGCTTTGATCTGGATGGCGATGGTAGGCAGGACCAGATCAGCGTGCCAACCGGCGATGATGCCCTGCTCGCCTATGACCGTAATGGTAACGGGCGCATTGACAACGGACGCGAGCTGTTTGGTGACCAGAACGGTGCCGCCAACGGGTTTGCCGAACTCGCCAAGTACGACGACAACCGCGATGACCGCATCGATAAACAAGACGCGATCTTCGAGCGTCTGGCGCTGCTGCGCTTCGACGCGCAGGGCCGTCAATCCAGCCAGTCGCTGACGCAAGCCGGCGTCAGTGCCATTGAGCTGCAAGCGCGGGATGTGCAGATCGCCTTGGGCGCTTACGACCAGATCGCTCAACTCGGGCGTTTTGAGTTTGCTGATGGCCGCAGCGGCGTGGCGGCCGACCTGCTGCTGGCGCAGCGCTAAGCGGCGCAGCGGTCAGAGCAAGCCCAATTGCTCCGTGCGGGCGTCACCCTCTGGCTCTGGCAGGGCAACCAGTCCGGGCAGGCGCTGCATTAGCTGCTGATGAAAACGCTGCGCGAGTTGCGGTGCCAGGCGGTTGTCCGAGGTGTGCAGAAACACGTAAGGCGTTCGCCCCTCCTCGATCCAGCTCGCCACTTTGTCCAACCAGGGGGCCATAAACGGGTCATTGGCCGACAACTCGGGATGGCCAATAAAGCGCACCTGCGGCGACTGACTAAAGGCTGTCGGACGCAGGGGTAGACGCGGCTTTTTGGCTTGAGCATGCAGCACGGCCGGCGCGCGCGAGTCACAACTGAACAGCGCCCGCGTGTCCAGACAGATCCGTTCGATGCCAAGCCCATGCAGCAGGCGATTCAGGCGTCGTTCATCCTCGCCTTTATCAAAGAACGCCGGATGACGGACTTCCACGGCCAACTCACCGGACTGCCATGGCTCAAGAAAGCTGTGCAGTTCGGCCAAGCGTGCGGGTGTAAAACTCGCGGGAAGCTGTAACCAGTAAGGCGCGACGCGCGACCCCAAAGGCGCTAACAAACGGCGAAAGGTCTCAGTCGCGTCCAGGTTTGCGCGCAAGTCGCCGTTATGACTGACCTCACGCGGCAACTTGGCGCAAAAGCGCAGTTCTGCCGGCATACGCGCCGCCCAACGCTCCACGGTCTCGGCCGAAGGCGACGCATAGAAGGTGGTATTGCCCTCAACCGCATTAAACACGCGGGCGTAATGGGATAAGAATTCAGCACTGGAGGCGTGCGCAGGGTACAAAGAACCGCACCAGGCGGGCTCGCTCCAAGAAGGACAACCGAGAAAGTAAGGCAGCATTAGCAGGCCGTTGAAAAATGTAGGCGAGGCAGGCAAGACAAGGCGCTACGTAGTAACAGCCTCCGGCTGGTCAAAGCAGCGAGGAAGCGGACTGGGCTCGCATGCGAGTTTACGTGCTGTAAATGAGCATTGCTCGTTTCACTCGCCCTTCGGGTCGCGCTGAAGCGCGTTAGCCGCAAGCGGCTAGCCGAGCATGTTTTTAACGCAGTATTGCCAACGTAGGTAGCTTTTCAACGGCCTGCTAGGCGTAGAGGTCGAGCCCCATCACCTGCTGAGCATCCATCTCGCTGGCAAACCCGGCAGTCGTGCTATACGCGGCCAAGGCCTGGGCAGCACGGTTGTTCAGTTGCGGTTGGTAGAGCGGGTCTTGCAGGCGGGCTGGCAGGTTATCAATGCTGGCGTTGCTGGCTTCAACCTTGCGCGCTTGAGCGACTATTTCCAGCCCCTGACTGCTGGCTGGAGCGGCCGGTTGTTCACGGCTGGCTTCAATTTCACGCTGCGCATCCCGAAACGGCGTGACCGCAGCGCCCGGGCGGGAGCTGCGGTCTGGGGAATAGGAGGCGGTAAAGCCGTCAATGCGCATTAGTTAAAGCTCAGTGTGATCAGCCAAGGATGAAGGGCTGTCATGGCAATCTAGTCCTCGCCACGTCGGTTGGCAATCAGGCAGCGCCTTTCGGCGTCGCGACTTGATCACGCAGGTAGACGGGCTGCGCCAAATCGGCCTCAAGCGCTTCGCCCCGGGCCCAGGCGAAGCCGGCCAAACTGAGCAAATCCTGAGCATGCGGCAGCATCGCGGCATCCTGTGCGCTGGTCACCACCGGGATACGCGCGGCAAAGGTGCCCCAGCCCGTGCCTGCGGCAAACCAGTCGCCCGACGCGTCACGCGGCAAGCACGCACGCTCCGGCGGCAAGACGGCCTCAATACCAACCAAGCGCATTTCGCCCTGCTCGGCGCGGTAGCAGCCCCAATAGACTTCATCCATGCGCGCATCAATCGCAGCAGCCACTTGCTGTGCGCCATGCTCGCGCAGGCTGCGCTGGGCTAGCACTGCCAAGTTGGAAACCGGCAATACCGGACGCTCCAAGGCGAAGGCCAAGCCCTGCACCACACCAATGGCAATCCGCACCCCGGTAAAGGCACCGGGACCACGACCGAAGGCAATCGCATCGAGCGCAGACAAAGGCACCTCGGCCTCGGCCAGCAACTGCTTGATCATCGGCAGCAGGCGCTGAGCGTGCATGCGCGGAATCACTTCGTAGTGACTGAGCACCTCACCGTTGTGCAGCAGGGCTACAGAGCAGGCTTCGGTCGCAGTATCGAGGGCCAAAAGAGTGGTCATTGCATTCGCAGCGGTGAAAAATAGGACGGGCATTAGACCGGCTTAAGGCTTTTTTTTCCAGCGCAATCACTGCCGCCCGCACCGGCAGTCGGAAGCAATAAAGCTGCAAACCTTGCATGCCGGGCCTCATCTGGCCCAGCAGGTGTTTAGCTAAACCCTCACCAAGGCTGAATCACCGGTTTGGCGTCCCAGGCTTTCAGCGGCGCTTTGGACCACGTGCCATAGCTGGCATTGGGGAAGACAATCCATTCAGTGCCCCACTTAGCGGATTCGGCGGCCACCGTGGCACGCTGGTCGGCCAGTGGTGTTTTGCGGAATCGGGCATCGAAGTCATGCAAGGTATCGCCCAGCAGCAAGACGATTTGATGATCAGCACTAACGATCGCGCGCCGCTCAACTTTGGGCGGGCCCAGCAAAAGCACACTCTCTGCCGATATCTGTGGCAAACCAAGCTTGGTCAGCGTGGCCAGGGTATGGGATTTCTGCTCATCGGCACGGTCGGAGATATAGCGAATGGTCACACCCAAGCTGTCGGCGTGCTGCAAAAACTGCTTAGCACCGGGGATCAGCGCCGGAGTGCCGTCGCGCTCCCAAGGCAGCCAGGTGTCCCAGGCATCATAGGTGTGACAGTTGGCCAGATCCCTCGCGAGCAAAGCGCTGTTATCGATTACGGTTTCATCTAGATCGGTCACAACGGCCAATTTGGACGGATCTTTCGCTGCGGCCACTGCCGCATCCAGTTTCATCGTGGCGATGTTGTATGCCTGCAACTGCAACGCCTGAACTTCTGCCGATTGCTGCTGGAAACGCAGCCCCATGGTGAACTCGGCAACGGCGCATTCGTTCTTTGGCGCGGCCTGACTCTCGGCAAATGCCATGGGCATGCTCAGCAGTGACGCGGTAAGGCCAAGCCACGTGATGTGACGGGTTGATTGTAGGCGCATCGGATGTCCTCTCTCCTTGATGATCACGCAGGCGAACCGACAAGACCTGGCGATAAAGTCGCCAGACCGCCGGAACGTTCAGCCCTGATAGTAAAAACCGGGGCAAGCGCGCCCTTGCTTGAGAGCGACCGCAACGTATCCAAACGCACTAAAACAGCGCCGCAAAAACGCCAACGGCCCGCAAAAGCGGGCCGTTGGTTAACTGCACAAAGGTTTAGCTGAGCGCAGCCAGTACCTTGGCAGTGATCTCATCCACCGAACCGATGCCGGCGATGGCACTGTATTTCGGCGTGCCGTCAGCGGCGGCAAGCTTCTGGTAGAAGTCCACCAGCGGCTTGGTCTGCGAGTGATAGACGGACAGGCGGTGACGCACGGTTTCTTCTTTGTCGTCGTCGCGCTGAATCAGGTCTTCACCGGTTTCGTCATCTTTACCAGCAACCTTTGGCGGGTTGTGCTCGGTGTGGTAGACGCGACCCGAAGCGGGGTGCACACGACGACCGGCAATACGGCCGACGATTTCTTCATCATCAACGGCAATTTCAACCACGTTGTCGATCACCACGCCCGCTTCCTTCAAGGCTTCGGCCTGAGGAATGGTGCGCGGGAAGCCATCGAAGAGGAAGCCATTTGCGCAATCTGCTTGAGCAATACGCTCTTTGACCAGGTTGATGATCAGGTCATCCGACACCAGACCACCGCTGTCCATCACGCTCTTGGCTTTCAGGCCAAGTTCGGTACCCGCTTTGACGGCGGCACGCAGCATGTCACCGGTGGAGATTTGCGGAATACCAAATTTCTTGGTGATGAAACCAGCTTGGGTACCTTTACCGGCACCGGGCGCCCCTAGCAGAATCACGCGCATCGATGTGCTCCTCAAGATTTAAGTAAAAATCGTCGGACTCGCCTCGTGGGGCCAATCTCAGAATCGTTCAAACAGCGCTGCTAACCAAGGCAAAACCCAAGCCAGAGTGCCGAAAGGCCGCTCAAGATACACAGCGCACCCATGGCGCACAAGCCACCAAAAGTCGGATACGCAAGCGGCACGCCGAAAAAGGTAGTGCCAAAAAACATGCACTACATCGCACCCATGCATCCACGCGGAATAACCTTCTGCGCTTAACCGGTGTTGCGCAAGCCGGCCGCAATACCCGCCACGCTGACCAACAGCGCCTGCTCTAACGGGCTGCCCGCCTGATCATCGCGCTGCCTTGAGCGCGCCAACAGTTCAGCCTGGAGTAGGTGCAGCGGATCCAGGTAAGTGTTGCGCACGCTAATGGACTCGAGGGTTTCCGGGCTGTGCGCGAGTAACTGCGATTGCCCTGTAAGCCCCAGTACGGCTCTCACCGCCTGCGACAATAGGCCGCGTAAATGCTCACCTAAGGGTAACAATGCCGGCTCAACCAGACGCTCGTCGTACAAGCGGGCTATTGAAGCGTCTGCCTTGGCCAACACCATCTCCAGCATGTCGATGCGGGTGCGGAAAAACGGCCATTGCGCGCGCATCTGCTGCAAAAGTTCGCCTTCACCGCGTTGTAGTGCGTTGTTCAACGCAGCCTCCCATCCCAGCCACGCGGGCAGCATGAGGCGCGTTTGGGTCCAGGCAAAGATCCAGGGGATGGCCCGCAGGCTTTCCACGCCGCCTTCACGGCGTTTGGCCGGGCGACTGCCGAGCGGCAAGCGGCCCAATTCCAACTCGGGTGTGGCTTGGCGGAAGTAGGCGACAAACTGCGGATGCTCGCGCACCACCGCACGGTAGGCATTGACCCCATCAGTGGCCAATTTATCCATCAACTCGCGCCAAGCCGGCTCTGGCGTGGGCGGCGGCAACACAGTGGCTTCCAATACGGCGGCCAAATAGAGATTGAGGTTTTGCTCGGCAATGTCCGGCAGGCCGAATTTGAAGCGGATCATTTCGCCCTGTTCAGTGGTGCGAAAGCGCCCCACCACGGAGCCTGGAGGCTGCGACAGAATCGCCGCATGGGCCGGGCCACCGCCGCGCCCCACCGTACCGCCACGACCGTGGAACAGCAGCAATTCAACATTCTGTTCGCGGCACACTTGCACCAAGGTTTCCTGCGCGCGGTATTGCGCCCAGGCAGCTGCGGTTGTACCGGCATCCTTGGCTGAATCGGAATAGCCGATCATCACCTCCTGCGGCCCCTGCAGGCGCGCACGATAACCGCGCAGCGCCAGCAGACGGCTGATAACGGGGCCGGCGTTATCCAGATCCGCCAGGGTTTCAAACAGGGGCACCACGCGCATTGGCCGTTGCAAACCGGACTCTTTGAGCAACAGTTGCACCGCCAGCACATCAGACGCCGCGCCGGCCATGGAGATGACGTAAGAGCCCAAGGATGCCGCCGGGGCACCCGCTACCTCGCGGCACGTGGCCAGGACCTCGGCGGTTTCGCCGCTGGCTTTAAAGTGTGCAGGCAGCAGAGGACGGCGGTTTTCCAACTCGTTGAGCAGAAACGTCACACGCGTCTCTTCATCCCATTCGGCATAGCGCCCAAGGCCTAGGTAATCAGTAATCTCCGTCATGGCCGCAGCATGGCGGCTGGAGTCCTGGCGCACATCGAGGCGCACCAGAAACAGCCCGAAGGTGGCGGCGCGGCGCAGGCAGTCCAGCAAGGGGCCATCGGCAATCACGCCCATGCCGCATTCATGCAATGACTGGTAGCAAAGCTGCAACGGCTCAAACAGGTCGTGGTTATCGTGCAACACCGCCGCCGGTGCTGGCACAGCCTCATTTAGGGCAGCCTGCGCCCAACTGCGTGTGGCACGCAGGCGTTCGCGTAGCTGTTTAAGCAAGCTGCGATAAGGCTCGGCGCTCTCCCCCACGCGCGCCAACAGCGCCGGGCTGGCTTGTTGCATCGACAGATCAGCCGCGAGGTGGTCGATATCACGCAAGTACAGATCCGCCGCCATCCAGCGCGACAGCAGCAGCACTTCGCGGGTCACGCTGGCAGTAACGTTGGGGTTGCCGTCGCGGTCGCCGCCCATCCATGAGGCAAAGCGAATGGGCGCTGCCTCAAGCGGCAAGTGAAAACCGGTGGCCTGATGCAGCACCTGATCCGCCTTGCGCAGCACATTGGGCACCGCCTGCCAGAGCGAGTGCTCAATCACGGCAAAGCCCCACTTGGCCTCATCCACCGGGCTGGGGCGGCTGCGGCGAATTTCTTCGGTGTGCCAGGCTTCGGCAATCAGCCGTTGCAACCGCTGCGTGACCCGCTCGCGCTCGGCAACCGACAGGTCATTGTGGTCACCAGCGGCCAGTTGCTCGGCCATGGCGTCGTACTTCTGAATCAGGGTACGCCGCGCCACTTCAGTGGGGTGCGCGGTCAGTACCAGCTCAATATCCAGGCGTCCGAACTGACGCGCCAAGGCTTCGCCTTTGTGGCCATTGGCACTCAAGCGCGCAAGCAGGTCAGCCAGCATATTGTCTTCAAACGGCTGCGCTTCACCGGGCGCACGCCGGCGCACGCGGTGGTATTGCTCGGCAATATTGGCCAAATTAAGAAATTGATTGAACGCACGAGCGACGGGGAGCAACTCAGCATCATTGAGCTGATTGAGGGTTTCACTGAGCTGTGCAGCACCCTCGGAGGAGCCACGGCGCGCAGCCTTGGCACCCTTGCGAATACGTTCGATTTTCTCGAGAAAGGCAGCGCCGTGTTGCACGCTGATGGTATGGCCCAGTTGCTCACCGAGCTGGTGAACATCCTCACGTAAACGCGCGTCAATTTCTGCCATGGCTGATTCCCTCCACTGAAGTCCAGTACAGAGTGCACAGCAGGCCCGATTCTTACAAGTGGCCGGGGTCGCGCACTTGAGTCGGCAGCGGCGTGGCGCGGAGCAAACCACGCCTTGGCCATATGGCGCGGCTTACACACCGCGCCCTAAGTAGATTACTCGCCAGCGTTACACCGCACGGCTTGCTTGCGCTGATCAACCAGTACACCGCTCAAGCCCTTCTGCTCCATATCGAACAGCACGAGCACACCATCAATGCACTGCGCGACCTGACTGGCGGGTTTAAGGGAGATTTTATAGTCCTCGCCCGGCACGGTTTTGAGCATGGTGAATTCGGATAACAGCAGCGCGTCTTCCGGCTTGGCAATATGCAGATAACCATAAAACGCCAGTACGCCCACCGTGGCGCAGACGGTGCCGACGGCCGTGAGGATCAGGGGGATTGGGTTCAATTCACTCATCACAGGTTCTCAACAAGACAATTAGCGGGCAGACCTTCAGGGCGCGCAGCTTGCTACAAACGCACGCCCCTGCAAAGGCACAGATTGCCACATTCATTTACCACCGGCGCGCAGCTCTTCGCGCGCTTTGAACGTGGCCTCGTAGAGCCGATCCGCCAAGCGTGAAAACGGCAGGCTTTGCACCCAAACGGTACCCGTGCCCTTGAGCGTGGCCAGCAAGATGCCTTCCCCACCGAACAGCATGCTTTTAAGGCCACCGGCCAAGGCAATGTCGTACTCAATACCCTGGGTAAAGGCGACCAGGCAGCCAGTATCCAGGCGCAGGGTTTCATTGTTCAGTTGCTTGCGAATCACCGTGCCGCCCGCATGCACAAAGGCCAGACCGTCGCCTTCGAGCTTTTGCAGGATAAACCCCTCGCCGCCGAAGAAACCGGCCCCCAGACGCTTGTTGAAGCTGATGCCCACCGCCGTGCCGTAGGCGGCGCAGAGAAAGGCATCTTTCTGGCAGATCAGCGTACCGCCATGTTCCGCCAGTTGAATCGGCACTACGGTGCCCGGATAAGGCGCGGCAAACGCTACCCGCGCCTGCGTTTTGCCGGCATTGGAAAAGTGCGTCATAAACAACGACTCGCCCGTCAGCATGCGTTTTCCAACGCCCCACAACTTGCCTAACACACCACTGGCTGCGCCATCGCCCATGCGCGTTTCAAAACGAATGCCATCGGTCATGTAATTCATACCGCCGGCTTCGGCGATCACCGTTTCACCGGGATCGAGAATGATCTCCACGCTCTGCGCGCTGGTGCCGAGGATTTCGTAATCGAGTTGATGGCTGGGCATGCGCAGCTCCTGTTAATGCGTGAAGAGCAGACCCGGATTTCATCCGGGCTACGAATCGTCTATTAAAGGACTAGGAGGGTCACGAGCGAAGGTTAGGCAAGGCGCGCACGATCTGAAAAAGCGGAGTTTACGACTGTAAATGAGCATTTTTCAGGTCGTGCGCAACGCTGCATACCCGAGCGCAGTAGCTCCTAGAGGATATTGGCGTAGTCGGCTTCGATCCGATCCAAACTCAGGTGATTGAGGAAGTTGGAAAAGCACATCCAGGCCGACAGTGAGTTGAGGTCACTGAACTGTGGCGGCAGGTATTTGGGGGGAACGACCAACCCTTCATCCACCAGTTTTCGCAGGGTACGCATGTCTTCCAGGGTGGTTTTGCCGCAGAACAGCAGCGGAATTTGCTCCAGCTTGCCTTTGCGCACGGCCAACTGGATGTAGTTGTAAACCATGATAAACCCCTTCAGGTAGGACAAGTCCTTGGTGAAGGGCAGGCCAACCGGGGTGGAACCACGGAACACACGATTGGCGTTGCTGTAGCTTTGCTCCGTGTCAAAGCCCTGTTCACGGTAAAAATCATACACCTGAACAAAATCTGCGCCCTCTTCAGCCATGTGAATAGCGCGCGTGCGATTGGTCAGTTTGCGCAACCGGCTCGGATAAGAGGCGAAGGTGATCACCTCCATCAGAATCGCCAGGCCTTCCTGGGTGACGGTCGATGAGGGCGGCCCCTTGGACAGAAAGGTGCAGATCGGCTGATTCAAGCCGTTAAGCGTGGTGGCCACATGCACCAAGCCCTCGTGTACTTCCAGCGCCTTAACATCACGATCGTTAAACATCACATCAGAGCGAATCTTGATGTAGTCGGCTCCGGCCGCTGCGTCAGCCAGAATACCGTCGGACTCAAACACCCGAATGGTGCCTTCTGCTTCGCCAAACACCTTGTTCAAGCGCTGCTGCAAAAGGCTGACCGCGTCTTTTGCCGTCAGGGTCTTGGCTTCATCCTTGAGGTCGCCGCGCTTGTCGATGTTGTTGAGAAAGTCAGAAAACATCATGCCCAAATCCGCCAGCGTCGGATCGCCAGCATGGAAGGCGTCGGACGCTGCGCCGTAGAGTTCCTGGCTAATCAGGCCAAAGTCCTCGGTGCCACGCGCTTCAAGCATGCGCACCACCATGCGGTATTCGCGGCACATGCGCCGCATGATCTGCCCGACCGGGTTGAATTGGCCCAAATGACGGGTGATGTCACGCTCGATGTTCTGGAATTCCAGCTTTTTGGCTGCTGCATCGAACGCCAGCGGGCGATTAAGGTAGTAATCGCGGTCGACCTTAGGCAGCTGCTTGCCTTTGTGCTTCAAAAACTCACTGCGAATCGAGTCGTCCCACTTCACCGCATCCAGCACGCGAATTGGCGTTTGCGCGCCGACGATCCGCTCCGATAAGGCGCGAACCATGAGCTGATAATCGTCCAAACCGGTATGACTGTTCATCGCTACTCTCCTACGCGCTGGTAACGGGCCACTTCGATAAAGACGTCGGAATTGGCCTGATCATCCAGGTAACTGAATACCTGCTCCAGCGGGCTACTGATCAGCACCCCTTCACCTTCGGCGCTCGCGACTGTCTCACCCTGCAGCCCGCCTTGCTCCAGTTCCTGAACGATACGGTCAATATCCAGGTTGTAGATCACCAGTTCATTGCCCGCCGTCAGTTCAAAACCGGCAATCGCGAAGTTGCCGCCCAGTCGCTTCGACAGTCCTGCCGAGAGGTACCAGCGACGACCATGATGAGCCACGGTAAAGCCGTACTCTTCAAGACTTTCCAGGTTATCCGGGCTGTCTACGAAGGCGCGCGCCTTGTAGACACTGGGGCCGGCACGGGTGATCTGCAAATACAGTTGCTCACCCCACTCGTTTTCGCGCGTCCATTCGCCAAGCAGGGGAATAGGGGCAGCCTCGTTGGCCGGTATCGGGTCCCTGAAGGTGACCAGACAACCACCAAGAAACAAAAAGGACACGGCAAGCAGCGCGCGCCAGATGATCATTTAACTCTCCTTGTGAGCGGATGGGCGTGTTACAGCCCCAATACCAAATGCATATAGCGTTTGAGCATGGCCAACATATCTTCACTGTCCAAATGCTCGACGCCATCGAGCAGACCTTGATACTCCATGCGCACAATAATGGCCGTCAAGAGCTTGGCATCCTGCTCCGCCTGCTGTGAACCCAGCACCTCAAAAAAGTGCGTCACGCCCTGCAATAAAATCTGCCGATGAGCACGTAACAGGCCGTGCAGCCGGGGATTGAGCAACGCTTCCTGCTGGAATGCCTGCTCGGCCAGCAGTTGATCACGGCGATTCAACAATTGCTGGCGCACATACTCCACGGCCAGCCGGGCGATTTCGTTGGCCAGCCGCCGACGTGATTCGGCACTGCCATCAAGCTGGCTGACCTGCTCACGCAGCAGGCCTTCAGTGCTGCTCCAGAAGTGCCCCATGTGCGCGGCGCTGCGTTCAACGAACTGGGCGAAGGTGTCGGTGATCAGGTCGTTGATGTCTTTGAAGTAATAGGTGGTGGCCGACAAGGGCACATCCGCCTCAGCCGCCACCGCGCGGTGACGCACAGCGCGCACGCCATCACGCACGATAATGCGCATGGCGGCATCCAGAATGGCCTGACGCCGCTGCTCACTGCCCTGGCGACTGGCCTTGCGCCCTTGGTATTGCACGCTCTCAGCAACGGCATGGGCAACCAAGGTGGCGCTGTCTTGAATGGGTTTAGCAATCACGGCGGGACATTCCTCTGTCAGTCCTATCGATAACGTTTCACTTAGTCAGCAAATCGTTCAAATAATCCATGCGCCACTCAGAAAAAGCCTGCGCACTAACAGTGGCGCTGAACGTCGCGGTTAAGCCACGCGCAGCGTGGTCACAAAACCACTCAACCGGTGCGACGAGGCCCAACCTGGGCACAGATGGTTAAACTGAAGTCGCCAACGACCATCAAGGCACACTAACTGCGCAACAAAAAGCCGCCCGTAGGCGGCTTTTTGTTGGATCAGGCCTGCGGCCGCATGTGCGGGAACAGGATCACGTCGCGAATCGAAGGTGAGTTAGTCAGCAGCATCACCAAACGGTCAATCCCGATGCCCTCGCCAGCGGTCGGCGGCATGCCGTACTCCAGCGCGCGGACAAAGTCGGCGTCGTAGTGCATGGCTTCGTCATCGCCCGCGTCCTTGTCAGCCACTTGCTGATGGAAGCGCGCGGCCTGATCTTCGGCATCGTTCAACTCGGAGTAGGCGTTGGCGATTTCACGGCCGCCGATAAACAGCTCGAAGCGATCCGTCACGCTCGGATCATCATCGCTGCGACGGGCCAGCGGGGACACTTCGAACGGATAGCGGGTGATGAAGTGCGGCTGCTCTAGTTTGTGCTCAACCAGCTCTTCAAAAATCATCACCTGCAGTTTGCCCAGGCCTTCAAAACCGAGCACTTTGGCACCGGCTTTTTTGGCGATGGCGCGAGCCGTGTCGAGGTCGTTGAGGTCGGCAGCGCTGATGTCCGGGTTGTACTTGAGGATCGAGTCAAACACCGACAAACGCACGAACGGCTCGCCGAAATGAAACACTTTGTCGCCGTACGGCACATCGGTGGTGCCCAGCACCAGCATGGCCAACTCGCGGAACAACTCCTCGGTCAGGTCCATGTTGTCTTCGTAATCGGCGTAGGCCTGGTAAAACTCGAGCATGGTGAACTCGGGGTTGTGCCGGGTCGAGACGCCTTCGTTACGGAAGTTACGGTTGATCTCGAAGACTTTCTCAAAACCGCCCACCACCAAACGCTTGAGGTACAACTCAGGGGCAATACGCAGGAACATTTGCATGTCCAGCGCGTTGTGATGCGTCTCGAAAGGTTTGGCCGCGGCACCGCCAGGGATGCTCTGCAGCATCGGCGTTTCCACTTCAAGGAAGTCACGCTGCATCAGGAAGCTGCGAATATGCGCAATCACCTGCGAGCGAACGCGGAAGGTCTGACGCACGTCTTCGTTGACCATCAGGTCGACGTAGCGCTGGCGGTAGCGCTGTTCGGTGTCAGTCAGGCCGTGGTGTTTGTCCGGCAATGGGCGCAGTGACTTGGTCAGCAAGCGCACTTCGGTCATTTCCACGTACAGATCGCCCTTGCCGGAACGGGCCAGGGTGCCAACAGCAGAGATGATGTCGCCCAAGTCCCAATGCTTGATCGCTTCCAGGGTTTCAGCCGACAGGGTTTTGCGGTTGACGTAAACCTGGATGCGCCCGCTCATGTCCTGAATGACCATGAACGAACCACGGTTGAGCATGATACGGCCAGCGACTTTGACCGCAATGGCAGCTTCGGCCAACTCTTCCTTGGTCTTCTCGGCGTACTGCTTCTGCAGGTCGGCGCAGTAGTGTTCACGGCGGAAGTCGTTGGGGAAGGCGTTGCCTTGCTCACGGATGGCTGCAAGCTTTTCCTTGCGCAGGGCAATCAGCTTGTTTTCTTCGTGCTGATGCTCTTCATGGGTGAGGGCTTGCGGGTCGAGTTGTTGGTCGCTCATGGTCGTCTATCTGCCTGGCGTGTAATGCAAAGTGGTGATGTAGGAGCCAGCTTGCTGGCAATGCTTTTGGGTGGCGAATCGGCGATGCAGGGTGCCGATTCGCCAGCAAGAACCAAGTATCCCTCTGGCTCCTACAGGATTAGGTTTACAGCCCTTGTTTAAGGCTTGCGATCAAGTATTCGTCGAGGTCGCCGTCCAGCACCTTGTCGCAATCACTGCGTTCGATGTTGGTGCGCAGATCTTTGATCCGCGAAGCATCGAGTACATAAGAGCGAATCTGGTGGCCCCAGCCGATATCCGACTTGGTGTCTTCCAGCGCCTGAGACGCAGCGCTGCGTTTCATCATTTCCTGCTCGTACAACTTGGCCCGCAGCATTTTCATGGCGGTGTCTTTGTTGGCGTGCTGGGAGCGCTCGTTCTGACAGCTGACCACGGTATTGGTCGGTACGTGGGTAATACGCACGGCCGAGTCGGTGGTGTTTACGTGCTGACCGCCCGCACCAGAGGAGCGGTAGGTATCGATGCGCAGATCGGACGGGTTGATCTCGATCTCGATGTTGTCGTCGATTTCCGGCGACACGAACACCGCGGTAAACGAGGTGTGGCGACGGTTACCGGAGTCGAACGGACTCTTGCGCACCAAGCGATGTACGCCAATCTCGGTGCGCAGCCAGCCAAAGGCGTATTCGCCTTTGATGTGCACGGTGGCACCTTTGATACCGGCCACTTCACCGGCCGACAGCTCCATGATGGTGGCGTCAAACCCGCGTTTGTCGGCCCAGCGCAGGTACATGCGCAGCAGCATGTTGGCCCAGTCCTGGGCTTCGGTGCCGCCGGAACCGGCCTGGATATCGAGGTAGGCGTTGTTGGGGTCCATCTCGCCACTGAACATGCGGCGGAATTCGAGCTTCTCGAGGATGCCACGCAGCCGCTCGACTTCAGCGACAACGTCATTCACCGCGCCTTCGTCGTCTTCTTCCACGGCCATGTCGAGCAGGTCGCGTGAATCACTCAGGCTTGCGGCGAGATCGTCCAGGGTATCGACAATCAGCGCCAGGCTGGCGCGTTCACGGCCCAGATTCTGGGCGTATTCCGGGTTGTTCCAGACGCTCGGGTCTTCGAGCTCGCGGTTTACTTCGACCAGACGATCATGTTTGTGATCGTAGTCAAAGATACCCCCGAATAGTCTGGGTGCGCTCGGACAGGTCCTTGATGCTATTAAGGATCGGGTTGATTTCCATGGCTGGCAGCACTCGCAGGTCAAACTTTCGGAAAAGCCGGCGAGTATAACGCAGTCCCCCACCGCCTTGCAGCTCGCAATCTGCAGGCTCAGACCAGCGTGCAGACAGCGTTGCGTAGCCTGCAACGCAGCCCGCGAGGGTGGCTAAATGCATGGTTGCAGGCCCACAGCGCGATGAGATCACCGTGGGCTGCGCTTAATTTCAAGCCAAACGCCGTTTTAGCCGGCGATAAACTCTTGCCGCACCTGCGCTTCAAGCTCGGCCTTGAGGGCGGGATCAAGCTTGAGTTGGCGCGCTAACTCTTCAAGGTAGGCGCGTTCCATAAAGTGCTCTTCATCGACCATCAACACGCTGGCCAGGTACATTTCTGCGGCCATTTCCGGAGTGCTGGCGGCGCGGGCGATGTCTGCCGGGTCCAAGGGCTTGTTCAATTCAGCCTGCAACCAGCGTTGCACATCCTGATCGGGTGTCAGCTTAACCAACTCGCCCTCGATCAACTGGCGCTCACGTGCGTCAACATGCCCGTCCGCCTTGGCCGCCCCGACCAGCGCTTTGAGAATGGCCTGACTGTGCAACTCAACCTGCGGTGCGGGCAGACGATCGAGGGTTTGCGGCTCAACCTGAACGGTATTGGCCTGTTGCGCCTGCCAGTTGTTGTAAGCCTTGTAGGCGACCACTCCCAGCGCCGCCAGGCCACCATAGGTCAGCGCCTTGCCGCCCATTTTGCGCGCACTTTTGTTGCCCAACAGCAAACCCAGCGCACCCGCTGCAAGGGCACCACCGCCAGCGCCCTTGAGTAATGCACCAACGTTAGCGCCCTGCCCGGCCTTGGCCGCGCCACCCAGCAAGCCGCCTAGGCCGCCAGCAGATGCACCGCCAGCTTTTTGCTGCATCAGGTCTTGACCGGATTTTAGAAGTTGATCAAGCAATCCACGGGTATTCATAAAGCGCTCTCCAAATGGTGATGCAGCAAATGACCAATTCTAGTGAGAGAGGTTTCCACTGACCTTACTCAGAATGCTTCGAAAGATTGCCGACCCGCCGGCTGTTCGTCGGCTAACCGGCACAAATCCGTCAATTAGTGGTCGTTATCACAGTTTCAGGCTGGTCGATCTATATTTGACGCCGCTAGGATGGCGACTCAAAGAAATGCATTGGTAAAAGGCTATCAAGAGCCTACGCCAGAGAATCGCCCATGTCGTCGTGCTCTTCCGCGCCTCACCATCTTCTACTCAGCAGCCTGCTCGTCACCAGCATGCTGTTAAGCCCGGCGCGCCCCGCAGAAGCCCAAGCAGAGCACCTAGCAGGGCTTTCATCGGCAATCAGTGACGCGCGCCTGAGCAGTTGGCATAACCTGCTCGGGCAAAACCCGCACGATGACGACGAGCGCGCCCAGTTGCAGAGGGTGAATGAATTTATCAATCGCTCGGTAACCTTCGTCAGCGACCAGCAAGCCTGGGGCATCGACGATTATTGGGCCACGCCCGCACAAACACTGCTGCTGGGCCAGGGCGACTGCGAAGATTTTGCGATAGCCAAGTACTTCAGCCTGGTGCGCTTGGGCGTGCCGAGCGACAAGCTGCGCCTGACGTTCGTCAAAGCACTTACGCAAAATCAGGCGCACATGGTGCTGGCCTATTACCCGACACCCAGTGCGCAACCGCTGATTCTCGACAACCTCGACACCCGCATCCGGCCGGCCAGCGAACGTGCTGATCTATTGCCGGTGTATTCCTTCAATAACCACGGTGTGTTTCTGGCCAAATCGCCGCAACGCGTCAGCCAGCCACCTGAATTCCTCGCCCGCTGGAATGAGCTGAGTGAGCGCGCGCTGGCCGATGGTTCGGCGCCTTCCGCGCCGCGCAGCTGACGCCCTGCTACAAAATCAGCAAGCGTGCGGATGCAATTCGAGTAGGGGTTGCATGGCCGATACCGATCCCGGATTGCATCCGGGCTACAAAAAGCCATTTGCGTGCCTTAAGTGAAGGCTCTGTCTGAGTTAACTGTTGCAGTGGTCTAAACTGAATCGTGACATCTCCGAATACGAGGGATTGATCATGAAGACGATTCAATTTTCACGG
>LNDO01000071.1 GCA_001465025.1 Pseudomonas sp. Ga0074129
TGGCCGGATGCGCGTGGAATGGGTGGCCGGATCAGCGTGGAATCGGTGGTCAGATGCTCATGGAATGGGTGGCCAGATGACCGTGGAATCCGCAGTGAAGAAGATGTATTGCTTGTCCATCGCCAGCGTCAGCCCATCACCGACCTCGAAGGGCTTTACGGGAAAACCCTGGGCACGCAATTGGGGTATATCTACAGCCCAGCTCTGATGGATGCGTTTACGCAGAAAAAGATCGTTCGGCAAAATTTGCGCGACTACAGCACAGGCATCAACTTACTGAGCATGCACCGCCTGGATGCCATGATCGATATGCGCCGCCCCGTGACCCATCAACTGAATAAACACCCTGATGCGCCAGTACAGATCAACCCATGGGTCATTGATCGCTATGACATGCACTGTGCGTTTAGCCCGAAGCTACCCGTTAGCGCAGATAAGCTCGACGAGATACTGAACGAATTACGTGAAGAAGGCGTAATTGAAAAATTGCTCAATAAGAGTTGAATCTCTCCATCACTGAGACGTGTGACCGCGCTCTTCGAGTAATTGCTGCTCACACGCTGGAAGCTGCTCCAACTTTAAGATCACCTCGGCGGACTGCGATGCGCGCCACAACTCAAAAGCTGATAGCTCATCGCGCCAAGTGCGCGCGACCCAAGCTAGGATCGCCAAGTCATCCAATAATCCGATACCCAACAGCCAATCAGGCAATCCGTCGAGCGGCGTGATGAAGTATAACAGTGCGCCAACCACCGCCAGCAGAGCGGGCGTACTGATAGCCCGGTAATCGCCCCGCCACCAGGCCAGACACAAAGCCTGTAGCGACCGCAACTGAGCAGAAAAATCAGCAAAGCGCTTACCCAACCCTTCACGCTTTCGGGCGACAGAAAAGAGCAACGACGGTAACCGTCCCGCCTTGATAAAACGTTGAGCTAACGCTTGGTAACGCGCGAAGTGTCTGGGTGTTTTCATCGTCTTTTCCGGCAATCCCGCACAGTTACTGGGCTGGCTCAGGTTATCCACTAAACCTGTGGATAACCTTGTGAACAGTTTATCGATAACCCCCGCAAACGCCCAGCCCACGCGGCCTCGCAACAGATAGGGCATTTTTTGCTCAGACGCTAAATATTCATATAAATCAACAAGTTAAAAATCACAAATGATTTATGAAAAGCTGTTACAGGAAATTGTCACAGCCCCTCAGGTCAATGTGCATAACCGTAACAGTGCATGATTTTTAAGCCCCCTAAAATGCGCAACGTCAAGCGAAAAAGGCAGAATCTGAGCAACAGAAACGACAACGCCCCGTGATGACGGGGCGTTGTTTAAAAGCGCAGATTTTACTCTTTCGAAGCGTCTTTGATCGCAATCAACTCAAGGTCAAAAACCAGGACTGAATTGGAGGGAATAGCCGGTGTTGGGCTCTGCTCGCCGTAAGCAAGCTCACTCGGAATGTACAGCTTGTATTTCTCCCCAACGTGCATCAATTGCAGACCTTCTACCCAACCAGGAATCACGCCATTTACCGGCAGATCAATCGGGCTGCCGCGCTCAACTGAACTGTCGAATACGCTACCGTCGGTCAGCTTGCCTTCGTAGTGTACGGTCACTACATCGGTAGCTTTAGGTTGAGCGCCGTCGGCTTTCTTAACCACTTCATACTGCAGGCCAGAGGCGGTGGTGACCACGCCTTCACGCTTAGCATTGTCTTCAAGGAATTTCTTGCCTGCAGCAGCAGACTCCTCGTTCATTTCAACCATGCGTTCTTCAGCGCGCTTTTGCAGAAAGGCGAACGCTTCGATGAGTTCTTCATCTTTCAGGCGCTGTTCTTTTTTGCCGATGGCATCTTCGATACCTTGCGCAACCGCATTGGAATCGAGGTCATCCATGCCTTCCTGAGCCAGGCTTTTGCCCATATTCAGGCCGATGCCGTAAGAGGCTTTCTGAGCAGGGGTTTCCAGGGCAACTTCGCTAGTCTGCGAATCGCAACCTGCGAGTACCAAACCAACCAGGGCGACCGCCGCTGCTAAACGATGCTGTTTCATGCTTGTTCCTTGTCCGGTGCGCCCTAGGGCATTCAGGTGAAAGCGCGAGCTTAGCAGGCCGTCGCAATCAATGGCTACCGCGATAAGAAACAGAAAATGCGAATAAGTTCAGGTGTTTAGCTGAATTTAAGGAGGAATTTTTTGCGCTTGAGGAATTGTCACAGAGGGGATGAAGCGAGGATAAAAAATGGCGCAGCGGACGGGACTCGAACCCGCGACCCCCGGCGTGACAGGCCGGTATTCTAACCGACTGAACTACCGCTGCGCGTAACTTCAAAAAGCGAGTTGGTGGGTGATGACGGGATCGAACCGCCGACCCGCTGCTTGTAAGGCAGCTGCTCTCCCAGCTGAGCTAATCACCCTTCACTCTCGAAGTGGGGCGCATTCTAGAGAGCCATCGAGACCTTGGCAAGCACTGTTTTTAAAATTTTTTATTGATGCAGCAAAGGCTTAGCGCAGACTTGGCCTAATGCGCCGCGCGGGGGAATAATGCAGCCTCGAATGCAACACACAGGTTGTGTGGCAGGTCGTACCGTTTTGCCCAACCTGATACAGCGCCCGCACAGGGTACTGACAACTTGTGACACCTGCCTTTGCTGGCGGGTCTGTTAATGGAGATTCACCCCCTTATGTGGTTCCGCAACCTGCTGGTTTATCGCCTCACCCAAGACCTCCCGTTTGACGCCGAGGCCCTTGAAACCGCACTGGCAGCCAAGCCGGCTCGCTCATGCGCCAGCCAGGAACTCAGCACCTACGGCTTTATCGGCCCATTTGGCAAAGGCGCAGATGCCCCGCTGGTGCATGCCAGCGGTGATTTCCTGCTGATTGCCGCGCGCAAGGAAGAGCGCATTCTGCCGGGCAGCGTGGTGCGTGACGCCTTGAAAGATAAGGTTGATGAGATCGAAGCTGAGCAGATGCGCAAGGTTTACAAGAAAGAGCGCGATCAACTCAAGGATGAAATCGTACAGGCCTTCTTGCCACGCGCTTTTATCCGCAAATCCGCCACTTTTGCCGCCATCGCGCCGAAACAAGGCCTGATTTTGGTTGACTCGGCCAGCGCCAAACGCGCCGAAGACTTGCTGTCGACCCTGCGTGAAGCCATCGGCTCACTGCCAGTTCGCCCGCTGAGCGTAAAAATTGCCCCAAGCGCCACCCTTACTGACTGGGTCAAAGTGCAGCAAGCCGCGCCGGACTTCCATGTCTTGGACGAATGCGAACTGCGCGACACCGGCGAAGACGGTGGCGTCGTGCGCTGCAAACGCCAAGACCTGACCAGCGATGAAATCCAACTGCACATGACCGCCGGCAAGCAGGTCACTCAACTGTCCCTTGCCTGGCAAGACAAATTGTCCTTCGTGCTGGATGACAAACTGGTGGTTAAGCGCCTGCGCTTTGAAGACCTGCTGCAGGATCAAGCCGAGCAGGATGGCGGCGATGATGACCTCGGCCAACAAGACGCCAGCTTCACCTTGATGATGCTGACCTTGGTCGAATTCCTCCCGGCGCTTTACGAAGCCCTGGGCGGCGAAGAGACCCCGCAAGGCATTTGATTGCCGCACAAGGCTTGGCCGCAGAGGGTTGTTACCGCTGACCCTTTGCGCTTGCCTTGCAGGTGATCCTGTGCAAAATTCGCCCAAGTGAGGACGACCTCACTGCGCGAGCGCAATCCATCCGGGACGACCCACCCTCTGCTTATGGACGGTGTTTATGTCTTGGTTGATTCTGCTACTGGCTGGTCTGTTCGAAGTGGCTTGGGCCATCGGTCTGAAATACACCGACGGTTTTACCCGTCCGCTGCCCACCCTTCTCACTGTTAGCGCGATCATTATCAGCTTGGCATTGCTGAGCCTGGCCATGAAGGGCTTACCACTTGGCACTGCGTATGCCATCTGGACGGGCATAGGCGCAATTGGCACGCTGATCGCCGGAGTCATCCTGTTTGGCGAGTCCATAACGCTGTTGCGCATGGCCAGCGCAGCGCTGATTATCTGCGGTCTGATCGGGCTAAAAATCAGCCACTAGTCAAATAGCGCGCAGAAAAAAGCCTGCGATTAAGCAGGCTTCAGGCTCACTTATTGATTAGCTATCAGCTCAGGCGCGAAGTCGACTTGCGAATGATCTTGATTGAATGTTTGAGCGTCGGCTTGCGGGTTACGCTAACGGCACGGCGACTCACTGTATCGATGGTGATATTCCAGAAACCGCTGCTGGGCACCGTAATTTTGGCCGGAAACGTATCAAAAGCCCCGCCATGATAGGTGTGGCGCCCGCCATTTTTGAAACTGCGGAAATTGGCATCACTCATCAAACGAATGTTGCAGGTTTGTGAGCACTCGATCACCACGATGTCGTCTTCATTGAGGTGTTCGCGCTGGTGTATAAATTTCATTTACCGCTCCGCACAGCTGGGACAGGCTAAATCAGGCCGCTAGTATGAGTGTCCGGCGCAGCTTGAGCAAAGCCTAAGGTTTTTTGCTTGCGTTTATGCCGGTCGATTTCGACACATACCCTCGCAACCTGGCCAGTGGTAGCATGCGCGCCCCATGCATATTCAAGACTTTCATCAACGCCTGAGCGACCTCGGTGCCAAACCCATGCACATCGGCCGGATTACCCGCGCCTGGCTGCGGGGCATGCCGCTGGATACCGGTACGCGCAATCAAAAAACCGAGAACTTTTTGCCGCTGGCGGTACGTAATGCCCTGCCCGAGATCAGCAGCGCGCTCGATCAATTGGCCCGACTGAGCGCAGAGCATCCCGCCGGTGATGGCTCTGCACGACTGCTGGTGGAGCTGGCCGACAAACAGATGGTGGAAAGCGTGCTGCTCCCGCGCGACGGCCTATGCGTCTCCAGCCAAGTCGGCTGCGCGGTGGGCTGCGTGTTCTGCATGACCGGCAAAAGCGGATTGCTGCGCCAACTCAGCACCGCCGAAATTGTTGCCCAAGTTGCACTGGCCCGGCGTTTTCGCCCGGTGAAGAAAGTCGTGTTTATGGGCATGGGCGAACCGGCGCACAACCTCGACAACGTGCTCGAGGCCATCAACCTGCTCGGCACCGAAGGCGGCATCGGCCAGCGTAATCTGGTGTTTTCCACCGTCGGCGATCCACGGGTGTTCGAGCGTTTGCCGCAGCAGCAGGTCAAGCCGGCGCTAGCGCTGTCGCTGCACACAACCGATGCCGAGTTGCGCCAGCAACTCCTCCCGCGCGCACCTCGCATCGACCCAGAAGAGCTGGTGGAACTGGGTGAAGCCTACGCTCGACACATTGATTACCCAATTCAGTATCAGTGGACGCTACTTAAAGGCATCAACGACAGTGTGGAAGAGATGGACGGCATCTTGCGCCTACTCAAGGGCAAGTACGCGATCATGAACCTGATCCCTTACAACAGCCTGGAAGACGATGAATTCCAGCGCCCCGATGGCGACCGCATCGTACAGATCGTGCGCTACCTGCACAGCCGTGGCGTGCTGACCAAAGTGCGCAACTCGGCCGGCCAAGATATTGACGGCGGTTGCGGGCAACTGCGCGCACGGGCAACCGAGGTGCTGGATCGACGCAAAAGCCGCGCTAAGGCTTGACCACGCAGGCCCTGTCGCGGCTAAAGCCCCTCCCACCAGGATGAGCAGCACGGCCAATCAGTCGTTGACTGCAGGCTGTTGTGGGAGGGGCTTTAGCCGCGAGCCTTTGCTCTAACAAATATCCATCGCCATAAAAAATGCCCGCAGAACGCGGGCATTTTTCAGTGAGTTGTCTACTCAGTAGTAGGCATTTTCTTTGACGCTGTGATCGGTCACGTCACGCACCCCTTTCAACTCGGGAATGCGCTCAAGCAGGGTTTTCTCGATGCCTTCCTTGAGGGTGAAATCAACCTGACCGCAACCTTGGCAGCCACCGCCAAACTTGAGTACGGCAATACCGTCCTCAACCACGTCAATCAGACAGACTTCGCCGCCGTGACTGGCAAGGCTGGGATTGATCTCGGTTTGCAGGTAATAGCTGATGCGCTCGTTGACCGGGCTGTCGTCGTTAACCATCGGCACTTTGGCATTCGGCGCTTTGATGGTGAGCTGGCCGCCCATACGGTCGGTGGCATAGTCGACCACAGCATCTTCAAGAAACGGCTCACTGACGGCGTCGATCCAAGCGGTAAAGCTGGCCAGGCCCAAAGCAGTATCTTCAGTTTTCTGCTCGCCTGGCTTGCAATAGGCGATGCAAGTTTCTGCGTACTGAGTGCCCGGCTGGGTAATAAATACGCGAATGCCGATGCCCGGAGTGTTCTGCTTGCTGAGCAGGTCAGCCAGATAATCGTGGGCAGCGTCAGTAATAGTAATGGTGCTCATGGCAACTCCTCGCAAACATGGGCGCAGTGTACGCCACTCACCGGGCCGGGCAAAGCCCTAGTATTTTAGTAGGACAAATAAACCACCACGCCCAGACGCCTCATGTTTTTTGAGTGATAAAGGTTGCGATAAGGTCGGCTGCGGTTTCCATGTGCTGATGCTGGGTAAAACCAGAGCGTTTAAGCGGTTTGAGATCGTGATCGGCCGCTGCAAGCCAGTGCAGCGTGATCGCATCAGCTAACGGGTACGTCGCTACAGCCTGCCGATCCCCCAATGCATCACGTTCGCCCTGGATAATCAGCGTGCGCGTTTTCAGCTGCGCCAAGTGCTCGATTCGCGGCTTCTGCGGTTTGCCAACGGCGTAGAACGGATATCCCAAGCAGACCAAAGCATCAGGCTCTAGCTCGTCAGCCAGCAGACTGGCCATCCGCCCGCCCATGGACTTGCCGCCAATCGCCAGCGGGCCGACAACCTGCTCGCGCACCTGTTGATAAACCTCGCGCCAACGCTCAAGCAATTGCGCCTGAGGATTGGGCGGTCGCTTTTTACCGTCCTGGCGGCGCGCAGCCATGTAGGCAAACTCAAACCGCATTACTGCCACGCAACGCAGGGCAAGGCTTTGCGCCATCTGCTGCATGAACTCACTGTCCATCGGTGCGCCAGCCCCATGGGCTAGGAGCAACGTCGCCCGGCGATCACTCTCAGGCTGATCCCACAGCCAGATATCACCGACTTGTCCTTGCGGGTATTGATCCCTGTCAATACCGAGCCCTCGCCCTTTGCTCATGCTTACCTCGCTAGAAGAGTCCGTTGGACTGTGGGCCTGATTGTATGGGTCTTCAGCCGCTGATTTTAAATAGATCTGCCTATAACCGTGGATGGAAGCCCAGACATGAACACAACCAGCAGTTCCGCCTACAACTACAAGGTGGTTCGCCAATTCGCCATCATGACGGTGGTGTGGGGCATTGTCGGGATGGGGGTCGGCGTGTTTATCGCCGCGCAACTGGCCTGGCCTGAACTCAACCTGAACCTACCGTGGACCAGTTTTGGGCGCTTACGCCCTCTGCACACTAACGCGGTTATTTTCGCTTTCGGCGGCTGTGCGCTTTTTGCCTGCAGCTATTACGCCGTGCAACGCACCTCGCAAACCACCCTGTTTGCACCCAAGCTCGCGGCCTTTACCTTTTGGGGCTGGCAGCTGGTGATTGTCTTGGCCGCAGTAACCCTGCCGCTGGGTTTGACCAGCTCTAAGGAATACGCCGAACTGGAATGGCCGATCGATATTCTGATCACCGTTGTCTGGGTCAGCTATGCCATCGTATTTTTTGGCACGGTAGCCAAGCGCAACGTCAGCCACATCTACGTGGGTAACTGGTTCTTCGGTGGTTTTATTCTCACCGTGGCGCTGCTACACGTTGTCAACAGCATGGCAATGCCCGTGACCTTCACCAAGTCCTACTCGGCCTATGCCGGGGCGACGGATGCGATGATTCAGTGGTGGTACGGCCACAACGCCGTGGGCTTCTTCCTGACTGCAGGCTTCTTGGGGATGATGTATTACTTCGTGCCCAAACAAGCTGGCCGCCCGGTTTACTCCTATCGCCTGTCCATCGTGCACTTTTGGGCGCTGATCGCCGTTTACATCTGGGCTGGCCCGCATCACCTGCATTACACCGCACTGCCTGACTGGGCGCAGAGCCTGGGCATGGTGATGTCGCTGATTCTCCTGGCCCCGAGCTGGGGCGGCATGATCAACGGCATGATGACCCTCTCTGGCGCTTGGCATAAGCTGCGCACCGACCCGATCCTGCGCTTTTTGGTCGTGTCCCTGGCGTTTTATGGCATGTCGACCTTTGAAGGTCCGATGATGGCCATCAAGACCGTTAACGCCCTGTCCCACTACACCGACTGGACCATCGGCCACGTTCATGCCGGCGCCCTCGGCTGGGTTGCCATGGTATCGATCGGCGCGCTCTACCACATGGTGCCAAAAGTCTTTGGCCGCGAAGAAATGCACAGCGTTGGCTTGATCAATGTGCACTTCTGGCTCGCCACCATCGGCACCGTGCTGTACATCGCCTCCATGTGGGTCAACGGCATTGCTCAGGGCCTGATGTGGCGCGCAGTCAACGAAGACGGCACCCTCACCTACTCCTTCGTTGAAGCCCTCGAAGCCAGCCACCCAGGCTTTGTGGTGCGTTTGATCGGCGGCGGGATTTTCTTCGCCGGCATGCTGGTCATGGCCTGGAACGTTTGGCAGACCGTGCGCAACACCAAGGCCGCCGAAATGGAAGCCGCTGCGCAGTTTTCGGTTGAAGGAGCCCACTGATGAGACACGAAATACTCGAGAAAAACATCGGCCTGATGGCCCTGCTGATGGTGCTGGCGGTGAGTGTCGGCGGCCTGACGCAAATCGTCCCGCTGTTTTTCCAAGACGTCACCAATGAGCCGGTGGCAGGTCTAAAGCCTTACACAGCCCTGCAACTGGAAGGCCGTGACCTGTACATCCGCGAAGGCTGCGTAGGCTGCCATTCGCAGATGATTCGACCTTTCCGTGCCGAAACCGAACGTTATGGCCACTACTCGGTAGCCGGTGAAAGCGTGTACGACCACCCCTTCCTGTGGGGCTCCAAGCGTACCGGCCCGGATCTGGCACGCGTTGGCGGGCGCTACTCGGATGAGTGGCAGCGTGCACACCTGTACAACCCGCGCAACGTAGTACCTGAATCGAAAATGCCGGCGTACCCGTGGCTGGTTGAAAACACCCTGGATGGCGAAGACACCGCCGCCAAGATGAAGGCCCTGCGCACCCTCGGTGTGCCTTACAGCGACGAAGACATTGCGGGCGCAACTGAAGCAGTGAAAGGCAAAACTGAGATGGATGCCATGGTTGCCTACCTGCAAGTGCTCGGCACTGCCGTCAAGAACAAGAGGTAGCGCCATGTCATTCGAACATTTTGATATCGGCATGCTACGTGGCATCGGAACAGGCCTGGTTTTACTGTCCTTTGTTTGCGTGACCCTGTGGGCTTACAGCGGCAAACGTCGCGCCGCCTTCGATGAGGCCGCCCTGCTGCCTTTTGCCGATGAATCCAAGCTGGCTGCACCAAGGAGCAAGACCCCATGAGCACTTTCTGGAGCTGGTACATCACGCTGCTGACTGTCGGCACCCTGCTCGCGTTGTTCTGGTTAATTTTCGCCACCCGTAAAAGCGAAGTTCACAAGAACCCCACCGAACAGACCATGGGCCATTCCTTTGATGGCATCGAGGAATATGACAATCCACTGCCAAAGTGGTGGTTCATGCTGTTCATCGGCACCATCATCTTTTCCATTGGCTACCTGGTGCTGTACCCAGGTTTGGGCAACTGGAAAGGACTGCTGCCAGGCTATGAAGGCGGTTGGACTCAAGAAAAACAGTGGGAACGTGAAGTCGCCAAGGCTGATGAAGCCTATGGCCCGATCTTCGCCAAATACGCAGCTATGCCCCTAGAAGAAGTAGCCAAAGACGAGCAAGCATTGAAAATGGGCGGCCGTATGTTTGCTACCTATTGCTCTGTTTGCCACGGCTCCGATGCCAAGGGCGCTGTAGGCTTTCCTAACCTGGCTGACAACCATTGGCGCTGGGGCAGTGCACCGAGCGATATCAAAACCAGCATCCTTAATGGACGCATGGGTGTGATGCCAGCTTGGGCGGCAGTGATTGGTGAAGAAGGCGTTCAGGACATTGCCGCTTACGTGCGCAAAGACCTGGCTGGCCTACCGCTCCCCGCCGACAATAGCTACAACCAGGAAAAAGGCGCCGCTATATACGCTGCCAATTGCCTGGCTTGCCACGGCGCTGAAGGTAAAGGCATGGCCATACTCGGCGCGCCCGACCTGACCAGCCCGGCGGGTTGGATCTACGGCAGCAGCCTGGTGCAACTGCAACAAACCATTCGCCACGGTCGTAATGGTCAGATGCCCGCGCAAGACCAATACCTTGGCAATGACAAAGTGCACCTGCTGGCGGCTTACGTAATGAGCCTGAGCCAATCGAAGTCTGATTCCGCAACCAAGTAGTTACACCGCAACACATTGACTGGCGACGCAATGTCGCCAGTCAATTTCTCCCCTCACACCGATGCGACCCAAAGTCGCACCTCGCATACTCGATACATTCTTCCCCCGCTACTTGAGCTAATCTCTTCCTCAGTCGCCATTTGCTATAACTCCAAGGCGATTCCTATCTTTGCGCTTGATCGTTCTAGGCACCTATAGCCTCAGGTTCTGCTCCGTTCAGTTGTTTGTGCGGGTCTGCCAAAGGCCTAGAAGGCCTCACTGCTGCGGCGTGCGTCGTTGCAATGAGTACATGCTTTCTACATACTTGCCGCCGTTTTTTGCCCCTAGAAAATCCATTAACCGTGGAACCCATAATGAGCACAGCAATCAGTCAGACTGCTTATAACTACAAGGTGGTTCGCCAGTTCGCCGTAATGACGGTGGTCTGGGGAGTCATTGGCATGGCTTTAGGCGTGTTTATCGCCGCACAACTCGTGTGGCCCGGACTCAACCTAGGCATGGAATGGACGAGCTTCGGTCGTCTGCGCCCTCTTCACACCAACGCAGTGATCTTTGCCTTCGGCGGTTGCGCGCTCATGGCCACCTCGTTTTACGTGGTGCAACGTACCAGCCAGGCGCGTCTGATATCGGATGGCTTGGCGGCTTTTGTGTTCTGGGGCTGGCAAGCGGTGATCGTTGCGGCGGTCATTACCTTACCGATGGGTTTCACCGGTTCCAAGGAATACGCCGAACTCGAGTGGCCAATTGACATCCTGATTACCGTGGTTTGGGTGGCTTACGCCATCGTGTTCTTCGGCACGGTGATGAAGCGTCAAACCAAGCACATTTATGTGGGCAACTGGTTCTACGGTGCATTCATCCTGGTTACGGCCATGCTGCATATCGTCAACAGCGCTGCTGTTCCGGTCGGCATGTTCAAGTCGTACTCGATGTATGCCGGCGCGACCGATGCCATGATTCAGTGGTGGTACGGTCATAACGCCGTAGGCTTCTTCCTGACCACCGGCTTCCTGGGGATGATGTACTACTTTGTTCCCAAGCAAGCTGAGCGTCCGATTTACTCGTATCGCTTGTCGATTGTGCATTTCTGGGCACTGATCACCCTGTATATCTGGGCTGGTCCGCACCACCTGCACTACACCGCACTGCCGGATTGGGCCCAGTCTCTGGGCATGGCCATGTCGATTATCCTTCTGGCACCAAGCTGGGGCGGCATGATCAACGGCATGATGAGCCTGTCGGGAGCCTGGCATAAGCTGCGTACCGACCCAATTCTGCGCTTCCTGGTGGTATCGCTGGCGTTTTACGGCATGTCGACCTTTGAAGGTCCGATGATGGCGATCAAAACCGTCAACGCCCTTTCCCACTACACCGACTGGACCATCGGCCACGTTCACGCCGGCGCTCTCGGCTGGGTAGCCATGATCTCCATCGGCGCGCTCTATCACTTGGTTCCCAAGGTGTTTGGTCGTCCGCAGATGCACAGTGTTGGCCTGATCAACGCGCACTTCTGGCTGGCCACTATCGGTACGGTGCTGTACATCGCATCCATGTGGGTAAACGGCATCACCCAGGGTTTGATGTGGCGCGCAGTCAACGAAGACGGCACCCTCACCTACTCCTTCGTTGAAGCCCTTGAAGCCAGCCACCCAGGTTACGTGGTACGCATGATTGGCGGCGCCTTCTTCGTTGCCGGCATGCTGTTGATGGCCTACAACACTTATCGCACCGTGCGTGCCGCAAAAGCTTCTGAATACGAAGCTGCTGCGCTGATGCCTGCCGGAGTAGCACACTGATGAAACACGAAATCATTGAGAAGAATATTGGCCTGATGGCGCTGCTGATGGTTTTGGCCGTCAGCATCGGCGGCCTGACTCAAATCGTTCCGCTGTTTTTCCAGGACGTGACCAACGAGCCAGTTGAGGGCCTCAAGCCCTACACTGCGCTGCAGTTGGAAGGCCGCGACATCTATATCAAAGAGGGTTGCGTCAGCTGCCACTCACAGATGATTCGTCCGTTCCGTGCCGAAACCGAACGTTATGGCCACTACTCGGTAGCAGGTGAAAGCGTTTGGGATCACCCGTTCCTGTGGGGTTCCAAGCGTACTGGTCCGGATCTGGCCCGCGTAGGCGGCCGCTACTCGGATGAGTGGCAGCGTGCTCACCTGTACAACCCGCGCAACGTTGTGCCCGAGTCCAAAATGCCGGCCTACCCATGGCTGGTAGAGAAAAAACTCGACGGCGAAAACACAGCGCAAAAGATGGAAGTCATGCGTAACTTCGGCATCCCTTACACCGATGAAGACATTGCCGGTGCAAAAGAGGCTGTCAAAGGCAAAACCGAGATGGACGCCCTCGTTGCGTACCTTCAGGTTCTCGGCACATCCATCAAGAACAAACGGTAACGCACAATGGATATCGGGACGATTCGCGGCATAGGTACAGCAGTAGTCTTTATCGCCTTTATTGGCGTAGTGCTCTGGGCCTACAGCAGCAAGCGTAAATCCAACTTCGACGAGGCCGCCAACCTGCCTTTCGCCGACGATCCCAAACCCAATGAGCGTGACGAGCAATCTTCCAGGAGCAATAACCAATGACCACGTTCTGGAGTTGGTACGTAACCATTCTGTCTCTGGGCACCATCTTTGCCCTGACTTGGCTGATCTTCGGCACCCGTAAAGGTCAGCGCGAAGAGACCACCGAGGAAACTGTCGGCCACTCCTTCGATGGCATCGAAGAGTTCGACAACCCGCTGCCCAAGTGGTGGTTCATGCTGTTTATCGGCACCATCATTTTCGCCCTGGGCTACTTGGTGCTCTACCCGGGCCTGGGTAACTGGAAAGGCCTGCTGCCGGGCTACAGCTACCTCGACAACAAAGAGCAAACTACTTTCTCCACAGGCTCGAGCGGCTGGACCGGCGTGCATCAGTGGGAAAAAGAAATGGCTAAAGCTGACGTCCAATACGGACCGATCTTCGCCAAATATGCAGCCATGCCGATTGAGCAAGTGGCCCAAGACGAGCAAGCGCTGAAAATGGGCGGCCGCCTGTTTGCGTCCAACTGCTCGGTTTGTCACGGCTCTGATGCCAAGGGTGCCTATGGCTTCCCCAACCTGACCGATAACGACTGGCTGTATGGCGGCGACCCGGAAACCATCAAAACCACCCTGCTCAAGGGTCGCCAAGGCATGATGCCTGCGCAACTGGGTGTGATTGGCGAGGATGGTATCCGCCACGTTGCCGGCTACATTCGCAGCTTGTCCGGCCTGAAGAATCCGGAAGGGATCAAGGTTGACCTTGCCGCAGGTCAAAACATCTTCGCCGCCAATTGTGCAGTCTGTCATGGTGCTGATGCCAAGGGGCAACAAGCCATGGGAGCGCCTAATCTGACTGACAAGGTCTGGTTGTATGGCTCCAGCTTTGCCCAGATCCAGCAAACTCTGCGCCATGGTCGCAATGGCAAGATGCCTGCCCAGGAAGATTTCCTTGGCAACGATAAAGTGCATCTGCTGGCGGCTTACGTGTACAGCCTGTCCCAGGACAAAACCGAGAAGTGATTCTCCCGCTCGACAAGCGCGACTGCTGGTCGCACTTGTCGAGTGATTATCAGGCGTACCATAGCGCACGAGCACGTATGACTTTGATCGGCACGTATCGATCAAAGCAGCCAATCAACCGCCGTGGTACAAACTGATGAGCACGCAAATTCCAGTTAAAGATGTAACCCCTACCCCGGCCAAGGTCGAAGTCGTTGACCTGTACGCCAACCGCGAAAAAATCTACACCCGCTCATTTACCGGCATCTTCCGCAACCTGCGCATGCTCGGTGGTGCAGCCTTATTCCTACTGTATTTCGGCACCGTTTGGCTGACCTGGAATGGCCGCCAAGCCGTATGGTGGAACCTGCCTGAACGAAAGTTCTACATTTTTGGTTCGACCTACTGGCCGCAAGACTTTGTACTGCTCTCCGCACTGCTGATCATCGCCGCCTTCGGCCTGTTTTTTATAACCGTCTTCGCAGGCCGCGTCTGGTGTGGCTACACCTGCCCACAAAGTGTCTACACCTGGATTTTCATGTGGGCAGAGAAGATCACCGAAGGCGATCGCAACCAACGCATGAAGCTCGACAAAACCCCAATGAGCGCGCAGAAATTCCTGCGCAAGCTGGCCAAGCACAGCATTTGGGTGGGTGTTTCTTTAGCGACTGCCATCACCTTTGTCGGCTACTTCACGCCGATTCGCGAACTGATCCCTGAACTGTTTACCCTGCAAGCCGGCGGCTGGGCTTTATTCTGGGTAGGCTTTTTTACCCTCGCCACTTATGGCAACGCCGGTTACTTGCGCGAACAAGTGTGCATCTACATGTGCCCCTACGCCCGTTTCCAGAGTGTGATGTTCGACCAAGACACACTGATTGTTTCCTACGACCCGCGCCGTGGTGAAGCACGTGGGCCGCGTAAAAAAGACGCGGACTATAAGGCTCAGGGTTTAGGCGAATGCATCGACTGTAAAATGTGCGTCCACGTCTGCCCTACCGGCATCGATATCCGTGACGGCCTGCAGATTGAATGCATCGGTTGTGCCGCCTGTATTGATGCCTGCGACAGCATCATGGAGAAGATGAACTACCCCAAAGGGCTGATCAGCTACACCACTGAACACAACCTGTCGGGACAAAAAACCCATTTGGTGCGCCCACGCCTGATCGGCTATGCCGTGGCGTTGCTGGCAATGTTCTGTGTATTTGCCTGGGCTGTCGCGAGCCGCTCACTGGTTGAGCTGGACGCACTTAAAGATCGCGTGCTTTACCGTGAAAACGAGGAAGGCCGGATCGAGAACGTCTACACCCTTAAAATCATGAATAAAGCACAACATGCTGTAACTTACTCGATTACCGCTGACGGCCTTGATGGCTTAGTGTACGAAGGCAAACGCGAAATCAAGGCTGTGGCCGGCGAAGTGTTGTCACTCCCCATTGAGCTGTCCATCGAGCCCGAGAAGCTGCCCTCAAGCACCAATGAAATCACCTTCCACCTGCAAGCGGTGGACGATCCAAGCATCAAGACTGACGCTGCCAGCCGTTTTATCGGCCCCAGCGTGCGCTGACCAGAGAAGACCATGACTGAACAAACTCCCGAGATCATCAAGCCTTGGTACAAACAATTTTGGCCGTGGTTTTTGATTAGCCTACTGGCTTACTCCGTGGTGCAGGGGCTGACCCTGCTGACCATTGCAACCAAAAACCCGCCGGGACTGATTTCCGATGACTATTACGACGTAGGCAAAGGCATCAACCAGTCGCTTGAGCGTGAAAATCTTGCCACGCGCCTGCAACTGCATGCGGCGCTTGTACTTGACGATGAGACCGGTACAGCCACCCTCCAGCTCAATGGCAACAGCCGTCCGCAGCAGTTGGTGTTGAACGTTATTTCGCCCACTCAACCGGAGCGAGACCGTCGCGTAATCCTGCAGCCACGTGAAGACGGCAGCTACAGCGGGCAGATGATCGATGCCATCAGTGGCCGTCGTTTTGTTGAGCTGATCGGCCAGGAAGGCGGCAAAGACTGGCGCCTGTTTGAAGAGAAGACCGTTGAAAGCGGTCGCCGTATGTACCTCGGGGATGTTCAGTAAGCATACCGATGGCCAGCCCAACTCCCTGCTACCACTGCGGCTTGCCGGTACTCACCGGCAGTCGCTATCAAGCTGCTGTGCTTGGTGCTACCCGTGAAATGTGCTGCCCGGGCTGCCAGGCAGTGGCTGAAGCCATTGTCAGCAGCGGCTTGGAGCACTACTACAAGCACCGCAGTGAAAACGCCTCCAATCCGCAAAGCTTGCCGCAAGCATTGCCCGATGAGCTGGCTCTTTACGACCGCAGCGACGTGCAGCAACCTTTCGTCGAACATGATGGCGAGCTCAGCGAGACCTGCCTGTTGATCGAAGGCATCAGCTGCGCGGCCTGCGGCTGGTTGATTGAAAAACACCTGCGCGCCATCCCTGGCGTCAGTGAAGCGCACTTGAACCTCTCCAACCATCGCCTGCAGGTGCGCTGGACCGATAGCCAACTGCCGCTCAGCAGCCTGCTCAAGGCGCTGCGCAAAATCGGCTATGCCGCCCACCCTTGGCAGGCCGATGCCGCCGCCGAGCAATTGCAGCGAGAAAACCGCCGCGCCATGCGCGAACTGGGCGTGGCCGGCATGCTGTGGATGCAGGTAATGATGGCCACCATGGCCACTTGGCCGGAATTCAACATCGACCTCACACCAGAGCTCGATAAGATTTTGCGCTGGGTCAGCCTGTTCCTCACCACACCGATTGTTTTCTACTGCTGTGGTCAATTCTTCCGCGGTGCGCTACGTGACCTACGCACCCGGCACCTGACCATGGATGTATCGGTGTCGCTGGCAATTGGCGGCGCCTATGTCGCCGGTATCTGGTCAACCATCACCGGTCAAGGCGAGCTGTATTTTGACGCAGTGGGCATGTTTGCCTTGTTCCTCTTGGCCGGCCGCTATTTGGAACGCCGAGCCCGAGAGCGCACAGCGGCAGCCACGTCACAGTTGGTCAATCTGCTCCCTGCTTCTTGCTTGCGCTTGGACGCCGACGGACAAAACCAGCGCATTCTGCTTAGCGAACTGCGTGTCGGCGATCAGGTGCTCGTGCCGCCAGGTGCACTGTTGCCCGCCGACGGCCGTATTGTGCAAGGCCAGTCGAGCGTCGATGAATCGCTATTAACCGGCGAATACCTGCCGCAGCCTAGAGCTATTGGCGACAGCGTGACCGCTGGCACGCTAAACGTTGAAGGCCCCTTGTGCGTTGAGGTGCAGGCGCTGGGTGATGCCACCCGCCTCTCGGCCATCGTCCGTTTGCTGGAGCGTGCGCAAAACGATAAACCACGCCTGGCCGTGCTGGCAGATCAGGTCGCTCAGTGGTTCCTGTTGATCGTATTGGTGGTCGCGGCCATCGTCGGCTGGGCTTGGTGGCAAATAGACCCGTCGCGGGCTTTTTGGATTGTGCTGTCCTTGCTCGTAGCCACCTGCCCCTGCGCGCTCGCGCTGGCCACCCCGACAGCGCTTACGGCCGCCACGGGCTCACTGCACAAGCTGGGCCTGCTGCTGACCCGAGGGCACGTACTGGAAGGCCTGAACCAGATTGACACTCTCGTGCTGGACAAAACCGGCACCCTGACCGAAGGCCGCCTGACCCTAAGCGCTATCCATCCACTGCGTGACTTGGACGCAGACAGCTGCCTGGCCTTGGCCGCCGCGTTGGAAAACCGCTCTGAGCATCCTATTGCCCGCGCCTTTGGTTTGGCCCGTGAGGCCGCCGATGAGGTCGAGAGCCATCCTGGCCTGGGTTTGCAGGGCCGCGTTAAGGACTGTGTACTGAGGATTGGTCAGGCCGACTTCGTCTGCGCCCTGAGCCAGCAAACAGCACCGCGCATTACCGGTGAAAACGGTCAATGGCTGCTATTGGGCGATGAGCAAGGTCCGCTGGCCTGGTTCGTTCTGGATGACCGCCTGCGTGACGATGCGCCGCAACTGATCAACATGGCCAAGGCCAAGGGTTGGCAGATCATGCTGCTGTCTGGTGACAGCTCACCCATGGTTGCCGAGGTGGCCCGCCAACTGAGCATTGATGATGCGCGTGGCGGCCTGACGCCCGACGCAAAACTCGCTGTACTCAAGCAGTTGCATAGCGCAGGTCGCCGGGTGCTGATGCTCGGCGATGGCGTCAACGATGTGCCTGTGCTGGCCGCTGCGGATATCAGCGTGGCCATGGGCAGCGCCACCGACCTGGCGAAAACCAGCGCTGATGCGGTATTGCTGTCCAATCGACTGAGCAGCTTGGTGCAAGCTCTACACATGGCGCAACGTACTCGCCGCATCATCATCGAGAACCTTACATGGGCCAGTCTGTACAATGGCTTGGTACTGCCCTTCGCGGCTGTCGGCTGGATTACCCCGATCTGGGCAGCCCTAGGTATGTCAGTCAGTTCGTTGTTGGTGGTACTTAACGCCCTGCGACTGACTCGTAAATAGGGCGAACGCGGTCTCACCGGCCTCACCAACCGTCGCCATGGTGAAGACAAAAGCCAAGGCCATCCCATGTCCTGCCCGAAACCGGAGATTTCATGCCCGCTCTCTATATTCTGATCCCGGTGGCCATTGCGCTGGTTGGCTTCGCCATTTGGTTGTTTTTCTGGGCGGTGGACAGTGGCCAGTTCGACGACCTGGACGGCCCAGCGCACAGCATCCTGTTCGACGATGAAGACCCCAAACATCAGGCTGCGGTAAACGAGGCACACGAGCAGCACAACTCAACCAAGCCGGACGAACCGGGTAAAACCGATGCTTGAACTGCTCCCGCTGCTGATTTCTGCCCTGATTCTCGGCTTGCTCGGTGGCGGCCATTGTCTAGGTATGTGTGGCGGCCTAATGGGCGCATTGACGCTGGCGATTCCGCCAGAAAAACGCCAACAACGCTTTTTTTTCCTGCTCGCCTACAACCTCGGGCGCATCCTCAGCTATGCCCTGGCCGGCCTGCTGATCGGTCTCGCCGGCTGGGCACTGACGGCCGGCCCGTTAGGCACCTTCATGCGCGTCTTGGCTGGCTTACTGCTGATCGCCATGGGGCTTTATCTGGCGGGCTGGTGGAGCGGCCTGACCCGCATTGAGGCTCTTGGGCGAAACCTATGGCGTGTTATTCAACCACTGACCAAACACTTTATGCCCGTCACCAGCGCGCCCAAGGCGCTCGTGCTCGGTGCGCTGTGGGGCTGGCTGCCGTGCGGCTTGGTCTACAGCACCCTGCTCTGGGCAGCGAGTCAAGGTAATGCCTTAAACAGTGCCGCCTTGATGCTCGCCTTTGGCCTAGGTACGTTGCCGGTGCTAATGGCCACAGGCCTCGCAGCAGAGCGCGTAACCGCCCTCTTGCGTCGTCAGGGCATTCGTATGGCGGGGGGAATTCTGGTCATGCTGTTCGGCTTGTGGACACTCCCTGGCCCACACCAGCATTGGCTCATGGGCCACTGAAACCCTGATAAAAGGCCACGGCACTCGCGCCCTGGATCGATTTTGGCTTGATACAAGTCAAAACACACCCTTTGCGCCGCTCTTAGACTCGCCGGTACTGAAAGCCAGACCGGGAAAACCCGCATGCTCAACGCCATCCAGTGGGACAGTACTCTGATTCGTCGTTACGACCAGGCAGGCCCCCGCTACACCTCTTATCCGACTGCCGTGCAGTTCCACGAACGCATTGGCCAGTTCGACTTGCTGCATGCCTTGCGTGACAGCCGTAAAGCCCTGCGCCCACTGTCGCTGTATGTGCACATCCCGTTCTGCGCGCACATCTGTTACTACTGCGCCTGCAATAAAGTGATCACCAAAGATCGTGGCCGCGCCCAGCCCTATCTGGAAAAACTTCAACGCGAAGTGGCCATTGTCAGCCGCCACCTTGACCCGCGGCAGACCGTCGAACAACTGCATTTTGGCGGCGGCACGCCCACGTTCCTCAGTCACGACGAACTGCGCCACCTAATGGCCCACCTGCGCCAGCACTTCAACCTGCTCGATGACGACAGCGGCGATTACAGCATCGAGATTGACCCGCGCGAAGCCGACTGGTCGACCATGGGCCTGCTACGCGAACTGGGCTTCAACCGCGTCAGCCTGGGCGTGCAAGACCTGGATCCCGCCGTGCAGCGCGCCGTCAACCGCCTGCAAACGCTGGAAGAAACCCGCGCGATTGTCGAAGCAGCGCGCACCCTGCAATTTCGCTCAGTCAACATCGATCTGATTTACGGCCTGCCGCTGCAAACGCCTGAGCGCTTCGCCCGTACCGTGGAAGAAGTCATCGCCCTGCAACCGGATCGTCTGTCCTTGTTCAACTACGCGCACTTGCCAGAGCGCTTTATGCCGCAGCGGCGGATCAACACCAGCGACCTGCCAAGCCCAGTCGACAAACTCGCCATGCTGCAAGCCAGCATCGAACAACTGAATGCCGCGGGTTATCGCTACATCGGCATGGATCACTTCGCCCTGCCCGACGACGAACTGGCCAGCGCTCAGGAAGACGGCAGCCTGCAGCGTAATTTCCAGGGTTACACCACGCACGGCCATTGCGACCTGATCGGTTTAGGGGTGTCTTCAATCAGCCAGATCGGCGATCTCTACTGCCAGAACAGCAGCGACCTGAACATCTATCAGGAAAGCCACGGCAATAACGAACTGGCGACCCTGCGCGGCCTGCACTGCGACGCTGACGACCGCGTTCGCCGCGCGGTGATCCAACAGCTAATTTGTCACTTCCAACTGCGCTTTGCCGATATTGAGCAGGCGCATGCAATAAATTTCCGCAGTTACTTCGCAGAAATCTGGCCGCAACTGCAGCAAATGGCCAGCGACGGCCTGATTGACTTGAGCGCCCAAGGCATCGATGTCAAGCCGGCGGGTCGACTGCTGGTCAGGTCGCTGTGCATGCTGTTTGATCGCTACATGTGCGAACAAAGCCAGCAGCGTTTCTCGCGGGTTATCTAGTACCTATTTCATCAGCAGGCTGGACAGTTCCTGCATCTGCTGATCGGTCAGGCCTTGTTCGCGCAAAGCCTTGAGCAGCGTGGTATGGGCGCTGCTCAAGGCACCCTGCAGTGACGCCAGTTCACTCTGCAAGGTTTCAATCTTCAAGCGTTTAGCCTCGGGATCAAGGCTCTGGTCACTCATGACCGCATTCAACTCCTCTTTCTTGGCCTCGATCTGCTCCTTGAGCGCGCGAATTCGCTTGAGCAGGTCCTTGATCAGATCCGGCAGGCTGCTGTCATCGATATCTTGGTTTTTCTGGGCGGCGGAACGGGCCTTGCCCAGCTCCGACAGACTGACGCGCAGACTATCGCGCAGTGCCTGATCATCCTTCTCGACGCCATCGACGCCATCGACGGTCGCGCTTTTGCGCTCAACCGCCAACCCCAGGCGGCCAATCATCGATGTCAATTCCAGGCGCATAAACTTACTCACTTGCAGATACCTCAACCGCCTGAACTATCGGCTGTTCAGCGCCATACTTGAACACATGGTCAAGAAGCCATGTCACTGGCTGTCACCCGCTGGCTGCTGTAACCTTGAGCCTATTGTCTGCTCAGCTCAGGAACACTGACGATGTCCGAAAGCATCAAGTTGCATACCCCACATCAAGCCCATTGCAAGGACTGCAGCCTGGCGAGTTTGTGCCTGCCGCTGTCGCTGAATCTGGAAGACATGGACGCGCTCGACGAAATCGTCAAACGCGACCGCCCGATGAAAAAGGGTGAGTTTCTTTTCCGCCAGGGCGACGCGTTCAACTCCGTCTTTGCCGTGCGGGCGGGCGCGCTGAAGACTTTCAGCCTGAGCGATGGCGGCGACGAACAGATCACCGGCTTCCATCTACCTAGCGAGTTAGTTGGTCTGTCAGGCATGGACAGTGAAATTTACCCTGTTTCGGCCATGGCACTGGAAACCACCTCAGTGTGCGAAATTCCCTTCGAGCGCCTGGACGAGTTGGCCGTACAACTGCCACAACTGCGCCGTCAGTTGATGCGCATCATGAGCCGCGAGATCCGCGATGATCAGCAAATGATGCTGCTGCTCTCGAAGAAAACCGCTGATGAACGTATCGCTACCTTCCTCGTGAACCTCTCCGCCCGCTTCCGCGCGCGCGGCTTCTCGGCCAATCAATTCCGCCTGGCCATGTCGCGCAACGAAATTGGTAACTATTTGGGCCTTGCCGTGGAAACCGTATCGCGGGTATTTACTCGCTTCCAACAAAACAACCTGCTCGAAGCCGAGGGCAAGGAAGTGCACATCATCGACCCTATCGAGCTGTGTGCCCTAGCTGGCGGCAACCTCGACAGTTGATCGATACGCTAGCGCAGGACAGATACGCGATGATTTTTGACGAGTTCAGCATCAAAACCCTGATTCGCCCCGTGGTGGATTTCCCCAAACCGGGGGTTATTTTCCGTGACATCACCCCACTGTTTCAGTCGCCACGTGCCCTGCGCCTGGTGGCTGATAGCTTTATCCATCGCTATGTCGAAGCCGACTTCAGCCATATCGGCGCCATGGATGCACGGGGGTTTCTGATCGGCTCAATCATCGCCTATGAGCTGAACAAGCCTTTGGTGCTGTTTCGCAAGCAGGGCAAACTGCCTGCCGATGTCATCAGCGAGAGCTACCAGACTGAATACGGCGAAGCCAAACTCGAAGTGCATGCCGACAGCCTGTGCGAAGGTGACAAAGTGCTGATCTTCGATGACCTGATTGCCACTGGTGGCACCCTCCTCGCCGCTGCACAGCTGGTTCGCCGCCTGGGTGCCAGCGTGGTCGAGGCCGCTGCAATCATCGACCTGCCCGAACTGGGCGGCTCCGAAAAATTGCAGGACTGTGGGATTCCCACCTTTGCCCTGACCCGCTTCGCCCTCAACGATCTATAACCCCGTCATCACATGCTGACTGCCGTAAGGCGGTCGGTTTTGTCGAGCCTGATAATCCCGCCTATTCACTGAGTCCCATGGACAGCTGGTCGATGGACATGGTGCGACAGATGATGGAAACCTACCCACTGGCGTCAATGTAATTCCCACCCTTTATCCTGATTGCCACCTGCACCCTAGTGAACATGTTTAGGGCTGGGTGTTGGCGCTGATGGAAAATTGACCCACCCTGCCGATTGAAATTTGACCCAGGGCGGATTGCTGATTTTGTTACCAGCAACTGTGGATAAGTCTACC